>JALOCI010000121.1 GCA_023227835.1 Bacteroidales bacterium
GCCACCGGGACGTCAACGCCACCGCCTGCCCCGGTGCCTACTACCCGTGGAAGGCCGTCACGGGGGGCGTGACGAAGCCGCTCACGATCGACCTCCCGGTCCCGGCGACGAAACCGCCGTGGTGGGGCAAGATGCTCACCTGGCTGAAGCTCTACCGGAGGCGGCACTAGTGGCCAAGCCCGCCGACAGCCTCGCCTCGTTCACGAACCGCCTCGTCGCGCTCGAGACGCGCGTCAACGCCCTGGAGACGAAGGACGTCGAACTGGCCGCCGCCGTCTCCAACCTGACCGGCCGTGTCGCCGCCATCGAGGCAGGTGACTACGGCGCCCGGCTCGACACCCTGAGAATGGAGGTGGACGACCTCATGGCCCGCGTCTACTCAAGCGCCCCCGAACTGATACCGCCGTCGCCGGACCCGCTGCCGGAGCCCACCTACGGCTGCCGCAAGCCGACGACGACCTCGACGCTGACGAACCACGTCATCTACGGCGGCACCCACGACGTCGTCTACTCCGGCGTGCGCTTCGAGGGCGACGCCGCCGTGAGCGGCCACGAGACCGTTGCCATGTGGCTCGGCCGCTCGAGCACGCCCGACGCCGACATTTACAACGTCGTCTTCGAGGATTGCGTCTTCGCGACCTGCTCCTACGCCAGCACCGGCCTCGCCAACGCCTTCCACATGTGGAACACGAGCGTGACCGGCAAGACGATCCACGACGTCACCTTCACGCGCTGCTGGTTCGAGCCCCAGACGCGGATGCAGGTAGAGCTCAACGGGCGCGGCGGCTGGTGGCACGACTTCACTTTCCAAGACTGCACCTTCGAGGGCTCTGGTTCTCAGCAGCTCTCGTGCGACATGTTCCCCAGCGACACGCCGGGATCGCCCTACGGCATCACCGTCGGCGGCGTCGTGCGCGGCGTCGAGGGCCTCGTCGTCGACGGCTGCCTCTTCGAGGGCTCGGGCGCCACCGTCGAGGGCATCGAACCGTCGTCGTGGCTCATGGGGCTGGAGTTCGGCTGCGTCTACCCGTACGCCTCCGACACCGACGTCGGGCAGTCCACCTTCTCGAACAACAAGGTCGGGCGCTGCGGCTCCGCGTGGCTGAACTTCAGCTACACCACCAAGGGCTGCCACTACATGACCTTCAAGGACAACGTCTTCGACTTTTCCTACAACGATCACGGCGCCGACGCGCACGCCGATTCGCCGTGGAATTCGGCCGCGAACCTCAACTACTGCACCTTTGACGGCAACACCTGGACGCTCGGCGCCGAGAACAACCAGCCCTGGTGCTTCGTCGCCGGCGGGTCGCACGCCACGGGCGGCCACGACACGTTCATCGGCGAGCACTGGACGAAGCCCAGCGGCAGCATCAGCTCGTACTGCGAGATGCCGTTCACCGACTCGGATTACACGAACTGCCACTTCCACCTGCCCAAGGCCGTGGCCTTCGCTGCGAGCGCGACCGGCAGCGGCAACGTCTTCGACAACGGCTACACCGGCGGCGACGGGAGCATGGAGTGATGCAGGCTCCATTCGTCAAGCACGCGCTCGACTACTACGATGCCGTCACCGACGGCGGCTGCGACAACACGGGCGAGTCCGACTGCGTGGCCGACATCCTCGCCGCCGTCACGGCCTACAAGGCGGCGGGCAAGGACGGCCTGTACTTCCCGGCAGGCACCTACCTGCTCTCGTCCGCCCTCACCGTGCCCGACGGCACCACGTTCGTCGGCAGCGGCATGACGACGGCGTGGCTACAGGGTCAGGTGTGGTTCGGCTCAAGTTCGTCGTTCACCGACCTCAAGATAGGCCCTGCTTCGGCGGGCGTCTCCGGCCTCGCCAACACCGACGGCGCGAGCGGCAGCAGCTTCACCCGCTGCCACTTCCGGGGCGGCGGCGCGGAGTCCGACGCGCACAACTCTTCCACGGTCAACCTCGGCGACGGCTACGACCTCGCCAACCTGACGTTCACCGACTGCGAGTTCGAGCGCAGCCTTGGCACGGCGTGGACTGGCTCGGCCGACAACACGCACCGCGAGAACACCGTCTCCATCTATGCCGCGAACAACACCGTCGACACCGTCACCTTTGACGGCTGCGACATCGGCGTCACCAACGGCGTCGCGGCGGGCAGTCAGCGCATGGGAGTCGAGGTCTGGACATACGGGAACGCGGCCTCGTGGTGGAAGAGCGTCACCTTCACCGGCTGTCATGTCCGTCCGACCAACGTCCAGGGCCTTGACTTCGCCTGCTACGCCGACTCGACGCAGGCCGACGGCGTGCTCGTCGAGGGCTGCACCATCCACGGCGCCGGGGTCGACCCCAAGGGCACGGCGTGGGGACAGGGCATCACCCTTGAGTGGCCGAAGAACGTCACCATCAAGAACAACACCTTCTACTGCTGCACCGAAGGAGCCATCTACCCCAACTACACCGGGTTCTCCTACGACCAGAACCTCGAAGTCACGGGAAACACCTTCGACTTCGACACCGCCGAGGGCGGCATCGTCGCCGATGGAAGCACCGGCATGTTCGTGACCCACGGCGCGAACGGCACGATCACCGGCAACACGTTCATCTGGCACGGCGAGGACAACATCCTCGGCTGTGTGTGGTTCCAAGGCGAGAACTCCACTGGCAACACCGTCACCGGCAACACGTTCAACGTCTCGCTGACCCAGACCATCGGCCGCAATCTGGGCGACGCCGCCAACAACGGCGAACCCTGGACCGGCACCAACACCGTGAACCGGAGCTAGCGCCATGGCCCTCGTGACCGCCAATCTCGCCGCCGAGTGGGTCGCCAAGCTCGCGACCGGCTCAGGCGCACCGAGCAACGATCCCCTGACGACGACGTGGGCCGACAACGTCGGCTCCAACGACATCACGCTCTATCAGGGTTCCGGCGGGTTCGCCGGGACCGACTCCTCGGGCTGGGACGGTGACGGCTCGGCGGGCGACCCCTACTGCCTCGTCTCGGACGGGACAAGCGATTACGGCACCTTCGCCAGCTCCCCAATCACGAGCGACGCCGACTTCACCATCGAGATGTGGATCTACTGTCCATCGGAGACGTCGACCAACACGGACCTGTTCTACGGCATCAGCGGCGGCACCTATCAGGGCGCTCGCGGCTACCTCTCCTCAGCGACCAACTACTTCACGTGGTCCATCGGCAGCGGCAGCAATTATGCGTACGCTTCAGTGAGTAGCGCCGGTCACGGCTCGTGGCAGCACCACGTCCTAACCTACAACG
>JALOCI010000123.1 GCA_023227835.1 Bacteroidales bacterium
GCTCAGAGACGCAAGTTACCGCGAGCGCGGCCGAGCTGAACTACAACGATCGCACCGGCGGCGTGGGCGTTGCTGAAGCCAGCAAGACAGCCGTTCTTGGCACAGACAAGAACCTCGACGAGGTCCACACGGCCGCTCTCTACATCGGCGCGGCTGCCGGTACGCAGGTGACCTCCACCGCCGCCGAGCTGAACATCCTCGACGGCGTGCCGACCACCGCCTACACGGGCGGGCTGGGCGTCGTGGCGGGTACCGGCGTGGCGGTCTCCGAGCGTGGCTTCGGCTACTTCAAGACCAGCGTGTTCACGCTCACGAACGCAGCCGTCGCGCTCACCGACGAGGCGGATGTCATCGCCTATGGCGGGCTGAAGATCTACGACTTCCCGCAGGGCTACATCTACATGCAGTCGGCCGTCGCCGACCTCGCTATCACCAAGTCGAGCGCCGGCGTGAACGACGACTGGGACGGCGACATCGCTCTCGGCACAGTGACCGCCACCAACGACGCCGACCTTACCTCCACCGAGGCAGACATCATCCCCAAGACCGCCACCCCGCAGGCAGCGGCTGGCGCGACGACCGGCGATTGTGTCTCAACCGCCACCGAGCACGCCATCCTCGACGGCACGAGCACGGCCAAGGATTTGTTCGTCAACCTGCTCGTCGACGACGCGGATCACAACGTGGCCGGTACCGCCTGCAACCTGATCCTGAACGGCACGATCACCGTCAACTGGATCTTCATGGGCGACAACTAGGCGAGGTGAAGTGACATGGCACACGCCCACGCTATAACGCTGTTCGCCTCCGCAGCGCGCACAACCGCAGTCGCGAACAGCGCCGGCACCGCATACACGCCACGCAGTTTCCCGTGGAAGCGGGCTGTCTGTTTGCTTGACGTTACGGCCACGGCCGGCGTGGCCGGCGACGTCCTGGATGTCTACGTGGATGTTCTCGGTCCCGACGGCGCCACGTGGTTGAACGCGATCCACTTCACGCAGGTGGCCGGTGATTCGGCTGACATCCAACACTACGCCGTTCTCGATATGTCGGCGCCGGCGGCGACCTCGTTCGACGTTACGGCCGATTGCGCGGCCGGCGTCACCAAGCCGTACCTGTGGGGGCCGCAAATTCGCGGCCGCTACACGCTCGTTGACGCGGGTGCGCACGGGCAGTCCGTGACATTCTCGCTCACGGCGATCGTCGTCTAACGCATGGCCGTCCCCGCCATCACATCCCTAACTCCTAGCAGTGGCGACGTAGCCGGCGGCACGACGGTAACGATCGTCGGCACAGACTTGCACACGGCGACCTCGATCGCGTTCGGCGCCACCCCGGCTACCTACTTCGCCAGCCACTCCGCCACTCTCGCGGTTGCTGTCGCGCCGGCCGGCACGGGCACGGTAAACGTCACATTGACCACGGCCGGCGGCACCAGCGCGGCGGCCAGCTACACGTACGGCTCCGTGCTCTTCTCGGTGGCGGAGGCCCGCGCCTTCGACAAACTCCAGCTCGCGTCTGCGACCACCTACCCGGCCGCTGCAATCGCCGCGAAAGAGTCAGAGATCCGCGCCGCCTTCGAGAAGATCTGCGGCGTCGCCTTCGTGCCCACCACGGTTACCACAGAGGCCTACGATGGCGACGGCTCCGCGAGTCTCATTCTGCGGAACCACCGCGTCACCGCCGTCACCGCCATCAGCATCGACGGCACCGCGCTTACCGCTGGCGAGTTGAGCACCACCGACTACAGCGGCGGCCTGGCCATCGACGCGCTCACCGGCGTGGTCACTCGTCGCTCGGGTATCTTCGCGAGTGGCCGCCAGAACGTGCTTGTCAGCTATACGCACGGCTGGGCAAGCGTGCCGGCCATGATCAAACGCGCAGCTCTGATTGTCTGCATCAATGAGATGAAAACCAGCGACGTACCGGCCAACGCCGACTCCTACGGCATGGGCGGCGTCTCTATGAGCTTCACTCGCGGCGACGGATATCAGGAGAACTGGTACTCGTACCCCGAGGTAGTCAAAGCGCTCCGCATGTACAACGAGCGCGACTTTCCGGTGGCCTGACATGGGCGCCGTTACCACCGTCGGTGACTTTCTCGACAAGCTCACGGCACTGCTGAAACTGCGGGTCGGACTCGCCGGCGTGACCATTGCAAGCGGTTGGGTCGATCCGGGAGCCGAGTGCTGCATCATTGGCATTGACCCGATCAACGCCGACGGACAGTACGAGACTATGCCGCGCGGGCGTATCCGTGAGGGCTACCCCGTGCCGTGTTACATCAAGGCGAGCGCGCCGGGCTCTGGCGAAGCGGCCATCAAGGTCGCCCGCGACCGCGCGCTGGCCATTTTCGAGCAAGTTGTGGATCAGATCACCACCTCGAATTCGACCACGGCCACCGCACTCTCCGCGCTTGGCGTCGAAGATGCCGTCGTTTCGACCTGGAAGGTTACTCAGACAGTGGAGCCGATCGAAAACGGCGACCGGGTTACCGAAATCGAGTTTGTCATCACAGTGTCCACCGAGTTCACCCCCGCCTGAGAGGTGCATATGACCAGACAATTCACGACGAGGGTGGATGCGATCTACCCAGCGACGGTCGCCGACTACCGCAAGGCTAAGGCCGGCCGTCTCGACGATGTGACCTGGGCTACAGCCGAGGCGGGAGAGACTCTCGCCGCTCCCTACCCGGAGATTGTCGGCAGCTGGCTCGCCAACGGCTTTGAGGAGGTGACCGGCGATGACCACGCAGGCGAGTAAAGACATCACTTACGTCCTCGTCGACGGCCTCAACATCGCCGCCGGGCTGGAGACGCTAGAGCATAAGGTCACCGCCGTCACGGTCCAGAAACAGGCGCTCGGTGAGACGTGGCCCACGACCGTTGACACCGGCACGCGCAAAGGCGAGCTCACGGTGGCGGGTTGGCTCGATTCGGTCATGATGACGCCTGCCAGCGGCGGCAAGGTCAACACCATTTCGACTACCAGTAGCATCGTCTCGGCCTTCGTCAACGGGAACACCGTATCCGAGCGCGCGCTTGTGTTCCAGGCCGCGAATGTGGTCGGGATCGGCATTTTCACGGCTC
>JALOCI010000124.1 GCA_023227835.1 Bacteroidales bacterium
ACTCCGTTCGAGAGGTGGAGAGGGTGGAGGCTCGGCTACTGGATCAGTAGCCGTAGCGTTCGGACTCGTCGCCGTCGAGATCGACGGGGGCGGCGAGGAAGTTGTCGTCGGCGCCCATGTCCACCGGGGCGGACATGTAGTAATCGCCGTTGAGATCGACGGGCGCCTCGATGGGCTGGTAGGCGAGCATCGTCTCGTCGTCGCTGCCGAGGTACGGCGCGAGGACGGGGACGTTCCGGCGGATTCCGTCCTGAAGGCCGGCGATGCAGAGGCCGAGGCCGACCCCGCGAGCCTTGGGAACCTTGATCGCCAGGAAGGCGCCGGCGGCGAACTGGACCACGCCGACCATGCGCAGGACGAACGGGTCCTTCGTGTCGGTGGGCTTGCGGGGGAACATGCGGGCCGCTTGATTCGCGATCATGCGGGCGGCGCCGTAGCCGAGCAGGCCCAAGCCGGCATCGACGAGAAGGGGCATGGTCTGCCTTCCGGCGGACTTGATGAACCCGCCGGCCTTGCGAGCCGTGCGGCGCGCCGGGGTGGGGTTCTTGCGGGTCTTGTGCTTCTTGGACTTGCGCTTCTTCTTGGGGTTCTCCCGCATCCTGGCCCAATAGGCCTTCAGGGCTGCGGGCATCTTGCCTTTCTTGCTCTTCTTCTTCGTGGCCATCTGTCGCCCCTTGTTCGTTGGAATGATGACGCGGGCGCGCGGCCCCGGATTGAGTAGGAGAATACTTTCGGATTTCGGCACTGTCAACCCCTTTTCAACAGGTTATCCCCGATCTATCCACAATCGGAGGAAATTCTATCAACACTGCCCGGAATCAATCCACAATCCCGCGCGAGTTCACGCGCAGCCGTGGACCGAGAACGTAGAGCGTCCGGCCGTCCTGGTCGGTCGCGAGCACGTCGCCGGGGGCGAACTCGTGCCGGTAGGTGGATTTCGTTCCGTCCCCGCCGCCGTTGAGCTTGTCCGACTCGTACTCGATGGCGACGGCCCGGCCGAGCGCCACGAGGACCAGCGGCGCCGGCTTCCGCACTTCCTGCGCGGAATCGACGGCCTCGCCCTGGAAGGCGGCCCGAATCCGTTCGGCCCGCTTGATGGCGGCGCGGCTCATGCGAAGCGGTTCGCGACCTTAGCGGGCGCGCGGGCGGCCTGGAGATAGGGCCACGCGACGAACCCGGCGACAAGGATGCCAGCGCCGGCGAGGAAATACGGGTAATACTGCGCGATCTTCGCCACGTTATCAGCGGATCCCTTGAGCCGGTCAAGAATCGACGGATCGGCAGCAGCCGCGGCCTTTTCTTGCGTAACGCGTGTTTCCGTGAGGGATGGCGAAAACACCTCAAACGAGAGAGCGCCAGCAGCATAGAGACGGACCACGCCAGCAAGGAAGCGTTTTGCCGTTTCTTGCGGAGCTCCGAGACCATTTTGCAGGACAGAAACGAAAGCGGCAAACGATGGCTTCCCGGGTGCTGGATTCATGGAAACCCCGGCGCCGAATTGCTTCGCCGCGGCCATGTACTGGACCAAATACCGGCGGAACTGGTCATCCTTCCACGCGCCAAAAATTGACGGATCAGTCTTTTTCAGTTGGTCGCGTAATGCACGAACGGCGGCTTCGAATCCAATCGCATCAGATAGCGCCGCCATGGCTTGCCCCCTTACGCTTTCCAGACTGGTTTCCCTGGTAGTACCCGATGGCAAAGCCGACAGCTACCCACGCCAGGGGCGGGAGAATCCTTTGCAGGAGGGACGGCGCCGCCTGGGTTTGAACCACGACAGGCGTACCAGACGGAACGGCGCGCACTGCGGGCGTGTCACTCATTTGTGCCGCCGCTTGGGCTTGCTTCCCCCATACATCAGAAAAGCGAGAACCACCCCGCCAATTCCGACAGGGATGATCCATTTCGGAAGCGCCGAAGATGTTGCGGCGGCCTCTTGTTTCGGCGCGAGTTTCGCAAGCTCTTGATTTGTCGAATCGCGCAATGCGTCTTTGATTTTATCGACGAGACTTGCCATTTTTGCCCCCTCCACGACGAGCCAAAAAGAACACGACAACAGCGCCGCCGATTCCGACAGGGATGATCCATTTCGGGAAGGACGATGCCGGTACAGATGCCGCGTACACCGCTTGCAAGGATGCCACACGGGCCGCTTCGCCGGATGCTGTACCCTGAGCGCGTCCAGCATCAGCAGCGCGACTTTGCGCCGATGCTTGGGCGGATTTTGCCGCGGCAGTCGAAAGAGCTCCAGCAGCCGCGGCAGCGGCGCGCCGTCCGCGTATTTCTTCCTCGCTCATTTCTGCGCCAAGTAGGACATGCATTTCGCGCCTACTTCCTGAGCAGCAGAACCAGCAGGAGAGCACCGCCGCCAATCAAGTAGATCGGAGGAATGCCGCCGGTGGTCGCCGATGGTTGCGTATACGTCACGCCTCCCGCTCCTGCATCTGCCGGAGCGGCCGCCGATCCGCCGATTCCGAACATGGACAGAATCCCGGAAGACTGTGCCGCGCTACCGATGACCGTTCCGACGACAGGCGCCGCCGAACGGGCGATGTTCATTCCGACCGATGCGACGGGGCGCACGATGGCAGATCCGACAGAACCGACAGCGGAAGCGGCCTTTTTGACTCCCTTCACTGCGGAAGTCAACCAACCTTCGAGGCTCTCCGGGTCGAACTCGTCGCCGACCATGACGAAGCGGCCCGAGGATCCGCCCCAAGGGCGGGCACCGGCGGCGCCTCGAGCGGGAAGACGGCGAACGGGGCGACGGGTCGCGGTTCCCTTGTTGGCCGCCGCGGCGCGGAACTTCGCGGGAATCCCGGAAGTCAGGGCAGGCCGGCGGGGCTTGCGGTTGAGAACGTCCGCCATGGAGGGTTCCCAAGCCTTCAGGGAGGCGCGGGCCATGTTGACGCCGAATGTCCCGGCGTTCAGGATTTCCGGTTCCATGTTGTCACCTTCGAGAGTTTCGAGAACGGCCATTTTCAGCCCTCCGCTAGGGTTTTGCGGGCCGTCCAGTTTTCCGGGCGCCCGTAGCTGCTTGTTGGGTAGGTGGGGTCGATGGGCACCCA
>JALOCI010000125.1 GCA_023227835.1 Bacteroidales bacterium
GAGCCGGCGCTCGCGGTCGACTCGCCGTGCGGTGAGCTCGTCGACGCCCGCCGGGCCAACCTTGGGATCAGAAGGTTGGGGGTTCGAATCCCTTCGGGCGCGCTCAGCAGCAACGCTCAAACCCCCGTCCGGCCCGCCCGGGGGTCTCGAGCGGCCACGGACGAGATCCTCCGGGCTGAGCCCGACGAGCCGAGCGAAGCCCTCGATCTCGTCCAGAGACAGCGGCCGCTTCCCGTGGATCTTCAGTGAGACGGACTGCTGACTAATCCCGAGGGCCCGCGCGACGTCGGTCTGCTGGAGCCCGAAGCGCGCAATCTCAGCGCGGATGTTGGCGGCGACGCGCTCGCTGAGCGAGAGATCGTCGAGGGGCACGAGGGGGACGACGTTCACGGTCATGTCCCCACGGTACGCCGCGCCGTTGTGACCAACAACCCTCGAACGAGTGAATTCGACACGCCGAGATGTGGATTGCGGCTTGTTGTGTGACACCGCACTGTGCTACAACTGCCTGCATGCCTACATTGCGCAGCGTCGTGCCGGACAACATCAGGGCCGAGATGGCTCGACGCAGGATCTCCCAGCAGGCTCTCGCCGAAGCTCTGGGCGTCACCCAGCAGGCCGTTTCCCAGAAGCTCTCGGGACGTCGCCCGCTCACTGACCAGGAGATCACGGTCGCAGCACGGCTCCTTGACGTCCCCGCTGGCGAGTTCTTCGCCGAGCCGCTGGTGCGGAGTGCGTCGTGATCCGGCTTCCGCGGTGGGTGAGGCAGTCACGCGTCCGGGGGGCCGGTGTCTCCCTCGTCCCCGAAGACCTCGAGTTCAAGGGACTCAAGGCGCTCGCGGACATCGGATTCGACGTCATGAAGCGCGAGGACCGTGGTACTCAGCCTCGTCGTGACGAGGTCGAGGGTGTTGGCCTGGAGGACAAGCGCCCTGAGCAGCTCGCTGATCGGCCCGGGCGGCGCGAGGTCCCCGAGCGCGAGGACCGCGGCCGTCACGCTCAGCCGGTGGTCGGTCGCCCGGCGGCGCAGCACCTCGAGGCCAGCCACGAGCTGCGCACGCTCCACGCCGCCGACCGTACCGCGGTGGGCGGCATGTCGGAGCTGGATGCCCTGGCTCGTGAGCACGGCATCGACCCTGAGGCGCCCGATGCCCTGGTGAAGGCGCGGGCACTCATGTGCGATCTTCGCGATCTCGTCGGCGTGCTCACGGTCTCCGCCGACGCGGCGTCGTTGTCAGCGGCCGGTGTCGGGTTCCCACTGGCGCGCGCTGCCATCGCCGAGGGCCGTCGCCAGCGTGCCGCGAGCGGCTTGTTCGACGGCCCGACGCAGGACCAGGTCGTTCTCTATGTCGATGACCCGTCTGAGGAGCTGGTCGGTGTCGTCGTCGGCGTAGCTCGGAGCACCCATGAGTCTTCTCCTTCGGTCGGACGGTCCCGGGTTGCTGCCCGGTCCGTCGTCGGTGCACCGGGTGCTGTCGCGCCTGGTGCTGGTGTCCCGACCGTAGAGGATCCGGCCGACACCCTGCTGTCGTCTCCTTCGGTGGGTGGGTCGGCTGGGCCGGTCGGGGGCGACGGGCTTGGCCTGTCGTCCCCGACCGGTGATCTCGGTGCGGGGGCCGGGTCATGACCGCGACCGTGCGGGCTCTCCTGGCGCTGGCTGATGGTCTGGTCGCGTGCGCCAAGAACGAGGCCGTGGCTGTCGATCGTGTCGAGGTCGACGTCGTCGGGGGTGAGTCCCACATCACGCTTCGGGCGGCCGAGCCCGAGCTGACCCCGGCGTTGGCCCTCGCACTGGGCCTGACCAGACGGACTGTCCTGCCCTGTCGGGACAGCTGGGTGCTCGAGGTGTTCTCCTGCCGGGAGGCGGGCCTGACGACATGGTGTCAGCACACGATCCCCACCGATGAGGCCGGCTGGCGGTCGGCCACCCGCCGCCGGGGCTTCTTCCAGGGCGCCGAGCGGGGGCGCGTGGCGGTCGCCGAGGAGTGCCTGGTCCTGAGCGGTGTCTCGTGAGGCCCGGGTCGTGGACGGGCCGGGAGGCTGCTGAGGCCGCGGTCGCCGAGGACCTGGCCGGCCTGGCTGAGGCCGCCTCGGCCGGCCGGTTCGCCCCCGCTCCGGCTCCGGTTCCTGTGGCCTGGCTCGTGGCTGAGCGTCGGGGGGGCGTGTGGCTGCTCGGCGAGGACTGGACCGAGGCGTGCGACACGCTCGCCGAGGCGCAGGCGGTGGCTGCGCAGTGGCGTGAGTCGCAGGCCCGGTACGGGCGCCGACCGGAGGACGTCACTGTCCTGGCTGTCACGGTCGCCTCGGATGGGACCTCGTCGTGAGCGCCGACGGTGGGGTGCTGGAGTCGGTCTCGGGTGTGTCCCTGTTCACGGGTGAGCCGTTCGTGACTCTGCGGTGGGGGCAGAACTCAGGCCAGTCGACGCCCGCGGAGGCTCGCGAGCTGGCGATGAGCATCCTCGCGGCCGCCGAGGCTGCCGAGTCCGACGCGGCCGTCGTCAAGGCGCTCCGCGCGTGCAGGCTCTCCGAGGAGGCGATCGCCCCGTTCCTGCGTGATCTGCGTGACCTGCGGAGCCTGTCGTGAGCGGCCGCAAGCCAGCCCGCCCCGTGGTGGTCGCCAACCCGTGCCCGCAGGCCGCGTTCCCCCGGCCGATGACCCACCGGCGTGCGCAGCGGTGGCTGGACAAGCACAACCCGTACCGGTCGCAGTCGATCGCGGGACGCCAGTACGCGGCGGCGTTCTGGGCAGCCCAGGCGGCAACCCACCGCCGGCGCAGCGTCTTCTGCTCGATCGTCGCGGCCGCGTTCTACCTGGCCCTGGTGCTGGCGTGGCTCCTCGGTGCGCTCGCGGGTCCGATGACCCGACCGCCGGCGCCACAGCCCACGCCTGTCCTGCGGGTGGTCCCGGCCGGGACCTGATCTCCGCACCGCCTGGTGCGGTTCGCCTGCCCATCACCCGATGGGGGGCAGTCCGACGAGAAGGAGTAATCGTGCGAATCTTCACCTCGGCGCTGGTCGCGCTGG
>JALOCI010000055.1 GCA_023227835.1 Bacteroidales bacterium
TATATTTGAGAAGGCTGTCTATTGTGTAGTTCTTTCTTCCCTCCTCAATATCACCAAGGGTCTTGGAGTGTACCGGCATTCCGTCACGGGTCGTCTTTTGCCAGAGCTCGTATCTTGTGAGCCCTTTTTCTTCGCGTAACTTGACGAGAAGTCGTCCAAGTTGCTTTCTGTTTTTTTCTATCATATATTTTGTTATTTAATATTTTCTTTTTAATTTCGTCTCGGTTTCAATGCCTTTCCATTATAACAAGGATTGTAGCGAAGCCGTAATCGTATCTTTAAGGAATTGAAACTAAGTTAGGAAAAGTGGTTGTTCGGTTTTTCCGACTAACCAGAGAGAGGAGGAAATCTCCTCTCTTTTTTTATTTTTCTCTGCCAAGCATTCCCCGGTATATAGCATCATATATGTACAGTTCAATTTCCCCGGCAGTCATGGCATCTGCAGGATTGATAGGTCGGATGATTACTGTATATATGAATTTGTCTAACTTGGGATGTATTGGAAGAACCGGCTTCTTTTCAATTCCTGACAGGAGGTCCTTCAAGTATAACATTACGACCTCCTTATCCTCTCCCTTGAAACAGCAGAAGCTGGTACAGAAAGGTATGTCGTTCTGGATAAGATCAAATATAGCAATATTATCTGCTACAGTCACCTTACAGGTGAAGTTTGTCCTTTCTATTTTCTCTGTCACAGACCCTTCCTGAAATGCCTTGAAATGCGTGATAGTTGAAGGGAGTACCTCATTTGTGTCTCTTACGATTGAATTACCCTTATAGGTTATGTGTTCTATTTTCATAATATGTTAATCTATGCTTAATTGTATTGCAAATTTCACAAATGCATCTTTCAGCTTCTCAAAATCGCTCTTATTATCAAGACCTTTCTCGCGGAGATTTTGCAATTCTCTTTTGCTGAAACTTCTACAGATAGCAAACGGCTTAATTCGTTCATCATGTAGAAGTATGTTCATCTTGTGAGGGCTATAGCTCTCGAAGGTCTTTAAAACGTCAATCCGAATGCGTTTTATCTCCTTGATTGCAGACAACAATTCCGGACCCGAAAATGAATTTTTACCTCGGACAATGTCATTTAATTCAGGACAATTGACAATCTCTGAAATTACAGCGGTGTTAATCTCGCTCATAAGAAGAATATTACATACTCTTTTGGCTATAATCTTGTCTGCCCTTGAGGAGATTGTCTCTCTCTTCACATAATCTTCATTGCGGTATTTGTCCGGGATTGTTCCTCTCGTTTTCCAGACCCTCAAAGTTATTTCGCTGAGATTATGCTTCTGTATGATCTCTATAGCCTTGCTTTCGTCAAAAATCATATTTCTTAGTTTTTGTTGCTATATACCAGTCTTTAGCTCTGCGTTTCAGACCCTCATCTGCCTCACCGAAAATTGTTTCAAAGTCTTCGGTGAAGAGCACAACAGGCCGGGTGCAGAGTATATAAGTAGCCCCCTCTTTGACAAGGGGGTTACGGCAGAGTAGGAAGCGTTCAATTTTTTTCATGGATTAAAGATAGTATATTTTAGTCAATTGTCGGTGCTGCAAAATCCCAATGCGATGCACGCTTGCCTACTATGATCTTATACCAACCGGTTGCCTGAACGGTCGGGTGAGTACCGGGAAGATGAACGAGAAGTGGGTTAATTGCGTACAATTCACCGTTCTTGCGAATATCCGAACTTGTCAGTTCGTGTGAGTTCTCAATAAGGTGTTTCTCACCCTCAAGGACCACCGCTGCAGGGTTGAGCCTCTTGACCGGAATCATTGCAAGATCACCCTGCCTGATTACCTTCTTATAGTCACAACCGAAAATCCAATCCTGAACGGCTTTCACAACGTCTTTTTCCTTATTGATTGCATCGTGAATCACCCTGCTTTCAACCGCGTGTGCAAAAGCATGATTATCCTCGTTTCTGCCTATCAGGAAATAACTCTTGCGGATTTGAGGAAAGTAACCTTTGTGCGCCTTGACATACTGTCTCACCTGAATGACAATAAGCAACTTTTTGCTGTGAATGTCCTTTCCTACGCCGTAGAGGTCCCAGTTCAAGGCAAATCCTCTGCCCTTTTTGTCGAACTCTGCACCGAAATCCCAGGTTCCGTGCTCGTCAACTTTTTCTGCTTCTGCAGCTTCGTTGAAGAGGTTGATTACCTGTTTCTCGACAGCCTCACTCAAACTTCCCTTGATGATTGCGCTATAAGAATCACGGATTGTCTTATATTTCAAATCACCACTTTTGAGCATCTCTGCTATCATCTGCTTTCTTTCTGCGGATTCTGAATAAGTTGTACGGATTGCTGTTGTTCCGTCGACTCTTATCTGCCATTCTTTCAAAGATGCGATAATTGCCTGATTCACGATTGTGTAATACCTTGTTGTTTCCATTTTTGTGTCCGTTTTATTGAACCTGCTGGCTCTGCAGGGGTAATGTTTGTGTATTGTTTAGTTTATTTCTGCTTTTACGATTCTGAGGGATGCCTCTTTTCTGGCATATTTTCTCTTTTGCTCGTCGTAGACGTTGTCGCAAAACGCAACAGACTGACCTACCAGTCTCGCGATTGTAATCGTACTGATGCTTTCTGCGTTGTGCAGGGTTTCAGTACCATTTTCGTAAGTGAATTTAACCTGTCTCATTTCGTTGTTAGTTAGTTGTTTCTCTGATGCCTCAACGCTGTTACTTGCTTTCACTACTTATAAGACTTACACATACGCTGCTTACTTTCATTACTGCTGCTTTCGCAACTGGTCTGAGAGTACTGTTATCGCTATTATATAGAGTGTCACGCTGTCAGATTTTCAGAGGCTTCAAAGAACTTGCTGTTGTTTCACAATGCAAATGTAGTATATTTATTTGATATAACAAAAATATATTGAATTATTTTCAAAATATTTTTCAATTATTTTTTCGTTGCATATATTATGTTGATATTATGTCTATTACAAGTGGTGTTGAAAACTAATGTTGCTATTTTGATAATTATTCTTATATTTGTAATCTGAAAATAACTAACAACTAATTAATAACGACAATGAAAATTCTAACACTAAGTATTAAGCAAAAATTCTTTGACGAGATCAGAGAAGGCACGAAAAAAGAAGAAACCAGGGAAATCCGGGCAAAAACGGCAGACAAGTACATAGAGTACCTGTATGAGGGGAAAAGGATGAAGGCAAAGGATGTGCCCCCTGATGCCCAGGGCGTAGAATGCGTGCCGGTGCAGTACGATGCAATCCGCTTCCTGACCGGTGAATACAAAGGCACAAGACCTTCAATGCTCGTAGAGGTCAAGGGTGCAGGGATAACGATCCTGACAGACGAGAAAGGTAATGACCTTGTATATATGTACGAAGGACAGGAATATGTAGAGTCAGAGATCGTGTATAATCTCGGAAAGATACTCGAATAAGAATATAATAGAGAACAGGCATAGAGGCCATACTCCTTAGGTGGGGTATGGTCTTTTTTTATTAATTAATAAACACAGGCAAGATGTTAAGAATTGCAGTAGGGACGAGCGCATCCAGGAACAGGGGTGTGATTGGCCGTAGAAGTTTGACAGGCGGTGGTGGAAGGTATGTGACGAGAAATCAGAAGTACCGCCAGATCCGTCAGGGGCTTGGAATGGCCGGGGGTTAAATTTTTTTGATTGTCAAAGAGGGTGGATAGGATTACTACAGCGAATACAATCATCAAGGACATCGCTCAGAAGAGCGAAAGGGTAATCTTATTTTTTTCAGCAGGCAAGGATTCTATCGCCCTCCTTGACTTGATGGCTCCACATTTCAAAGAGATAATCTGTGTTTTCATGTATTTTGTCAAAGACCTCGAGCATATCAATCGGTACCTGCGATGGGCTGAGACAAAGTATAACAATGTAAGGATCGTTCAGATACCGCATTGGAATCTGACATACATACTGAGGTCGGGGACATTCTGTGCTCCCAACCCCAAGGTAAGACTTTTGAAGCTGTCCGATATAGACAGAGCCATGAAACTCAGGGAAGGTGTAGAATACTCCTTTTTAGGCATGAAGAAAGCTGACAGCCTTAATCGAAGGCTGATGATGAACAGGGACGGTGCTGTGATAGGTTCTAAGGTCTATCCCCTTATGGACTGGACAAACAAGGAGGTTTTGCAATACATGAAGGTGAGGGGTCTTCCCGAACCTGTCCGGTATGGTAAGAAGGCCAGTAATGGTGTTGGATTTAATCCAGAGTGTTTTTCCTATCTGAGAGAGCATTATCCGGGGGACTTGAAGAAGATTCTTGAGAAGTTCCCTTTAAGTGAGAAAATATTAATTGATTACGATAGAAACAATGAAAGAGATTAAGCAGTCTGATACGGTTATCATCAAGAGATCGCAGATCAACTTCGCTCCCTATAATCCCAAGAAACATAGCAGGGAGGATATTCAGAAGCAATTAAGAAACTTCGAAAGGGTCGGATTTCTTGGCGGCATAGTGTGGAATGAGACAACCGGCAATCTTGTTTCCGGTCATAAAAGGGTCATGGCGCTTGATCTAAACCATAAGTATGACGGCACTCCGGAAACGGATTACGAAATAAAGGTTGAAAAGGTCTTTCTTGATAAAAAGACGGAGAAGGAGCAAAACATCTACATGGATGCAAGGGCCACCAACACAAGGCAGGATTACGACCTTCTGGCCGAACTTATACCGGACATTGACTATAAAAATGCAGGGCTCACGGATGAGGACTTGCAACTGATAGGAATAGATTTCTCCATGCAGACGGATGCAGAGAAAGACATGGAAAGCGACCTGGAAGAGCTGTACCAACCGGTCAAGGCGGAAAAAGACCGCACCAAAGAGGAAAAGCGCATGGACATAAAGGCGAAGAAAGAGGCTTCCAATGAGAAGATGGGTACAGAGGCCAATAATCTCAACTCCTATGTCGTTATCAACTTCGATAGTTACAGGGAAAAATCGGCTTTCATGCTTAGGTTTGGCTTTGACCCGCTTGAGAAGTTCATCGTAGGTAATCTGTTCTCGGATATGATAGAGAGGGTTGAGTGATGGACGAAAAGATACGGGTAGCCATTGAGGCAATAGAGAAGAGGCTTGCAGAAAAGGCCATGAACCGCTTTTACAACGCAAGGGTAAGAGAAGGCTACGAGGAGGCTCTCGAGGTTCTCAAGTCGGGGAAAACCGATTATGCCGACATCAAATGTGAATCTGACCAGTCAAGGTGCATCGTTGCCCTTGTCATGGACTACATGAAAGGAGAATGTGATCTCGAGGTAATAACGAATGTTCCGATAAGAAAGAGAAAATGAGCAATCACAGGAAAATAGGATACACACTCTCAACGCCACATCAATTCCTTATAGGTTTCAGCACGGCATTATGTACGGATGAATACGGGGATTACATATGCTATGAGCTGGGTTTCCTCCTTTTCAGCATAGAGTATTGTATATATATATAACAGATACGGTATGAAAACTAACTCTAAAAAATACAACTACGAGAGCAAGAAGTTTCTTGACCTCTTATCTTCTCTTGCAGGCAAGGGTTGGAGCGATAAGGATATAGCTCTCGACTTAGGGCTTAGTGTGCAGCATTTCAGCGATTTAAAGAATGAAAAAGATCCGGAAACAGGGAAATTGACCAAACAGGCAGAGGGAATTTCCTTAGCATTGCAGCGCGCGCGTGAAAAGCTCAATCTGATAGCGAGGGATGTTTACTTCAAGACGGCCATAGGCCAGAAGAAGGTCAAGGAGATAAAAAAGACTTACGCACAGATGAAATGTGAGTGCGGTGGGTCTATGGATTGCCCTCTCTGTCAAGGCAAGGGGTTTATTGTCTCCGAGAAGAAGTCACTTGTTGAGGAATATGAGAAAGAGCTGCCTCCTAATGCACAGGCCTTATCTGTCTGGCTCTTTAATCACGATGAAGAGTGGAAAAAAGGTATTATAGAGAGCAAGAGGCTCGATGTAACCACAAATGGTAAGGATGTGGGCAGAGAACTTGTTTTCCTTTCTGCCGAAAACCTTACTCAGGAGCAGATAGATAAATATTTGGATAATGACAGGAAACCTGGCACTGACAACGAGGGTATATGATGGGCTATATAGTGCATATAAATCCAAGTTATATGACGTGTATGTACTTGAGGGTGGTTCAAGGAGCTCCAAGACCTTTTCCATTATCCAGTTTTGGATAAGATATGCGTATGAGAACAGGGGAAAATACGAAAGGGTGCTTGTGTCAAGGCGTAAGGGAACCTGGCTCACCGCCACGGTCTTGCAGGACTTCATCAAGGCCCTCCTCATGTATGGTCTGTATGACAGAAGGAATCACAATAAATCCCTTGGAAGTGGGGTATATAAGTTATATGATACCGAGTTTTGGTTTCTTGGACTGGATGATGATCAGAAGATACACGGATTTGAATCTGATGCTTTCTGGATAAATGAGGCCATAGAGGCCGGTTATGACGATTATGCCCAGATCATGCAGCGTTGTACGGGTTTCGGCATTCTTGACTACAACCCGTCCGAAGAAGAGCACTGGATATATGACAGGGTGCTCAAACGTCCAACCTCATATTACAGCCACTCTACAATGCTTCATAATCCGTTCATAGCTCCTACTGCCAAGAAACAGATATTGTCATACGAGCCGACCGATGAGAATTTTACAAACGGCACGGCTGACAAGAGGAAGTGGATGATATATGGCCTTGGGCTGAGGGCGAAGATAGAGGGGTTGGTATTTGATAGCTATGAGATAATAAAGGAGATTCCAAAATGGGTTGACTGGCGAAGATACGGGCTTGACTTTGGCTATACGAACGATGTGACTGCCTGTGGAGAGGTTGGGTTTCTTGACAATACGATTTACATAGATGAGCAGATATATAAAACAAGAATGCTCACCGGAGATATTATAAAGGAACTAAGGGAATTGCCAAGAAGAAAGATTTGGTGTGATAGCGCAGATCCACGGCTTGTTGATGAGATCCATAATGCAGGCTTCAACATCGAGGCCGCAGAGAAGCCGGCCGGCTCCGTTAAGGCCGGCATAGACTGGATGAAGGGAAAGAAGATATGTATAACGGAAAGATCCATAAATGCCAAAAAGGAGTTTGATAACTATACATATCAGCAGGACAAGAATGGTATTTGGCTCAACGAGCCTATAGATGCCTGGAATCACCTGATTGATGGTACAAGATACGTATTTTACATGGAGAAAATAGGAAAAAGAGCACGGAAAATAAGTCTTGAAGGTCATGTATTTTAAATTATAAGGAAATGGAGGAGATAGGAGTAGTACAGGAGATTAATGCCATAACGGACATTGGTCAGAGAATAGAGAGGTTGAAGAAGAGGGCTACAACAGCCCCCGACGTAGCGACATTGCTAAAGGATTGGGATCCTAACGGCCATGCCGTGATGGATAAGACCATAAGAAAGAGAAAAAAGGTTGTAACACAACAGGAGGTACGTTCGGCTGATGGAAAAACGATAATCAAGCCCGAGAAAGTGGAATGGCGTGACCCCAACAGGCTGCCGGTTCCTATCGAACAGGACATAGTGAACATACAGACATCGTTCACCTTTGGCATAGAGCCAAAACTTGAGTGTGTAACCGCTACCGATGAGGAGAAAAACGCCTTTAATCTTCTCAAGCAGATACTTGTACGTAACAAGATAAAATACCTCAACAAGAAGGTGATGAGAGCTTTCCTTGCTGAGCAAGAGGTGGCGGAATACTGGTACAAGGTGACGGATAAGGGATGGTGGAGCAAGTTGCTCAGGATAGTGGGGTTTGGCACAGAGGCACCGGAAAACAGGCTCAGGGTTGCCATCTGGTCTCCTTTCAATGGGGACAAGCTCTACCCTGTCTTTGACAGCTATGGCGATCTTGTCTTCTTCTCGAGGGAATATAAGGTGAAGGATTCCGACAACAATGATATAGAGAAATTCATGACGGTGGATGCGCAGAGTGTCACCATATACACCAAGGGAGCTAACGGATGGACCGAGGACAAGAAGCAGCACGGCTTCACCAAGATGCCTATCATCTACACATACCGGGCGGAGGCATACTGCAAGAAGATAAAGAGGCTCAGGGAAAGATACGAGATGCTTCTCTCTAATTATGCGGACTGCATTGATTACAACTTCGCCCCTAAGCTGATGGCCAAGGGTGTTGTGGAGGACATAAGAAATGGCGGTGCTGCCAATGAGATAATAGAGATGAGTGATGGCGGCGAACTTAAATACCTGGTATGGACACAGGCTCCGGATAATGCAAAGCTCGAACTCGACACCACGCTCGATAATATGTACAACCTCACGAACACCCCGAGGCTCTCAATGGAAGCCCTCAAGGGTATGGGTGATGCTCTTTCCGGTGTGGGCTTCAGATATATGTTCATGGGGGCCCATATGGCGGTATACAACCATGCAGAAGTGATGGGTGAGTATCTCCAGAGAAGAATCAATTTCCTCTGCACAGCAATGGGTGATGTGTTTCCAAAAGTCAAAAAGGTCATGGAAACCCTCGATCCTGTGACGGAGATAGTACCATATATCATAGACAACAAGGCCGACGATGTTAGTCTTGCAAGTGATGCCATTGCTGCCGGTATCATGTCCAAGAAGGAGGGTGTCAGCTTTGTGGGCCTTAGTGACAACCCGGAAGAGACCTTGAAGCTCATAGCTGCCGAGGAAAAGAAGATAGAAAAGATACAACCACAGAAATGACCTTCAGGTCCCAATCGGAGATGTTCAGGTGGATATGGGATAACAGACCCTATAAGTCCGAGCTGACAGGGAAAGGGTAGCTTCCCAAAGGTCACCCTATGTGGCGCTGGCAATTTGCCCATGTGCTGCCAAAGGGGAGTTACCCTAAGTGGAAATTAAACCCCGGCAATGTGATTCTGTGCCTGCCTGAGGAACATGAGCGACAGGGGGATTTTGAGGCATTCCAGACCCGGTACGAGGATCTGAGACGAAGGTATTACAAGGAGTTTTATAATAAGGAATTTTAAACATCAGGCCACTTAATCGGTGGCCTTTTTCTTTTCAGGGATAAGGTGTATTAGCTCTCCCCTCTTCTTGACATAGAACTCTGCCGGCTCTTCATCGAGAAGGTCGGACACCTGAACGCCAAGGGCCGAGGCAATCTCTTGTAGTCTCTTCAGCGACACCCTGCCCCCTATATTCTGGCTGAGTGTGCCCTGCGACACCTTTAATGCCTTTGCCAGATCCTTTAATTTTACCCCTTTTTCCTTGCAGATTTCCTTTACCCTTAACATACGATCTATTTTATACAATTTTAGTCTCCACCCCGATAATTTCGAGACAAAGGTATTAAAAATTTAGACATAGCTAAAAATATTTTTCAAAGAAAGTTGCTAATTTGAATATTTTGTCTATATTTGTATTCAGAAACAACAACGAACTAACAACAACGAAAATGACAAACAACTTCAGAACAGAGGTGTTCAGACGCGCATATCGTTTGACCCTCACAGGTATTAACTTTTCACAGGCGTTAACAAAGAGCTGGGCTATTTACAGACTTCAAAAGCAAATGAGAAGTTCGGTAGTAGAGTTCAGATTTAGAAAAATATCAGGGGAAATAAGAATCGCATACGGAACTTTGATAAAAAGCGTAATAGACCCCTTGATTAAAGGTGTAAAAGAAAGTAAGAATGAAACCCTGGTTACTTACTTCGACACACAGAAGCAACAGTTTCGTTCATTTAGAGAAGAGAATTTAATTTTAATATAGTATGATAGAAGAGTGGAAGGATATTGAGGGATACGAAGGAATAAAAGTTCAAGGGATAACTTTAAGCCCCGTTCAGTATTATTCATTTTAATTACCCCGTACTGCTGTGAAGCCCTACGGGATTCGGGAAGGTGGCGGAATTGGTAGACGCACCGTAGCGGTACGGGACAGTTAGATGGCTATCGTTGAGGAGATGCCTAAGCAATTAAATAATCGAGAATGCAGGTTCGAGTCCTGCCCTTCTCACGAATGCCGTTCAAGTCGGCTCGGTGATTGAGATTATGGTAAATGATTATTCTGGTTCGACTCCAGAAGCCATTCTTAGGTATCGGGAAAAATCAATCTGACACCCCGGAAAGACGGGGAATTCGGGGACATAGCTCAGTAGGTAGAGCGGCGGACTGAAAATCCGTGCGCAGTGGTTCGATTCCACTTGTCCCCACAAACTAACTAACAAAAAAAATAACCATGAAAAAAGAAACACTTAACAGAGCTAACGAGCTATTACAGGAGATTGAAGACCTGACAATGCACATTGAAAGGGCCGAGAAATCACTTGCTCCGGGTCAAACAGACAACGTGTTCATCGGGAATGTCTGTCTACGTTCATCTATTCTCACGTTGAATGCTGAAGAAATATTGCGCACCTATATCAAGGCTGCAAAAATGAAACTAATGGACCTCGAGTCTGAACTTGACAACCTTTAAGACCGGAATACCAACTAACAACATAACAATGGAAGCAAGAGAATTTTACGACAAAAGGATGAAAGAAGACTCCGAGATCGGGAGTGTTCAGCTGATGGAAGAGTACGCAAAGCATATCGTTGAGATTAACTTTTGCGACCCTCCAAGAGACATAACAAAACTATCCTCAGAAGGGTTAATGAGGGTACAAAGGACACTTGACAAGTGTGCCGAGTGGGTTAATTCGTAAATCAAATAAATAAATCATGACAACGATAGAAAAAGCGGCAGGAGAATATGCCCATAAAATTGATGAAGAAACAAAATCATCATTACACCCAAAAACAGCCTCATTCCAAGGATTTCTTGCCGGGGCTGAATTTGTGCACCCTATCGACTGGGAGCAAAGAAGGTATGAGATAGCAAAGGCGGCGATGCAGGGGATTGTTTCTAACTACGGCCTTAAATATAAGGACAACCATACGGCTGAGGCTGTTGCTTTTGCCGATGAACTTATTAATCAACTTAAAAACAATCCGGTGAAATGAAAGCAAGCGAACTAAGAATAGGAAATAAGGCATTCTACAAAGAGAAGGTGGTAGAAATAGCCTCGATTAGTGGAATTAAATATTCATTCGGAAATCAGGACATTACAATATGCCTTCCTGATAATTCTCTATTATCGGTTGATATATTGCAATTATCACCCATCCCTCTCACTCCCGAACTGCTTGAGAAGGGCTGTGGGTTTGATGAAGATATGGTTTTAGCATTAGATGAGGGAGAAATAAGATGTTACGGTGATGAAGAGTTTCATATTGGGGGTAACGACTCGTGTACAAGAGGAATGGTTTTTATGACTAAACGTAAATCACTTCATCAACTCCAAAACCTCTATTTCACTCTCACAGGCGAGGAACTTGAAATTGACTTAAAAACATTACAGCAATGATAATCGAACAGCTTATTTCCTCTATGGATGAGGCCTTGGGTGTCGTGTCTGGAGAGCCACAATTCAAGGAGAAGGTTATGAAAGTCCTGGACAACTCAAAGGTATCAGGTTTTCTCTCAAGCGATGACGCAAAGTCATTAATGTGTCTCGGCTTACCAATCGTTTCCGTCACATCCGAAACATCGGGGACAGACGTGAATAAGGTTTGTAAGATTATTTTTTCCGGCAAATTGCCGTATGAGGATCTGCTTATAATTTTAGGGTTCACCTTCTCCGACTGGTCAAGAAGAGGGATAATAAATACAACGCCATGATAACGCTGCTCTACATCTACATACTAATCAATATCGTAGTTGCTGCCCTGTGCGCACTCATTATGCTTCAAGGCAGACCCCTGTCAAGGGCACATGTGGCCCTCGTGATGGCCCTTGCTCTACTGTTCGGTACTTTCGTGCTACTCAACAGGTTGTTTCTTTACCTTGGAGGTGGGGAATAAAAAATTTTACCCCATTAGTTGCTATTTCAGCGACTTTATAATATAACTATATTCATCTGATATTTAAGCGTTTTACGATTAGTTATCAACACATAGTTGCTATTATGGCCACTTTTAAATATATTCGCATTGAAGTTTAGTCATGTTATATGTGTTGTTTGGTTTTCCGTTAGTTCATTAGTTTTGATTGGTTGCGTTCCGGAGGTGTAAAAGCCTCCGGATTAACGAAAAAAGGATGATAGAAAATAGGCCCGATAAAGATAGAGTTAAGTGCCCTCATTGCAGGAGTTTTTTGATGGAGGTAAAGCCGAGACTGGTAGAGGGTCAGAGAATCATAACACGTTGCCCCAAGTGTGGCACAAACATAGAGATAAAGAAGTAGTTTATAGTATTATGAGAATAAGAGAAATAGACGAATAGGTTTATAAAGGAGAATTGTCAGAGAGGACAGGTCATAAAGGCTTGCCCTCTCTTTTTATTTAATAACCAATGCAATGAAAGATAAAATTTTAACAGCATTAAAGAAAGGGATAGTAGATCCCAAGACTGGAAAAACCAGCATCAGCGACAAAACGCTGAATACCTATGTGGAGCTCATCGCGCCTAACGTGACCGAAGAGAGCCAGATAGATGCCGCCGTTACACCTTATATCCCTGTCCTCAAGGAGGTACAGGCCAATATAAACAGCGTGGCGGCAGAAGCCGTGAGGAATATCAAGCCGGCAGAACCAAAACCGGCAGAGATAGAACCGGCTGCCCCCAAAGAAGAGGAAGAAGTTCCTCCAAAATGGGCACAAGGTATCATGAACGACCTGAAGGAACTGAAGGGAGAAAAACTCAATGACGGTTTCCTGAAGTCGGTAAAGGATGTATTCACGGAAAAACAGATCCCGGAAGAATACTATGGCCCTGCAATATCGGGTCGTAGGTTCGAGAAGCAGGAGGATGTAGACAGCTTCGTGGCAACCGTGACAGGTAGCTACGAGAAGTTCCAACAGAAAGGCGCGGACGGCTCAAAGGGTGTCCCACCGGAAGGAGGAACAGGAGGAGTTGTAGGCAATGAGGATGCAAAGGGTATTTCCGCCCTCATCAACACCGGGACAAAAGAGATTGTTGAACAAAAAAAGTAAAAAGAAATGTCAGCAGGAATGGTTTACAATTTAGACCCGATGGAGGACGTTACTGAATATTGTCGCGCAGAGACGATTTTCAGAAGGACAGGTGGTATGTCGCTCGACACCACCAACCTCGTTTTGGGCAGTATTCTTCCTCCATTCACGCCGCTGGCCGTCAATAAGACCACAAGGGTTGCGACGGCGGTGAAGAACGTGAAGGTAGTTGAAAATGCGGCATCGAACGCGACCGCAATAAAAATCGCGAAGAAATCCCTCGCCTATGTGGGTATGTATCTCGGTACTCCTTCCAAGGCGGCACAGGTGACGGCAATAGACAAGACAACAAGCTCTGATTATGACATATTGACAATCTCTCTCGGAGGGGCTGTAGTGGCTAATCAGATCCTGTTCGAGACCGTAGAGCCATCAGAAGCGGTAGCGGAGGTAAAAGGTGTTTACACCCTTGCCATAGGAACTAAACCGGCAGCCGGCGACAAGCTGTCCCTTGACGGTAAGGAGTATGAGTTTGCAGCCTCTGAAGGCGATGCAGTATTCGCTGCTGGAGCAGATGCGAAAGCCGCTGCCGCAAATATTGAGGATGCTGTCTCAGCACAGTATGACGGGGTTTTCTCCGTTGTGGCAAAGAATGGCAAGCTGATTTTCACCCAACTTGTTGGTGGTGTTGGCGCAATCCCTGTTCTCGTTGTTACTCAGGTAGCAGAGACAGGCACTCTTGCAGCCACGATAGCACAGACAACGGCGGGTGTCGCAGCCGTACCGGGGGCCAATGTTCCAAAGAACGTAGCCTATGGGTTCAACTATGCCGCTACCAAGGTAGAGGTAGGTGCTTCTGTAACGATCATCGGAGCAGCGATGGAGATAAAGGAAGAGAGGCTTGCCACCCCTGTTTGTGAACAGGACAAGGTGTCCCTCGGGTACAGGTATGACTTTATTTAAAAGGAGGGAAAGAGATGAAACTTACATTAGATACTCTATTCGGTGACCCGCTGATAGTAAAGGCGGTCATAGACCGTATTCAGGCACAGACCCAGGACCCTATATACTGGAAGAGATACCTTGACTTTGAACAGACCATATCACGCACCTTTAAGACGTACTTCGGTACGCAGACGGGTGTCACCATGGGTTCTGTCATCGACAAGAACGCCGGCAAGCCGGTAAGGACGCGCAAGTCGATAGGCTCCGGCTATGGAGAGGTTGCCATTCTTGGCGACAGATTCCAACTCGACAATGACCGTCTTGATAACCTTCGCGTTCTCATTGACAAGTTCAATGCTCAGAACAATGTGGAGAATATCAACACCATCGTCAATTTCATCGTTGATGACTACCGCGAGCTTTCGCTTGCCCCTCATAAGAGGATGGATAAGTTCCTCGGCGACCTTCGCTCAACAGGCAAGGCTTCCGTAACCGTTGCGGACAATAAGGAAGGTATAATTCTCATTGAGACCACGCTTCCTGTGACTAAGGTCACTCCGGGGTCAGGGGATAAGACCAGCTTCATTGGCTACCTCAAGGCTCAGATAGCCTCATTGAGGGCATCAAAGGGCACTTTCTCTGTCATGGAGATGACACAGACGACCTTTAATGAGTATATCCTCAAGAGTTCGGAGTTCCAGAGCACATACAAGATGATCCTTTCTCAATCAGAGATGGCTCTTACCAGTGGTCTTATCACCCCTGCAATGGCTAACAGCGTGTTGGGCGGCATAGGACTTCCTCCTATCCGTATCATCGAGGAGTATGTTCACCCTCAGGGGTCGAGCACGGCTGTCAACACCTTCGCAGAAAAGGCTATAACCCTGCTTCCACAGGATAAGATAGGTAAGATGAAGTTCCACACGCCGTATGAGATCACCGATCCGGTTCCTACCAAGCAGTACACCAACCTTGAAGGCGGCATGTTCATCTCCTCACAGAGGACAGATGAGGGCCGTTTCCTTGAATATGGCTGTGAATGGATGCCAGAGGTAACTCTTCCGGCACGCATGGTTATCCTCGATCTGAAAAACTTCTAACAGATGTTTGTCAGGGATTACATATCGCAGAAGTTCTCCTCTTTCGGTATAAGGCTGACAGAGGCGGACTTCCTCGACATGGCCATAACATACTCAATAGATATGAACTGGACATTGACGGCAGAGATAAAGGATAGCGTGGACAGGGCTTATGTTCAGTTCATACCTTCCATTCTGAGCCGTCCGGATGTGTCTGAGGGCGGTATGGCTATCAGTTGGGACAGGGCGGCTGTCAAGGAGCATTACTCCTTCATGTGCCGTCTTTTGAAAATGCCCGATATGTTGAGACCAACAATAAAGATCAGGGGATGATAGATTTCAGGCCACATACGTTTCAGATATTGAGTGCCCTCGGTGGCGGGATTGTCAATGGCGATCCCGTCGCAGCGGCGGAGGAATGGGGGGGAGACAATCCGTGTCGTTTTGTAAAGAACGGCAAGGATAACGTGAAACATCTGCCCGGGGGCACTTTTATCGTCTTCGAATATGTGGTTTACTGCGACATCCCGGACGACATTACAGGGAAGACCGTGAGGCTGTTCGATAAGGACGGCAATCAGGTATGCCAGAAGGAGGTTCACTCCTGTAACAACACGCAGCTACACACAATACTATACATACAATGACACTCGAGGGATTCGACATAGACAACGCTCTCATTGACGAGGTGAACTCCATCAAGGAGGAGGCTGTGAAGGCTCTTCTTGACGGACTGCTCGCCCTTGGTGTGAGGTGTGTCGAGAAAGGGTTGGCCTCAGGTAGGTATAAGAACCGCTCGGGGGCTTTGAGGTCATCAATAGGGTGTGCTGTGGGTGTTAACGGAAGGGTTCACGCTATGGCAGGGTTCGCTCAGGTGCTCGGTGGCTCCGATGGTGTCACAGAGGGCAAGGCTCTTGCCAAGGGCCTCATAGAGCAATCCAAGGGCATTGCACTGTATGTCGTTGCAGGGAAACACTACGCCTCCTATGTGGAGGCAAAGGGCTTTGACGTGCTTGACACCTCAGAGCTCGTCTTTGAGAAAGAGCTGGAAAGGATTGTAAAGGAACTTGGGTTCGAGATAGTATGACAAGGACAGGTGAAGAGATAGTAAGTTACTTCTATGCGCTTATCAATGGTAGCATTATAAAATCTACGATAAATGGTAGCGTGTACAAGAGCGAAACCCGTCCGGTGAACTCCATCAAGGAGGATGCCGTGATAATATTCTCATCGGGTCTTGATGACCAGATACAGACTGGATTTGTCCATGTCAATATCTACGTTCCGGACATCAATAACGGCAATACCGCCGTCACAAACATATACCGG
>JALOCI010000056.1 GCA_023227835.1 Bacteroidales bacterium
GGTATAGTGCATGCGGGTTTTCAGTGGTTAGTTAGCGTTTGTGGCTCGTAAAAAAAGTCGGTGTAAACTGATAGGTTTTCGCTTCGTAATCCCGCACGACACCATAGTGTGCCGAGAATCAGAACAACGGCAAAAGAACGTTCTGCATGCTGTAATTAAGATGGTGGAAGCAGTTTTAAGTTGACCCACCGATGTCGTCTTACAGGAGAGGGCATCAATTGGAGCAAAGCGGAAATCATGAGCACAAATAAAATAAACATGTTGCGAATAAACCACCTGAAGGTGCTTTGGTAAAGAGCCATGGTGCTGAGCGTTCAGGTTAAAAGTTGCACTATTAGTGTGGCTTGGTATGAATAAAGGAGTTGAACGAAAGTGAATCGCTGAAGAGGTGTCGAGAAGTTGCCACACCCTGTCAAAAGCTACAGGGCTGAGCGTAAAAAATAGGCCAGTGGACTGTTTTTGCGAAGAGCCAAGCCGGTGGGCAGCGAACGGAGTAATAAGTTTAGCGGCTACCTGATTTACTGGCTAAACGGCAGGCGTCATACAGGCGGCAAGACCTTTATTCAGGCTTAATTACGGAACTCGAGAACCTGCACGACAATATCAAATGTTTATTCCGGCGATGTTGACCTCCATTCCAGGATGATTGTGACCCCTTGTAGATAATAATATCTGACAAACTCATAGAAATAGTCTTAATCAAGTTCTGATTACCGTAAACTACCTTAAGCCGATGGCTTTTCCTCCTATTTTACCACTTTTTTGAAAACTAAAAATTGCGTCATAAAAAGCAGATAATAATAAATTTACTAAAAAAAGAATTCTAACTTTATAAAAAAATTAAAAATTTTTTTACTCCGATTCCTGTTAGACTTCATTTTGAGAAAAATAAATTACCAAACAACTTGCCTCTTTATGGAAGAAATTTATATAACACATGACCCATCAGAATATGTTCGTGGATTACAACAGCTTTTAATTTCAGATAAAAAGAAAATTGCTTTCTTATTTGGTGCTGGTACGTCTTTAGCAAATAAAAATTGTAAATCTCTAATTGTCCCTGCAATTGGAGAAATGACTGTAAAAGTCGTTACGGAATTAAACAAAACACAGAAATATAATACAGCCATTGCAGAGATAAAAAAAGAATTAGAAGCGAACAATCAAACCTTTAATGTTGAAGCACTTTTATCGAACTTAGAGCAAAAAAATGAAGTTATTGGAGACGGAGTTTTAAACAAACTCAAGAAAACAGAAATTGATAAGTTAATTGGCGAAATTAAAATTCAAATTAGAAAGATAGTAAGCGTTCACAGTCATATTTTAAATGAAAATAATATAGAGAATCTTATACACTCAGATTTTACAGAATGGATTCAACGTGCAGATAGAAAATATGCTATAGAATTATTTACAACAAACTATGATTATCTTTTTGAACTCGGTTTAGAATCAAAAAATATTCCATATTATGATGGATTTACTGGCAGCTACCAACCTTTTTTTAATCCTGAATCTGTAGAAGACCTGTCGTTTCTACCTAGTCAAACAAAACTTTGGAAATTACATGGGTCTTTAGGCTGGCATTTGGACAAAAAAAGTAACAATGTCTGGAGAAAAGATTCTGATAATGATGATATTCTAATTTATCCCTCTCTAACTAAATACAACAATTCAAAGAAGCAACCTTATGTTGCGTTAATGGACAGATTAACAAACTTTCTAAAACAACCTGATACAGTATTAATTACATGCGGGTATTCATTTGGAGATGAGCATATTAACGAAAGAATTCTTACGGCATTAAAATCTAACAATTCTGCACATGTTTATGCTTTGTACTACGATATAGTTTGGAATGAGGGAAAAAAGATAGGCTATGAATTATCAAGTGAATCGAATTTAACAAAAATTGCGAAGAAAAATAGAAAGATTTCAATATACGGGTGTAGGAGTGCCATCATTGGTTGTCAACTTGGTGATTGGCAACTCAAGAGAGAGCCAGACAAAGACGATTCAATTACTGTAAGTTCCTATTTTGCTGAAGACGCTTTTGACGGGGAGGTCGATTTAAAAACCGAAAAAAAAGGAGATGAGCTATGGACAGGGAAGGGAGAACTTTTATTACCTGACTTCTCACGATTTGTGGCCTTTCTTAAATCAATGATTTTTCAGAGTGAATTAATACCCGAAAGAAAATGAAAAACATTCAAACAGAGATAGGTGAAATAATTAGTGTTAGTGGAAATACAATTACAGTACAACTTTCTGACATGATGAAGTCAAATATGCCTGTGATAGATGGTATTGTTTATAGGATAGGGCAAATTGGTTCATTTTTAAAGATTCCTCTAGGGTATGCAAATCTTTACGGAATTGTCACGCAAATTGGAGCATCTGCAATCCCTGATACTATAAAAGAATTGGTTAGCCAAAATTATAACTTGCTCGACAATAGACAGTGGCTTAATATGGTTCTAGTGGGAGAACAAATCGGTCGCAAATTTAGTAGAGGTGTTTCTCAGTCCCCCACGACAGGCGATAAAATTCACTTGGTAACAATAAAAGACTTAGATACAATTTACGGAGGTTATGATGAGAAAAACTCAATAACAATTGGAAATATTAGCATTTCAGAAAGTCTTAATGCAAAAGTAGACTTAAATAAATTAATAAGTAGGCATTGTGCAATTCTAGGTTCAACAGGTAGTGGAAAATCAAACGCAGTTGGAATATTATTAAATGCAATAGCCAACAAAGACTTCAATAGCTCAAGAATCCTTGTTATTGACCCTCATGGAGAATATAATAGTGTCTTGCGAAATAAAAGCAAAGTTTTCAGAATTAACGCGTCAGCAAATGAGAATAAATTATTTATCCCTTTTTGGGCATTACCATTCAATGAACTGTTGAGTATTTTTCCAGGTAGTATATCTGACCAGAATCGAGATTATGTTAGAACTAAAATTGTCGAAGCAAAATTAAATACAATTGAAAAAAATGAACTTGCTATTGAAAAAGAACTTGTATCTGCTGATTCACCAATCCCATTTAGTATTAATCAATTATGGTTTGAACTTGATGATTTTGAAAGAAAAACCTTTAAAAAAGACAGAATCACAGAATGTTTAATCGAAAAAGGCAATGCGGATGAGTTGAAATCCAGTATTTATGAGACTGCAAGTCCCGGTGGTGGTGAACCATTTCTTAATAATAAAGCAAGGGGACTGCTAGGTTTTTTAGATAGTATAAGAATTAAACTTAAAGATTCAACATACAAATTTTTATTCGAATCTGGTAATTATCATCCTAGTTTAAATGGCAACGTGACCAAGGATTTAAGTAATTTATTATATGGATGGTTAGGGAGCAACAAACCTGTTACAATACTCGATTTATCTGGAATTCCAAGTTAAATAATGACTTCAATATCTGGAACGTTATTAAAAATTGTATACGATGCATTGTTTTGGGGACAAAATCAGAAAGTTGGGGGAAAAGAACAACCTCTATTTATAGTTCTGGAAGAAGCTCACAATTATTTAAAAGCTGGAGAAAATTCTATTTCTTCTAGAGCAGTACAATCAATCGCAAAAGAAGGTAGAAAATATGGGGTAGGATTAGCATTGGTGACACAAAGACCTTCAGAGCTAGATGAAACTGTCTTGAGTCAATGTGGAACAATAATAGCTCTTAGAATGAATAATGCTAAAGACCGAGGACATATTCGTTCTGCAATACAAGATGAATTACAGACAATGATTGATTTATTGCCAAGTTTAAGAACTGGAGAAGGGATTATATCTGGTGAGGGAGTGAAAATACCTTCAAGAGTTCAATTTTATAAATTAGCAAATGCTCCTAAAAGTGCGGACCCGATAGTGTCAGAAAAATGGATGCAGAATAAAGATGATGTTAGCGAATCAGATTATGAAAAACTTGTTTCTCTATGGAGAAATCAAAAATTAAACGAATAATATGATACCAAAAATGATTCCCGTAAACTCTTCAAACATAGCAGAGGTAGGCTATGATGAAGAAAATAAAGAAGTTTATGTAAGATTCTTGAATAACTCTCTTTATGTGTACAAAGGGGTTCCTATATTTGAATATGAAAGTCTAATAAACTCTCCATCGTTAGGTTCTTATTTAAATAGGAATTACAAAAATGTATATCCTTATGAAAGAATTGAATAAAGCACTTATGTCTAATGGGTATCCACTAACAAAACTCTTCCATATTCTGCTTTGGCAAATCCTCTGTCAATTGCTTTTTGGATGCCACGTTGCATTGAGGACTCAACGATATTGCCGATACGAGCAAATCCGAAAATTTTAGCGGTTTCACGTACCAAATCGCTTTGAAGTAAGCTGATTTGTTCTTCAAGGATCTCTTTAACGGCTACGCTGACCTCTTCTGGAGAAATATCTGATGCTGTTGTCATGTATACTCGATAATTCAAATACCGTTCTGCGTCTTGATTGCTTCTCCAAAAGAAGAAATCTTTTCCTGTTAGTGTATAGTTTAAATTCATACGAGAAAATAACCGGCTGAAATGGGCATCAATTCTATTACCAATCCTTGAGATACCCCACATTGAAAGAACTCTTTTGCAAAGCTGATCTCTACTTATCGGGGCTTCGTTATTGATAACATCTGCTATTTGTTTCATAATTAGATCTTCCCATTGGGGAAATGTGAATTCATCTGCCAGTATATTGGAATAAACTATCTGAGTATGATTATAATTAATTTTATAACATTTGGTTACCACTTTCTGTTTCTCCGGTTCAGATGATTTGACGATAACCGGTTCTGTTGTATCTGATAGATTGGATAATTTTTTAGGTTCCGGTTTCTGTGGTGAAGGATAATTTTTTATTGCAGCTATTATATCATACATCACCCTTCCTTCATTTTCTAACCAATCCATTGTCCAAACGCGATGAATATTCCATCCTAAAAGATGTAAGACATCTTGTTGTATGACTTCCCTGTCTTTAACTGTTTTTGCCGCTTTATAATTTGCCCCATCACATAGTATCCCTAAAACATATTCGGATTTTTTATCAGGATTGACAACCCCAATATCTATACGGTAGCCTGAACATCCGATATTTGTATGAACATCATATCCTGATTCCTTTATCTTATTGGCAATAATATCAACAAGTGATTTGCTTTTTGGCTGTATAGCGTTAGAACTAATTGCTATTGCATTTTTGCCTTTTTCTGCATATTCAAGGAAGGCTTTAAGTCCTGCTACACCTTCAGAGGATGTCCTTCCAAGGTCAATCTGGTCAGAGCGTAGTGTTGAAAATACCTTCATTTCATATCTGGCACGAGAAACAGCAACATTGAGTCTTCGCCATCCTCCGTCTCTGTTTAGTGGCCCGAAATTTAAACTAACCTTTCCCTCTTTATCCGGGCCATATCCAACCGAAAACAGGATTACATCCCTTTCATCCCCCTGTACATTCTCCAGGTTTTTAATAAATAGAGGTTCTGCCGTTTCCAATGCGATTAACTCCAGCTCTGGATTGTTAACAAAAGCTTCGTTAAGTAAGTCCTCAATAAGTGTCTGTTGAACTGAGCTGAAGGTAACAACTCCAATACTCTTCTTTGATAATTCTTGATTGGCCAGGCGTGTTAGTATTTCTTTGACAACAGCATCTGCTTCAGCCTTATTCTGACGACTTTTCCCTTTATCATAAAAGCCAGGAATCGGTTGATATGTCACTTTACTCTTTATGTCGTCAGGTGATGGAAATGTGAGAAGTTTATTATCGTAGTATTGAGAATTGCTAAAGGCTATTAAACTCTCATGTTTACTGCGATAGTGCCATAATAAATGTTTTGATGGCATTGATAATGCCAGACAGTCGTCAAGAATGCTTTCTAAATCTTCTTTGTCGAGATTGTCCTCGTCAATAGTGTTAGATGAAAAGAAATTCGTTGGAGGCATTTGTTTTGGATCGCCTACTACTATAAGACTTTTTCCTCGGGCAATTGCTCCAACAGCCTCACATGTTGGCATTTGGGAAGCTTCGTCAAAAATTACCAAATCAAATTGTAATTTGCCTGTATCAATATATTGAGCGACAGACATCGGACTCATCAACATACATGGATTGATCCGGAATAGTAGTGTCGGTATAGTGTCGAATAGTTTTCTTATGGACATTCCCCGTCCATTGTTTCTGATGCTTCTTTGAAGAATGCCTACTTCAGAACTCTGAGAAGCCTCTTTTACAAATGAAGGAATATTTGATGCTAGTTTTGTAAATAGCTCTTCTCTGGTTACCCTTTCAAATTGAGTAGTAAGCTCTTTAAATTTTCTAATCTTCTCTTCGAAGATTTTACCATTGAAACTGGCAAGTAATGGTTGTGTATTTATGGTGTAATCGATAATCGATTTATAAATAGCTTTTTCAAAAGTGTCTGTAATCTTAGTAAAGTCATTATGTGCAATATAATCGGCAAATTCTTTCAAACCTTTATCAGAGGCCTGTCTCTTGACAATATTCCAGTTACACCAATCTCGCAATAAATCCATATTTTCTAATAATCTCTCCGACACTTTAAGTGTATTTTCGGACCAATTCTCGTTGTTAAATTTCAAGCCTATCTTTGAAGAGAACCATTCGGCAATTTCTAACAGCTCATTGTATAAATTTGAATACCTATCAAATTTTTGTCCTTGAATAGACTTAAATGCACCCACTCCATTAGAAAAATTCTCAGCGAAATGGCTCCTGGCCTTAATCCCAAGAATAACATCACCGGACAAAACCAGAACCTTATCAGCAATAAGCAATGAATCTGTGCAGCATTGTTCCATAATATCCCATTTTTCCCATATGCTGCCAAGCATTCCGGCAAAGTATTCATTTCTTGCTTTAATTATATCTCTCACATTCTGGTATTGAATGATTGATTCTAGAATCAGACTTATATTACGTTTATTAATTTTTCCGTTTATAGCATAAGTTCTTAGCTCTTTAGATATTTTGTTCTGAGCAATTAATTTGGGTAAAAACCATTTATTCTGTGAAATATTCCAGTTAATGAGAATTTTGTCAGCGTTAATCTCAAGTATTGTCTTGGAGAATTCGGAAGAAATTTCATTTTTAATCCGGTCTCTTTCAATTCCATGAATAATAATCTCTCTGATGGTTTTTACATCTTCATCTATTTTAGAGGATTTTAACAATGGGACTGATATGTATTGTAGCTTAGCTAAACTTTCTGATAATTCTGACAAAGCGTTAAATGATGAGAGAGATTTACAAGTTATATCACAGCCAAGCAATTGTAAAATTTCATGAGAAGCATCTATAAACTGTCTGATTAGCCCAATTTGCTTTTCCAACATCTCTTTTAATTCAGCTTTTATTGCCGGAGTATAGTTTTCAATAGGCAGTTCTCTTAGAGGGTGTTTCGAAATTGAGCCACATAAATCAGATATTACCTGAATTTGTTCTGCAGTATCTTTCCACTCAATAAATTTTGCAGAGGTCAACTCTTCTGCTACAGAATTTGGGAACTCAAACTCAGACAAGATATCTGATAAATTTTGATACATGTATAGTGCTTCATATAATGAAATGCCTGAAAGCGTTTTTTTATGCAATAATTCGACATAGTCACTTAATTCTTCTCTAAGATTATGAAGCCGTTCTGATAATGATGCAAAATCTTCGGGAGATGTTGTTTTAACTACTTCTGTTGTAGCTTTTAACTGCTCAAGAACTGCGGATTTTTTGGATTTATTTGAATGAAGCTCTAAACAAAATGGGCCAAGGCCAATTTCCGATAATCTTTTTTGCACAACTGACAGAGCGGCCATTTTTTCTGCAACAAATAATACTTTCTTGCCATTGTATAAGGCATCTGCAATTATATTGGTGATAGTCTGTGATTTGCCTGTTCCCGGAGGCCCGTGTAAAATGAAACCCTTTCCTGCTTTTGCACAACAAACAGCTTCCATCTGGAATGAATCGGCACTTATAGGAAGGGTTATATCAGAAGGCTTGAAATCTTTGTCGAGATTGAAACGCACTTCATCTCCGGGGTCCCATTCAATTACTCCTGATATCAGGCTTTTAACTATTTTATTTCTACAAAGTTTGTCTGCATTATTGTGAATGTCATTCCACATTATAAATTTGCTGAAAGAGAATATCCCCAGAATAGCTTGTTCCTCAACATCCCATCTTCTCTGCTCCATTATTCCCTCTCTTATAGTTTTAAAAACCAACTTCACATCTACACCGCTTTCATCTTTAGGCAAAATTTCTAGTCCGCCAATATTGATCCCAAAATCCTGACGCAGCATTTCGAGTAGAGTGATATTCATTAATACCTCTTCTTCTCTTGAACGAATAACAAACCCTTTCGCGGCTGATTTTCTGATTATTTCAACAGGTAATAGTAGTATTGGTGCGTATCGCGGTCGTTCACTGTTTTCTGTTTCAAACCATTTAAGTAATCCTAAAGCTAAATAGAGTGTATTAGCTCCATTTTCCTCCATTGATGAGCGGGAGCTACGGTATAGTCCTGTTAGTGAAGAACTAAGGTCGGCCTCATTTAAATAGGAACGCAATCTCTTTTGAGTAAGCTCTTGTTTGACCAAATCCAATATTGGGTCAGTATGATTTACAGCCTGATATATCCCGGCATCCATAATACCATTATCCCAATCGGTTGGTTTTGGTAAAACAGAAAATTCATGACCGTCTGCCAATGCATCTTCTAATAGATTTATGTTAACAGATATTAGTTGAAGAGTGTTTTTAGTCAGCCTTATATTTAGCAGGTTATTTCTGAGTGTCAAGTCGAGTAACTTTCTCTCCCATAATCTTTGCTTTGTAACTTCAATTTTGCCGAGATCTATAGTTTTATTTTCAATAGTTATTGATTCCGGGCAATTACTATCACGAATGATTTGAGTAGAATCAACTATTTTGAAGCCTTCAGAATCAGTTAATCTGAGAGGAAGTGGCCTTATTGAGGCAAAACGGCAACGTTTAATGTCAACAAATAATACAAATTTCGAAGAGTCAATAAGATGATCTTCAGCAATAGAAACAGCCGTGTCAAAATTTATGTTCTTTCCGGAGTTCATACATGTTGTTTCAACAACCGCAATTTCATTTATTCCGGATGCAAGACGTTTTGTTAGAAGAGAAACATCATCGTTTACACTATCTGCAAATGTGTCATTGATAAGCCACCCTCCGGCAAAAGCATGACCTTGGATTACTACAATAATTGGATTGATCCCAATAGCCTCAAGGCAGGATGCATAAAGAAGTGCCATGTCTATACATGTGCCAAGTTTTGCTGACAAAATAGTGTCGCACATTCGGATGCGTTGACCATTTACCTCATAGCTTGCAGGAGGGGTACAATAGACTATGTTTTGTTCAGCAATAGCCTCATATATAGCTGCCATCTGCTTTTTCACCCTATCTGGATTGCGGCTTTGATATTCATCTAAAGAGGGATTCCCTGTCCATTTGTCAAGGAATTGCGATGCTCTGTGAATAATTGTAGAAATTGTCGGATAGTTTGGTGTCACAAATGCAGAAATCATTTCCGGCAATACATACACGCCAGCCCATTGATTGAATGGAAGAATGTCAATCGGGTAATTAGCAAGTAATATCGTTTGTCCTTCATGTAAGACAGAAATGATAATTTCACCGCTTATCTTTTCAGTTAATTTTGACAAGAAATCAGTTGATATGTTAAGATGAAAATCTTTGATGTCAATAGTCGCTGTTTGTGGAATAATGTCAATTATTCTCTCTTGTTCATCACTTATTTCAGGAGTAAATGAAACTCTAATTTTTACATTTTCTATTGAAATTTCATCGTCATTTATTAGTGTCAATTTTCTAATAATTGGGATATGATTTTGTTGCATGGCAAAATTTACGGCCGTGCTATAAGAGAGAGTGAGTTTTAACATGGTATGTGTTTATTGATCAGCATCATTTGATTGTAGAAATGCAGTAATAACACATGGGGAAAATGAAATAACCGATTAAGGTTCGATTTGCGTTATACCGAAAGTCTTTTCTATTTTGCTATAAAGATATAAAATCTTCTAGTATAAATAAATAGACTCAGACAAAACTAGAATTTTGAATAATGTTTATATCATTTTCAAAATTGAATCTTAATTTATACCGATAGCTATAGTGGCGAGTTTTCAATACGTCTAATTGGACTAAGGGCACAATTTATTTGAATATGTTGTTAACAACTAATTAAGTAACTATATTTAGATGTCAATCAATTCTATTTTTTATGCCTAAATTTAATTTTATAGCTTTCGATGTTGAGACAGCAACACCTAATATGGCAAGTATTTGCCAAATTGGCATCGTTAAGGTTGTTGACGGTTCTGTCATATCTCAAGAATCAATTCTAATTCAGCCTCCTGGCAATGAGTACTTTGCTCGTAATACATGTATACATGGCATAGACTCTCTTATGACTAAAAACAAACCTTTGTTTTACGATATATGGGAGTCTATTAGAGATGATTTCTCATCTAATTTACTCGTTGCTCATAATGCAAGCTTTGATATATCAGCTATTACTTCTGCTTTGAAATATTACAATTTGGACATACCAACGTTTAATTATTATTGTACCTATAAGTTAACAAAGCTGAGATTAACAGACTTATGTGCTTCTTTAAATATTGATATTTCAAAACATCATGATGCTCTTGCAGATGCTAAAGCCTGTGCAGAGGCATATATAAAATTAAAAAACGGGATTAATCCTAATCTTGATTTGATAAGCAATTCGAGAATTGAGAATAGCTTTGCCGGACACGAAAGAATAACAGGTGACTTGCTTCGTCCAGATCTTGAGTGTGGAGATAAAAACCACCCTTTTTTCAATAAAAAAATTGTATTTACTGGCGTTCTAGATAAAATCACCAGAGAGGAAGCCGCAAGATTAGTTAAGTCAAAGGGGGCAGATATTGACACGGGGATATGTAAAAAAACGGATTATGTAATCGTCGGTCATGGTGCTGGACCTTCTAAGCTAAAGAAAATTGAGGAATACAACATGTCTGGTTCTTTTATAAAAATACTTAACGAGGACGAATTTGTAAGTTTTTTGTAAACCTTGCCAAAGATATTCGCAACCGAGAGATAGTCAATGATATGCATCGTCAATTTTCCTCTTAGCCGCTTACAAGTTAATGGAGCTATGCAGAATCAGGGAAATTTTCAGCCGAAGATGGGATTTAAGAAGCAATTGAAGACATAAAGCCGAAAAAGACCTTGATTTTTTAGTGATTTTATGAGTGTTTTTCCGAAACAGAGCGAGAATGTTTGACGACCGAAGGGAGGAGTTTCGCAGCTCCGGAAAAAAACGAAATCAAATCACGTTAAAAAAAATCAGCGTCTTTGAGGCTTATGACTTCAAAGCGACATCGGATGGACAGCCCTGATCCGGTATTTCTCCAATATATAAGCGGCTAAGAGGCCATATTGAAAACCCGGCATAATCACTCGCATAATTGCCTAAAAATTATTTGGATAACCACTCCCAAATTCATAATTTTATAACCAGGTTTTCAACGAAATACCACAAAACAGCCACAGACCAGAGCTATTTCAGGATTAGACACATAGAGAACCGGGGACGATTTTAAAATCAGAAAAATGAACGAAATTATTTGCCCACATTGCAAAAAAGCATTTAAAATAGATGAAGCAGGATATGCAGACATTTTGAAGCAAGTCCGCGACCATCAGTTTGAAGAAGAGATAAAAAACAGACTTAACCTTGCCGACAAGGAAAAAGAGAGTGCCGTCAAACTTGCGGAAGCGAATATCAGAAATTCTTTACAAGAACAATTGGCAAAGAAAGAGAGAGAGCTGGCCGAACTCAGAGCGCAGAAAGAGGTCGAACTATCTCAGAAACTTGCACAAAAGCAGTCGGAATTATTGCAAATCAAGTCTCAGCTTGAAAATGCGGAAGTCGCGAAGAAGCTTGCTATTACTGAGGCAGTCCGGATGATTGAAAAAGAGCGCGACGATTTGGCTAATGCTGTAAAAATAAAGGATACAGAAAAACAATTACTTGAAAAATCCTTAAGTGAAAAGCATTTGGCTGCGCTAAGCGAGAAAGATGCAATCATTAAGCTGAAAGACGAAGAGATAGCTCTTCGAAAGGACATGAAACTGAAGCTCTCAACAAAAATGATAGGAGAGACACTAGAGCAGCATTGTGAGAATGAGTTCAATAAGATCAGAGCCACTGCTTTTCAGAAGGCATATTTTGAAAAGGATAACGATTCAAGATCTGGCAGTAAGGGTGATTTTATTTATCGGGAGAGTGACGAAGCGGGGAACGAGATTATTTCAATAATGTTTGAAATGAAAAATGAGGGGGATGAGACTGCAACTAAGAAAAAGAATGAGGATTTCCTGAAGGAGCTTGACAAGGACCGGACTGAAAAGAGATGTGAGTATGCTGTTCTTGTTTCGCTTTTAGAGGCTGAAAGCGAGTATTATAATTCCGGAATTGTTGATGTGTCGCATAAATACAATAAGATGTATGTTGTGCGTCCTCAGTTCTTTATTCCGATAATTACATTGCTGCGCAATGCAGCTATGAACTCAATGCAATACAAGGCAGAGCTGGCTTTGATTAGAAATCAGAATATCGACATAACAAACTTTGAGGAGAGAATAAATACTTTCAAAGAGGGGTTTGCCAGAAATTACGAGCTGGCCAGCAGGAGATTTAAAGAGGCCATCGAAGAGATTGATAAAACCATATTACACCTTCAAAAGACAAAAGATGCCCTCCTCTCATCCGACAACAATCTTCGACTGGCGAATCAAAAGGCAGAGGATTTGACCATTAAGAAACTGACCCAGGGCAACCCTACCATGCGCGCTAAATTTGACGAGTTTAAATAGACCTTGCCGAAGTTTTATACAAAAGCGTTGTATGTACGGATAAAATCCGTACATTTGTATAAAAATACAGGAGTCAATTATGAGCACAACAACTTCAGATCTAACGAGATTCGACACCAGACTTCCCAAGGAACAAAAACAACTCTTTGAGAAAGCAGCCTACTTGGGGGGGTATAGAAGTCTTACTGATTTCATTCTGCGAGTTGCTCATGATAAAGCAAAAGAGATAATCAAAGAAAAAGAGCAAGTAATTGCATCTGAAAGAGATAGCCAAATATTTTTTGAAGCGTTAACTAATCCTATAAATCCTTCGCAAACATTAAAAAATGCTTTGGTTGATTATGATTCTTTTATTTCTAAGTCTAAAATGAGCAATGATTGAGTTGTTGGATAAGGGTCATAATCGTGATGATTTTGACTGTGAGGAGGAGTCGTTGAATGATTATCTGAAACATCAGGCCGGTCAGGATGTTAAACGCAAATTGTCAGCCTGCTATGTTTTGGCGGATGGTGAAACAAAATCTGTAATAGGCTACTACACACTGTCAAATTGTAGTATACCGTCCGGAGATCTTTCAGAAATAATCAGAAAAAGACTACCGGCATCTTACAAGTCGATTCCGACCACTCTGTTGGGGAGGCTTGCAATTGACAAAAAGCATCAGGGGAAAAACTACGGAAAAATCCTTTTGATAGATGCTTTAAAACGGAGCTGGGAAAACTCCGGGCTAATTGCCTCATTTGCTGTCGTTGTTGACCCGATAGATGAGCAGGCCGCAAATTTTTACCTGAAGTATGATTTCATCGAACTTCCGGACAGCAAGAAGATGTTTGTTGCCATGAAAACTTTGGATGAGTTGTTTAGACCTTGATTTTTTAGTGACTTTATGAGTGATTTACCATAAGCAGGCATCGTCAATTTGTTCTCTGTGGCCGCTTACAAGTTAATTGAGATATACCGGATCAGGGCATTTCAGCCGGAGGGAACGGAGTGACTGAGGATGGACAGCCCTGAGACGATATATCTCCAATATATAAAGCGGCCACAGAGAACAAATCAGTGTCTTTGAGGCTTATGACTTCAAAGCGACTTCGGATGGACAGCCCTGAGACACTATTTGTGAGGCTATTCAAGCTCTCATCTATTTTGATTTCGCAACCATTTATATGCAACATATCATTAAATAAATAAAAAATAGTATATTTGCATATTATATGATATGTTGGTTATGGCAAAGAATTCAATGGGTACTAAATTGCCTCGCAAATTGGAGCAGCAGATGAAGGTTGTGGGAGAGCAGATTAAATTGGCTCGCTTGCGCAGAAATCTGAGTGTGGCTCAGGTAGCGGAACGTGCAACTTGTTCTCCGTTAACTGTTTTCAGAATAGAGAAAGGCGCACCGACAGTCGCAATAGGGATTTACCTGCGTGTCCTGTTTGCTTTACAACTTGAAGATGATATTCTTTGGCTTGCCAAAGAAGACAAATTGGGGAAAGCTTTGCAGGATTTGAGCTTGAAGACAAGGGAACGTGCCTCAAAAAAGGAGTAAAAGATGAAGATGCTATATGTATATGCCGATTTTGACTGGCTGAAGGAGGTAGAATTCGTTGGCGAGTTGGGCTATGAATCTTTTCGGGGCTCAGACAGTTATTCCTTCAAATTCTGCGATGAATGGTTGAAAAAGCACGGAGATTTGTTTTTGAGCGATGATTTGAATAATTATCCCGGACAGCAATATACGCTACCGGATAAAGATATGTTCGGATGTTTCTCTGACGCCCTGCCTGATCGTTGGGGACGTACCTTGATGCTACGCCGTGAGCAGATTGCTGCAAAGGAGGAAAATCGATCGGTTCGACGGCTCTCTTCTTTCGATTTCCTGACTGGCATCGATGACTTCTCCCGAATGGGTGCATTTCGTTTCAAGAAGGTTCAAGACGGAGAATATATAAATGTGACTGAACCATTGAAAATTCCACCTCTGACGGATATTAGAGACTTGATTGCTGCCAGTACCGAGATAGAGAAAAGCGAAGAAAATAATGTTCTGCCTGACAGGAAGTGGATTGCCAGACTCGTGCAGCCGGGATCCTCATTGGGCGGTGCAAGACCGAAAGCCAGTGTGATAGACACAGATAAAACACTTTATATAGCTAAGTTCCCTTCACAAAAAGATGATTACGATGCCGGACTTTGGGAGCATTTCAGCCATCTTCTTGCCATAAAAGCCGAAATTAATGCAGCGAGCACCAAAGTTTTGGCCACTGACCAGAAATACCACACATTGCTTTCACAACGCTTTGACAGAACCCGGGAGGGAAAGCGGATTCATTTTGCCTCAGCAATTACCTTACTGGGGCTTAATGACGGCGACAATGCTAATACCGGACACGGTTATCTGGATATAGTGGACTTTATTATTCGGAACTGTACAAAAGTCGAAAACAATCTGCAAGAACTATATCGCCGTATAGCTTTCAATATATGCATCGGCAATAGCGATGACCATTTCCGTAATCACGGTTTTTTGTTGACTGCAAAAGGTTGGACCTTGTCTCCTGCATACGATATGAATCCTACTTTGAATGAGTACCAAAGTCTGCTTATCTCGTCATCAACCAATAAGGCAGATCTGGGCATTTTGCTTGATGCCTGCGAAGACTATATGCTTAACAAGAAAACTGCTGAAGATATTATTTTAAAGGTGGTCAGTGTTGTGAGAGGCTGGCGAGAACTGGCAACACGATTAGGGATTTCTCGAAAAGACATAGATATGTTTGCCGGAGTGTTGGATGAACGGAGTAAATGGTGTATATAACCTACACCCGTTATTTCTTCTATATGTAAAAATTTAGTCAAATTGCCTCTTAAGCCGCTTACAAGTTAATTGAGATATACCGGAACAGGGCATTTCAGCCGGAGGGAACGGAGTGACTGAGGATGGACAGCCCTAAGACGATATAGCTCTATATAAAAAAGCGGCTAAGTGGCCATATAAGAAAAATCGGTGTCTTTGAGGCTTATGACTTCAATGCAAATTAACGCCACTGACTATTAAAATAGGCATAATACGCAACCATAAACGCCTCCGGAGTCGCGAAGCCTAATATGAAAT
>JALOCI010000126.1 GCA_023227835.1 Bacteroidales bacterium
GGCGAGTAGCGCCGCGCTCGGTGCGAAGGGCGACATCGCGCTCACGACCACGGCGGCCACGGCCAGCCTCACGGCCTCGTCGTCGGCGCTCACCGAAGAGGGCACGGTCGTCCTCACGACGACGCCCTCCACCGCCTCCCTGACCACGGAGGACGTGCCGACCCGGTGCTGGTACTACCCCTACGTCACGGCGACCGCCGTCCTCACGGCCTCCAATCTCAAGTTCAACTGGATCACCTACGCGATAGAAGCCTTCGCTGGCCTGACTGCCTCGGCTGCCGTACTGGGCGAGGGCGCTCCGTCCGAACTCACGACCACGGCGTCAAGCGCAGCGCTCACGGCCTCAAGCGCAGCTACGCTCCGCAACCGCGAAACGCAGACCAGTGTCTCCAGCGTCTCGCTCACAGCGGTCGACGCGACCACGCTCCGCGACCGCGAGGTGCAGTTCACCTCCGCAACCGCGAACCTGACCTCGGGAGCCGTGCTCGACAGCACGGCGTTGCTGAAACTCGACACGTCGCCAGCCGTCGTCAGCGCCACCGCCTCCAGCATCGACCTTGAGTTTACCTACAGCGTCACTACCACGGCCGGGGTCGCCTCGTTCACGGCCTCCGACGTGACCATCGGTGAGAAGGTGACGCTCGGCTCGGTCATCGACCTGCGCCGTGGCCATCTCCTTGCGGCCCGCAAGTCCTTCGGACCCCTTCGCCGCACCCACATGGCGGCAGAAAGGAGACACGCATGACGACGCTCGCGCAGTTGGTCGGCCAGACGCGACGTATGCTCTCCGACTTCAACCAGCGGGGAGCGGCGTCGGGTACGGGTGACGGAGTCCAGACCCTCTGGCGTCTTCCCGACCAGAACATCATCGGCAACGAGGTCATCCTCGCCGCCACGGACCTCACCGACGAGGAACAGGACATCTCCAGTGGCCTCGTCGACCCGCCCCTCCTCACCGTCGTTCGCGTGCAGGGCAACGCTGCCGGGATCAGCGGTGACGTCGTCGTCACGGGCACGGCGTGGGACGGCTCTGCCGCCACGGACACCATCGCCCTCTCGGGGACCTCCGTGGTCAGCGGGACTCAGAAGTTCAAGACCGTGACCGGGGTCACCCTGCCTGTCGAGACGCACGAGGGCACCGACACCGTGACCGTGACCAGCGGCACCTCGGTCGCCTGCACCGTGAACTCCGTCGCCCAGACGGCGGGTAGCGCCTGGACCTGCGACTACGACACCGGCTGGCTGGAGTTCGTCACCGCTCCAACCGACACCCACGAGGTCCTCTTCGGCTATCTCTACACGCACTTCTCCCTCGACGACATCCGCACGGCCATCAACCTTGGCGTCGACCGCCTCTTCCCTTACTTCTACGTCAACGACCTCGACACCAGTCTCTCCACGGTGACCGGGACCTACGAGTACACCGTGCCCGACTGCGAGACCGTGACCGGGGTGGAGTGGCGCAGTTCCTCTACGGACAACTGGATGCCGCTCATGCGGCGGCGCTTCGAACTTGTCAGGGACGGCACGACGCGCTACCTCAAGTTCCGCGACAACCCCTCCGCAGGCAGTCTGCGGCTGCGGCTGGTGAAACGCGCCGCGCACTTCACGTCCGACTCCGACACGCTCACCGACCTCGGGCTTCCCGACCGCTGCCAGTCGGCCATCATCGCCTACGCCGCCCTCTGGCTGCTCGACGAGCGCATCCTCTCCCGCGTGCAGTCCGACGCCGCCATCGCCAATCAGGGGCAGGGCGCAGCCTCCGTCTACTACGACTTCTACCGCGCCCACAACGCCCTCTCGATGCTGCTTGAGAGCGAGCTGAACCTCAAGCGCATGAGCCCGTGGAGTTCCCGGTGAGCGACTACCCCATCCATGACCTGCTCGTCACCTCGGGAGAGGACGAGTACGGCTACTTCGTCTACACGAAGGGCGAGAGCCCGCTCGGGACCGTACTGCGCCAGACCGAGGTCAACATCGCCGCCACAGAAGCACCGGGGGCATCGGGCGGGGCCTACTCGGTGCGCGATCAGGACCAGCCCGCGCTCTGCGTCTCCGACTGGAGCAAGGGCGCGGGGCAGACCTCCTACGAGGTCGAGGACTCCGTGACCTCGAAGTTCCACTCCTCCTCGGCCATCGACACGGCGCGGAAGGGCGAACTCAGGCTGGCCAAGGCAAGCGCCCTGACCGCAGCCAGTACCTCCACGGGTATTGTCTTCTCCGCGCTTGGGACGGTCTTCCAGTCCTATACGGGGCCACTGGTCAAGGGCTGGGACGGGAGCGCCTTCGACACCATCGGGCTCACCGGTCCCACGGCACAAGTACGCTGCTTCGCCACCGACGGCCAGTACCTCTACGTGAGCTTCGGCGCGGACGGCATCTACCGCGTCAAGGACGACGACGGCGACGGGCAGTGGGACGACGAGACCCTGGACTCGTGGTGCGACCCCACGGAGTCCATCGCCAAGATGGTCTACTCCGGGGGCTACATGTACGGGGCCTCGGACTCCGCCGTGGGCTACTTCGACGCCACCCCGGCCTTCCAGCAGACGAGCCCAACCGCCCTTGCCCCCACGGTCATGACCTTCGGCCTCGCCGAAGCCAACAACTGGGTCTACTGGGGGACCACGGCAAGCGGCATCACCAAGGTCTACCGCACGCAGTACGACGGCACCAACGAGTGGTTCGAGGACGTCGCCGCCTTCCCCACCGGCTTCGTCGGCCAGTGCATGGCGAGCTACCTCGGCAACGTCTACGTCGGTGGCTACTACGAGTGTTCGACGGCGAACGCCGGGCAGGGGGCGGTCTACCTCATCAGCGACGACACCTCCATACTGCTCACCACCGTCGGCGAGAACCCGGACTACAGCGCCGATCCCTCCAGCCTCGACAACGACAACCGCATCTGGGACCTCTTCCCCTACGGCAAGGACCTCTACATCCTCG
>JALOCI010000007.1 GCA_023227835.1 Bacteroidales bacterium
GAATCAATGAGAAGAAAACAGAAAAAAAATTAATACTTTTATGTCAAGTTTACAGCTCTTTCTTGGTGGCTCATTTGTGAGTGATACAGTGGCCTATTTGATGTGATATATTCACTGCCATCTCTTCGTAAACCTCACTTCTTAAAATGTCGTTTGCATCACGATTGTTGTATCGGTCAACAATGACTTGCATCTTTCTTGAAAAGTCAATTCCTTTCACACGATTTACTTTTCTTATTTCTCCTATTACTTTTGCTAAAAGCTGCTGTAATAATTTGATCTTAGTATTCGGCAATTTGATTTTATCAATTTTTGCCAAATAATCTTCATCAAAAAGATCTTGTTCTTTTTCAACTTCATCACCAAGTTTGAATATCTCTTCAACCCCATCACTTTGCAAAGCATCTTTTATCATTTCTCGGACTTTTGCGTTCATTTGTGCCGTGTCGGGTGCAATGCCTGTGGTAAGTTTGAAAACGATAGAACGGACAGCCAAATAAAAGTGCGTGTAATCTCTTTCTGATTGTGTCAGTTTTTCGCTTCCGGCACAAATATCATAAGCAGCTTTTAATCGTTGAACCATACCCATAAATCGGGTTTCCAACTCTTTCGTCTGTTGCACAAACTCAGCTGCCAAATTCAGAGAGTGTAATTGCTCAATAGTGCTGCCTTTAAAGTATTTTGAACTATCAAACTTATGCATCAGTTTTGCCAACAAATCCAAATAGTCGCGGATAACAACCAATGATTGTTCAATTTCTTCGAAGTTGTCTTTATCCCCTTTATTATATTTGGCAAGGGCAAGGTTCATTTGTTTTTTAATGCCGATATAATCGACTGCCAGACCTTTGTTCTTGCCTTCAAACTTGCGGTTTACCCTTGAAATGGTTTGGATAAGATTATGTTGCTGAATTGGCTTATCAATGTATATACTATCCAAGAAAGGAACATCAAAACCAGTCAGCCACATATCAACCACAATAGCAATTTTAAAGTTAGACTTTGGATTTTTGAATTGACGGTCAAGTTCTCTGCGGTCATCAGAAGTTCCCAACATATCCCATAGTTCTTTCGGGTCGTCCTTGCTTCTGGTCATTACCAATTTAATGCGTTCAATAGGTTTTAATTCCCGCCTGTCTTTGTCTGTAATTTGTGCACCTTCTTCGGCTTCTCTTATTTCGTTCCATTCGGGACGAAGTGCGATTATTCTTTTGAATAGATCATAAGCAATTTCTCGGTTGCAGCTCACAAACATTGCTTTTCCTTTTACAGTAGCCCCTTCTGAGATTCGATTTTCGTAGTGATCAACAAAATCGACTGCAACGGCTTGCAATCGGTCGGGGTCGCCAAGAATGGCATACATATTTGCTGTTTCCTGTTTACTCTTGTCAATTTGATATTCGTTTGCCCCCTGTTCAGCAGCCTCTTTATAGTATTTTTCAATCTTCTCTAACTCGCCATTTTTCAAAGCTACTTTAGCTGCCCTTCCTTCATACACAATCCGAACAGTGATTTCATCTTTTACCGATTCTGACATAGTGTAGGCATCAACCACTTTGCCGAATACATCAAGCGTTGCATCAATAGGCGTACCTGTGAAACCAACGAAAGTGGCGTTGGGTAATGAATCGTGTAAGTACTTAGCGAAACCAAAAGTTTTTTTAACCCCTTCTTCGGTTACTTTAATTTTTTGGTCGAGGTTTACCTGGCTGCGGTGAGCTTCGTCTGATATGCAAATCACATTGTTTCGTTCGGTGAGCAATTCGGTATCTTCTGTAAACTTGTGAATAGTTGTTAAGAATACCCCTCCGCTTTGCCTACCTTGAAGTTTTGTTCTCAAATCGGCTCGACTTTCAACGCTTTCCACAGCATTGTCCCCAATAAAACATTTTGCGTTTATGAATTGTTCCGAAAGTTGGTCGTCTAAATCGGTGCGGTCGGTTATCAATACTATGGTCGGACTTTCAAAGTATTCGCTTTTCATCAATAGCCTTGTCAGATAAAGCATTGTAAAACTTTTACCGCAACCTGTAGCACCAAAGTAAGTTCCACCTTTTCCATCTCCTTTGGGTTTCTGGGCTTTTTTTATATTCTCGTACAAAGTTCTTGCAGCGTAATATTGCGGATAGCGACAAACAATCTTTTCTTCTTTCTTGCTAGAATCAGGCAAGTAAATAAAGTTTCGGATAATATCACGCAAACGGTTTTTATTAAACATCCCCTGCACGAGTGTATACATAGAATCTATACCATCTACATCTTTTGCCAAACCTGCCACTCTGCGCCACGCATAGAAGAAATCGTAAGGGGCAAAAAACGAACCAGCCTTATTGTTTATTCCATCGCTGATAACGCAAAAAGTATTGTATTTAAACAGTTCAGGAATATCCCTACGATAACGAACTGTTAATTGTTTGAAGGCATCATAAATAGTGGCTTCTTCACGAATGGCACTTTTAAATTCAAAAACCACCAAAGGCAGGCCATTGATGTAAATAATGCCATCGGGGATACGTTTTTCCGTTCCAATAATTTCAAGTTGGTTGACAAACTTATAAATGTTCGTGTCTGGCGGATATTGTTCTTCTGGTTCTGCTGCTATAGAGATTAATTGTTCTGCTTCTGGTTGGCGGTGTTTGTTTAATCCTGTATAATTAATGAACTGAATGTAAATATCTTTTTTGCTGCGGTCTTCTCTTTTAAGTATGAAACCATCGGCCAGCATTCTTAAAAATGTTTTGTTGCTCTCGTAAAGGTCTGAAGCAGGAAGCGACTTGAGTTGAAGAATAATAGATTTGACCTCATTTAGCGTAATGCCCTGACCTGCATATTGATTTAACAGATAGTTTTGCAAATCTTCTTCAATCAATACTTCATCAGGCCTGCGGGCAATGGTAATGCCCAAATGGTGGGGAAAACCTTCTTGCCCCAATAACTCGGTAAATGCCCGTTCTAATTTTTCTTCGGTGAAACGAAGTTCAACAGTAGTTGATTTCATTGATTGCTTTTTATGGTCTAAATTGATTTTCCGGATTCAAGTTAAATAACATGTCGCTGACTATCTGACCTTTGCCTCTCGTGACAGTAAGTTGATTAAATAAACTCCAATCGTTTTCCAAATTCGGATTAAATAAATAATGATTGATTTTCAACGATTTCATTTTTAGTTCTATTTGCCGGTTAAATAAATTAAGCCCAATAAGGCACATATAAACTAAACTTTTTTGATTCACGCTCAGGGTCTTTAGGTTTAATTTTCCCAACTTCAATAGCATCTTTAATAAGTTTAGAAATCTGTGCAGCTTGTTTGTCGTGCATCCCAAATCGTTTACGGAGTGAAGTATTGTTAAACCCACCCTCCGCAAAATACATAATGACACTGTGTTGATAGCTGGCCTCAATACGTTCTTCATTACTCATTTTGGCGAATTTACGAGGCGAGAACAGTGTTACCTTAAAAGCATTTTCTGACTCTTCAAACTTTAATGGGGGCAATCCGTATAGCTCAATGGCGATTACAGTTTTTTCAAACCCAGAGCCTCTCTCTTCGCAAATGTTATATCTACGAAAAGCGGCTGCTAGAATTTCATTACGTGATTCAGGCGTGGTTCGGATAAGCCTATCCAATTTCTTAGATGGAAGCAATTTCCCTGGGTTGGTAAACTCAATTCGATCTTCAAAAATTTCAATCATAGGGCCACTGCCTCGTATGGAAAAATCCTGATGAATCAGGCAATTAGCAGCCAATTCGCGAATGGCTATTTCAGGATAAACCGATGTTTCGTGACGCAAGGCATTTTTAATTATTTCACTTCCTGGCAGGAGCCCTTTAATAAACTGTATCAACCCTTCAAAACCAATAGCATAACCTTTTATCTCGGGATATTCTTTACTTCCGGCAGATTTGTTTTTTCCTTCATATTTAATCAATCTTACCGCTTTACGACTCAATCCGTCAAATCTGTTAAGGTCCTTTGCAGCTGTAATCGCTCCAAAGTTTGTAATGTAGTACCCCTTACCATCAACATCTTCAATCATCTTTTCCTCTTTCAGCCATTGCATTATTTCTGGAATGTTAGAAGGGACAGGCTTACCAAGCATTTGTAATACCTTATCGTATTCCAGTAGCGTAATTACCTCAACCTCATTGAGTAATTTGGAGGAATGCAATTCCTCCCAAGTTGGCGATTTGCTGTTAAGCATTAAAGAACCCACTTCTTGCCGAGAAGCCTTGCGTGTTGTGCCGCCACTTCGTATAAAAGATTCTTCAATACTTTGCCCTTTCAAATGAACGGGTTTGATGGCACTTTCTTTAATGTAAACAAACAACACTGGCAATCCTCTAAAATCTTCTATGCTATGGTCTATGCTTACCAACGGATCAACACCATCCCGACAAAGTGAAGCCAACCGCTCTACAATAGTATCAGCATCTGGTTTGGTAATGCCTGAAATGGTTCCTGTGTTGTTATCAATACCAAATGCCAAATAACCACCACCAGGCAGGTTAGCAAAAGCAGCAATGTGTTTGCAGAGTTTATCATTATTGGGTGAAAGGCTGGCTTTCCAGTCAATCTCATTTAGTTCCCCCGGCACTTTGCCAAGCGACTTATCCAACCATTGTATTGCTTTAGGTATCCAGTTTTTCATCCTATTAATTTTCTTCTTGCCCCAAAATTAGGTAAATGTCTATTAATTATTTCTTGGGTGAATTATATTTAGTTCGAATCATTTATTTCAATTAAATATTGACGCATTTTCTCAACAGAATCCTTCAAATCCTTGTATTCTGCTTTGCCGTTTTCAGTACGATGATGAATTTGATTTCTTATAAATGTATGTATAGTAACTTCATTTTGATGCCCCATCCAAGGTGAATTTTTGGGTTCTCCTTTTTCAGTTTGAAAAAAAGAAACATCAAAATCTTTTATTTTATTAGTTGTTGCTTTTAATTGCATAAGCCTTTCATATAGCTCATTATGGTACTCTTCCGTAGCAAGTTTAAAGGCAATAAAATTAACTTCATTAGCAGAAACATAAGGCAATAATGCTAAATCCGGGTTTGCAACAGAAACAGAGTCATTTGTTTTTGTCAAAATTTTAACCTGAACATTACTATTACTCATTGATTGTTTTATAAATAATGGAGAATGAGTTGTAAGAATAATTTGTGAATCTTTAGAGAATTCCAATAAAAGTTCTACAAAATCAGACTGTAATTTCGGGTGTAGATGAAGTTCTGGTTCATCAATTAGAACAATTAATTTTTTATTTCCCTTTTTTGAGAGATAATATGAATAAATAAGTGAAAAAATCATTTCATATCCAGAACCTAATTGGTTTAATGGAATAGATTGTAAGTTCTCTTTATCTGTGCCGAAAAATGCATTTGTAAAGGGTTTCCAGTTATCAATTAATTTCAACTTTAAATCTTTACCACTTAGCTCTGAAAATTTAGCAATAGCTTCGCCAATTCCCACAAATACCCCTCTGTTTTCAAGCTCCTTAACCTCTTTCAAGCTATCATTACAATCAATTGGAGTGTTTTCTTTTTGTAAGTATTGATAGTTTAAATCCTCCATTATCCTATCAAAACGAGTATCGTTATATGTTCCCTTTCTTGTTTGAAAAGTTCTGTTTTTATCGAGAATTAAATATTCAATTTCACTGAATCTTGAACCACTCCAAGGATTGTTTACTGCAAGTCTTAAATCTGGTGTATTATCTAGAGGTTTTGTTTCACCGTCTGCTTTTATATATTTTTGGTCTGTAACAACCATTGAAGCAAGGTATCCGCTTGTACCTCTTGACCTAATGCCACCTAAGAAAGAAAAACCTTTGCCTTTGTATTCAACTCTTGGCATAGTTCCTTTGTATGTGTAAACTTGATTTGTTAGGATATTAATTTCTACTTTCTCACTCGGATTATTAATATCAGATATGGAAAAAGAATCAGTTTTATAAGAAACATAAGGCATTGCAAAAGCATCCAATAGTGTTGATTTACCACAACCATTTTCACCCACAAAAATAGTTAGTCCAGAACCTTTGTTTTGACCATCAGGAATGTTCAAATCGCTAATCTCAAAAAACTCAGATGGTGAGAATAGCTTGAAATTTTTTATTTGGATACTTTTTATAAACATAGCCTTATTACTTTACACTACTGTTGCTAATTTTGAAAGAAGCAATTCTTTAAATTCTGTTAGCTTTTGGTTTTCTAGTGATTTCAATTTTACTGTTTCAAATATTGGTCTTGATGCTTTGTGAAAATCAATCATTTTATAGTTGTCAATTTTGGGGAGCTTGTATTCTTCAAGATACTTTTCGTGAACCCTTTGTCTACCAGATGAACCAACCATACTACTTATTGCATAAGTCCTAAATCCTTCATCTTTTGCTAAACAATAAACCCAAAAAGGGCTAACATTCATTTTTGCTCGCATTACAATAAATTCAGTTGAACCAGTTGCAACTTCGTTTTCCTTCAAAATATTTACAAATGCAGTTTTACCATTTTCTAAACACGGAGTTATTCTAGCTAAGAGAGTATCATGATTTTGAAATCTTGAGCCACCTTGGTATTCTCTCTCAGCTTTTCCATTTATGCACATAGAGGTTTCGGAAAGATTAGCCATTTCAATGTATGGTGCTATTTTCCCTTTCCTAATATCAAGCTTTGGATTTGTTTCAACGTAATCTTTTAGAAATGTTAACTCGTCACTGTCCTCCTCCACAAACCACTCCCTGTAAATTGCCTGAGCGGTTTCTTCCAGTTTTTGGATCAGTTGGTTGTTCAGGTTTATGCGGTTTTGTATGGTGTTGTATTCTTTTACAATTTCGCGTTGTTTGTCAATGTGGGGAACGGGTAAAAGCGTGTTGCACATCTCTTCCCAATCAAATATTTCCCGCGCACTGCCGTGGCTTTTAAACCGTGCATAGCGGTCAAATTCAGGTCGGCGAAACCACATCATTAAATATTCGGGATCGAGCTCATTGATGTCTTTTACTTCAAATGGTATATATGCCTGCGAAATAAGTGCCTTGTCATATTCATTAAACAATGCAATGGTAATTTTATCCCCGTTCCTTGATGTTACAGGACCATAAGCAAATTGATTCCTTTCAACAATTCTATAAGTTGACATATCCGTTCCAATTGTGTTGGCAATTGAAGGGATAAAAACCTTGTTAATGCTCAATCCCATTAAAGGTATATCGTGCAAATCTGAATTACGACCTTCAACAGGTCGGATATATTTGCCAAGTGGTTTATAGTTTGCTCTGGACATAGTTTCAATTAATAACGTGATTTAAGATAGGTTGCAAGTTTTGAATAACCAATAAGATTCTCAATTAAATGTAGGATCTGTCTGCTGTCGATAATTCTAAATTTCGATTGATCGGAAAGAGAATCTAGCCAAGTTGTTTGTAAATCGTTGTTTGTGAAAGTATAGTTGTTGTCAAGCAAATCTTTGTTTTCTGAAGGTACCACCAGGATATGTAGAAAATCGTTTGCAATCCCTATTTTCACCATCTGTTCAACCAAAAGTGTTTGTCGCATCAACTCGTAAAATGGTTCGTAATAAAAAACTGATTCCTCAAAACTTTCGGGTGTTTTGAGTTGATCCGATTTTGCAATTAACTTATTATACCGATTTTGTCTGGTTTCCCCTCTTCTTGGTTCTAATGCCTTGTTTTCGCATGTTTGATATTCTTCGGTATATTTCCATTCAATTGGAATGAGTATTTTTTTCCCTTGTTTCAACCCTATAACAAAAGCATCAATTGAGGTGCAATATTCACCACGATTAGCATTAGTGTCATTTTCTCCTAAAAGTGTAGCATTGTCATAAATAAATTCAAATGCGATGTATCCGGAATCTTTATCACCAATACTAGGTAGAACATCATCAATTTCTGGATCAAAAAGTTGAGCCAATTTGATCATGGATACTTTGTCTTTTATTAAGGCGAACAAATAATTTAGACACTGAATCTGAGAAGAAACCATATGATTTGTTGGGTTTCTATCCGAATTATCCCCATACTTCCACCATGCTATTTCATTTTCCTTAAAATAAAGTTTCGCTTCATGTCGAATGCTTTCATGCAAATTTTCATCACAATTTCGCAGTATGTATTTGTTTCCAGCAAGTTTATTTTTCGTTCGACATGAAGTTTGTTTGATTTCTTCTTCCATCTGAAAAGCTCCTTTGTAGTAAACTTTGTTAATATCGAAGGTGCATGGAGTTAATTTGTATTGAGCATTAAAGAACTTAAGTCCAAAGTTATTGGAATTGATAAGTGCCGTTGTACCCACAACCATTGGATGAAGTTTGTCAAATAAAAAATAGGATTTTATAGCCTTAATTGTAATTGCAGAATTTCCATAAAGCAACTCAGAATTGCGAATCTTCCTGATTTTAGAAGGTGGATTAATTTGTTTTGTAATAAACAGATCATGCATAACTTCCGAATAAAACAGCAATTCTGAAATAATTCCAACCTTATAATTGTTGTTGAGTTTCAGTTCGTAAATATTAAGATTGCTTTGATTGTCAATGCCCCAGATATCAATGGCACTGGAACGACCAGTAAAAAAGTTTCTATTATTTTTTTTCACACCCACAGGCAGTTGGTGGTTGATATAATGCAATTTAAAATAGTCCTTGATAAAATCCAAGTTATGTGGATTGTATTCAATTTGCTTTTCCTTTGAGCTTGCATCTGATGTTTCAGAAGCTTCTTTTAATGGCGTATTTATAACCAAATCCTTCATTGTTTTTTCAAATTCGGTTAATTCATTTTTATTAACAGCTGCAATATCAAACCATTTATACATTTGCTTAAAACGAATTACCCTGTATGCAAATCGGTTATAATGCAATTGCTGGTTTCCGGTCATTTGTATTGGTTTTTCCCAACTCAAAACCACAAAATCAATGTACTTGCTTAAATGGTGCTTCAAACAGATACTCCACCCTTCAAATGCTGCTTCATCACTTTGCATATTTACACAACAAGAATAAATCACACCATTTTTAGAGTTTCTTTTACCTAGAGATATTAAAAGAATCCTATTATTTATATTAAAATCTATATATGATGGCAATCGTAATCCATCATATTTAATTTTGTTTTCTAATAGGTCAATAATGTCTTTACTAGTCTTCATTCGACTATTTATTTAAAGTATTTCATACCCTAATTCTTTAAATATGTTCAATAAATCGACTTTCGATTGAGCTTCGGCTTTTAACAGCTCACCTATTTCTTTTTGAATAACTTTCATTTTTTCGTCAAAGTCTATATTCTCGTCACGGTTTACAAACTCTATGTATTTGCTAGGAACGAGTGAAAAGTCTTTTTTGGCAACTTCGTCAAATGAAGCAGAATAGCAGAACTCAGGAATGTTTTCAATTTCTTTGGCCTGCCATTGGTGGTATGTGCTCACCACTTTTTTAATGTCGTTATCAGAAAACTGGGTGTATTTCTTTTCAAAAGGTTCTCCCATCTGGCGTAAATCCATAAACAGGATCTCGGTTTCACGGTCGCGGTATTGGCGTATCTCGTCGCCTATTTGTTTGATTTGTGTTTTCTTGTTTTTGTTTACAATCCAAAGTGTAACACTAATATCTGTGGTATAAAACAAATTACGTGGCAAAACCAAAATGGCTTCCACCAAATGGTTTTCAACAAGTTTACGGCGTATTTTGTATTCGTCGCCACCTCCACTTAAAGCACCGTTTGCCAAAATAAAACCGGCTACTCCGTTATCGCTAAGTTTCGAAACCATATTCAAAATCCAACCATAATTGGCATTGCTTTTTGGTGGAACATCGTAACCCTGCCAGCGAGGATCGTCCAATAATTCGTTTTCGGCTCGCCAATCCTTTTGGTTAAACGGTGGATTTGCCATAATGAAATCGGCTTTGAGATCTTTGTGCTGGTCGTCCAGAAAAGTATTGGCTGCTTTTTCTCCAAGATTGCCTGAAATCCCACGAATTGCAAGGTTCATCTTTGCCAATTTGTATGTGGTGTTGGTGTATTCCTGTCCGTAAATGGAAACCTCTTTTTTGTTTCCGTGGTGTGCCTCAATAAACTTAACCGACTGTACAAACATACCACCTGAACCACAAGCAGGATCATAAATTATGCCTTTGTACGGTTCAATCATTTCGGCAATTAGGTTTACAATGCTTTTTGGCGTGTAAAATTCTCCTTTTCCTTTTCCCTCTGCCAATGCAAATTTTGAAAGAAAGTATTCATACACTTTCCCTACCACATCCTGTTTTGGATCTTTGGTTGTATCTATGTCATTGATAGTATCGAGCAACGAAGCCAATTTAGTAACATCCAATCCCAAACGAGAAAAGTAGTTATCTGGCAATGCGCCTTTTAGTGCTTTATTGTTTTTCTCAATATTATGCAATGCTGTGTCGATCAACAGTGCAATATTATCTTGTTTTGATTTTTTAATCAGGTAACTCCAGCGGCTGGTTTCCTCCAAGAAGAACACATTGCTCATGTTATAGAAGTCAGCCATCTCAATATACTTTTGTTTGCCTTCGGCAATTAGTTTGGCTCGATGGTTTTCAAATTTATCGCTCGCAAACTTTAAAAATATCAGTCCCAAAACTACGTGTTTGTATTCTGCTGGTTCAACACTTCCCCTCAATTTATTTGCTGCATCCCAAAGGGTTACTTCAATTGATTTATCGTTTCCGTTCTTTTTTGCCATTATAATCTCTAAGTCCTTAAATTAAACCCCTAAAGTTACAATTATCCTCGGGTGCTCCAGCAAGAAAACAGCTCTTTTGCAAACTTTGGCTGTACTTCGGTTTTTGCGAATTGCAAATGTGTTGTTTTGTATGTTTATTATTCATTTCTCTTTTTCGTTTTGTAGTTAAACTGTCGTTGGCTTTTCTTCACTTAAACCTAACAGTTGTGTGTATGAAATATTGGGCAATGCTGGCTTCGCAATTATTAGTCACGTCTATTCAGGCAGAAAAGCCGAACCATCCACCTAAATCGCATTGATTTATACAATATGTTGAGTAAAATTGTTATTCATTTTCGTCATTTTTATTTCCAAAAAATCTTTTTATAATACTATCAAACATCTCATTATAAGGTGTTCCATGATTATTATTAGTATCAAAAATATTAACAGGGTTTTTAGATATATTAAATATTGTTAGTTGTACTAATTTCTGAAGCAAATCTCCATCTATCTCCCGTGTCTCATTTTTATAGCCTTCAAATGCTAAAGAAATTGCATATTTATAAGCATAATCTTCCCGTATTCTTGTAGTAAATCCATATTGCTTAGAACAGAACCAGCCTAACCACACAGCCGAGGCAATCACAGGAATTTTAAAATATAATTGATTCAAATTTATTTCTTGGCCATCCAGCAAGGGTTTTACAATAGAGTATGATAAACAGATTAGGCCTCCAACAGAAATTATAGTCATGAAAGCCCATGTAAATTGAGTCCATCTTAATTCATCTTTACGTTTCTTAAACGAACCAGCCATTCCAGCCCTACTCACATCTTCTATTGTTTTCTGAATATAATCTTGTTGCATGCTATTTGTATTTAGCTGTTCAGTAAGCAAGTTTGAAAAATCATTTATATGCAGCTGATTTTCTTTGTTTTTAGCTTGTATTTGTTCTGTTTCAATTTTTAGTTTAGCTATTTCTGCTTGTTTAGTACTAATGTCCTCCTTTACGGTCTGAATCTCAGATTTCCAAATATTTATTTTTTCAGCAGTTCCTTCTAATTCAGAATCAATAGATACAATTCTTTCAACAGCTTCACTAATTATATTATCATTTTCTAATGCAGTTTTATGCTTGGTTTCTAAATCACCAATAAACTCAGATGAATTAGCTTTCATTTCATCTATTTCTTTCTTTAAGTTCTTGATTTCTTCTAAATCATTTACTAACTCCTCTAACACAGATTTTGCCTGTTTTATTTCAATATCCAGTCTTAATGGCTTTTCAGATAATGTGATATATGCTTCTTTAAGAAAAAATCTTATCTGTGAGATATTAATCAAGAAGTCATTAAACTTTTCAACAGCTATGTCAGATTTAAAGGCGTCAATAAGGTAATTATTAGCATTATCTATGAATTGAGCAACATTTCTCTTTGCTATTATAGTTTCAAATCTATCATTGTATTCATCCAATACTAATAACGAATTGTAGCTTTCATTTAACGAATCTAAAATCAAAGTTTTACTTATTCCTGCATATCCGAAAATGTCATGATCATCTGGCAAGATCTCTGAAATCCTATTCTTCAATAATGATATTTTGTGTCTTGTTGCTCTCATAATTCTGAGTATTTTATTAGTTTTAGGTTGTCAAGCGTGTGGCTAACTGTTGGGGGTATGATGAGTGCCTTTTTCTAAGCATTTTGATGTCAAGTTACAAAGGTTACAACCCTATAATAGCCGCTTGAACATGCAATTATTCACACCCCTTGTTGGACGCAGTTATTTGTTTTCATAATTATTGCTTAAATATTCTTGCAACAGTTTTAAACGTTGACGATTCCGCACAACTCTATATTCATTCATTTCATTTTGCTCTTCTGATTCAATAATTCTTTCTGAGATAATAGTATTTTCTTCTTCTATCATTTCTGTTGTCACTGGGATTTCAACAAGCTTGAATGCTGTACTAAGTTTATCCGTCAGGATAATTTTTCTCTTTTGACTTATTCTCTCTTTAAATTCTATTTGAAGCCAATCATTTAGGTATGAATTTTCACCATAGATAATTCCGAAATCACAATCTCTCGTTACTAAAATTATATGTTTATCTGTCCTGGAAGCACAATCAATTATCCATTCCCAGTTTATTGCATCACCAATAGAATTATCTTCATTTTTTCTTGGTGGGTATCCTAGGTAAAACCTCCTTAGTGCTAATCGCCTAATAGTAAATCGCTTATTATTATCTCTATTTAAATTGTATTCGCTTGGTGTTTTAAAAATTTTTTGTAAAGTTTGAAAAACTTTATCCTGAGTTCCTGGATTTGCAAGTAATTTATCAATTCTTTCTTTTATCTTTTTCTGTTGCGTCGCAATTTGTCTTTGAGCTCTCCTAAGCATCTCAACAGGTTTAGCATCAGAAAGAATTGTTGGAATATTAAGATTTCCTGCTGATATCTTATTTACTTCAGCAATCGTTTCTAAGATGACCTTTTGTCTGTTTTTTCGAAATTCCATTTCAACTTGATTGGTCAAAATCAGAATTCCTTTATGATTTTCCATCTCTTGCAGATACTTAAGGCTTATATCACTTTTTCTTATGCGATAAAAATCAAGCAAAATATTTGTATCTATGAAAATTAGCGCATCAATTTTATCAATTGTTTTTACCATATATCTATGTATATTATATGATTACGCCCACCTTGGCGATAGTTGTTTAAATTACTTCAAATCGATGATTATGAGGTCTTGCACTATGTTTTTTGGACAATATTTATAAATTTTCACATTGCTTTCAACTCTTTATGTTGTACTGGAGCTTATATATTTTCTAGCTACAATTATCGTAAAACTAAGTTTGGGGCGAGGTTTCGGGAATTCACACAGGTAAACTGCTGTATGGCAGAACCATATAAAGATATAAAAAATATTTTGTCGATTCTTGAAATTCAACGGAGTGTTGATAAGTTTCTGTAAAAATTTAATTTTCTGAGAAATAGAAAATTGAAGAATTATTGCTCTTTATTGATGGTAATCCAGATGTGGGGCGATTGGTGGCACGTTAGAAAAGGCGGGCTTTTGAGAGAATTTTTGATGAGAATTTCTCGCATAAGATTAGGCGATGAATCCAAGAAGAGGGTGGTTACGGGATTCTGGCCCGATTAGGAACTGGCCTGTGCAAAAAGACACGATAAATCTATTTTTTGACCCTGTGGTTTAAATATAAGCCCGAGTGATTGGCCCTTTGACTGACTTGATTATGATCCGAGTGATTGACCTGAAAATTGAAAAGAGTATTGGCTTAATATCATCGACTGATTGTCCCGTTTATTGACAGAAAAATCAACAATTCCACCCCGCTGCTCTTTTCAAAATAGAAGTACGGCATGAGGTGGGCGGAGCGTTGTGCGAACAAGGCGATTAGTTGCGCTGACGGCTGTACTTAGCAAAATGCGTCTGTCTGAGCCGAAGGCGAGTTAGCATTTTGATTTGGACAGCCTAAGCAGCAACAGCCTTGGAGACACGGCTCCGCCCGCCCCATGCCGGCTTCGATATAAAAGAAAAGAGCAGCTCGCAATGGGAATAGTGGTTCAGTATTAAATGGGCAGCAACATAGAAAAGAATTACTTTCCTTTAATCAAAATGATAAAACAAAGAAGATGTCGAGCGCAAGGTTATGTCAAACTGATTCAAACTATAACCCATTAAATGGAGACATAATTCTTGTAAAGAGTCACATTTCTGTGACTAAGACAATAGCATACAGGATTACTCAATCACCTTGCCGGTCAGAGGCCAGCCGGTGAGGGTGGAGATGTAAGGGATCAGATTCATCGCGATCTTCTTCTGACCCTCATAATTCGGATGCCCAGAAGAACCCTGATCAGAACCATCATTATAAACCCCGTTCAAATACGCCGCAAACCCAAGCCTCGCATCCTTAGAATCCCGTACAAAATCCCGGATAAAATCAAACGCAGGACCCTTAGGCGGAGCAACACAAAGAACAGGAACATCAGCCCCATAAACACCCCTCAAACGCAGTAAAATCTCAGAATAAGCCCCCAAAAACTCCTCACGAAGAGGATGAGGATTAGTCGAAAAATCATTCGAACCAAGATTAATCACAATCAAATCCGGCTTATAACCCTTGAAATCCCATTTAAAAGTCGAATCCTCGTCAAAAGTATTCATCATCCTCTCCCGCATCGTATTCTTCGAAACCCGGTTCTTGTCCCCGTAATTCCTCACAGCACCCCTGCCCGAATGAGCAATAAAAGTGTAGTCAGCATCAAAATACCTTGAAATGATAGCCCCGTAAGCAAGATTACAATTCTCAGTCTCAGCCTTGAAAGGCTCGGTCTTCACCTTACCCTCGGTTCCGTAACCCGCAGTGATTGAATTCCCGATAAACTCAATATGCCTGGTTCTGGAAGGGAAATAAGAGACAAACGAAGCCCCCTTTTCCAGATCAAAAGAGTGAACGGTAGTTCTGCCCTGCTCAGCCTCAGACCTCTTCTGCATCCTGAGCAGATGTTGCTTGCCGGCAAGCCCCTTTGCCAGGACAATAGTCGAGTCTTTGCCGTGAGTGGTCACAACTCTTATAAATTCACCATCTATGAAAAGATTGTAGTAATTCTTCCTTGAATCCGAGACCTTGACTGCACAATAACCCCCTGTGAATATTGTCTCGAAATATGTCCCGCTCCAGTCAAAGGAGACGGAGTTGTCACTGTTTACCATCGTACGGCCTGTGTAACGGATGTTGGAGTTGTTTGCAGGAATGGTTGTCACACGGTTTTGTGCCATGGAGATGTTGACCGCCAGTAAAGAGAGGACGATCACTATTGGTTTTAAATTCATAATGCTTTATTTTAAATAGTTACCCTTAATGTCAATCCTGACATTTGAAAAAGGATCGAGTATCTTATCAATAACAACAGCACACTCAAGTCTGTTCAAAGCCCTAGCAGGATTGAAAGTCGTGAGACCCATCCCGCTCCACTCTTTGGAGAGTGTTTTAATGATTGATCCCGGAGTGGTTCCGTCATTGGAATTTGTTGTCTGAATCTTCGATATCATTGAGCAAAGCTGTGAAAGAGTCACAGGCTTGTCGCCATACTCTTCTGCAGATAGTTGCGGATAGACCTCGGAAAGCCCCTCTGCAATCGTGCGGGCTGTAATCAGTGAGTCTGTCATGAACCAGGTCTGGTTCTCCCACCCTTTGTTCATCCCTTTGCCTTTGATGATTCCGGTTACGCCGATTCTCTGAATTGCCCTGAAATGCTGATGGGCGGCCGGCAGGTCAAGGTATGGCATCAGGTAGCCGCCTGATGCCAGGAGGCTCCGTTGCACATCACGGACACTTACCTCAGCCACATCGAGAGAGTCCTTCACGGCAAGAGCGGCAAGCGTGCCGGCCGCCTCCCCGATCTGCAGCACCACCGGTTGAAGCCTTGTGGTACCGTTTGCAAGGTTGCTCACAGATATCGATTTCTCGGCTACAATCAGCCCCTCGCGTCCCTGAGGTATCATTACCCCGAGCGGAAGCCCGTATGAAGGCACAGGGTGAAAATGGAGGTCGGGCAGTTCCGCCCAGCCTGTGTAACGTGTATGGTGGTGGTCAACAGGGTAATCACCAACGGCAACGGATGTCCTGTAAAGCTTTTCCGGCTGGATATATGGCTCAGATATATGGTTAGCCGTAAATCTCACGACACCGTTGATCCGTCGTGACTCTCTGTGATATGGTATGAACGGGAGCTTGTCGGCAGTCGGATACTCGTCGTCTGCCAGACCGAGCTTGTTGAATCCCAGTTCTGTCTGGATATAGTAAAGGAATGAGAGCGAATGCTCCTTTGCCTTGGCAAGCTCTCTCTCCCTCTGCTCGGGAGAAAGTTCTATTATGTTGGTGTAATAGTCATTACCCTCTATAGGCCAGTTTATCATATACTTGCCGTTCGGGAGTTTGCCGTATGTGATCATCTTCTCCGGACTCCAAAGGCGTTGCTTCTCCTTGGGATTCTTGCATTTCTCGCAAATTGTGGAGCAGTAGAAGAGCGAAGGGTTGTAGTTCTCCGGTTGCTTTATGGTCATATCGCGGTCATACTCCTTGAGTATCATCACATAGGTCAGATCCTGGATAATATCATTCTCCTTCTCCTGTGCCATATCCTCACCTGTGACACTCCTCGAGTCCATACCTATCTGGTAACCAATCCCCAATCGGGCAGCCACATCTCCCAGCTCTGTGGCGTCGATAAGCACCCTGGCCTCAACACTCTCTTTTTTGCCGTTGACATTCAGAGATATCTTCCAAATACCACCCTCTCTTGTAAAATTTGAGGCGGTAGTGTGGAATTTAACCTCCAGATCCTTCTCGCGGGATGCTATATTTTTCAAAATTTTGGCACCTGCCGACGGTTCAAAGAGAATGTTGCTCACCCACCCTGTCTTCAATGCGCTTTCCGAGCCGTAGTAGCTGCTCAAAGAATCTCTGAACTCACCCCAGAATCCACCCTTGAGCTTATAATTTCCGTCAAATGCACTCACGCCTGCAGATGTCAGCATACCACCCAGCCACTCGAACTCCTCGGCAATAAGTGTCCTGGCCCCAAGCCTTGCTGACTTTATGCCTGCGGTGGTTCCGCTGGTCCCTCCGCCGATGACAACTACATCGTAAAGTTGGGGCAGAGACTCTCTGTACTCCCTTCCGTAACGATCCACGGCAACCACCTCAACCTTTCTCGCCCGAGGGTTGAGCTTTGCCCTGTAGAAATGGTCCGATACTGACGGATATATCCATTTGTGCTCAAGTTTCTCCCTGTCAGAATACATCTTTTTGGCATCAGGATCATAGGCCGAAAATCTCTCCATGCTCCCTTTGCTCACCCCGTCCTCATAAAGCTCAACCCTCCAGGAAGAATCGCTGTTCCATATATTGGCAACAACATATCCGTTAAAAGAGTTGTCATCCCTTCCGGTATAGAGCCTCATCTGATAGCTCTCCTTATCGCCGGTGGAGTGGTAGTGCCATGTAATTTCATTGCCCTCGGCAATAAAGAGACCGTATCCCTTCGGAGCACCGTCGGTGCAAAGTGAACCTTGCCACCAGGCCCCCGAGAGAGCCGGCAAATTGTATTCAAAGATATTGTCGTTTATCTGCTGGTTGGCGGCGGTATGGGTATGGCCGGAGATTATATGCGCCTTATATGGTGAAAGCATTTTATAGAGGGCGGTTTTGTTTGCCATTGTTGCCCCCGACTCCTTATAACTGAACTTTTTCCTGTCTTCGGTGCTTGTAGTGGTTGGGATATGCATCACCAGCACTACAGTCGATCCCTCCTTTATATATGAAAGATCTTTTTCAAGCCATGCAAACTGTTTTTCATCGAGATAGCCAATATAAAAATACTCTCTTCCCACATAGAAGTTATCATCCAGAAAAACATAGTGAATGTTTCCGACATTCATGGAGTAGTATGCCGGTCCGAATGACTCCTCATACTTACCGAATGTGGTTTCAAAAGAGCGCCCGTTGTTTACCATATCGTGGTTTCCCATGACGTTGAAAAACTGAAGCCCTGTCCCGGAGATTATCTCCTTGTACCTCGGATAGAGCCCGTGGTCATAAGAGACTATGTCACCGCAGCATATTCCGTGAAAAGGGATTTTGTAGGACTCTGCTGTTTTCCTTATATCAACAGCCGCCTCCTGAAGAAGAAGAAACTCCTTTGCCGCATATATCTGAGGATCCGCTATGGCTATAAAACCGTGCCTGGTATCGTCCTGACTCTTTTTTTCAAGAACAAAGTCATAACTCTTCCTGACCTCAGCCAAAGGGATGTAAAAAGCGGGTGTATTGCCCGTTTGGGGCACTCTATAGCCTGAAGGAGTTGATATATATACAAAGCGTGCATCCTCGGCACATTCAAGAGTATATTCACCCTTGTTGCCTGTAACGGCAAAGTTCTTGCCGTCGGTGACTACCACCCCGCGAAGAGGTGTCTGATTGCCGGTCACCCTTCCTTTTATGCTTTTTGCGAGTAACGTCTGGGACGCTATCAGGAGGGTTGCCAGAAGGATTATTCCTGCAACTCTTTTCATATTAGGCTCTTTATAATGTTTCCAAAACTTTGCTTATCTGATACAGCCCTCTCGGTATATGAAAACAACCTTTCCACTTGCCTCCCTTGAGATCCAACAGAACCTCGCCCCTGCGGTTGAGATATCCGAACCATTCGGGATGCTCTCTGTCCTTGAAGTGTTCCCAGGTGTAGTCGTGAATCTTTTCAAACCAGTCAAGACACTCCTTGGAGCCTGTAAGCTGATATCCCTTTATCATTGTTATCAGGGTCTCAATATGAACCCACCATAACTTCTGATCCCACTCAAGCTGCTGAGGCGGATAACCCTTCCTGTCCATGAAATAGAAGATCCCGCCGTACTGTTTGTCCCATCCGTAATCAGCGGTTCTCAACGCAATCCGGACAGCCTTTTCAACTATATCTTTCCTGTCAAGCTTTACCCCGAGATCCATTAAAAACCACATACTCTCAAGCGCATGTCCCGGATTTAAAACCCTTCCCTCAAAGGAGTCCGAAAGCTTTCCGTCAGGAGTCACATTCTCTACAACAAGACCCAGCTCCTCTCTGTAAAAAACATTCATCACCTCATTCAGGCATGTATCAATTGTCTGGTCAAGCAATGACTTCTCCAACAGGTGCTCTATTTCGAGTGACAAGTTACACAATATCATCGGAAGTGCAAATCCCTTGAGGTCTCTTGTTCCGGGATATCCCTTGCTCCAGATTCCCTTAGGATTATCCATTTTTTCAAGGATTCTGTCGAACGTGGTTTTTGCAATATGGGCATACTCCTCGTTGCCGGTGGCTTTGCCAAGCTGACCGAATGCCATTGCCGCAAATGTATATGAAAATATATTGTAAGGCTGGATTATTGGCTTCCCTTCCCTTGTAAGCGAGAAATACCAGTTGTAATTGCCGTCGTGTCCGTATTTCTTAAGGAATTCAGCTCCCTGGATAGCGCAATCGAGCCACTCCTGCTTTTTTTCAAAATTGTTATATAACATGGAGAACATCCACACCTCTCTTCCCTGCAACCAAATGAATTTGTCTGTATCGTATACGTTGCCCTCCCTGTCTAAGCATGTATAATATCCCCCAAGCTCCTTGTCCTGTGATTTTTCCAACCAAAACGGGAGAATATTGTTAAGAAGCTCATCTTTGTAAAGATGGGCCGTTTGCTTGAAATCCATATCTATTTCGTTGTTTCTGTTGTTTTTAAATATTCGAGATATCTGTCATATAGATGACCTGCCTGCAGATATGCTGACTGCGGACTCATAAAGTGAGAGAACTCAAATGTGATTGCATTCTCGATTCCTGCCTCCTGCGCCATTCCCATCTTAAGCCTCAGCTTCTCCCACTTGATAGGCAAGAATTTTATAGGCATATCTCTGTCAAATGTCTCCGAGTTTGTCCAGCACTCAATCCCGTATTTGTCTGCAAGTTTTTTGTTCACTTTGAGGAAATCGACCAGTTCATCATACTCAACATGACCGTCCTGAAAAGCCACTATGTCCACTGCACCTTTAATACCCGAGAAGATTTCGTCCCACTCCCGCTCATGCTCGGAAAGTGAGACGCCCTCTCCTCTGGTCGTTGCATTAGTGTATTGGCTTAGGTTCTTGGATCCGTCTATATATGGTGAAATAATTGTCGGTAACCCTCCTGAGACCTCTTTGCAATAACGTCCGAGACTTGCGTAAAGATCTATAATCTTTCCTGTCTTCCGGCTGCACTCCTGAGAGATATACCAGCCTGCAAACGATTTGTAATGCCCGTATTTTTCCCAGACCTCACTAATCACTTTGTTATTTATTTTTACCTCCTGCTCGTACTCTCCGTTTGCCCAGTATTTACCCGAGTCGTAGAGTCCGAAATAGAAGTTCATATTCCATTTGTCGCTCAATCTGAGGAACATATCCACCAGATCAACCGGCGGCATATAACAACCCTCCTCTTTGTGTAAAACTACGGAAGGATATGTCATCCAGCGCTTGTAACCGCTTCTGATGAGGATTACAGTGTCGATGCCGGCATCCTTCATGTATTCAAAGTCTTTGTCCCACTCCTTTTCTCCCCAATTCTGATGCGGTATGTCATGGCTTATCTCATCGAGGAAAGTTCCTTTGATTTTCATTTTCCTATTTTTTCTATTTTAACAACCTGAGTCTCTTAAACTCCTTTGCCCATATCATATAGGCCTCTGGATGGAGATGTAACCCATCCTTGGTCAACGAGAGCCTGAGCTCCCCTTTCTCATCCTTGAGAAGAGATGCAATATCCACAAACCCCACACCCTCTTCCTTGCACATAGCCCGGAGCTTTAAATTCAGCTCATCTACCGTCGGATTGTCTCCCTTAACGGTTGTGTATACCAATCTCGTCTCGTTAATCGGAAGAACACTCTCAATGTACAGGCTGCATTGCGGTGCCATACTCTTTGTCATCCTCACCATCTTGCGGATATTTGCAACGATTGTGTCATTGGGGATTTTTAGAGAGATGTCATTGATACCGCACATCAGGAACATTTTCGACGGTTTTGCCTTCAAAATATCAGGCAGACGGTCAAGCATACCGTATGCGTTATCTCCTCCAATGCCTCTGTTTACAATATTCTTTGTTTTGAAAAGCATGTTCCACCAACCCTGCTCCGTTATGCTGTTACCAAGAAAAACCACCGAACCTTCAGGAATACCCTCAAGATCGTGTGCAGCCCTTCTCTGGTCATAATACGCACCTCTGAACTTTACCTCCGTAGCCTTGTTCTGTGCCGGAGCCGGTAGTGACACTGCCCCTGCAAACAACACTGCAAGCATGATTCTAAACATTTGTCTTTTCATTCTCTTTCTCTATTTTTTTGCAATGGCAGCGTCAATTCCGTTTTTGACATATTGCCATTGGTTATTCTGTTTCAGGTGAATCATGTCGAAGAAGAAATATCCGTCTCCGGCATTGATACATGCATCCACCGAGTTTGATATTGCCAGTGCGACATCTGTCCCTGCAGGCACTGCACTCGGATAGAACGAGTTTCCGTCAGGTCCGCCGGAAATAGGTACATCGCCCATGGTTACGGCTTTTGCCTTTTTACAGAATCCCTGCATGGTCCACTCTGAGCTGCCGTACACCCTGTTGGCTGCGGCATAAGCCCCTATGAGCATAAAGTCGAGATGGTCTGCATATCCGTACTCTTTATAATTAGATGTAGCCCATCCGTATGTTCCTGATGTGTTGTACTTAGGACTGGCCCAGTTAACCCCCACATCGTAATATGTCGAATACCAGCCGCCTACATAGACGGCAAATTTAATGTCGGGATTTACGCTCTTCACCTTTGATTTAACCTTAACAATGAAATCGTGAATGGTCTTCACCCTGAACTCGAGCCATTGTTTGTAATATGTAGGGTATGGTGTTGATATCTTACCCACCTCTGTTCCCGGAGGGATTACGGATGCCGGGAAGTTTGTGACAGTTGATCCTATGTACTCCTCAAATTTTGTCTTAGTGTAGCTTGAAAAATCGCTGTCATAACCGTCAAAACGGCAGCGGTCAAGCACGATTCCGTCAAGATCCTGATAAGCTGCCAGATCCTCGAGTATTGATATAAGGTAATTCTGCACTTCAGGCCTTACCGGATTGAAGAACTTGGCATTGTTACTTGTATTCATGATATTAACGATTCCACCTGTACGGTTGAGATCTGTTGTCCAGAGCTTTTTGACATTGTCTCTGAAAACCACTCCCTGGGAGCCAAGCGGACTTGTATTGCCGCCCACCATCGTATTGAAACCGGCATGTATCTTAAGTCCGAGCTTATGTCCCTCATCAATGAAAGCTCTCAGATAGTCGAATGTGGCAGTGCGGTCTATCCTTGTATAGGCACCGTTAACCCATGCTCCCAGATATGCAACCTGATCAACCATGTCTGTGGTGAAAAGCACATCACCGGTAGTTGGTCTGACATCTACTATTATATCTGTAAAACCGGTATTTTTTGCAATCGTAAGGTCTCGTGCAATATTTTCCACACTGTTTGCAAAGTCGGGAAAATTCGCAGCTGCGTCAACCCAAAGGTAACGAGGCTTGTCAGCGTTCGGGTTTGTAGTTGTGGTATCGTCCCACTCCCAATCAGGGGTAGATGGTTTCTTATCACAAGAGGTCAGTCCGCAAGCGGTGATTATTACCAGGACAAGAGCAGAGATCAATAATCTGAGGGCATCCTTCATAAAATGTTTTCTTTGAAAAAAAGTGATTATCCCGGTATCCCCGTTTAAGAGGATACCGAAATATTCACAAAGTTAAAATCTATTTATCAATACAGTCAAATTCCCATGCAACAAGGCTCCTGCAGTTACCGTCTGTGTAGTACAACCTGAGTTTGTAACCGTCAGGTGAAGGTATCAGGAGAATATCACTTGATGCAAGGACAGGAGAGCCAAACCTATAGTCATTGGTATTGAATACGAGTGATGGTGCGTTGTTGATCAATCCTGTGAACTGGTCAAGTGTAGTCACATCATACATATATCCGACACACTGGCTGTAAGTAAAGTGCATACCTCCGTAAACCGCTACATAGGTTGCCTTGTTAAACTCAACTGCGTCTACAGCGTTGAAGTTTGAGTTAGCACCCCATGTTGCAGTGCCGAGTTTTGCAACTCCTGTGTTGGTGGCTCCGTTAACAGCATCGAGTTTGTTTCCGACACCGCTGTAGCTTGTTACAAAATATCTTCCTGCGGTCGATGTTGATGCGTATTGTACATCAGCATTTGCCGAGTTCCAGTTTGTAATGTTTGTAGCAGAAACAACCTCTGCCGGTCCTGCCACACCGTTTGTAACTACCCATCTGATGAATTCGTGGTGTGCAGGTGTTGCAGCCCATGCCCATGTAGGAACGGTTATTATAGCATTGCCGTTAAGATCTCCCTGTACATTTATTTTTGCACCCATCTTGACACCTACGCCAATATTGTATGTCATTGATATAAAGAGCACAGGAGCCTCTGTCACAGAGCTTGTCTTGTATATGTTAAATGTTGCATTCTTAGCTGCAATGTTACATAACAGCATATTTCCCGCTTTATCTGATGTAATCGCACCACCGCTAAGGTTCATGCTGCCTGCAATAGTGCCGAGCTTCTCACCTGTTGCACTGTTGAAGTAGAACTGCTGGGTACCGTCACTCAATATAAGGTTTGTACCCATCGCTGCAAGTGTGAAGTTCTTGCCTGAAGCATTGGTTATACCATATTTTAGGTTAAAATCGTTTGCCCAGAGCTCGGTTGCGCTACCTGTGCGGAAACCATAATTAATCTTAGGAGGGACTGTCTTTTGAACTGTGTAAGTTGCCTTTGTTGTACCATCCTGAGCAGTAACGGTGAATGTCACGTTATCAGCATAACTTCTTGCTACTGAAGGGTCAGGAGATATAGTGGCGTGAGCAGAGATTGAGACCTCTGCGGTTGAAGTACCCAGATTATCCACAGAGATGAGTGAAATCGTCTTCGCATCTTCGTCTATAACTCCGACAATCAGAGGATTAGCAAGTACAAAGCTAGAAATCGCACACTTGTTGCTCTTTCTTCTCTCGCCTGTGATGTAGTAACCCTTCTTGGTGCCGTCTGCCTTGGTAACAGTAATGTAGTTCTTCTTTGTAAGGTCCATGCTGCTCAAAGGAGGATCGATTGTTACATTGTCATCCAGATTCGCAGTGATTCTCATGTTTGTTATCTCAGTATTGTTATCTGTCTCTTCCGGATAGTTCCATGGAATCGGGATCAGTATCTCCTCCTGATCAGGATTTGTAACCTGAACGGTGAACTTTGCATTCGCATCACTTTTGTATTCCCCAGTAGCAAATTGTGCCGAAACGCTGTTTATGCCCTGATCGGCATCTTTGGCTACCGGTATTTCTGGTTTGTGACATCCGCTCATTATTCCGAGCAGAGCTACAAAATAGAATATTTTCTTTTTCATGATTCTCAATAGTTATTTGTTATCTCCACTCTTCATATTGCTGAACTGCCGAATTGTTTGCAAGCTCAGTCTCAGGCATAGGTATCCTGTACATCTTTGCAGGGAAGTAACGGTCCTCTTTATCACAGTCAACATATGTGTAGATGAAGTTTGCACCCTGTTTCTCGATCTTGAGTCCGTGAACACGGCTGCCAGGGCCGGAATATTCAATATGTGCAAGCTTCCAGCGACGCATATCCCAGTAGAGGTGACCCTCATACGCAAGCTCAACCTTTCTCTCTTGCCTGATTGCATTGAAGAGATCCTGTCCGCTCTTGTCTGTATAAGGCAGTCCGACTCTTGTCCTGATAGCCCTTACACCTGCATTTGCACCCTGAACATCATTGAGTTTGTAGCAAGCCTCTGCGCGGTTAAGATAAACCTCGGCCATTCTTATTGCCACAAGTGTCTTTGTGCCGGGAACTGAGTTAAGGTCAGTATGTGACTCATCCACCAGCTTTCTCAGATAGTAACCTGTAACAGTTTTACCAGAAGGGTTTGGATCGTCCTTGAATGATGCCCATCCGTCCTGTCCGCCGATGTAAGGCTGGATAGTACGGCCTTTCCAGGTTGCTCCGTTATAAAGTATCGAAGCATGGAAACGAACCTCAAGCTGACTGTATGGAGGTGTGGCTGTTGTTCCGGATGTTGTGTTGTGCCATGCCGACCAGTCCGGGAATCCGCCTGTTGCAAGCTCGTATGACTCAACCATCTCCTGTGTGGGAGCAGCCTTTCCGCCCATACCGGCAACGTCACCGCCAGGTGTGAACAATTTGTCAAAACCATGGTTTGGTCCGCTTACAAGATAGCTATACTCAAGTATTGCCTCAGGGTTGCCACTGTAGTAAGACTTGAACGAGTTATTATACTGAGCTACGGTTGTAGCTGCAGGGACAGAATACATGTTCAGCGCAATTACTGAGTCAGCGGCTGTCTTTGCTACCTGCCATCTTTCTGCATAGAGCATTGCTCTTGACTGAAGTGCGAAGGCAGCACCCTTTGTCACACGGCCTCTGTTTGCTGTAGGCCACTCCTTAGGAAGGTTGTGTGCGGCAAATTCAAGATCACTCTCCACGAAATCCCAGCCTTCGCTCTCGGTGCTTATAGCCTTGTCTCTGGAAATGTTAGAGAGATCCTCATCATAAAGTATGACATCCTTGCTTCTCTTGATAAGCTGGAAGTATAAGAATCCTCTGAAGAATTTAGCCTCTGCCTCAAATCTCACCTGATCTGCAGGATCAAGGTCAGTTCCGAATTTCTTAAGGCCTGAAATGAATTCATTTACTCTGCGTATCCTTGTATAGAGGTCATCCCACATACCAAGATACCATGATGCTGTTGGTGCGGAAATACCGCCGTTCGAATATGCAAGCATATTAGGGAAACCGACATTTGTACCTGAGGTCATCGATCCGAACTTAAGTGTCTCGGTCATACCTTCAGTCAAACCGGCGTTAGAGTCGCCTGAGCCGTATGGGCTGTATATTGTGATGTACGGGTAGAAGCCGTTAACATAGAGCTCTACGTTCTCCTTGCTCTGCCATACAACTTTATCAGAGAGTTTGTCTGTAGGGGTAAGGTCCAGGAATTTATTACAGCCCGACAAACCAATAACACTGACAAATAATGTGATTATAAATATTTTTGTTTTCATGTTATTCATCGATTTAGAAAGAAATTGTTAGACCACCCATGAATGTCTTCTGTTGAGGATAGTATCCATTAGTTACGCCCGGTCTTTCAGGGTCAATACCTTCAGGAAGGCCGGAGAGTGTAAAGATGTTTGTACCTTCTACAAATACTCTTATGTTATCAATACTTAGCTTGCTTGTAAGCTTTTTAGGAAGTGTGTAACCCAACTGGGCTGATTTCATACGGATGTATTTGCCGTCCCTGAACCAGTATGTAGATGCATAAGCATTGTTTGTGTTAGGTGTATTGATTGACAACCTCGGGAAAGATGCATTTGTGTTCTCCGGGGTCCACGCATTCTCTACAAGATATACAGGAGCATTGGAACCTGCCTTGAAAGGTTTTGTAAAGATGGTGTTATCATCGTTATAGTTGTAGTAAGTACCCGTAAGTGAGATATCACATATTGCACCGGCAGTGAAGAGCATCGAAACATCAAATCCCTTGTACGATGCATTGAGATCCAGACCGGCTGTAAGCTCAGGTCTGTTAGGTTTACCCACCAGTGCACGGTCTTGTGAATAAGAGATTACACCGTCACCGTTGAGGTCTTTGTACTTGATATCTCCGACACGCGGACGTGAACCTACGATAAACGGAGAGTTGTCAATCTCCTCCTCGCTCTGGAAAAGTCCGTCGGCAACAAGGCCGGCCATAACCCAAGGAGACTTCCCTGTTCTCTTTGCATAATCAGGTGTGTTAGGGCTGTCCATATATTTTATATATCTTGTTTTTGCCCAGCTAAGATTCAATTTAGCGCCGTAATAGAAATCACCTACTTTACCGTTATGTTCTAACATCAGGTCAATACCCTTTGTATCGACACTGTTGTTGTTTACATAAGTTGTATAGTATCCCCCCATTGAACCGGGCATACTTGTCTGTGTTCCGAGGATATCCCATGTATAGTTGTAGAATACGTCGAACTCAACGTCTAATTTTCCGCTCCACATTGAAGCATCAAAACCGAAGTTGTATGCAATGGTCTTCTCCCATGTAAGGTTAGGGTTTGCAACAGCGGAAGTCATAAGGGCATTCTGTCCGCTTCCGTTGAGAACCACTTGTGCGGTAGGATTACTTCCGCCGACAAATGCCATTGTGCTAAGGAAGCTGTAAGCGGAAACAGGGTCTGATCCAAGCATACCTACCGATCCGCGAATCTTGAGGTTATCAACGAAATCAAGATTTGCATTCTTGAAGAACTCCTCGTTTGAGATTCTCCATCCAAGAGAGAGTGAAGGGAAGAAACCCCATCTCTTTCCGGGAACACTTCCAGAGAATTTATATGAACCGTCGTAACGACCTGTGAACTCTGCAAGGTAACGATTATCGTAATCGTATTTGATACGGCCTACAACACCTACACTTCTGTTAGCATTGCTTGATCCGCTGATAGGGTTGTCTGTGGGAACCTGAGCTATATCAAGTTCAGGGAGCTCTTTGAAGTAGAATCCCTTTCCATAAGCTGCAAAGTTATTTGTCTTATAGTCTCTGGCCTCCATGAGGAGCATTCCGTCAAAATTGTGTGCTCCGAATGTTCCCTTATAGTTTGCACTTACCTGAGAAACCAGTCTCTGCCACTGTGTATAACCCTCTCCGAGAGTCATCTGTGTTTGATTGCGGGCATCTGTTGTAAGTCCGTATGTGATCTCACTTGTAGTTGAGCTTGGGATAGTTTCCAGGTACACCTTGTAAGGTGTGCTGAAGTTCTTAGAGACGGTTGCCGATTGGTCATAGGCCCCGGTAAATTTAAGGTTCAATCCTTTTATCCAAGGAAGATCCCACTGGAGGTCAACATTTGTCTGAACCGCTCTGGTTATTGATTTGTGATTTCCCGAAAGCTCCGTTGCAGCTATCGGATTTATTGCATTGTTATATGCATTGCGGCTTGCAACAGGAATACCGTTTATACTCTTAGGAAGGTAAGGGTGTGCATACGAAGCCTGCTCAGCAACGCTAAGCCATTGATAAGATGCGCCAACTCCGGCTGATCCGCCGGCCCCGTAACCAGGTGTTCTGGTATCACCGACATTTCCGGCAACACCGATATTTACTTTCAGGTTCTTTGCAACCTGTGCCTCCAGATTACTCCTGAGGTTATACCTTGTATAGTCGAAATTCTTGATGTTTCCGTTTTGTCCCATATAACCGATAGAGGCGAAGTATTTCATCTTATCGCTTCCACCGTTTATTGTAACATTATGCTGCCTGGTTGTTCCTGTTCCGAATGTCTCTCCGATCCAGTCTGTATTACCCCAGCCGTCGCTGTCATCACCATTGGTCATCATAGCCACCTGAGCAGATGTGAAAACCGGAGAGTTACCGTCCATTTCACTGGCTTTATTGTACCAATATGCATAACCCGGTCCGTCCAGGAATTTCGGATAGTTGGCATTAACAGAAATACCATAAGATCCTTTATAGGTAATCTTTGACTCCCCGGCTTTTCCCTTCTTGGTTGTGATGATGATTACACCACCGGCACTCTGCAGACCGTAAACCGCAGCAGAAGATGCATCCTTGAGGACGGAAACAGTCTCGATGTCACTTGGGTCAATGTCGTTTATAGACCTTGGCATACCGTCTACAATATAGGTAACGGCTGCCCTCGAACCACGGATTCTCAAACCGGCTCCGTCAGCACCAGGTTGTCCTGACTCCTGTACGGAAGTAACACCTGAAACACGGCCGCCGAGAACGCTGGTGATGTTTGTAGCCGGAGTCTTCAACAGTTCAGAGCCTTTTATCTGAGAGATTGAACCTGTCAGACTCGCTTTTTGCTGTGTTCCATAACCGACAACTATGATCTCTTCCAGTTTGGAGACATCCTCCTGCATTACTACATTTACTACAGCCTGTCCTGTAAGACGGACCTGCTGTGTAAGCATTCCCAGTAAAGAGAACTCGAGAAGATCTCCCTTGTTTGCTGTTATCTGGAACTCCCCGTTCTGGCCTGTTGTGGTGTAGTTGTTTGTCCCTTTTACAACTATTGCCACCCCGGCGATCGGAGCTCCCTTGGTATCAGAGACCGACCCCTTGATACCCGACTGAGCGTATCCAGAAGACGCACAGACAAGAAGTAAGAACAGTGAAAGAAGCGAAGCCCCTCCCACCATTCGGAAATTCCTGAAAATCAAATATACATTTTTCATAGAATACCTTTAGATTAATAATTAGTGTTAAATATTTTAAACATATTGTTTCTCTTTACTGCTTAAGACCTCTCTCCAGACTTCCCCACCAGTTCTTTGTGATTACATGAGAAATGTCGAAAATGGTAACTCCGTCCGTACTCTTCATTGCCTGGCTGACAGCCTTTTCAAACTGTAACGAATCAGTCTCGTACTGGCTTACTAGTATAGCGCCCATAACAGGTACCACACCCTTGGTGATTCTCTTTGCTAGCTCGGCACCTCCTTCAATGCAGTACCAGTAAGTCCTGTTATTGATGTCCATTCCCGGCTCGCCGGTGTAGCCCAAAGAGCGGTTGGCCTTATCCACATCCTCTTTTGTTACATTGGTATAGTAGAGACCTGTCATATATACATCCAGCAGATCTGCATAACCACTCTTATAATAATCCGGGGTCGCCCATGCAAACTCTTTTGAAGGGTCATACTTGACACTTGCCCAATTGACACCCAATTGATAATAGGTAGGATACCAGGCACCGGTATAGTCTCCTAGAATAAGTTTCTTGTTTATCTTCTTCAGCTCTTTATGAACATCTTCAGCGAATCCTTTTATAATCATTGCTCTCCACTCTGTCCATTTCTTGAAGTGTTTTCCCTCCTTCCAGATCTTCTTTCCGTCTTTCTCTGTCCAATAGAGTATATCATCCGGGAAGTTCTCCACTTTAATTCCGGAGTAAGCTTCGAATTGTGCCTTTGATGCCTGACTGAAATCAGAGGTTACATTGTCAAAACGCATCCTGTCAAGTATAAGACCATCCACTTTTTTATACTTAGAGACAAATTCCTTCAGAATGCTCAGTTGATAGGCTCTCACTTCCGGATTTGCAGGATTTAGCATTCCGTTGTAGTTCCATTTCATATCCCCGATTTTCATCAGCTTACCCTCATGGTATACCAAGGATTGCCATTCCGGATGCTGCTTGTAGATAATACCTCTGTTAAAAAAGTTGTGTCCGCCGGCAAATACATTTAGAGATGCGTGTACAACAAGCCCCCTTTTATGCCCTTCATCGATGAAAACCTTCATCATGTCAAAGTCCGGGTTCCTGTACCATCCCTCCCACTCTGCCATGAAAGGTGCAATTTTACTTTTGTACAGGACTTCTCCCATAATGGATTTGACATCGACAACAACATCGGTCACTCCCACACTCTTCACCTTATCCAGATACCAGCAAATTGAATCTTTGGTACCAAGTCTGTTGAAGTTTGCCTCGCAGTCAAACCACATATAGACCTTTTTCCCCTGTCCGTAACTGATTGTTGCTATTAGTAATGTTGCAATAAACAAAAGTCGCTTCATATGCCTGAATTTGTAAATAATTATTTGTTTAGTGAGTACAAACATAGTAAATATATTTTTCTTTCAAAGCATATTTAATAAATTTTTTTATTAATTAGTGTGTATTTATATAAATTTCTTACCATCTTTGCATCGCAGAAAATAATTATTACATTTGTAAGTTACTTATCATATCTAATTTTAAATAACATGAGCCTATCCTGGATCGACATTCTTGTAATCGGAATATACATTGCAGTTATTCTCTCTCTCGGTTTCATTCTTTCAAAAAGAGCATCAAAAAGTATTGATACCTATTTTTTAGGGGGCAAAAAAATTAGATGGTACTTCCTCGGGCTATCCAATGCTTCCGGCATGTTTGACATCTCGGGAACAATGTGGACTGTCGCCATCCTTTTTGTGTACGGATTGAAGAGTGTGTGGCTGCCATGGTTGTGGCCCGTATGGAACCAGGTGTTTGTAATGGTATTCCTTGCAATATGGATGAGAAGATCGAATGTGATGACCGGTGCCGAGTGGATTCTTACACGATTCGGCGGAAGGGGCGGAAGGATGTCTCACATTGTGGTAATTATATTCGCCATTATAAGCGTTATAGGTTTCATGGCATACTTCTTTGAAGGTATAGGCAAGTTTGCAATTCAGATTTTGCCATGGGATCTTACATGTAACCTTGGCTTTATGACCCTTACATCTGCAGAATCTTACGCTCTTATCATTATAGGTATCACTACCCTGTACACCCTCAAGGGGGGTATGATGAGCGTTGTTGCTGCAGATATATTCCAATTTGCCATAATGACAGTTTCATGCCTGATTGTCGGTTACATCGCATATACATCCGTTACCGGGGAACAAATTGCCGCCCTGACACCTCACGGATGGGACAATATGTTCTTCGAATGGAATCTCAATCTTGACTGGGGAGGAATAATGCCGGCACTTAATGACAAGATTGCCTCCGACGGATATCAGATTTTCGGAGCATTGGTTATGATGATGGTGTTCAAGGGCATATTCGCCAGTCTTGCCGGCCCTGTACCTAGCTACGACATGCAAAGAATACTCTCGACAAGAAAACCGTCAGAGGCTGCAAAAATGAGCGGTCTTACAATATTCCTGCTTTTCGCACCGAGATATCTCATGGTAGCAGGCCTGGCTGTACTGTCAATAGTATTCCTCTCTCCGGAACTGGCAGGACTCGGATCATCAATGGATTTCGAGACTATTCTTCCGATAGCCATTACACGGTTTGTTCCTACCGGAGTAAAAGGGTTGCTCCTTGCCGGTCTATTGGCTGCATTCGTGGGTACCCTTGCCGCATTTGTCAATTCAGCCCCTGCATATATAGTGAACGACCTTTACAAAAAATATATAAAACCCGATGCCGCACCTAAAACATATGTCAGATTCAGTTATGTGGCCTCTGTCGTATTGGTTGTTGTAGGTGTAACCTTCGGATTCTTTGCCAATTCATTAAACTCTCTTACACTTTGGATTACCTCATCCCTTTATGGCGGATATGCTGCTGCCAACGTATTGAAATGGATATGGTGGAGATTCAATGGGTACGGTTACTTCTGGGGAATGCTCTCAGGCCTTATCGCATCAACCGTTAAACTCTTCTTTTTCCCTGAAATACCTGACATATACTTCTTCCCTATCACCTTGGCAGCTTCATTCATAGGCTGCTTCGCCGGCACATACCTTACCAAACCGGACAACGACGATACCCTTATAAAATTCTACAAAAATGTACGTCCTTGGGGCTTCTGGAAACCTATACATGAAAAGGTTGTGAAAATTGATCCTGCATTTGAGGGGAATAAGGATTTTGGCAGGGATGTTGTGAATGTAATTGTCGGCATTGTATGGCAGATGGCCCTTGTGGTCCTCCCTATATTCTTCATAATTCACAAAACAGGAGCTACTCTGATTGCTCTCGGTGTTGTCGTTATCTGTATGGTTATACTCAAATACAACTGGTACGACAAGTTACACAGAGCTGATATTGGATTTGAAAACGCGAACTAAAACATATATGAAAAACACATTCCTGCAACAGTCCTACGACGGAAACAAAACGGCCTCGCTCAAGAAAGAGCTGATCAGATTGTTTGTACTTAACGGAAACTACAGCATAACGGACCTGAGCAGGGAGGTGAATATAAGTGTGCCTACAATGACAAAACTCATAGGCGAGTTGATTGCCGAGGGATTTGTGCTTGACTTCGGGAAACAGGGCACAAGCGGAGGGAGAAGGCCGAACATGTATGGTCTGAATCCAGATGCAGGTTATTTTATAGGTGTTGACATAAACAAGGACAACATATCTCTTGGCCTTATAAATTTCAAGGGACAGCTTATAGAGTACGAGCCGGACAAACCGTTTGTACTGGAAAACACAATACACTCCCTGGACAAGCTTTGCGCTATAATAAAATCTTTCATCACCAGGGTAACTGTATCAAAGGAGAAGATACTTGCTGTCGGAGTCAACCTATCCGGACGAGTAAACTCTCAATCCGGCTTCAGCTACAGCTTCTACTACCTTGACGAAAAACCTCTCTCGGCACTCATTGAAGAGAGACTCGACTATACTGTTTTTATTGAAAACGACTCCCGTTCCATGACCTACGGAGAGTATATGCACGGAGAAAACAGCAACTTTAAGGATATGCTCTTCATAAATGCCAGTTGGGGTTTGGGTATAGGAATAATAATCGATGGCAAGCTCTATTACGGCAAATCCGGTTTCTCGGGAGAGTTCGGCCATTTTCCTTTTTTTGACAATGAAATAATCTGCCGGTGCGGCAAAAGAGGATGTCTTGAGACAGGTGCTTCCGGATCTGCCATGCACAGAATGTTCATGGAGAAACTAAGTGAGGGTCGTGTATCTACTCTTTCCAACAAATTCAACAAGGGAGAACAGATAACAATGGAGGATATTATGGATGCGGTTCACAAAGAGGATGTCCTCGCTATTGAAATTATAGAGAGCGTAGGCAACGAGCTGGGAAAAGCGATTTCCGGACTTATAAATCTTTTCAATCCGGAACTTATAGTTCTCGGAGGAACACTGGCAAATGCAAAGGATTATATAATGCTGCCTATTAAGAGCGCCATTAATAAATACTCACTCATACGAGTCAGCAAGGATACAAATATCCGGCTTTCAAAACTTGGTGAAAAATGCGGCATCATGGGAGCATGTATGCTCGCACGAAGCCGCACTCTTGGAATCCTTTAATACTAATAGATATAGTATTTCTGTGAGAGTTTCCTGAAACTCTCCACATCTTTATACCAATAATCACGGATATCTTCAAATCTGTTCCTTTCAGAAAATTTCTTACGAATCTGATCCGAGCCGCATACTTTATCAAACATATTAAAGCGTTCCTGGTCCGCATGATCGAATACTGCCTTGTCGGGCCAAAGCTCTGCAAGAGCCTGCATCACATGGAACTGTATGTCTGTCAGTGCACACTTACTATAATCAAGTATGTGTATCTGTACTCCCTTAAAGTCCTTTCCGGCTCCAACTGAGTAGAATGGCTTATAATAGATCGGACGGAACTTCACCCCGGGAAGGTTGTAACTGTTAAGCCTGTCGGTCAAAGCCTCAGCATCAATCCATTCGGCCGCAAACATCTGGAACGGAATCGTGTAACCGACACCTATCGACAGGTAGCCCAATTCTCCCAGGATTCCGGATGCAGGATAGTACATCGCACTTGATATCTGAGGTACATGAGGTGAAGAGGGTACCCACTGCAACCCGGTCTGTTCGTATGTCATACATCTCTTCCATCCCTTCATCGGTACAATTGTAAGTTTACACTGTGCTTTCAGCATTTTCTCACCATTCAGGAGCTTTGCAAGTTCGCCGCATGTCAGTCCATAGATATATGGAATTCTAAACTGGCTGACAAAAGAGTAGAAACCATCTTCGACAAAGTTACCCTCCACTTTTTCTCCTCCTAACGGATTCGGTCTGTCTAAAACAACAAACTCGATATTGTTTTCTGCGGCAGCCTCCATTGCAAATCCCATTGTACTGATGTATGTGAATGATCTGCTTCCTATGTCCTGTATGTCATAGACCAAAACATCAATACCTTTAAGCATTTCCGGAGTTGCCTTTCTTGTGGCACCATAAAGAGAGAACACAGGAAGACCTGTCTTTGGGTCGTTTGTTGTCTCTACATGATCTCCCGCATGGACATCCCCGCGCACACCATGCTCAGGACCATACAGAGCAACCAGGTTAACATTCGGTGCCTCATTTAATATATCAATTGTGGATTTAATATTGTTGTCAAATCCTGTAGGGTTTGTTATAAGTCCCACTCTCTTACCTTCAAGCACCTTGAAGTTGGAGGCTTTCAGTACCTCAAGACCAGTCATGATCTTCTGAGAGTACGCCTTTGAAATGGTCATGGCCAAAAAAAGGGCCAATACTACTTTTAACTTATTCATATCTAAATTTAAGCTTTTACTTCGGCCTGTTTTCTGCCGAATGAGTCATCAACTTTTATAAATGCTGTCACAGCTATAGTTGTAACACAACATATCATTACCCACCAGAAGAAATTCTCATATCCGATAAGCTCCTGTAACCAGCCCGCCATCATACCCGGCATCATCATACCCAAAGCCATGAAGGCTGTGCATATTGCATAGTGAGCAGTTTTATGCTCACCCGCAGCAAAGTATATCATATAAAGCATGTAAGCTGTGAACCCGAATCCATACCCGAACTGTTCTATGAACACACAAAGGTTAATAATCACAAGACTTTCAGGCTGGAAAACACTTAGATACACAAACGTAGCACATGTGAGTGAAATACTCCAGGCCATCGGCCAAAGCCATTTTTTCAAACCTCCCTTTGCAGCTATTATACCTCCTATTATACCTCCGAGAGTAAGACCCAGAATACCTATTGTTCCATAAACAAGGCCAACCTGGCCTGTAGTAAGCCCCATACCGCCGACCTCTCTTGCATCAAGCAGGAACGGGGAGATCAGCTTTACAAGCTGTGCCTCGGGGAGTCTGTACAAAAGCAGGAATGCAATTGCAATCCATATCTGTTTCTTCTTGAAGAAAGAGGCAAAAGTCTCGAAAAACTCCTTGAAGATATTTCTTGCCGTAACCTCTTTAGCCGGTTTATCAGATGCCGGTTTCGGCAAGATGAACTTATGATATAGTGCAATCGCAAGGAAAAATCCCGCAAGGATAAAGAATGTCACGGACCAGGCAAACGAGATGTTACCCGAAAGTCCCTTGAAAGAGGCTGATGTCTCGTGATCCAGCTTAGGATCTACCTGTACCAGAAGATATGCCGGTTTATCCCAGTTTTCCGATGTGAATGTCACCCTGTCTCCGTATGCCAGGAAAATACTTTTATCTCCTTTTTTCAGAGAGGTATTCAGTACAATCTTCTCTCCCTCTGCCGGAGCTTTGGAAAGTTTGACAGCAACAAGCTGTGCATTACCGCTCAGCTTCTGAACTTGTTTGCCCGTGTTATCCTCTCCGAAAGTCTTTTTAATAAAACCTCCGAGAGGTGTCGACACATTCCTTGTCCACCACGACTCCTCCTTTTCCATCTGGGCTTTACTCTTCTCTGCCTCTATAAAACCATTTGCGATATTGTGCTCAACAGCGTAGGCCTTAAGAATCGCGGCAGAATCCACTGTTACCGTATTCGTCCCCAGGTTTACAACCGGAGGATTGACCTCGAAAACATAATCAGAAGCCTCAGCCACTGTTGCATTTATTGCTGTATCCTCAGCAGGAAGTGTAAATGTTGATGCGTATTGAGGTCCGGCGTTTACCTGCAGCTCTGCCGGTTTTAATCCTGTGGATGACTCCAGCATCCCGGCTATGATTATCAACAGACCTTGTCCGGTAATTGTTGCTATCCTGTAGAATGTGCTTCTTATACCAACATACATAGCCTGGTCATGGCTGTCAAGGGCAAGCATATAAAAACCGTCAGCCGCTATGTCATGTGTTGCGGAACTGAATGCAATGAGCCAGAAGACAGCCAGAGTGAGTTGGAAAAAATTGCTTGCCGGAATAGTGAAAGCTATGCCTGCGAGACCGGCTCCGACAAGTATCTGCATGGCAACAACCCACCATCTCTTGGTTTTGAGAAGATCAATGAATGGGCTCCAGAAAGGTTTGATCACCCAGGGCAGGTATAGCCAGCTTGTATAGAGTGCTATATCTGTATTTGAGATACCTAACCTTTTGTACATTATCACGGAGATAGTCATGACTGCAACGTACGGCAGTCCCTGAGCGAAATAGAGCGTTGGAATCCAAGCCCATGGAGATCTCTTCTTGCTGTTCATCTTATAAGGTTTATTTATTAATACTTTTTCTCAATTGATGCCCCCACAAAATAGTGGAGCAAAATCTCATCATACTTGTATCCTCTCTCTCCCATAACCGCTGCCCCTATCTGGCAAAGTCCGACACCGTGGCCCCAGCCGGCTCCTTTCAATACAAATCTGCCCGGTACACCCTTGCTGTTCATGTCTAGTTTTACAATCATGAAAGCAGATGAATAGAGATGTGATTCAGAAAGAGTTCTTCTTATCTCCAGCTCCTTCCCTATTGTTCTGGTTCGTTTGCTACCTACTATTTTAAGTTTCACCAGTCTGCCTGATGTCCCTCTCTCAACAGGCACCAGATCCAGGATATCACCGTAATCTACGCCGGATCTTTTCAGAATAAGTGCAGATAACTCTTTTTGCTTATAGGTGACACTCCATCGGTAAAAGTTTGTGGTTTCCTGGTCATAGTTATTCAGAACCTGTGACAATATATTCTTGTCTGTTGTGTTGCAGAAAGCCTCCGGAGAGGAGAGAATCCACTCTCTTGCATTAAGCTCAACTGTAAGGTCCAGAATATCTGTATTTGTCTTGCTGTCTCTCTTTTTAACGAGATACGGATGATCTACATTCTCCCAACAGTTGCCGAACTCTTCAAAAATACCGCCACAACTCTTTGAATATCTTGCGTCACATATCTTCCCGTCATACATAAGCAACTGCCCTCTTGTCTGGTTGATTGCCTCTTTAACAATCTCGGTAGAAGCTCTTGTTATGCCCTGATAACGCTGACAATGGTCGTCGGCACAAATATCGAACCTTGTGTGATCCTCCCGGTCATACCATTTTATAAGCTCTTTTGGAGTCTCATGCATGGTAGTGTACTTCTGTTCGGATTTTGTTATCTCTTTGTTTTTTTGAATCTGAGCCATGAGCCATGATCTTGATATGACCGCATGGGCCTTCAGAAGCTCAAGGGAAGCTGTGGCACTCATCTCTGATGATATTACAGATGTAAGGTACTCTTCAATCCCAAGAAGATTAATTGCAGTTATTTTGTTATCCTCGACAATAAATTTCAAAGCACCCCTGAATGTCTGATTCTCCTTTCTTTCCCAATGAAAATTAATCCCGATTGTAACATTCAGAAGCTCAAATGATGCTTGTTGTTTATCCTTAGGCTCAAACAGGAGCTCTTCATATAACTCACCCATCCACTCAATCTTCTCCTCGGCGAATTTTACAATCTGGCTACCTTCCACATCCTTGCCTTTGCATACAAATGCAGTGTTCAGCCCGAACTCTATCTGAGGCTCAAACATTATACCTACGCTAACTTCCGGCTCTGTCATGACTATTATAGTGTTGATTTAATTTTTTCTATTACACCTTCAAACTCCTCTCTGGAGATCAGGATTTCCGAAAGAATGGAACTGATGTCCGCTTCTGTAATTTTATTAAAGTCCTTCTCCAGCGGGGTAATGAAAACCCCTCCAAGATCCACGGATGCCGGGCTTATCAAAATATTGTCCTCTCCCTCTTTGAAAAAGCACTCAGGTCTGTGTTTACTCCTGAGATAAATAATTGCAGCCCAGGAACCTTTATCATACCAGCAAAGTATGTTCAGCATCGGTTCCGACTCCCCCTCTTTAACATTCAATGATGAATATATCTTATCAAAGACTTGGGTGGCATCCTCAATCGATGTGGATTCCATCACAATCACTCCGTTCATCACAGAGGTCAGTTGACTCAAAGTCGTTTTAGGGTTATGGTAGAAAACCTTCATTTTGAGAGGAGCACTCTCGATAGGCATAAATCCCTTGATACCTGCCTGGAAGTGAAAATGGTCAGGGGCTGAGGCACCGCACTTTGGCCCGTTGTAGAAAATTGTATAATCGGACAATTGCCTTGCAAGCTCGAGCATAGCATCGAACCTTCCTTTTATAAGCTGATTCTGATGAGACTCCATCGGAATTGTCAGATGCCTTGAAAAAATCGGGAAAGGGTTTATCAATACAGTATAGTGATCCTTTCCCTTATAGAGAAAGTCAATACCCCTCTGTACAGCAGGTCTGTTCTCCTTGCAAAGGAAACACTTGCGTTCCTGAATAGATTTCGCATCTACTTTTGCTGCAGATGATACTATTCTGGCCGGGTTGAACTGTACCTTGAAAGGAAATCCGTCAACCTGAATCTCTTTTGCCAGAACTCCGTCAAGTGCCTTATAGTTATTGTTCGCTTGTTCCCATGAGGCAAATTGCTCTTCGAAAAGCTCCTTTACCATTTCAGTATTGATCTCAGACATCGGATTACCTCTTGTTTTTGTTGAGAGAAATCCTTGCCTGAAGTTCCCATGTCCTGATCCTGTCCTTATATGTGTTATGAGCATTCATCTTAACGATGTCCAATGCTGCATCCGAATTCCCGTCCCAACGGCGGCAATGGTAAAGCACATCATATATTCTTCCGATCTGGTACTCTCTTGAGATATTTAGTCCCAATGCGTAATCCTCTCCATAACTTGTATTAGGAACCTTTATCTCCCTCAGGACAGGTGTATAGAATGCTCTCGGAGCACCCAGCCCGTTAATACGGAGAGCATTGTTCCTGCCGTTCTCCGGAGTCCACTCTTTATGGTCGATTATACCCGGGGCAATCATCTCCATATTGAAATTAGTCATCATATATGTTCCGACAACCATGGCGCAGTTTTGGGCATAAAACGAATCAACAACTTTCTGAAGAGTATTCTCATCCGAGTATATATCATCACTATCAAGCTGTACTGCAAATTTTCCGCATTTAGGATGGTGCACACCGGCATTCCAACAGCCTCCGATTCCAAGGTCGTTACGCTCAGGAACAAGGTGAATAAGTCTCTCATCTCCGGCAAATTGCTCTATCGCCTCATACGTTCCGTCTGTAGAGTGGTTGTCTATGACTATCAGGTTAAATTTGAACGATGTCTTTTGTTTCAGTACAGATGTAATAGCATCTTTCACTGTCTTTATCCTGTTAAATACAGGTATAATAACCGAAGCCTCGTATTCAAAGTTATTCTCCGAAAACTCTATATGTTTGAATTTCGGCTCAAGATAACCTCCGATCTCTTTAAGGTGATCCGTGCAGACAGCCTCCATCTCAACCTGCACACCCCTGTTCTTAGGATCTACATAATCAAAAATCTTCTCGCCAGATTTTCTTGTATCCTGCTCTACCTCTGTGTACAGATATTCATTAATGTGAACCAACTCTCCCTTTTGAGAAACTTTCAGCCTTAAATCATAAAGAGCGGCAAATTTATAATCCACTTTCATTCTTGATACAGCATCCTTAAGAGCAGAGGCTCTGTAAAGCAGCACTGACCCGAAATTAAAATCATCCCTAAGACTTCCCTGCTGATATGTTATAACAGGGCAAGCGCTTCTTTTTCCTTCAATTACCTGATAGTGATCTGAATACACCATATCGGCAGAACTGTCCCCTGCAAGCTTCACCATTCTCTCTAAAGCAAACATTCCCAGTTCCAGTGTGGATTCCTTTGTATAGATAAGTGTAAATTCCGCATCCGATCTCTCTGCAATTTTTCTCATCGCCGGAGTGCATTTCATTGACTCAACATGTATTATCTCGCAACCATCCAATGGCCTTGCTTCCGGATTGACAGACATAAGATAAATCTTCGACACTGAAGAATTCTCTCTTAGTCCTTTAACTGTCTCTTTTACTTGCACTTCATCCTGATAAGGTATAAAGCAGTTTACCTTGCTTGACATATAAATTTCGTGTATTTAGTTTCAAAAATGTGTTCGCTAAGGTAATAATATTAGCAACAAATACAAAGCCACCAATCTAATAATCTGTTTAACTGAACATTAAGCTCAGGTACAAAGTAAAAGTCATTTTGGATTTTTATTATGACAGAACCTTATGATTGCAAGATTGTTTAAGATAATTGGCCTACAATTACAGAAAAAAGAGTAATTTCGCGGCTCATTAAGATCAAAAATGCACCGATACGACTATATTATTGTAGGGAGCGGGCTTGCGGGTTTATACGCATCGTACAGAGCATCTCTTTACGGCAGGGTTGCCTTGATTACAAAATCTACAGTCAGGGAGAGTAATTCATATTATGCACAGGGCGGAATTGCCGCAGTCACAGACGAAGAGGACCGTCCGGCATTTCACTTTGATGACACTGTTACTGCAGGGAGAGGCTTATGCGATTATAATGCCGTTGATATTCTTGTCAATGAGGGTCCGCACAGAATTGTCGACCTTGTCAGGGACGGAATGAAGTTCGACATGCTTGGGGACAGTTTTGCCCTTGGACTTGAGGGTGGACACCATATGAGAAGAATACTTCATGCAGGAGGCGATGTCACCGGCATGAAGATTACAAATTTCATGATAGAAAAGGTTCTTGCTGACAAGAATATAATTTTATTCGAGAATCACACTGTTCTTTCGATCATTCAGGAAGGAGGCAAGTGTTATGGTGTCAGGACATGGAATTCAGAGACAGAGGGTGAGGAATTATTTATAGGAAATTATACATTTCTTGCTTCCGGTGGCGCCTCTGCAATCTTTAAAAGAACAACAAATCCTCACACAACGACCGGAGATGGAATAGCTCTTGCCTATGAGGCTGACTGCAAAATTGCAGACATGGAGTTCATACAGTTCCACCCGACAGCTTTATATACAGAAACAGACAAGACATTTCTCATAAGCGAGGCCGTTCGTGGAGAGGGAGCCCATCTGCTTAATCTTAAAGGAGAAAGGTTTATGCCGGCTATTCACGAGCTTGCAGAACTGGCTCCGCGAGATGTTGTGGCAAGGTCTATTTTCAGGCAGATACTTCAGCAGGATGAGCCTTATGTTTACCTTTCTCTTAAGCACATCGATCCTGAAAGAATCAGAAGCCGTTTCCCGAATATTTTCGAGAAATGCAGACAGCTTGGGATAGACATGACGGACAAAATACCGGTTGCCCCGGCTGCTCATTATATGGTCGGAGGAGTCCGGAGTGATGTCAACGGAAGGACAAACATCGGCAATCTCTATGTATGCGGGGAGTTGGCATCGACAGGCATTATGGGTGCAAACCGTCTTGCTTCCAACTCGCTCCTTGAATGTCTTGTTTTCGGATACAGAGCTGTCGAAGATACCCGGAAGAACTCAAAAGAAGATGAGAGTGTATATACACCGGAATTTCAGCTCAAATTCCGTAAAGATCCGTCAAAAGAGGATATGTTCCAATCCCTCAAAGCCAGGATATCAGATCTCATGAATGATAATGCCGGAATTATAAGAAATGACAAATTACTTTCAGAAGGCATTGAGATTCTTAAAAAGGAAAAAGAGGCACTTGGTTCGGATAAAGATGAGTATTACACACTTTTAAGCTATAACCTCATTACCGTTGCCGAGCTGATCATAAAACCGGCACAATACAGAAAAGAGAGCCGTGGCGGCCATTACAGAGAGGATTATCCTCATGAGGAAAACATTTTCGTAAAACACATCATCCAGCAGAAAGACAAGCCGATAACGGCAATTCCCGTGGATGTAAAATAAACATATACCATATGGAGAGAGAATATCTGATAGACAAGATAATATCCCTCGCAATTGAAGAGGATATAAATACAGGAGACATAACCACTAATGCCCTGATTCCTGAAGAATCTAAAGCTACTGCAGAGATGACGGCCAAGGCCTCCGGAATTGTGTCCGGCCTTGATATAGCGGTAAGAGTATTCAAACATCTTGACAATACTGCCGTATGGACTCCTCTCGTGAAAGAGGGGGAGAGGGTTTCAAAAGGAGACAAGATTGCACGGATTGAGGGCAGCTATCGTGCACTGCTCACAGCAGAACGTACTGCACTTAACATTCTACAAAGAATGTCCGGCATAGCGACTGCTACATCTGTATATGTAAAAGAACTTGAAGGGACAACAACCAGATTGTTGGACACTCGCAAGACTGCTCCCGGAATGAGACTGCTTGACAAGATGGCAGTAAAGGCGGGAGGCGCAACCAACCATAGAATGGGGCTGTATGATATGGCTCTTATAAAAGACAACCATATCAAAGTTGCAGGAGGCATCACAAATGCCGTAAAACAAGTCAGAGCCTCAGTTCCTGCAGGGATAAAGATTGAAGTCGAGGTTACCGATTTAAATGAAACCAGGGAAGCTCTTGCTGCAGGAGCAGAGATTATAATGCTGGACAACATGAGTAATGAAACCATGGCGGAAGCAGTAAGAATCATTGACAGGAAAGCCGAAACCGAAGCTTCCGGGAACATGAATGTTCAGCGATTAAAAGAGGTAGCAGCCACAGGTGTGGACTATATAAGCGTGGGAGCCCTGACTCACTCGGTTACAGCTTTGGATATTAGCATGAACATAGTACCAAAACAATAATAGATATCTGATGGATAAGAAAGGGATAATAGAGCGCATCCTTCAACTGAAAAAGGAGAAAAACGCCGTTATACTTGCCCACTACTATACAAACCCGGAAATACAGGACATTTGTGACTTTCTTGGTGATTCGCTCGGCTTGTCTCAAGAGGCCGGGAAAACCGATGCCGGAATCATTCTTTTCTGCGGGGTAAATTTCATGGCAGAGACTGCATCAATAATATCTCCCGACAAAAAGGTTATTGTTCCTGATATAACAGCCGGATGCTCTCTTGCAGAGAGTATCACAGGGGAAGATCTTGCAGAGTGGAAAGCCGCGAATCCCGATGGGGTTGTAGTGGCTTATGTAAATACAACTGCAGAGGTAAAGGCATACACAGATATATGTTGCACTTCAGCCAACGCCCTTAAGGTTGTAGAGTCAATCCCTGAGAGTAAAAAGATACTTTTCGTACCTGACAGACACCTCGGGAATTATATCAATATCAAGACCGGCAGGAATATGGAATTGTGGTTTGGCGACTGCTGTGTACACGACCGCTTTAACTCTAAGATGGTAAAAGAGATGGCCGCGTTATATCCTGAGGCGGACATTCTTATACATCCAGAAAGCAGCTGTTCGGGAGACGAAGAGATTCTCAATATGCCTAATGCATATTTTTACTCTACAAGTGGTATGGTAAAACATGCTGCAAAGTCAGATAAGAAACAGTTCATAATTGCAACTGAAAAGGAGATCATCCACTATATGCAGAAAACCATTCCGGGTAAAGAGTTCATACCTATCAACTCAAAAGCAGTTTGTGGTCACATGAAAAAGGCAACTCTCGAAAAGGTATTGAAAGCTCTGGAGGAAGAAAGTCCGGAGATCAAAGTCCCTGCTGAAATCCGCGACAGAGCCTGGATTCCTATCAAACGCATGCTGGAACTCTGATCTCTCTTTCCTTCAAGTATTTTACAACGAAACTGACGTTACCTTCCCTGAGACGGTAAATGTCCCTTTTTGAGAACCTCCGCTATATGTCCCTGCGGAGTATAATCCGTTTGCTGCAGATCCTCCTGTATATGTTCCTCCGGTATATACCTTATACGACTTGCCACTTGCCAGTTCAGATGAGGAAAACACCAGATAATAGGTATTTCTGATCGGGGCGTATGTAACCAAAGTTGCACCCGACGAGTTTTGAATATTGACAAGTGTGCCTGCAGCCAACCTTGAACTCAGCTTTATAAGAACAGTATATTGAGAAGAGGTTGAACTCGTCGCTTGTATCATATTACCCGAAGAGGGTCCGGAAGCCATCAGCAATCCTCCGGATATATTAAAACTCCCATTATAATCCATTGCCACCTCAGGAGCAGAATTCGGTCCCTGAGCAACTAAAATTCCTCCTGTCATTGCAACACTTCCATTGCTGTCAAGTGCGTCTCCGGATGTTGAGCTTAATGACAATGTACCTCCGGCCATTGTAAAAAGACTGCCGTCATTACTCTCGCCTCCGTTACCCTTAGTGGCGTTCACCGCATCATCCGAGGCTGTTATTGTACCATTCCCGTTATTGAAAGTTATATTCGAAGCCTCCACACCCTCAACAGACTTGTTTATTGTGAGGATTCCCCCGTTTACTGTTATTGATGTTTCTGATTTGACACCGTCATCAGCCGACGATATGGTTACCGTTCCACTGTTCTGAATATATGCCCCGTCACATTTTATCGCTTTTGCCTCGCTTTCGCTACCGCTATATGTATAAACCGAGCCGGTTGTCGTAATATTCATCACTCCTCCGTTCACATTCAATGCGCCGTCCGTTTTGATACCCTTGCCCGCCTTCCCGGAACTGTTAATAGTCATCGTGCCGGCGCTGAAGGTCATATTTCCGCCGCAGTTAATACCGGATGCCGCGGCGATATCATAATCTTCAGTATCATAAAATGCTGCTCCGGATGTTGTAATGGACAAATCACAATTTTCAATATTAAGATCTCCCCCGGTCTTGAGGCCTTTTGATGCCTTTCCCGACACCTTTAGTGTAATGGGGCTGATACTGTTGATAGTAGTGATTCCCTCGCTGGCTATCGCATTTCCCTTGTCACCGGAGGTTGTTATGTCAATAGTCCCTCCGTAGATATTTATATAACCATCCTCACAGTCGACCCCCTCACCGGCAGAGACAACATTAAGAGTTCCTCCGTTCATTATGAAATAGTCATTTACATGAATACCGTCATTGCCAGCCTTGTTTATGGTCACAGAACCTTCCGATATTGATATATAGTCATCACTGCAGATAGCATGACCATAGTTTCCTGTTACAACAAGTGAACCTTGTCCCGCAAATTCCATCTGTCCCTCGCTGAAAAAAGCTGCTTTCTGATCTTCTGTACTTGAAGTGTAAGTTGCTCCGTCAGTCAGAGTAGTTACTGTGTTGGCCTCCAAATAAACCGAGGCTCTTTTTGATGACTGGATGTTAATTGCCGGGCCATCGTCATTTGTCAGGGTTACACCTTTTAAAGTAAGCCTGAATTTATAATCGCTGTAAATCTTGAATGAACCGTTAGTAGTTGTACCGGCAAGAATATAATTCACCTCTTGATCACTTATCGTAGACCTTACAACAACATCACCTGAAGAGACAGAAACTGTCACACCGTTTCCTTCGTATGGGTTTGATACTGTTGCTGTCGTTCCTGTGTATGTAACCACGACATTGGTTGAAGAGACGTCAACAGTGAAACTATCCGAAGTTGAAACAGAGTGCTCCCCTACTGTCACTGTGATTGTACCGGTTGTTGCGCCTGATGGTACTATAACCGTAAGCAGAGTTGCAGTTGCAGATGTAACGACAGCTTTTGTTCCGTTAAAGAGAACAGTATTCAGGAGTGGATTAGTACTAAAATTTGTCCCTGTTATAGTTACTGTCGTTCCGACACTTCCACCGGCAGGAGTGAATGCCGAGATTGTCGGAGGCTCTGCTGTCTGGGTGATTACTGTAAATGATGCCGACGATGTTACAGTGGTTGCCCCTACAGTGACAGATATGACACCCGTACTTGCCCCTGAAGGAACCGTAACGGTGAGTTGGGTAGATGTAGCAGCAGTTACAACTGCTGTAACCCCGTTAAACAGTACTACGTTATTTGCTGCAGTTGTACTGAAGTTTGTCCCGTTAACCGAGACAGTGGTTCCAATAGATCCGCTTTCAGGATAGAACCCGGAAATTGTCGGAGTTGTGACCGATTCCTCCGGGTCTTCCGGATCTTCTATCTGTATACAAGCAGACAGAGTGATTGCGACAGCTGCCAGAATTAACATAAAAAATTTATTTTTCATTTCTTATAGAATTATTCACTTTATGACATAAAACTAGCTTATTGAATTTTCTCTAAAAAAATATATAAGTCAAAAGGTCCTTTACTTCAGTATAATCATCATTTTTATCAGTTAACCCATCTTTCAATTTTTCATAAAATAATGACCATTGTATTGAATAATTTACTAGTTTTGACGAAGATAAGGAAATCAGCAACATACAGGATAATGATAAGAATAATGTCAATCGCAGTGTTAGCATTTACTGCATTCACTCTTGCAAGTTGCGACAAAACCCCGACCGGAGACGAAGATATTGTAACCGGAAAAGATGTTGAGATATATTTGTTGAAGAGCTTCACAAAAAGCTCCGGCAAACAGATTGACGAATCATCAGTAGTTTTGAAATCCACTCCATTGATAAGATATGCTGATATAACTTATTACAATAAGAGCAATTATACTTTCGGTCTGACAGAACAAGGAAAGAAGACGATCTTCAACATGGAAGTCCCTGCCGGAGGTCTGGCATTTGGAGTTACAGTAAATAAAGAGCTTATCTATACCGGATACTTCTGGCCCTCATACTTTTCAAGTTTGTGTAACTGGGTTTACACCGACTCATTTATAGGAGGAGCCTCAGGCAAACTGTCCATCGAGTTGGGAATTATAATTGAAAATGATGTGATTCCGGACAATCGTAATAACAGTAAAATCCTCACCGTCATGGCAAGAGACGGCAAATTAAAAGAGTAATCCTTAAATGATTGATTTCCGACTCCGGGTCTTTCTGTCAGTTGCAACAAAACTGAGCTTCACAAAAGCATCGGAAGAGATGTTCATTACACAGCCTGCCGTCACAAGACATATCAAGGAGCTGGAATCTGAATATGAAGTAAGGTTATTTGACCGTGTAGGCAACAAAATATTCCTCACCCAGGCCGGTGAACTTCTATTGTCCTATGCAACCCAGATTCTCGCTTTACACAATGAGGCCAAATTTGAAATCAGCCAGCTTAAAGGTAATGCCGAGGGAGTATTTCGTATCGGTGCAAGTACCACTATTGCGCAATATGTCATTCCTCCCGCACTTGCCGGTTTTATAAAGAAATACCCCGGGATAAAACTTTCAATGATTTCCGGAAACACGGAGTATATAGAGAAAAAGGCTCTTAAAGGTGAGATAGACTTAGGTATAGTTGAAGGCAAACCCTCCAACCCGGACATACATTACACCCCATTTCTCAACGATGAACTTCTTGTCTTCACCTCCTGTTCAAACAAGGAGATTCCTGAGGAGGTCAACAATGAGGAATTCTGTACTCTTCCGCTTGTACTGAGAGAGAGGGGCTCCGGCACCCTTGATATAATTAGCAAGATTCTTCTGAACAGGGGAATAGCACTCAAAAAACTAAATATTGCAATGTACCTGGGCAGCACCGAAAGCATTAAATCGTTTATTGAAAACGGCCAGGGAGCAGGAGTTGTTTCAAAATTCGCTATTGAGAGAGAGCTTGCAAAGGGGATTTTCCGGATCATTAAAACTACGGGACTGCAATTTACACGTCAATTCTACTTTATCATGCCGCAGGGAGGAGAGCCCGCCGGGATTACAAAGCTGTTTTTCAATTATGTGGAAAAACACTATAACATATAGTTATAGGCTATAAAAATTATCAATTTGACAATGTATTCATATTAAAATACTTTTGCGGCTTCAAATACCAAATGTAATGAACGCTCGCAGATTTATTTTCATTTTCGCAATTCTTCTTTGCACCATGCCGTTTATTGATACCCCGATAGCCTTGCTAATGGGAATCGTTTTAACATGGATTTTCAAACATCCTTTTCCGGAGACGGGTAAAAGGATCACCAACAGTTTACTTAAAATTTCTGTAGTAGGTCTTGGATTCGGGATGAACGCATCCCAGGCTCTGGTAGCGGGGAAAGAGGGGTTTGTCTACACACTCTTTTCAATCGCTGTTACGCTTTGTGCCGGTCTTTTAATAGGTAAATTTCTTAAGGTAGACAAAAAGAGCTCCTATCTTATCTCATCCGGAACGGCAATCTGCGGGGGAAGTGCCATAGCAGCAATAGCGTCAGTTATAAAACCGGATGACAGGCAAACCGGGACGGCTCTTGGAACAATCTTTATCCTGAACTCCCTGGCACTTATAATCTTCCCGGTAATCGGGAAGTTTCTGGGCCTTTCCCAACATGAATTCGGGACATGGGCTGCCATTGCAATACACGACACAAGCTCTGTTGTCGGAGCAGCGAGCAAATATGGGAATGAAGCACTTCAGACAGCAACAACCATCAAACTTGTAAGAGCTCTTTGGATTATACCGCTCTCACTCTTTACCGTTTCCCTTTTCAAAAGCGACAGTAAGAAGATAAAAATTCCATGGTTCATACTCTTTTTTGTCGGAGCAACTGTTCTAAACTCAACAATTCCGGCAATACAAACTCTATCTCCATATATAGTTGATGTCTCAAAAACAGGTTTGAAGATAACCCTGTTTCTGATAGGTGCCAGTCTTACGCGTGAAATGGTAGTATCAACTGGTGTAAAACCATTAGTACAGGGGTTTTTATTATGGATTTTCATTTCTGTCGTTTCTGCACTCTCTGTACTCTATATTTTTTAAGGTATATTTGCATAATATATAGATTTTAATTGCCATGAAACTAAAATTTAATCTTATTGTATCCGCTCTCCTGCTCTCTTTGATTCTCAGTTCATGCGGACAGGTAATGATTACGGGCAGGAAACAGATTCTTCTTTACAGTCAGGGAGACATAACCTCTCTCAGCAATCAGGCATATACCGAATTGAAAACGAAAGCAAAGCCGTCAGATAACGCAAAGTACAACAAAATGGTAAATGATGTAGGCGTGAGGCTCACCGGTGCCGTTTCAAAATATTGCAAGCAAAACGGATGGGAAAGCACTCTTGAAGGGCTGAACTGGAAATTTGAGGTCTTTAAGGATGAGACTGTAAATGCATTTTGTCTGCCAAATGGCAATATAGTCTTCTATGAAGGAATCATGAAAATAACCAACACTCCGGATCTAGTGGCCGTTGTTATGGGACATGAAATTGCCCATGCCCTTGCAAAGCACGGAAACGAAAGAATGAGCCAGGAGGTTCTTGTAGGAGCCGTCGGACAGGCTGTCTCCTCATACATAGGCACAGAGAACCAGAAGACACAGGCGGTATTCGGATTGGCTTACGGCCTAGGGTCGCAACTCGGCGTCCTTCTCCCCTATTCAAGAAAGCATGAGTATGAGGCAGACCGTCTCGGCCTTATAATTATGGCAATGGCCGGATACAACATAAGTGTAGCTCCCGGGTTCTGGGAAACCATGAGTTCTACCGGCTCAAAGCAGCCGGAATTCATCAGCACTCACCCTTCTGATGAAAACAGAATCAAGTATATAAAATCAGTCATGCCGGAGGCTGTTAAATTTAGTGGCACTGATTTTTCTAAATAATTGGCTATACACTACTTGCTTATATATATGATTACCAAACAAATGCAGAAATCCGTGCCTCTAAAAATATTAACTCTGTTTTTTATTTTAGTTACAACTATTTCCTTTTCTCAGGATAAATATATTCCCTCAGCCGACAACCTGGAAAACAGAGAACAATTCATGAATGACAAATTCGGCATCTTCATTCACTGGGGGTTATACAGCATGATGGCTGACGGAGAATGGATCATGCAAGACAGAAACCTTAATCACAATGATTACAGCAAACTGGCCTCAGGGTTTTACCCGTCAAAGTTTAATGCCGATGAATGGGTTACAGCTATCAAGGAGTCAGGTGCAAGATATATCTGCATAACATCTCGTCATCATGACGGTTTCTCCATGTTTGACAGCAAGTTCACGGATTATGACATTGTAGATGCCACCCCTTTCAAAAGAGATATTATGCAAGAGTTGTCGGATGCATGTAAAAAATATGGAATAAAACTGCATATATATTACTCGCACCTCGACTGGAGCAGGGAAGATTATCCGTTAGGCAGAACAGGTCTCGGAACGGGACGTAAAGGAGAAGCCAACTGGGACAGTTATTTCAGCTTTATGAATAATCAGATATCCGAATTGCTGACAAAATACAACCCGAGAGCATTGTGGTTCGATGGCTGGTGGGATCACGATATCCACCCCGAGTTCAACTGGCACCTTGACGAACAGTATGCCCTTATACACAACATCAGACCAGGCTGCCTGATTGGAAACAATCATCATCAAAAACCATTCTCCGGAGAGGATTTTCAGATGTTTGAGCGTGACCTTCCAACTGAAAATAAATCAGGATTTTCCGGACAGGAGATCAGCAGATTGCCTCTTGAAACCTGTGAAACAATGAACGGGACGTGGGGTTACAAAATGAAAGACACCACATATAAGAGTTTGAAAGAGATTGTCCACTATTTAGTTAAGGCTGCCGGCAATAATGCCAACCTCCTTCTGAACATCGGGCCACAACCAAACGGAGAGATTCCGCAATTAGCATTAGACCGCATGAAAGAGCTCGGCAAATGGATGGATATATATGGAGAGACTATTTACGGCACACGTTCCGGCCTTATAGAACCTAAGGATTGGGGTGTGACCACTCAAAAGGGCAATAAGATGTTTGTCCACATTCTTAATTTGAAAGACAACGAATTATTCTTACCTCTTATAAATGGAATTAGAATTAAAAGTGCAGTAACATTTGTGGACAAAATACCTGTAAGATTCATTCAGAACAAAGAGGGAGTCCTTCTTAAACTACAGAATATACCATCTGATATTGATCTGGTTATCGAGTTAACTTTATAAGTGACAAAAAATACCCGGCATTAAAATTAATTAATACGGATCAAATGAAAAACCAGGTGGGGAAAGATTCGTGAAAGAGGTATCTTTGTAAAAAAACAGAGATAAAGGATGGAAGCAACGCAGGAACAGATGTTGAGCATACTGGAACTAATTTTACCCAAAGAGATACTGGAATATTTTATAATAGTAGACTTACAGATCCTTCCGAAGGAAGTGCATCTGTATATAGATGAGAAAAACATTGTTCCGGAAGAGTACAAGGAAGGGAAGCTGACCTCAAAAGGATTCCACCCGGAAGCAATCATACAGGATTTTCCGCTGAGGGACAAGGCTCTATACCTTCATGTCAGGCGCAGGAAGTGGGTTGTGGAATCCTCCGGACAGATAGTAAGCAAGACATGGAACCTGTCGGCAACGGGAACGCGCTATTCGAATGAATTCGCGTCTTTTTTAAAAGGATTACTTGGATACCTACCCGATTAGCTCCAATTCTTTAGAGAAGTTCTTTCATATAAACGGAGACCTGTTAGGCCAACAGTACAAGGAGCACCTGAGTGATTACAACACATGGGAACAGAAGGGGCATGCCCACGAGTGGATACTGTTTCCGGAAAACATGGGCCCCCGGCTCAGCATCGACGAGACGAGCCTCTCAAACGGAGAGCTGTATACAATCCTGACGAACAAGGACGCAAGAGGTCAGAAAGGGACGATAGTGGCCATGGTTGAAGGCACAACCTCTGAGAAGGTAATAGGTGTATTAAACAAGTTGCCTAAAAAGTCAAGGGACCGTGTATCCGAGATTACCCTGGACATGGCCGGTTCTATGAATCTTATTGCCAAACGTTGCTTCACTAATGCAGAACAGGTCATTGACAGGTTCCATGTACAGAAACTGGCTCTTGATGCCTTGCAGGAGATACGAATTGCTCACAGGTGGGAGGCTATAAATGAGGAGACTAATGACATTGAAAATGCAAGGGCAAACAAGGTTGAATATGTCCCTCAAGTCTTAAAGAATGGAGACACAAAGAAACAACTCCTCTTCAGAAGCCGCTACCTGTTGTTCAAATCTCCCGACAAGTGGTCGGAAAGCCAGAAAAAAAGGGCAAGGATACTTTTTAAACTCTTTCCGGATATCAAAGAAGCCTTCTCTCTCGTACACAGTCTCAGATGCATTTACAATCAAAAGCATCCCAAGAATGTGGCAATTGCAAAACTGGCTCTGTGGTTCAACAGGGTCACGGATTCCGGGTTTAAATCATTCAACTCAATCTCTGCAACAATATATGCACACTATGACAAAATCCTGAATTACTTCAACAACAGAAGCACTAATGCTTCTGCCGAATCTTTCAATGCGAAAATCAAGGCCTTCAGGTCTACCCAGAGAGGTGTCAGGAATATCAATTTCTTCCTCTTCAGGCTAAGTAAAATTTATGCCTGAAATTTATTGCTCCACCTACTTTTCAATTTGATCCATTAATACCGGGTATTATAAAGTGTTATAACAAAAAAAAGGATGTCACATAACATCCTTTTTTTTGTGGAGAATAAGGGATTAATTCTGAGAGTCTACATATTTACACTATATTGGTTGCCTGATATTTATGTTTCTTAAAAATCTCCTTTTTTTGTGCGGGATGTCCCGTTTTTGACCCGGTCAAAGATGTCGCTTCTCTTACCAATCTTGTGTCTTTTCTGACTTGTAATTCTGTATAAATGACTCAATACTATTAAATATATCCTTTGAGAATAGAGTCATTGTTTCTTTTATGTTTTCCGCTACTTTATTATGTGCAGCACTACTTAAACCTCCCTGAAATTGTTTTTCATTATCTAGAATTAACCCAAGAGAGCATTGTTTAGCGTTACCAGGAAGGTTTGTGTGAGTGATATTAGTTATCTCCACTTTTATTCTTCCGTCTCTTGATTGTATTTGTACTGTGTACTCGATAAACCCATCATATGCCATATATGCAAACTTATTCATTGAATACTCTTTTGCTCCTTTTCCTGTTATTGAATTTACGCTCGGATCATCACTTTGTATAACTTTTTTGGGAGATGGGAAATTCATTACAAACCATTGCTTTGATGCTTGATATAATGTTTTTGCATCAACAGAGTCAATCTTTATTATAGAACTATAAGTTAGTGCTCCTTGAGAGTAAGCAGGTATCTTACAACAAATAATAATTATTAATACTAATAAGGCTTTTTTCATGATTAAAATATAATGGTGAATTTGTTTTTGTGAATTATCCTGCATTGTTCATCTTTTCTTTGTTGCCCTGTCGAGCAACATTGTCGTTTTTTACTTCTTTCTCTACTAGGAGCAAATTTGTTCGTGATAAATCCGAGATGATTTTGTCTTTTTCTTCTAGTTTTTCTTTTAAGAATTGTATTTCATTTTTTTGAGAGCTGACCAGATCAACCAACGTCTTTTGGTCTTCAGGTTCAAGTTTTACTCCTTTTGCGCGCATCATTTCACCTTGGCCGGTAAGTAGCCATTCAGGAGAGATATCGTCAAATTTTTCGATAATTGCGAACAATATTTTGTATCCGGGCTCATTTTTTCTCGCAATAATTTTACCAATCGCAGTATCTGAGCAATCAATTGCCTTTGCAAACGCTCGGACACTCAATTTTTTTTCATTGATTATTAGTTCTATACGTTTTCCAATGTCCATATTGCGAAATATTTTTTGCGTATGCGAATTATTATTCGCACTTTTACAACTGTAATCACAATCATAACCACAAATATAACCAGTTATAAATGGCTGAATATACTAATAATTTAGAATTATCCTATGGGCTTGCCAAGAAAATTGCCAAGGAAATTCCGACTACTCCGCAGTATGTCAGGAACGTAGCATATCGCTTTCGCAATGGATACAACATATACGGCGTAAAGTCCACAAAAATTATAGAGCTAATTCAAGAATCCCATACTTGACCCGAAAGGCAGGGGGCGTGAAACGGTAGCACGCTAGAGGTTAAATCCTTTATAATACCCTGCCTTTTTTAATCCTACCGTATAAACTAATACTACTGTACCATGAATCCATTTCAACAAGCTCTATCTTCTGTGTTAGAGCAAAACTCACAGGGTCTTGAGTTTATTTCTAAAGGCCCGAACAAAGTCAGGACTATCGTTAAGGGGATAGTTTTTGAGAATTACTCAGAACTTCCAAAAGAAGCCCGCTTTGCAATTGCAAGGTGCATTCAACCACATCTGCCGGCTTACACTATGCTTAGAAAGACGTATGATGTGTTGGAAGCAGAAGAAAGATTGTGTTGGTGTCTTTTCGGCTCTTTTGACGGATCAGTTGACATACAGCTTCATAAGAATAAAGCTAATGAGGAGTTGAGTTCTCATTGCACAAAATGTCAGTATGAGAAGCCATTTTGTAATCGCGTATTGCCCGGACTTACTCCACGACAACAAGAGTGCATTCTTCTACTCAGGAAAGGAATGACTGATAAGGAAGTGGCTCAGGTGCTTAATATCTCATACCTGACAGTTATTAAGCACATCGATAATGCCGTCAGGAATTTCCGGGATATAACCGGTAAGAATGTTACAAGGCAGTACATTCTTTCACAGCTTGTTAATGCCGGAATATAATTTAGTTGTGATGTCTGATATAAAACTTATATATATAGATCTTTTCTGCGGTGGCGGTGGAACAACAACTGGTGTTCACCGTGCAAGACTTAGCGGAGATAGTTGTGCTATTGTAGCTTGCTGCATTAATCATGATGAAAATGCTATCAGGAGTCACAAGAGCAACCATAAGAAAACCCTTCACTTTACAGAGGATATAACCCTGCTTTACAACACAAGCAGGATGCAAAAGCTTGTTAGCCATGTCAACTCCCTTAGAAAGCAATACCCGTATGCACAAGTAGTGTTGTGGGCAAGCCTTGAGTGTACAAATTTCAGTAAGGCAAAGGGCGGTTTACCACGGGATGCCGACAGCAGAACTCTGGCAAATCACCTGTTTCCATACATAGAGGTTATCAATCCGGATAGAATTCAGATTGAGAATGTGGAGGAGTTCATGAGTTGGGGAGAGATTGACGGACATGGTAAGCCTATATCAAAACTTGCCGGAACTGACTACATAAGGTGGATTAACGAAGTGTGCTCCTATGGTTACAAATTTGACTGTCGCATCCTTAATGCGGCAGACTTCGGGGCCCTGACATCAAGAAAACGTTTCTTTGGTCAGTTTTGCAGGGATGCCGAACAAATCTATTGGCCTGAGCAAACACACGCAGAAAACCCACAAAACGACCTATTCGGAAGGCAACTAAAGAAATGGAGAGCTGTTAAGGAGGTCCTTGACTTCTCTGATGAGGGGGAATCAATGTTTGACAGGAAAAAGCCCCTTGTAGATGCTACATGGGAAAGAACCTATGCCGGCCTTGTTAAGTTTGTTGCGGGAGGAAAGAAGGAGTTTCTATTGAAGTACAACTCTATGAGCAGATCGCGCAAATACATTGCGCCAAGTGTAGATAGCCCCTGCCCTACTATTTCAACGCAAGGACGGCTGAATTTATGTAGGGTTGAGTTTTTACAGAAAGCATATTCCGGACATCCGGACAGCAAGGTTTTATCTACTGATAAGCCCGCAGGTGCAATAACAACAAAAGACCATCACCAAGTTGTTTTTGTTTCCGCTTATTACGGCAACGGTGATAATGTTTCAGGTATAGACAAACCCGCTCCTACTGTAACAACTAAGGACCGGTTGGCTTTGGTTACGTCAAAGTTTTTATGTTCATATAATTTCAAGGACAAAGCAAAAGACATAAACAAACCATGCCCAACACTACTGACAAAAGACAGGTTAGCATTAGTTCAGACAAGGTTTATGGATCAACAGTATGGGCAAAGCAAACCAACCGACATAAACAGGCCACTTGGTTGTTTAACGGCTAATCCAAAATATAACATTGTTACTCCCCAGTGGCTGATGAACACAAACTTCAACAACATAGGTTCATCGATAGAAGACCCTGCTCAAACCATAACAGCAAACAGGAAGTGGCACTATCTTATGAATCCACAATTCCAAAGCAAGGGAGGGTCTATTGACAGGCCTTGTTTCACCCTTATTGCCAGAATGGACAAACAGCCCCCATATCTTATTGAAGCATCGGCAAAACAGGATTCTACACCTTCATTCGTTAAGGTATCCGGCAATCAGATAGTTTATGAGGTCTATGACACAGACTCTGACATAATGAAAAAGGTCAAGGAATTCATGGCGATTTATGGAATTGTCGACATCAAAATGAGGATGCTCCGTATTCTCGAACTGAAAAAGATAATGGGATTCCCCGAAGACTATGTTTTAATCGGCACTCAAGCGGAGCAGAAAAAATTCATCGGCAATGCGGTTGAGGTTCATATGGCTACAGCATTGGTTGAAGCAACAGCTCAAGGTATAAATCAATTTATTAAAGCAGCATAAATATTACACTATGAATAATGAAAACACACCGGAAGGATGGAATAGGGCCAATCGTGAACAGGCTAAAAAACTAGCATCAAAGGGAAGCTTAGAAGGTAGATACCCTGTAAGGATTGATCATAGAACTATCATTTATAAAAGGAAGACATTATGAATAAAATTAGTCATTACCGGTTAAGTATAAGCCGGAAGTTTCCAAAAACACATCCGAGAGCAGGGGAACAGACATATTTTAAAGAAAAAATTGATAATGCAATAGGCGAAACTCAAAGCTGCAATGTTGTGATTCATACGGAATGCGGCGAAGTTGAAATTTGGCCGAAAATTCACACCATTCGCGCAAACTACCCTCTTTGGGAGAAACGCATGAAAAAGGTTCAAGCAGGAAAAGCGGTCATTGAATTATACTATTGGCAGGGCAAACCTCGCAAATCTAAGCAAATCGTTTTTGCAACTCTTGACAAGGATTCAGGGTGCGGATTACAGAAACTTGATTGTAGTGAAGATTACCTGTATTCTGTTAAGATTGATGATAGATTTTCTGCAATAGACACAGATGTTATTGCCAAAAATGATGGCCTTTCGTATCGAGATTGGGAAAATTGGTTCGAAAAATACGACCTGTCAAAACCTCTTGCAATTATCCAGTTCACATCGTTTTGGTATTAATCAATTACAAATAATACACTATGAGATATTTACTTCACTATGATTGTTACCGGGTACTGCAAAATGCACTACATCGTGACATAGATAAATTCCTGAAGTCCATTGACAGAACCGTTATACCTGAAGGGTACAGTGATGAATTTGCTGCTTTCATTCAGCGTACTGTAAAATCTCTTCAAAACACTCATGACAAATGTCGACCAGTCGATATATGGGTAGAAAGTTCTAAGTCGTCATTAGACTGGACCATTCACATACATGGCAATTTATTCGTTGTTCGTTTCTTAAGGATGTCAGACAGAACTGCTAATGATGCATTTGGCTGTAATCCATCTTAATTTTTTCTAATTCAATAAGCATGAAAGCAACAATTCAAATAACAGAGAAGCAAAGAAAGCAGTTCAACATTATGCTGAACGCTTTAAAAACAATAAAGGCATATCAATCACCCAGACAGCTTCGCAAAGAAAGCCTTAAGGATTGGGGATTGGACTTCGAAGAAGCTATAGAAATGGCTTATGAAAATATTCAAAATGAAGCGTGTTCTTCCTGTAAGAATGTTAAGCCATTGTAAAACTAAGAGCATGGAACTTAATAAAAAAACTATAAACACTGTAGTCAATGCATTACAGGTTGCGAAGAAAGTCACAGAACTTTCTATACTGGTGTCTACAGATCCATTCTTGCGTACAAACCAACCTCTTTGCGATATTACGGATGGACTGATAATGACTACAGAGCAAATTAAAGAGTATGATGTTCTCATTAGTCAGTTCAAAGGATTGTCCGAAAGGCAGGATTATCAATTACTTGAGGAGTAAGATATGACAATAGTAACAAAAGACGGCAAAGAATACAGACCACTACTATTCGGTAGTATAGATAATCCGGAACCTTCAGAATTCATCACATGTATAATTGACTCAGACGAGCCTGAACTTGATATGTTCAAGAGGCCGATTCATCACAAGATCCATATAAGTGATGTGAAGTGCTTTAAAGGTTCTTTCAGTACGACTCCTATAGTATTCCCAGAACATCATAGAAAAATGAATAATGGCTTCTAGAATCGAGAAAGATGATATACTTCTTGCCACAGAAGGTGGTAAGAATGTCATATTGGACTATTATCCTCAGGCATCTGTAGGGTTCTCCGGAAGGAGGAACTTTAAACTCAGGGCCGATGACCGTAATCCTTCCGGAACAGTGTTCCTTAAAGATGGGGTTTGGTTTATCCAGGACAAAGGCGGAGTAGACACAAAAGCCTACACCGCAATAACACTAGTCATGGATAAGGAAGGAATCAACTTCCCTCAAGCTCTAGAGTTCATTGCACGGAAGTTTGCACCACACCTTTTGGAAGACCGCTCAGCTTCTGTTGGGCCACGTCCAAGGATGGAAAAAGTAAAGGCTTCTGATTCTATCATTGTCAATGTACGGCCGGGAGGGGAGTTTACTCAGCGTGAACTGGATCTTCTAGGACATAAGATCACACAGAAGGTCTGTGACGAGTTCTCACTTAAGCCGGTCGATTCATATATCACAAAGAGGAATGAGAAGGGATTGTCCTGGCAGATATTCTCTACAGATGAATATCCAATCTACTATTACGATTATGGCTCATTTGGCAAGATATATCAGCCTCTTGGAGAGCTAAGGTTCATGTGGACCGGGGAGAAGCCTGAAGGACTTATCTCAGGGGATGAGAAGTTTATATTCAAACTCACACAGGCACGCAATGGAGAGTTCCCGGAGGTGGACCAACAACAAGGTGTTGATGAACGTTGGGAGGATCTTATCCTTTGTTCTGGCCCTTCAGATGCTCTCAACGTAAACGCTGCAGGGTATCATGTTTGTTGGCTCAATTCTGAGTCGGCCAAGCTGTCACCTTATGAATACTCACTACTTACAAGACTCGCCAAGAACGTATATATCTGCTATGACATTGATGATACAGGAATCAAGAAGATGTACGAACTTGCTCTGGTATACCTTGACCTTCGTATCATCACCCTTCCGGAGAGCCTGAAGAAATTCCGCACAAGAGGTGGAAAGCCGGGTAAGGATGCAAAAGACTTCTTTGTTCATTACCGCCGGCCGGATCAGCAGAATCCTCACAAGCTGTTTGCACAGCTGGTGAAGCTGTCTTATTCCCTGAAGTTTTGGGTTGAGAAGAAGGATAAGAAGGGTGAGTTCTCCGGATTTGACATCAACAATGAGCAGCTGTATGCATTTCTCAATGCCTGTGGATTCTGGAAGATTGAGACTTCGACAAACAAGAAAGGGTTTACTTTCTGCTTCGTAAAAGACAATGTCGTTGAGTTGATAGACGAGGATAGTATCTCGGCCACATGCTCCAATTACCTTATACAATACCTCAAGGAACATCCTGAATACTACTCTCAGATGCTTGTCAATGCGATACACAGAAGCAATCAGATCAAGCTATCCTCCCTTGAGAGATTGAGGATTATTCAGCCGAACTTCCAGGCGTTTGACAAAATCTCTGATGTGTTCTTTTTCAAGAATGCAGTTGTCAAGGTAACAGCTAACGGTATTGAGCAATATAAGCCGGGATATGGGGATTACTATGTTTATAAACACAAGATAATTGATCACGAATTCTCGACAGAGAAGCCTTTATTCGAGGTCAATTATACCGAACAATATGCAACCCTTCTCAATAAACTAAATGCCGGCAACCTTGCTCCCCTCTCCCCCGAGTTTGTTGCATTGAAAAAGAAAATTGACGCTTTGCCCGATACTGAAAAGTATGAGGTTAAGATAGCGGATTGGGATTTTTCGTTTCTGAAGTATATCTACAACACCGGCAGATTGTATTGGAGAAAGGAAGAACTAGGGTTACAGCTTAACGAGCAAGAGAAAAAGGAGGTAGAACTTCATTTCATCAACAAAGTAACTGCTTTAGGTTATCAGATATTCAAACACAAGGATGCCGGCCAAGCATATGGCATCTATGCGATGGAGATGGAGGGCGGAGATATTGGAACACACCTAGGAGGTACCGGAAAATCACTCTTTATATCTTCGATAGAACAAGTCAGAAAGCAGCTGTTCATCAATGGTCAGGATCTCAACATGAATAGTCCTGAATTCATGTTCTCCGGCGTTGAGAGAAATGTAACGGATCATGTCTTCTTTGATGACTTGAATGAGTTTGTGGATCTGCACAGGTTCATGCCTATGATCACCGGTAAGATGACTGTCAATGCAAAGTATCAGAATGCCTTTGTCCTAGACTACAAGGATAGTCCAAAGGTTGCATTCACTTCCAACCATGGTATAAAAAATTTCGACGCTTCGCTTAGGCGGAGAACATGGTTCACAGCGTTCAGCTCATACTATCATCCGGAGGATCCAATGAAAGGCCTTCGTGAGAGATCTCCTTACACAGAGTTCAGAAAGAACCTGATTACAGACTATACACCGGCAGAAAAAAACAAGTTCTATAACTTCATGATGCAATGTCTGCAAGCTTATCTGAAGTTCCGTGTCCGGATTCAGCCACCGATGGGACAGATAGAAAAGAGAAACATCCAGAGAGCAATCACGGATGAATTTATCTGGTGGGCAGAAGACTATTTCAATGAAAATAGGCTCAACACTCTTGTAAATAAACATGAGGCATTTGAAGCATATAAGTCTACACTTAATGAGAAGGTGGCAAAGATGATCAAGATAAACACATTCAAGACACGACTCATTCAGTTCTGTCAGTATAAGGAATGGGTGTTCAATCCTGAATTCATGCTCAAAACTGAGTCAGACAGGGAAAGGAATGAGATCCGTCAGAAAGAGGGTAATGAGGATAAGTACTATTACTTCATCTCTACGCTGCCTGTATCTGAAGATTCTGAAGATGATGTTCAGGTTGATGATGATCTCCCTCCGGTATAGGAAGGAGACCATATATTTTTTTGGCTTATATGAAGAAAAAACATGAAGGGATACAGTTTTCATTTTTCTTTGCCCTTTTGCCCTAAAAGAAAAAAGAAGCTTATAAGATAAAGAATATCAATTAAATAGAGTTAGGGCAAAATTAGGGCAATTTAGGGCATTTTGGTTTTTCGCTGCCCTGAAAAATGAAGTTTAGGGCAATTTTGAGTACTGAAAAAATAACGCCGTATGTATTTGAATAATAGTTTGTTACAAGGGTTTGTAAAAATAGGTTGGGCAGTTCAGGGCAAATTGCTTAAAATGAAATTGCCCCGGTGATGTTCAATAAGTTACAGCGTTTAGGGCAAAAGGGCAAAATATTCCGGAAACTTTTATCGTTAAATTTTTAATTTTTTAGATATGACAGAATTTCCATACAAAAACGAACTTATCAATAGATGGATCTATGATAAGGTTCCTGAAACAATGGAGATGGCAACATCTGAGGAACAGATAAAAATTGGTACAATGATCCTGTTCAAGTCTACTCTGAGTGATACTGCAGGGTATTACATAGCAACGAAAGTCAATGCTACAAACTTTGACATCGTAATCTACAACCTTCCTCTTGAGAAGGTATTCATAAAGAAGAAAAGTGGCATTTGAAATTGATTAATCTAGAACAAACTTTACAGCATGGAAAGATTGAAAGTTGATGTTAAGGTAGGTAAAACCCTGAAAGAGTTCATAGTATCAACTAATGAATCAGATGTTCTTGACCCGGAAAAAGACACTGTTCTCTGGTGTCTCATGAAGCAGCATCTTATTACCTCTCCTGGCTATCTCCCTATTGCAGATAGATCCGAATACATCCAGATAACTCTAAGGAACAAGAATGGAGCAAAGACTTATTCAGTGCCAGATAAGAAGAGACTGCAACTGCAGACTTTATTCCGGTGTTACCTTGATGAAAGAGGTCAGGCCGTTATCCGTAAGCACTTTGAAAAGGAGTTCAAGAAAACATTCAGGGATTACATGCGTGGTGCTCTGAATAATAATCCTGACATGAAAATCATTGATGCCATTGAAGAGTTCTGCGTTGATCACAACATTTCAATGAACAACATATCTGTTGACATGCTGAAAAAAGACTGGTATAGATATCGCACTAAATCCGCAATGAAAAATATTTGTCCACTATGTTTCTAGAAAGTTACTCCCCTTGCTGTCCATACTTCAAACACATCTTTATGATAAAAGTTGCTCCCCTTTATGTCCTGTAAAATAATGTATTATATATGAAATTAGGTATTAAAAAAGTTGAATTCATCGAAGCATCGAAGTGTCAGGATTGGAGTTTTCTTGACCGTAATGCTTATTTCAAATCATCCTCATTCATCACCGGGGAATGGCAGGATCTCAAATTCTCGGATCAGTTCTGCACCTTTCAGGAGGAATGGCTAGAGGATGAGAATGGAAAGCACTCTTCAATCTCTGTTACCGGTACTAACAGACTCGCTCAAAGTATTGCAGACGAAATCCTCCCTCTGTTACTCAATCCTGAATACATATACAGGATAACAACAATTAACGGTTATCGGTTTGTAGTTGGAAGCTTCAACTATATTCCAAGATTCCTTTTCTCAAAGGTGCTTGATGGTATCAACACATATCAGGTGATATGGACAATCACATCAAAATCACCACACGGAGCACTAAACGACATCTCCGCTTAGTCCTTTCTATCGCCTTTGCATACCGCCATATTTGTGATACCGAATGTGGTTTTCTATGCAATATTCTTTTGTAAAATCTTTGTTGGAGAGCATCTGGATGATTCATCCAGATGCTGCTTCCGCTTATTACCCTCTCTTGAGGGGAGCTTTATCCGGAATGGAGTTCATGAAAGAGCCGGAACCGGAGGATAACAAGCCGTTTCTCATGTCTTTGTCACATAGCAACAAAATCATTGTGACAGATGAACCGGGCCGGATGAATTACGGTGATGAGAACGACCAGTTTATTTTTGTCACACCTTTAAAGGGTACTGTTCTGAAGCATGATGCAGAGTGTGGTCCACGTGGTACAAGAACACTTGCCTCAAGAATGAGCACATGGGATAAGAACAAACAGGTCATCGGACATATCATTGTCACCGAGTCAGGAGGTGGTCAGGCTGCAGGAGTTCCGGAGATGGCAGATGCAATTTCAAACCTCACGAAGCCGGTTGTTGCTTGGATCGATGGCATGTCAGCTTCAGCTGCATACTATATCAATTCATACTGCAGTCATATAATGGCTTCAAGGGCAACTGATCAAATCGGCTGTATAGGAACTCTTATTCAATTGCATGGATTTCCCAAGTTCGCAAAGCTTGATGACGGCTCAGTAGTGGCACGCATCTATGCAGATGGTGCAGATGAGAAGAATGAGGAATTTGAGAAAGCGCTTGAGGGTAACTTCACACTGATCAAAGAACGGCTTCTCAATCCTCATAATGAACAATTCAAGGCAGATGTAAGAAGCAATAGAACCGCTGTTCTTGATGAACAGCTGAAGGGTAGAACCTACAATGCATCCGATGTTGTGGGGACACTCATTGATTCAATAGGGTCTTTTGAGGATGCCATCCAGAAAGTCATTGAATTATCAAATTCGACTAAAAATAACTCAAAATCAAACAATTCCAAAAAAATGGAACAATTAACAAACCTTAACAACATTGAGTCTGTCAGAGACTTTGAGGTTACCGAGGGTCAGGCTTCCTTCAATGAACAGCAGCTGCAGGACATTGAGTCTGCTCTTGCTGCCGGAACACAAGCAGCCTCTCAGGTTGTGACTCTTACCTCTGAGAATAATACTCTGAGAAATGATGTTACAGCAAGAGACAATCGTATTGCTGAACTTGAAGCAGCTTTGGCTGGTGACGGTGCTCATGCAGCTGTTGAAAGTGCAGCTGTTAATACTGATGGGATACTTAACCCTAAACCGGTTGATGAATTTCAATCAGCAAAAGAATTCTGTGAAAATCACTTAAAATCTGTTAAATAACATGGGTACAAATCTTGATGTAAAAGGCATCCTTGTCGGTTCTGGTCACAAGTTCCGTAAGGAAGTCCTATTAATGCCTGTGATTGCTCTCTCTGAGACAACACAGCATATGAAAATGAGATACGGGATTCAAGGAAAGGAAACCGTTGGACAAGCAAGGTCGGGCGCTAAATTGCGACCTTACCGTACTTCTAAGGATGCTACCAACACAGCATCAATTGAACCAAGAACTCTTGAGACATTCCTGGGGGACGTTGTAGAGGAGTTTGATCCTTATACTTTGTATGGAACCATCTATTCAGAGCCGACAGCAAAGAAGAGAACAGATCTTGAGATCGTGAAAACACTTTCTGTAGAGATGGCTCGTCAGGCTACAGAGGATCTTCCAAAAGCAATTTTTACAGGCGTAAGAAATGCAGCTGGTGATGACACAATGGATCTTTTTGACGGGTTTGACACTATATGCATAGCTGAGAAGGTCCTTGGCAATATCTCTGCCCTTAAGGGGAACTACATTGATATAACCAACATCAATGCTGCGAATGTAGGTGACAAGCTAAAGGCTATTCATAAGGCCGCTCATACAGTTTTGAAGAACTCTGCCACAAAGATGTTCATTCCTGTGGCTGTTAAGGAGCTCTATGATGAGTGGTTTCTTGCCAACTTTGGTGCTGTTAACTACAACACTACATTTGAGCAGACATTCCTTCACGGCACCAACAAAAAGTGTGAACTTGTTGCACTGCCGGGAATGATTGATTCAACTCACATCTTCCTCACAACTAAGAACAATATGCTCGTAGGTTGTGACCAAGAGTCTGACAAGGAGCGTGTAGAAATAAATAAAGCTGACAACCCTAAGGTTGTTCAGTTCTTCATGACTGCTTTCTATGGTGTGCAGTTTGAGTCGATAGACCCGAAAGTATTAATGGCTGCTCAATTCTCTTTAGACGGAGATCCAAACTTGACTGTTACACCTGATGCTATCTCATGCAATGAGACAGTTGTTAACGCAACTTCTACAAAAACAATGAACCTGAAAGGTGAGAACCTTACCGGTGCAATTGACCTTGCAGTTTCAGGTGAGGGATTTACCCTCTCTGCATCAACTGTCAGCGTGAATGATGCTGAAGCTTCTACTGGTAAGAATATTACCGTTACGTTCGCCCCTACCGAGGCAAAAGCCTACACTGCTAAGATCATAATTGCAGGAGGTGGAATTTCAAGAGTCATTAATGTAACCGGAACCGGAAAAGCTGCTGAATAATGGACTTAGGAAATTTAGATTGGAAAACCGGCAAGGTTAATCCCTCAGGGATTGTGCCAATTGCCTACAGGATAGCGAAAGAGAATATCTCTGCATGGCCTGTAATCGTTGATGACCCTGCAGCTGACACTACAGTTGCACAATATGCCAACTACGTTGGCGATTTTGTACTTGTAGCCGGGAAAAAGTGGGAGAAGATCTATTCTACTCAGGGCAAAGGGAAGGCAACCTTTGAGCCTCTTGGTGAAGTTGATTCAAAGATGTACACAAACAAGGGTACACTATCTTTTCCTGACATTTCTGACGAAGCAAGAGCCTACGCCAAATCAGCAGCCAACGGGGATTATGTATATCTCATCCATACTCCCGGAACTCCGGGCAGGTATCATGTGATTGGTGACAAGGATCTTCGTGTCGCTACAAGCATTTCAGGTGACACCGGTGATGCTTCTGGATCTGCAAAAGGCATAACAATTAACCTTGAGTGCCCAAGCGTTACTCCTCTACCTCGCTATACAGGTGATCTTGTTACAAGCGATGGATCTATCGACTGTGCTACCGGAATTTTCACACCTACAGCCGGATAATCTTATGAACGAGATTAAAGAATACCTAGAACAGCAAAGTCCTGATTTCATTCAGGGCTTTGCCCTTTTCTGCAAGTACTCAAGAAATCAGTCTTTGATGTCATTTATTGGCCGTAAGAAAGACATGGTGATGCTTCGGTACAACCTGCAGAAGCTGTCGGAAATGGGCGATATAAGGCCTAATCCGAACGCAACGATACATGAGGTGAGATTCAATAAGTTTCTTACTTCTGCTAATACTCAGGAAGAGAATGAGAAAGTTAAGATTGTAGATGAAAGGAAAGTAAAAAGGGAAGATCTTCCTGAAGAACTTAAGGATGTGTATGACTCTATTGTGAATGATTACAAGTTGATGCGTTCTATTCATGAGAAGATGAAGAATGCCAACTCTGATTCCGGCAGGAAGGAATTCAGAGATCAGCTTACAGCCATTGAGTTGCAAGTGAAAAGCAAGTGGGCTCATATAGACGGACAATTGATCAACGGAAAAAAGACAGACGACAATTCAGGTAATTCTTTCAATGTTAACACCGCAAGGGCTTACATCTCAAAGATGCTAAAGAAAGAAGTGTTGACTGATGAACAAAGGTCGATGGTCAAACAGAAAGTAGAAGAGCTTATATCTGCAGGAGCAGTCCTGAAGGAGGAAACCCTTCTAAAGCTTAAGGAAAAGGGATTTTGACCAACTTGTTTCAGTCCTTTAATACCCGGCAATTGTCGGGTATTTTTGTCTCTATAGTTCCATAGTCCCTTGTTATGCTTAAAATACCTTCTATCACTATTGATAAGGCAGACTCATGGTCGATACTTGAAGGAATGCTAGAGCATGCCAGGCAACCTTGCAGTATCGTCATTTGCTCTTTTTCGGTAACTGACGGATGGGTAAGAAGACTTTTAAAACTTAAAAATGAGGGAAAGATAACGCACATAACGCTTGTATTGGATTTTGCTGTTATGACAAGGCACAGGGAAATAATACTTTTTCTCACCAATGTAGCAGACAAGGTTTACCTGAACAACTCTCATGCAAAGCTGATATATGTTGTCAATGATGCTTTCGAGGCTGTGGCTGTGATGAGTGCCAACGCAACAATGAACTACAGGATAGAGACATTTTATGTAACAGACAGAGAGGCTGAAATATCTGTCATAAAGGAAGACCTGAAGAAAATTTATGATAACTCCATCTCAATTACAGGAAGTACAGGAACTGGCAGGATTGTTCTTTAGCATTCCTGAAATTGCCATGCTTACCGGCATAGAAGAAGAGGAATTAACTAGAGCTGTCAATGTAGAGCATTCTGCGTTGAATAATGCCTATTGGATAGGAAAGCTTTCAGCAATGAAGGATCTTAGAGTAGCCACTATGGAATTTGCAAAGAAAGGATCTCCGCAAGCTGAAGAACAGATGATGAGATTCCTGCAACAAATGAACGAATCGGAGGGTTAATCATGCCACGAACAGACTCAATGGATCTCATCTCTCAGGCTCTCTTTGATAGTTCGATTGAACTATCAGAAGGAGATCAGGCTTTGCTTGCCCGGCTCAGAGATGCTTACACATACTGGCTTGAGAAACCAACATTATCCGACACAAGAATGCGTGATTACCTGATGGTCAATCACCACGTTTCAAAGAGTCAGGCATACAACGATATTGCTCAGATCAAGCTTGTCCTGGGTAACATCCCCGTAGCAACAAAAGAGTTTTACCGATATAAGGCCAATTTCATCCTTGATGAAGCACATAATGCAGCTATGGCAGGGAATGACAGGAAAGCCAAGGCACTCACCAAAATAGCTGAGGCAATTGCCTATAACAACCGCACAAATGAGGATGACGGAGAGAAATTGCCATTCGATAAGATTGTGCCGACAGATTTATCCTTCTCCATCAATCCTGAGGATGCCGGGGTCAAGTCCGTTCCCGGTGTGCGAGAAAAAGCCCTCAGGTTGTTTGCGAAATATGCTGAAGAAATAGAACTTGACACCTCTTGCTATAATGAAGAAGATATACCTGAATAAGGCACAACAGGAAGCTCTTCTCGTTGGAGCAAACACAGAGGTTGACATCTGGGGAAGAAGGACCGGGAAGTCACATGGTGTTATATCACAGCGAGTGATAAGGAACACTCAGATGATGAAAGGATCAATGGGTGCATTCGTTGCTTCAACATTCAAACAGGCACACACCAGAACGCTCCCGGCAATGCTTCTCGGACTCGCAGACATGGGGTACATAAGAGATGTACATTATGTGATAGGTCGTAAACCCCCTAAGAAATTAGGCTTTGATAAGCCAATTGTTGAGCCCAATAACTATGATGATGTAATCGCGTGGTACAACGGATCTATTCAGGTCATAATCTCTCAGGATGTCAAACTTTCTTCCAACTCAATGACTCTTGATTACATCATAGGTGATGAAGCAAAGGGTCTGAACTTTGACAAGTTGAAGGAAGAGACGTTTCCGGCGAATGGAGGAACGAAGAGATACTTTGGAGACTGTCCCTGGCATCATGGCTATGTGTTTGTTTCTGATATGCCTGTCACAAAATCAGGGAAATGGCTCCTGAATTATCGTGAGAAGATGGACCCTGAGGTTATTGATTCTATCAAGGAATTGATGGCAGAGTGGCATAGGCTTAGGACATTGCCGGATTCAGAATATAAAGCCCGGACAATAAGGGAAACAGAAAAACTAATCGCTCAACTTAGGTCAATAGCTGTATATTATAGCGAGTGTTCTACATTTGAGAATGTTGATGTTGTGGGGTTGTCGTATCTCAGACAACAGAAGAGGGATCTCCCTCCTTTGGTGTTTCAGACATCTATAATGTCAAAGCGGATTGAGAGGCTGAAGGATGGCTTTTACCCCAACTTCACAGAACGAATACACACATACATTGCAAACAATAACAAGCCTCTCATAGACTCTCTTTATGACTTTTCAAAAGAGCAAGACTATGGTTGTATGCTTGATGCAGATGTGGATCTCAAAGCCCCAATTGCAGGGGCATTCGACTATAATGCTAATATCAACTGGCTTGTGTGTGGTCAGAGAGATGGCCTGAAGATTAAGGTGATAAAGTCGTTTTACGTTAAGTATACACGCAAATTGAGGGAACTCATTGATGACTTCTGTCATTACTACCGGTATCACCAGACAAAGGAATTTATCTACTATTATGACAGCACAGCTCTTGGATCCAACTATGCAGTCAGTAAGGATGACTTTGCAGCTGTGATATGTGACCAGCTGTATAAGAATGGATGGCGTGTTACAAGGGTACATGTAGGTAACCCAATGAAACACCATGAGAAGTACAGCTTTCTTAATGATTGCCTGACAGGTGCAAAGCATCTCCTGCCGGTACTCAACAAAGAGAATAATGAGGCATTGATCCTCTCTATATCTCTTGCAGAGATAGCCATCACATCACAGGGATTCAGAAAGTACAAGGGAGGCGAGAAGTTGGCAGAGAGTGAGGATGATCCTCTAGAGCTAAGGACAGACGGCTCAGATGCATTTGACACCCTAGTCATAGGGATATGCCTGTTCCCATACTCAACGGCAGGGTTAGGCCTAGGGTCAGCGTTCTAACTACAATGTTGCAGATGGATGTTTGCTCATGACATTAATGTCATTACCAAATTCGAGTGAATGGGTATAGGGATATGATGGAGGCAATTGCCTCCTTTTTTTTTGCCATGCGAGGGCATGGGGACGGCGAGCCTTTTGGCATATTTCGGGAAAAATCGGGGGGTGCAATTGCATTTTACCTACAGGGCGGTGCTGGGATGTGTAGACACTAAAAAGTTTCACGAAACTTTTTGGAAAGGTCTTGATTTTTGGTTTTCAGACATTTCTCGGTTTGAAAAATGGACAAATCGGTTCTCCCGAAGGGGCTTCTTTCTGAATTCGCCAAGAAAGAAGCAAAGACCGAGAAGGGCTGTTAAAGATTCGCCTTAAAGGGGGCGGTCATAGGTGAGATGTTGTTGAAAAAGGCTTTTCCCGGCATCATTATTCAAGGTCTGTTCATGCGAAAAGCTGTGATGTTCTTCTGCCCGGATTCATTAGATTGAATGACAATCGGCGTTTGATTTATTGTGATGATATGAGAATTCCTGTCTTGTTCCTGATTCCTATGGACAAAAGTATTTACGTTCATTACGTTGCAACAAGTTCATGCATGGTTTTCATAACAATCTCCACACTTACAGGTTGTATTCTTAGAAAAAACTGGTTTCTCTATTCTCTACCTTTTATAGTCCATATAAATCATTAACAAAGAATTATCATGGAAACCATCTACAAAATTGAAATCTCAAACGACTTTGGAATTATCATCAAAATGAAATCTAATGGTAGAGTCATTGATTCAGAAGAGGTGCCTACATCACAGGCAATGAGTTTCGCAAGATTGAACGGACTATCCTGCATGGAAGATGATGGAGAGGTAAAATGCTACTGGTAGTCAACAACAAAATACAGCCCCGATACAGGGGCTTTTTTTATGCTCTTCTTTCTCAGCACAGAGGTGAGTTTGCTTGCTATTACATTCTTGATTCAAGACTGAGACTGATCATTGACTTATTCTGATTGCTGTCTTGAAGCGGTCTCATGATGTTTTGTGAATTGACGGCAAAGTTTAAGCTTCATGGATTACATGCAATAACAGGCTTTGTTCCCTTCAGAATCTCCACACTTACAGGTCGTATTCCTTGGTAATTCTTGCTTCGATATCGCTCATGATAGGCCGAAAATTCACTAAAACAAAGTATCATGAGAACACTTAAAGAAATTCAAAACAACTATCAGACACAGGGCGTAAAGTCATTAAATGATTCAGAACTGCTTTCTCTGCTTGGAATCAATTCAGAAGAATGTAATTTACAGCAACTCCTTTTGAAAAATAATGAGGAACTGCTAAAAATGGGATACCGGAAGTCAACGGCGAGAAAGATAAGAGCTCTCTCGGAGGTATCCCTTAGGTACCAACTGTCATCGATGCCATCACTGGTGCAAATTCGTTCGTCAGCAACTGCAGCTGAACTTGTTTCTCCCTTGTTAAAGCATCTTTCTCATGAGGAATGTTGGGTAATGTACATGAACAGGGCAAACAAGGTAATTGCAAAGGAAATGCTCTCCTCTGGAGGAGTTTGTGCAACGGTTGTTGATATCAAACTTGTTATGAAGAGAGCACTTGAATTACTTGCCTGTTCATTGATTCTTGTACATAACCATCCCTCAGGAAATGCTTATCCGGGAGAAAATGACAAGGTTCAGACAAAACTGCTTAAGGAAGCCGCTTCCCTTTTCGATATTTCACTGCTTGATCACATCATAATAGCAGGAGATGGATACTTCAGCTTTGCTGATGATGGACTGCTATAAAAGAGACAGTTGAAGGGCCCTCCTTGGAGGGCTCTTCTCTTTGAAATCTGTCCTTTGCCTGGCGTTTTTAGCAATGTATTTTCGCTTACATGATACATAGCAGTAAAATACATGAACTGGTAGAGACCATCAAGATATTTTCTATTGGTTGGGTCTCAGAATCCGGGGAGAAAATACATGTCCGTAAGTGCACATGTACAAGTTTTCATTCTTCAGGGGATACTTTAAATATCCTGATAATCGACTCCGGGCAGATTCGTAAAATAAGGAGAGTAACAATAACTGAATTTAATGGTGAGGAGGTAGTTATATGATTGAAATTCTTGATGACCTTAATTTTTATCCTGAAATAAAAACAGTCCTGGCGGTTGATTCTTCATCGGTATTTGAGGAAAAGGAGCTGAAACCTGTTTCTGTAGGGAACTATGAAGTTGCTCCGTGGGGTACACGCAACGACCTTCCGGATCAGATTCTTGAACTGATGAGAAAATCAGATGTGATGTCCACAAATGTGGAGTTCAACAGGAATGTAAGCTTTGGACTTGGACCTAAGGTGGTAAGACTGATTAAGAATGATATAGGGAAAGTCGTTGACTATGTTGAATTATCAGAAGGAAAGGAATGGGAGTTTTTTGAAAGGAACGATCTTTCAATGTTCTTCCTTGAACAGCTGACAGACTTATGTCATTTTAGCAATGCCTTTGCTGAGATGATTCCTGAGGCAAAGAAATCAGAAATCTATTCACTAAGACACAAGGAAGCTGCTTTTTCAAGATGGTCCATGATGGACGCTAAAGGCAACATTAACTTTCACTATTACTCTTCAAAATGGGCTGACAGCCCAAGTGCTTCTGATGTGGTTGCCTCAAAAGTCATTGATGAGTTCAATGCCTACAATGATGTGGTTAAAAAGATGGCACTGAAAAAGGAAAGGATGATATTTCCTGTATATATGCCATCGCCGGGAAGACCTTACTACTCAAGACCGAGTTGGTACTCACTTTTTGAATCCGGTTGGTATGATCATTCCGTTGCAATACCGGCTCTCAAAAAGGCAATAATGCAGAATAATCTTGGAGTTAAGTTCATTATCTACATTTCTCCAAAGTATTTTGAGGATATCTTCCAAAAAGAATCGATCCCTGCAACTGATGTCAAAGCACGAAAGAAGAGGATTGATGAAGAGAAGACAAAATTCAACGACTTTCTCACAGGGGCGGTAAATGCAAACAAATCAGTCATGGCCTTCAAGGAGCTTGTGATGTCAGGATCTTCCACCAAGGAGGAAAAATGGATAGAGATTGAACCTATCAAGAACGATCTGAACGGTGGAGAGTACATAACAGACGTTGAAACAGCTGCCAATACCATCTGTTACGCAATGGGGGTTCATCCTTCGCTTATTGGAGCGACACCGGGCAAAGGTTCTTCAGGAGTGTCAGGCACGGATAAACGTGAATTATTCCTCATAAAACAGTCCCTGATGAAACCTGTCGTAGACAGAGCACTTCGCCCTATCAACATCATTAGACAGGTCAATAAATGGGCAAAAGACGTTACAGTGATAATCCCTGAATACATCTTCACAACCCTTGATCAGAATAAAACAGGGAAGCAGGAATCAACAACAAACAAGGCTTAGTATGATTATTCAAAACTTATTACAGGCAAAGAAATACCTGCCGGCAATATCAATAAAGGAAGATATCACTACAATGGATGATAACTTCCTTACTGCTGAACAGGAACTGACTAATGACATATTAGGTGAAGAACTGCTTTCTCTCTTGGAAGGTAAGAATGAAGAAGACAGCAAGCTTCTGACAATGTGTGAAAGGGTAATCTCCTTGTCTGCATTTCTTGCTGCAATACCGGAACTGGATCTAGTGCTAACTCAGTCAGGATTTGCAGTTCATTCCTCTGAGAAGATGAGCCCTGCATCAAGACAAAGGGTTGATGCCTTGATACAATCTGTCACTAACCGGCTTGACAAGGCTACTGATACTCTGATAGATTATCTCATTGCAACGGCAAAGTATGATGTTGTCTGGCGTTCAACAGACCAGTTTGACAATATCACTGCAGGGCTTATATCAACTTACTCTGAATTCAAGAGATATGCGCTGTATACTCCTGCATGTGCAGAGAATTATCCGACATCTTACAATGGGTTCAAGAAACATTATGCAGGGATGAAGATATCACTGAACACAACGGTTGCATCAAGGATATCTCAGGCTTATGCAACTGAACTCCTTGAAAAGTACCGGGACAGAGTGCAGATTAACAGCTTCGATATGAAGGTGCTTGAATATGTCAAACATGCAATATCGTCAGAGATTGTCAGGGATCATGAAACTGTTGATAATATGCTTAATGAAGCCGTTTCTTTCATGAAAAAGAACCCGGGGCAATTTCTCACCTTCTTTAGCTCTGAGGCAAATGCAGACTTGACTCTGACACATGAGGACACTCCAATCTTTTCAATGTTTTAATCATGAATATTGACCTTAAATATCCAACCTCTTGGGTAGAAGTAAGCAGGGAGCAGCTAATGATTATCTCTGCCCTAATGCTCAAAAACCTGACAAGAGAAGAGTTTCTTTTTGACTCGTTCTGCAGGCTGACAGGCATACACTTGTTGATGAGACCGGGACAGGATGAAGATACTTTATCTGCAGCGTATCACTTCAAAAAGGGGAAACACCGGTTTGATATGCCGGTTACTGCAATACAGCAAGCCTGTGAAGAGCTGTCATTCGTGCTTGATTCTATAGGACTGCCGGACTCTCCACTTCCGGGGGTGAATTCTAAACTGTATGACAAGACTTTCAAACAGTTCTATTTCGCAGATGCATATTTTGGCCGCTATCAGGAAACAAAGGAAATGAAGTGGTTGGCATTGATGTGTGAATCCTTGACAGGAAAGCAACCGAGGCTTAAGCCTGTTGATGCGGTGGCATTAACCTTCTGGTGGATTGGACTGAAAGGCCATTTTAAAAAGACTTACCCGCATGTGTTCACAGAGGGAGAGGGCTCCGGAAAGAGTCCTGCAGAGACACTGCAGGAGATTCTGTCATGTCTTAACAATGACAAGCCTCAGGATAACAAGATGATACTTGATACTGAAGTGAATGCTGTCCTCCTGGCACTTGATAATATTTACCTTAAAGCAAAGACTCATGCTGACAGTTGATTATCTATCACGGGTATTACCTGAGATTGTGGAATTCTCAGATGTCTCAAAGATTCAAGGTCAGGTTCTCTCCGGAGAGGGCTTTGATGGTATCATTGCTATCCTTGATAATCTGCGTACATCTCAGTTTCCATGCGTGATAGTGGAAGATAAGTCAATCGGCAGCATTGATATTGATGCAGGGCCCGTTGATTCTTATAGCATTTCAATGTGGGTCATGCTTCAGGGAACAGAAATATCAAAGCTGTACAAGGATGCATTTATTCTGGGAACTCAAATCCTGAAGAAAATTATTAGGGATGCTGACACGGAGCCGGATCTTGAGGGCCTTGACTCCTCACATATTACCTATATGAAACGGTCAGGAGCAATGGATTGCTATGGTTATGAGTTTCTTATAACATTCAAGGATAACATTGACCTGAGCGATGAATGAGGACATTGATATCGTAACGGCATGGGCAGACATTGTCATACAGCGTTGGGAGTCAAAAATTACAAGACTCAACATTGTTGAAACATCTGAGCTCCTGAAATCCTTCACCTCACACGTATTTACAGACGCAAAGGGAGATCCTTTTAAGGTGATGTTCACATTCCTCTATTATGGAATCTTTCCTGATATGGGTGTCGGCAAAGGAGTGCCTTACAATATGGTTGCATCTTCAAACAGAAAGGCAAAACCGTGGTATTCACGACAATTCACTGCAGAAGTACACAAACTGGCTATCCTGATGGCTGAACGATATGGAGAAAAGGCCTTGGATGCCATCTCACTAATACAGAATAAAGGGTTCTCACAGGTAGATAAAAACTTCGAAGCCTGGGAAACATCAAGATATAATCAATATGGCAAGAACTAATACAGCAAGAGCGGAATCAATCGTTACCCTGAATGGCAAGGCTGCAGAATCGGCATTGGAAGCCCTCAAGACAAAAGCAAAGGAGTACCGGAAAGAAATTGATGCTGCATCAAAGGCAGGGGATGATACAAAGGTAAAGAAGCTGACAGCAGAATTGAAGTCCACAGAGTCAGCAATGAGATCTGTAAGACAGCAGACCTTTGACTATAATTCTGTATTGAAGAACCTGAATGGATCCTCAATTAGGGATCTGGAAAAGACTGCCAAAGCCCTGAAGAATGAGATAAAAGGTCTCACACCTGCAACAAAGGAATTCACGGAAAAAAGCAAACAGCTTGACCTTGTACGTGGAAGGATTGATCAACTCAATGGAAGAGTCCGGGAGAATCAGAACTGGCTGAGTCGTGCAGGGAACACCTTTAACAAGTATTTCGGACTTGCAACGGCAGCAATTGCATCAATAACAGGAATGTCACTCGCTTTGCGTGGAGCTTCAGACAAAGCAGCAAAGATGGATGACATATATGCTGATGTGATGAAAACAACCGGACTGCTCAGAAAAGAGGTTGTTGGACTGAACGAGGAGTTCAAGAAACTTAATACACGCACTTCTCGGGAAGAACTCAATCAACTGGCACGTGATGCCGGTAAGCTTGGAATAAGCGGGAAGGAGGATATTCTTGCATTTGTAACGGCAGCGAACAAGATCAATGTTGCCTTGCGTGAGGATCTAGGCGAGGATGCAGTATTGAATATAGGAAAGATTGCCGAGATTTTTAAACTCACAAAGGAACTTGGTATTGAGCGTGCTTATATGTCTATTGGCTCGGCGATCAATGCTATAGGTCAAGGATCGTCAGCAGCTGAGCAGTATCTTGTAGACTTCACCAAGAGGGTTGCAGGCCCAGGCTATCAGGCAGGGCTTACCCTTCAGGATATACTTGGATATGCTTCCGCCCTTGACCAATCAGGCGCACAGGTGGAGATGTCAGCAACTGCATTTCAGAACTTCCTGATGAAGATGTATTCAGAGACAGCTACGATGGCAGAAATTGCCAACATGGATCTCAAGTCATTTTCAGAAATGTTGTCAAAAGATGTCAATGGTGCAATAATAGCTGTCCTGAAAGGTCTCAACAGCAAAGGCGGTTTTGCTCAGATGGTGCCTCTCTTCAAGGAGATGGGAGGAGAAGGAGCACGTTTTGTGAGTGTTCTTTCCTCATTGGGAACTAACATTAATCTGGTTACTGAGGCACAGAAATTATCTAATGTTGAGTTTGAAAAGGCTACATCGCTTGAGAATGAGTACAATATCAAGAATAACACTAGACAGGCACAGTTGGACAAGGCGAAAAAAGCCTTTCAAGATCAAGTAATCATTCTTGGTGAGCAACTTTCCCCTGCATTTCTGAAGTCAACAAATGCCGGAACACTATTTCTGAAGGTCATTATTTCTACCCCAGCATGGGTTTACAAGCTCATTGCTGCCGGTGGCGCAGCTATACTAATGTATAAGAGTTGGAACGCTGTCATAGCTGTATGGAATACCCTTGTTGTAGCATCAAAAGCTGCTTCATTGCTACTTGCTGCCGGAATGGCTACGCTGCAGGGGAATTCAGTGAGGGCTGCAGCTGCTATGAAATTGTTCAATACAACAATTTCAGCAAGTGCTGTTGGGGTTATTGTTACAGCCATTTCTGCTTTAGGGCTTGGAATATATAAAGCTTTCACATATCAATCAGACCTTACAAAAGCAACAAAAGAATACTACTCTGAATCTCAAAAGGCAAAGAAATCAGCATCGGATCTGCTTGATGTTATCAAGAACTCAGTTGTTGGATCGAATCAATATAAAGCAGCAATTGCAAAGCTCACTGAACTATACGGCCCTTATGTTTCATCACTAATCAATGAGAAAGGAGTCCTCACAGATATCGAAGGCGCTCGGAGAGCAATTAACAGCGCTATCGAACAGACGATTGGGCTGAAGATAAAGGAGCAGGCCATTACAGACGTAACTAATAAGTCGATTGAAAAACAAGCGAATTATTATGAGAAAATGGTCAAGGTTCTGATGAAGCAGGGCAAGCTTTCCGAGGACACCGCAAGAATCTATGCCACATCATTTGCTGATGGTATAAGAGCCGGAGGGGACTATTACACAGAGATAAACAAGATTCTATCAAAGGTCAACAGGTTCTTTGAGATAATTCCATTCAGGAATTTTGCAAGGGAGTACTCGGATATGGTTTCTGACATCTCAGCAGTCAATAAGAAGTTCCAATTCATTGCAGCTGCTAATGAAGAAGTGCTCGGACCTCCTAAACCTGAAAAACTAAAAAAGGAGTTTGATGAGAATGAGGAAATAGTAAACAACCGTAATGCTGCTCTCTTGGAAGCTAATAAAAAGGCTTTTCAAATTGCACTGGAAAATTTGGATTCTGAGGAGAAAAGGAAGAATAATCTACTGAAAGAATCCTACATGAAAGGTCTGATTAGCCAGGAGGAATATCATGCACAATCAAACCTTGATACAGTCACATTCCTTGCCCGAAGAAACGCCCTGTATATCCAATATGGGCAGGACAATGAGGATGCTGAAGGAAAGTATCTTGATGCTATGCTTGCACAGTTTCAGAAGGCTCAGGACTCTGTGAATGACATATTCAAGAAATCACTAGCTAAACGCAAGAAACTGGCGAATGAATCAGAGGATAAAAAAGCTAGAAAAGAAGAGATTACTTCAAGTAAGATAACTCCTATAACAAACACAAGCTCGGAGGATGAAGCGAGAATCAAACGCTTCAAGGATCTTGAACGACAGGCTGCAGATATAAAGGAGAGGTATCAGGCTGCTAGTTGGAAGAGAAGAAAGGCTGCAGAACAGAAGAATCTTGATGATATGCTCAAAAAGAACCTTATCACTCAAGAGGAATATGAGTATTCTGTTAAGCAGATGAAGTTGAAAAATGCTGAAGATATTGCACAGAACATCAATAGTATTGTAGGGGCGATGTCCGATTTTTACAATTCTATCAAGGATGCAGATTTCAACAAGCTTGAGGCACAGAAAGAAAAAGAACTGGCACTTGCAGGGGATGATGCAAATAAGAAAGCAGCCATTGAAGAGAAGTATGAGAAAGAAAAACTGGCCCTGCAGATAAAATATGCAGACAAGGACATGGCAATAAAGATAATCCAGACTATAGCTGCCGGAGCTCTTGCCGTAATTCAGGCCTTTGCACAGTTAGGGCCTATCGCCGGGGCTATTGCTGCTGTCTTTATTGGTGCTACAACAGGAGTGCAGATTGCAAGTATTGTTCAGCAAAGAAATGCCCTTAAATCAAGCCTTTCCTCAGGCGGTAGTAATTCATCTTCAAATTCAAAAGTATCAGTAAAAGGCTATTCTGATGGAGGATTCACAGATAAAGATCCTTCAGACAATACCCCTGTTGGAGTTGTTCACGCAAATGAGTGGGTTGCTCCGGCCTCTATGGTACGTTCTAATCCGCTTGTATTTGCATCGCTTGAGAAGGAGAGGAAAAAGAAATACTCTATTATGAGTCCTAAAGCAAATGGGTTCGCTTCAGGTGGCTATACAACAGGCAATAATAAGGGTGGCGACATGAATCAGCTGTTCTTGATGATCTTGGCTGAAATAAGGGCATTGAAAGACAAGCCGTGGAAAGGGTATGTACTCACTTCAGAAATTAATGCAGTGAGAGAGTTGGAAGACAGAATTAAAAAACAAGGTAGTTTATGAGACTTTTTGTAGCAGATGAGCAGTTGGATCTGCCGGCAGATTTCGGTTTTGAAGTGACACAGAACTCCCCGGCGTTTTCCGATGAGGGGACACAGAGCATACCTGTGACAATCCCGGCAACTGTACGCAATAATACTGTGCTTGGCTTCCCTGAGAGAATCGGGAGAAAAGGCCTCTATATGCGCAAATTCCCTTCTATACTTGATACAGGGATGAGGCAGAAAGTAGGGCAACTCGTGATTGACTCTGCAGAACAGAAAGGCGGTATAACCGGGGCAATGATGCTTAATGAAAGCGATCTATATTCAAAGATTAAGGATGTGGATCTTATTACAATATTCGGGAAGATTATTAGGGATGAGTACACGACACCGGCAGAGTGGGCAGATTATCTGTATCAATGCATGAAGGAAAGTGTTGTCGATGATTTCACACTTTTTCCTGTAGCAATCAACTATAATGAGGATACCGGCTATCAGGTCCTAAACCGCCCTGATACGACATCTTCATTAGACCCGTGGAAACTTATCTGGGATGCCAGGACAATTACAAAGGATTCTGAGCAGATAGATGTTCCTGCCGGTTATATGATAACCCCATTCCTTTGGATGTATCGTGTAATAGAGCTTATATTCGCTGAATATGGCTATACTGTGACAACCAATCCTTTCAAATTTGCAGGGAGTCCTTACAAAAAGGTTGTACTACTTAATAATACTGTGGACACCATCTGTGCCGGGAGAATCAAGTATTCAGATCTGGTACCATCATGCACCGTTGCTGAATTTTTGAAGTTCATTGAGACAAAGTTCCTCATTCATGCTTACATCTATCCTGAATCAAAATCAGTTGATATGGTCGCAATGGAAAGCATTTTGCAATCATCCGCTGATTCGGATCTTACTCCTTTCCTGAATGGGGAAATAAAACCGACCTTCTCTGATGCTCAGGAGGTGGACATTTCATCTGACACCTCTTTAGAGGGAGCATCACCGGCTGCTGATACTGTCTTCGATCTTGCAAAGAAATACTCTTCTGTGAAAAAAATCACAGAAGCTGACTGGCGCACATACAACTGGCAGAACTGGCCGGCGTACACTCACCATCTTGTACAGAGGTTGGCAACCGGTGGGTACTATGACTTATACTTCCGCCGTGAGGGTGGAGGGGTTCCAAGCAACATCAAGTTTCTTGGGACAAACTATTTCAGGTTCAAGAGAGGCGAACAGGCTTCATCAGAATACAAGTCCAGTGATCTAATGCCCCCAATGGTTTCAGTTCCGATATGGAGTTCTGATACTTCCGAAATAAATGTAATGTGTCCTTATATCGGGGATGGAAGAAATGTGAATACAGTTATTGATGGAGAGTCAGACGATGCAGATCAGGATATAATAATTGCTTTTGCTGCCGGAAGAGCGGTTGAAGAGACAATCCCTGCATTCAACTCCGTGTACAAACAGCAACTCCCTGCAAAGTATTATCTGGGGACAACTCAAAAGTATAATAATGGTGGCTATATATGGAGTGCCCTAGACCTGACAACTACTGACATCTACTCTTCATTTTTCAGGCGATGGGATAAGGTTCTCAGGACCTCAGGATGTGAGATTGAATGTAGAATAGATTATCCTATCAAGGATCTATTCTCCCTGAAACTTTCTGCTTTGAAAATACTCAGAGGGCAGCTGCTAATCCCCGAATCCTTGACATATACTATTGCTCAGAGGATAACACACGGCAAAAGCAAGTTCATGGTTATAAAAGATCCGGAGTCGCTTAATGACTCTGAAACCATTCCTTTCACCTAAAATCTGTCCTTTCTTTAGGGCATCCATGATGATAATTTTGAGTCAACATCTTACTTATGGCTACATTATTATCATACCCGGACGCATTGTCCTTGGCTTCAAACCTGAAGAAATTCTCTATTGCTGCATCTGATCCTATCTCATTCAAGCTGTATCAATCAGATGAATTGCTGCTTGATGAGACCTATACACCAAATGCCTCAGGGAGAATAGAGATAGATGTAAGGGAAATAATCAAGAGTCAGCTGTCATTCATTTTGCCTACTTCTGATTCATTCCAACAGACTGCCTTGTTCAAGCCCTTTCGTGCCTTGATTGATGCGACTGAGGTGTCCTTTGTGGCCATTCGCTCCGGAGTGGAGAATTTCTCAGATACTGCCGTGAACTTCCTAAAAACAAATTGGCTTACATGGCAACCCCAGACAAAGCGTGTCGCATATTCTCAGCCTGAATGGTTAACATATTATGCACCTGTAACATGTTCAATAAAGGTTAAGTTCTACCTGAAGGATGGAAGTTCAGAAGTGGTTACTCTCGCTGATCAGGCTGCCGGCACCTGTTTCACATATAATGTAATGTACTCTTATATAATGAGTATTCAGGATTCAGAGTGCTATGGCTATTATGATCTGTATGTAGAGGACATGGCCGGGACAAGGCTGTCATATATTCAAAGATATGTATATAAGAAAGCGACTATAGAGGATGAGACATATCTCTTTGAAAACTCGCTTGGTGGCCTTGACACGGTAGTGTTCAACGGGGCTTTGACATTCGCCCCGGAGTTGGAGCATACTGAAGGGTTGTATGATGACAGCAGCCAACAGCTTGAAACAACTTTCACTCGCAAGTACCAACAGGTTACCGGCAACCTGTCGAAAGTGGAATGCTCGTGGATCTGGGACTTGTTTGTATCCGGATCTGCATACAAACTGCAGACCGGGACACTTCGTAAAATAACCCTGATAGAGTCCTCTCCGGAGAGAACATCAATTGAACCATTGGTATCCTTTCCCTTTACATATCGGATGAGCGTGGATCAGGGGCTGCAGAGTGTTCCCAGGACAATGGGAACACTTCCGGATAACCTAGAGATCTCAACACCTGAGCAGCTTTTTTTTTTAGCTCCCCGGCTAGTTGAGTTTGAGAGTGCAGCTCTTGAAGACTCTTTGTTGTTCCCTGTTCAGACACCATTCACAACGATTTGGAAGAAACTTTCTTGGGGTGCTATCTGGAATTTTCTGTATGAGAAGATTCTTGCTTCTGCAATCGGACTGATGGCTCATGTACATGAAAACCTTTCAGTAATCAATAAACTGTCAGAATCTGCAGGGAAACTTCAGTACAACGGATCTGATATAGGTGGTAGTGGTGTTGGTGGTGTCGTACTTGGTGAGACTTCTGCAACGGCATACAGAGGTGACAGGGGTGCTCAGATGTACAAGGAGAGGAAAAAATCAGCCTTGCCAAATGGTTATGGGACACTTATATTAACTGATATCCCGGCTCTGGAAGAGCATTACATAAGTATCCATATTACAGGGATGGGCTTAGGAGGACTACAGCCATTCTCGATGATAGCACAGGCCAGAACATCATCTTCCGGATTTGTGACAAACCATTTCAAGGCAATTGCTTGCGGCCAGAAATTGAATCTCTATGCATTCAGGATTATCCCTGAAGGTAAGGAAAGCCATGTAATTGGGTTCTGGATTTCTCCTGTGCAAACTTCTACAAACCTGAATCCATTCATGCTATACAACGACATAACAGTCATTGCCGATGGGTCTAGAATCAATCATGTAAGCAGCATATCTGATAGCCCTATACCATCATCTGATGAATCTTATGCCGATGGATACAATTACCGTGAAATAACCGGAGCGGTTAAGGATCTTGATAACGTGGACCTTTCTAACTATTACACCAAAGCTCAAACAGATACAAGGTATCCAATTCTGTCTTCAGGGAAAATACTTGCTGCAAACCTTCCTTCTTACGTTGATGATGTGATTGAGGGTATCTATGTAAATCCGGCAACCTTCACTGTGTCAGGAAGTGCAATAACACCAGAGACTGGTAAGATATACGTGTCAATAGACACTAACCTTACTTATAGGTGGTCTGGAAGTGCATTCGTCATCATGTCAACTTCGCTCGCACTTGGTGAGACATCAGCAACCGCATATAGGGGAGACAGAGGTAAAACTGCTTATGACCACAGTCAGAATGCAAATGTACATATCAGTGCAGAACTCAAGACAGCTGTTGAAAATGCCACATCATCTGCGACAGCTAACACATTTGTGAAGAGAGACAGCAACGGCAAATCTGCCTTTGCTGCAGTAATAATCAACGGAATAGAATTAACAGTAGAATAATGTCAGCACCGGCATCATCATATGATTTGCGATTGTTGAAGAGAAAAACTTCTCCTGCAGAGAACTTCCAGATTGCGAAGTTACTCACAGGGTATGCTGACTATGCTTCTGCAAAGACCTTGTTTCATATTGACAAGATCCTGCAAATTAAGGATGTCAATACTTCTGCGTTATTGTTTGTTGGGCTCATTTTTCCGGGAGGAACTAATGAGGCTTTTCACGCTGTTGCCAGGAAGGGTAACACAAAATTCAGGGGATATGTTGCATTACTTGATGCAGGGCTGAATTGTAAGCCTGAGAGACCAACTTATATAGTTACCGGTGGAATAAGTACATCAATCAACGTTCTCAATAACAGCGTTTCTTTATATGCTTCATTCAAAAGTGCTTTTTATGATTCGACAGCTGCTCAGATAACAATTGCAGAATCTTCTAACCTCAATATTTATGAGAGCGTTTCAGTAGGGTCTTGTGCTGAAAAAGAAACGCTTACTATCACCGGCGTTGTGCTTCTGATTGAGTCAATAATCTTCACGGTAGGAAAACAGTACTCCCTAACTCTCAAGGCTGAAAACAATGAGGGGGTTATTAATTCTGTTTCTGCTTTACAACTCTCACCGGCACCGGCTGCTGTTAATCTGAGATTCGGGTCCACCCTTAATGCAGCGATTGCTTCACAAAGTGCTAGTACAGTATATATATCACGAACGCTGAAGAATGTTGTCTCTTCCTCCGGGCTTGTCTTATTTGCAAATCTTCAGGCAACAACATATGCACCGACTGGATATTATGTAAGCATTGAGGCTAATGAGTTGGGAAGATATCCTTTTTACAGGGTAACAACAGCTTCAGGGCTAGTAACAGAGGTCGGTGAGATTGTAAGCAGGCATGCAGATGAATACTTCTACTTCAGTTCTGTGAGTGAAGCGGATGCTCTGTCTCATCCGGCTCAAAACATTATGCTGTATTACAATGTAATGCAGACACCGGTAGGATCGGACTTCGAACAGCGCAAGTATTATCAGGGAACATTCGCAGATTCTTCACTAGCTGCTCAGGGTCACTATGTCAAGGCCGACAGGGTAACATCAATAACAGTTGATGAAAGTGGTATTGCATGGGTATTAATTGAAAATTAATGATATATGAAAAGAAACAAATTATTAGAGAAAATCGGATTCAGATATCTTGTCAATCTCAAAAGCAAAGAGATTCATAGAGTATCTTTCCTGAAAGAGTCTTGCAACCTCTCGGTGATGGTACATGCTTTCTATGCTCCTAAACTGCTTGTCCTTATACTGCTTCGATATGGTTTCAACGGATGCTGTCATTGTTACACTTCAAAAAACAATGAATCATGAAAGTACGCATTGGAAATGATGTCGTTGGCCTAGCATGGGATGTCATGCGTGAAGTGCTGCAAGATGAAAAGATAGTACAAATTCCGGAGGACTTTCAGGATTGCTTTGACATTCGTCTTGTGGCTTTTAACACCCGTGTAAGGACTACCAAAATAGTTCCAGAGTACGGAATACAAAACGGCAAGATCCTAGTTAATATCCCTTCAAATGCTATCACTGAGACTGGCCCTTATACCATGCTTTTGGAGTATAAAAAGCCTGATTCTGCTCTTTCTGTCGGTTACAGATCTCTTGCTGTTGATTATGTCAATGCATTTGAGATAGTGGCATCGTCACAGATGGAAGATAGTCAGGGAAAACAAATTACAAGCGTGATAAGTTATGCTTCATCAAAAAATGCATACGACTACTGGCTTGATTTCCACGTTGGATCTGTCGAAGATTTTGTAAACTGGATGCAAAGACCGGCAATCATAGCAGCCTTAAGGGTTGAAGCGTACATCAATCAGTCACAAGGGACTATCGACAACCTGAGTAACCGGGTTTCAGATATGGAAACAAGTATAAGTGAGTTGCTTGAAGAGCCGGAAGAAATACAGCAATATCCATCATATCTCAATTTTCCTAATGTCGGAAGTGATAAAGTCCTTTATATCGATACGACAGAAAATAAGTCATACAGGTGGGATTCTGTAAATCTAAAGTATTTTATTATCAATGAAATAGATATAGAAATTATAAACGGAAACTTTTAATCATGACAAAAACATTAAATGCGAGAATCATAGTTCGCAACAATACTTCTGCGAACTGGACTAGTACAAATCCTGTCCTTATGGCCGGAGAAATGGGTATCGAGAAAGATACCAAGAAATTCAAATTTGGTGATGGTGTCAAGACTTGGGCACAACTTGACTATGCATCTGCAAATCCTGCTCTTCTTAGATCTGTCAATCCTACTGCAGCCGACAGCTCATATGATGTTGGGGTGGTATGGGTTAACACTGCTTCAAAGAAAGGATTTCTGTTAACAGATAATACTGCAGAAGCTGCTGTATGGAAACAGATTGTAACCTCAGATGATATTGTTACTCTTGGTGATATGACCAAGGCTAATTTTGCAACGATAGACCCTGCAAATGGCTATGTCGATAAGGCAAAGCTTGCTGATGAAGCGACAGCTGCCGTAAAACTAAAGACTGCACGTACAATCGCTATAACGGGCGATGGTACCGGTTCAGGCAGCTTTGACGGGTCCGGAAACGTATCCATTGCAATGGTGCTGGCCAATATCGTTGCTGCCGGCACAGGATGTAAGATAACAGTCAATGCAAAAGGTCAGGTCACAGGAATTGCTGCTCTTGCAGTTTCAGATATTCCGGCCCTTACAGCTGCAAAGATTACGGACCTTGGTACAGCAGCCACTAAGAATACCGGTACAGGAATCGGCAACGTGGTTATAGTGGGGGCAGATGGCAAGATAGACGGATCTCTAATGCCATCAATTGCAATTACAGATGTGTTTGAGGCAGCCAGTCAGACAGCCATGCTTGCTCTTTCTACTGCAAATGTTGGTGACGTTTGTATACGGTCAGATATCAACAAGACTTTTATACTGAAACAAGCTCCTTACAGCACACTTGCAAACTGGATTGAGCTGAAGACCCCGACAGATACAGTGCTTTCTGTGAACGGCCAGACAGGGGCAATTACCCTCACAACTGCCAACATAGCAGAGGGGACGAATCTGTACTGGACAGAAGCTCGTGGTACAGCGAATTTCAATACCAATTTTGCTCTTAAATCATCAAAGGGTCTTACAGATACAGGCGAGATCGTGTATACTACAGATGCTCTTATTCTAGACGGAGGGAACTAGCATGGCTAAGACAGTTTCGGTTGTTCATAAACAGCGAATCAATACAGCTGCCAATTGGGCTGCTAGCAACCCAGTTTTATTGCAAGGGCAAATAGGAGTGGTATCTGATACCACTCCTGTAAAGTTTAAGATAGGAGACGGAGAAACAACTTGGAATAACCTGAAATATGCCGGGGATGCTTTTGTTTCTTTAGGAACAGCTACATCTGTAGCAAATATGCCTATTGATAAATCTCATTTGTCGATCAATGTTAGTGCTAATGAAGCTTTGTCATATGCCAGTACACCAGCTGAAGGTTTTCATCAGGTAATCTTCCTGAGGAATCGTACTACAGTGTATGTTGATATTACTATACCAAATTCAAACGGATGGGTGTCTTACGTCAGAAATAATTATCTGTCAATGCAAACCATGTCTGATGCGGAATTGCACATATTTTACCAAGGGGGTATTTTTTACACCATTCTCTCAACCTATAGAATGAGTTAACAGTATGGATTTTTTTGAACTACTATCCTATATTGGCCCTGCGTTGGGCGGTATAGTTGGAGGTGGCACATTTATGCACTACAGGGCAAGAGCCAAACAAGAGAAAAACACTGCAAAGAAGGGAGAATTTGAGATTCTACAACAACAGATAGAATTTCAAGGAACACTCATCACAAACTTTCAGAATGATTCTCTCTTGAAAGATGACAGAATCATGAAGCTTGAAAAGGAAAAGGAAGAGATAAAATACCTGCAGGGAAAACATGACCGAAAACTCTCAGGCATCCAGAAGCTTCTGACAAAAGAAGTGGGGCATAAGAAATATGCTGAAAGGCATATCTGTCTTAATGTTGAATGTAACCTTAGAAAACCAGCTTTAGGGGAATTCCACACGGAAGACCCGGAACTCATAAATCTATAATCATGATATTTGAAAATCTTATTAAGGAAAACAGGCAGGAATTCATTGCAAAAGTGATTGAGGTCGCTGCATACCTTCGGGTAAAACCGGAGCATCTTATGTTCTTGATGTGGTTTGAGACAGGGCACACATTGAACCATAGAACACAGAATAGAATAGGAGCAACCGGGCTGATTCAATTCATGCCTCAAACTGCACGATTTTTAGGAACCACAACTGATCAACTTAAGTCAATGACTAATGTTGAGCAGATGGAATATGTCAAGAAACATCTTGGAGTGTTCCGGGGTAGATATCGCGATTGGGTTGACCTATACTGTGGAATATTCTGGCCGGCAGCTGTCGGCAAACCGGATTCATTCAGGATAACTTCAGACATCGTGGCAAAGCAGAATCCTCTTTTCGACATCAACAAGGATGGAGATATCGAGAAAGCGGAGATCCGCACAGCATTACTGAAACAAATCCCATCAGAATATAAAATGTACTTCTTATGAAAAAGTATCTGTTTGCAGTAATATTTGTCCTGGCATCTATAATAGCTGTCGGGACAAATTACATACAACATCTCAAGAAAGAACATGACCGGCTCAGTAATAATCAAAAGGTATTGCTTGAAAATACCATCCGTTACTACAAGACAAAGACCGGTATGATGGCAGCCAGTTCACAGGCACTTGTTTTGGAAATAAAGGATCTTAAGACATCCAGACGGGAATTGCTTGATAGTATTCATACTTTGGGGATAAAGAACAGGGATATTCAATCCATTATCTCTACAGTGATGACAGTTAAAAAGGATTCAAATACTGCTGTTCCACTTGTTAATACTACGTTCAATAATAAACCGGCCAAAACTTACAGTTATAAAGATCAATACCTGACATTATCAGGAATAATACAGAATGATTCAATAAGACCGGCCATGAACACAATTGTACCACTTACTCAGGTGGTGCATGAAGTGCCAAGGTATTTTTTAGGGTTTATAAGAGTACGACCCAAAGAAGTCCGGATTACCACGAAGTCAACAAATCCATATGTCACGATAATGAGTCAGGAACTAATCCGGATTGAAAAATAAAAAAGGGGCTATATCAATAATCTGATATAACCCCTTTCCCGTACAATCATTGTTGGATAACTATACGGTTACTGATAGTAAGTCTGTCCCCAATTCGTGCAACGCTGTAATAATCTTCATACTTTGACTCTTTCTTGGCTTAGATGCCCCTGTCCGGTATCTGCTTAGCTGCCTTTTGTCGATACCTGTAATTTTAGACAGTGCGGTACCGGTGATAATTCCATCATAGAAATATAATAAGCTGGCAATGTCAAATTTATAGACAAAATCATATTCCTCGTTTAGCACTTCCGGATATTGATCAGCATCTTTCTTTGCACATTCTATATAGAATTCGATGCTTTCTGCCAATTCTCTTTTTAGGTCGGAAAAGCTACCTGAGACGGCAACTATAAACCCGTCTATTATTTCAAGGTTTGCACAGAAACCGTTTTCTGTTTTTGCAATGTTCACAATTAATTTTTCCATATATTTTTCTTTTTTAGTCAGGGCTAAAACTTTAACCCTGACTGCTTTTCGATTGATTTTAAAATATTTCCTGTTACATCATCTGAGAGTTTACCGTTAACTGTCACTTTTCCAGATTTGCTCTCATGCTTGAATTGCCGATGGCTGCCTTTTTGATGAACGAGATGCCATCCATCCTCGTTCAATCTCCTTAGGATCTCTGATACTTTAATTACTTTCATTTTCCGTAGTGTTATCCAACAGTACAAAGATAGACAATATTCTACTATTTGCAAATTATTTTAATAAATATTTACATTAATATTTACTTTTAGCAAATATATTTATTTGCTTAATTGAAATATTGTGTTTATCTTTGTTACAACAAACAGGGATTACGGCCCTTAATTATTAACATTTAAATTAAAGTATCATGAAAAGAGTAGCATTAACAGACAGGTCAGGTCAATGGTTTGATTCGGAGAAAGCGGATTATTACAAGGAAGATTCATACCATGACGGTAGAAATTTCATCAGCAAGGCAACCGGATCACAGTGGGAACATGAAGCAATTTATGTCACTAAATCCGGAAAATTCATCCTTAATCATTGGTCTAACTGGCAGGGATCAAGCGAGACATATGAATTGATCTCTAAAGAACAGGCGGCAGAATGGTTCGCAAAACAAGGATTTCAAGATGACCAGATACCTGAAGTATTCTCTAAAGAGGTGGCTGCATTAGAAATAGCGTAAATCTTAAAAGAAAAACCCCTGACTTTTACGGGAGTCAGGGGAATTCTTTCCTCAAAAGTATCATGATGAAAGAGGCAGGAATTTTCACAAAAGTAATAATTTAGCAACAAATATGATAGTTCATACAATGACAGAGGCAGAGCTGACACAGGAAGTCATGAAAGACATGTATAATGCTTTCAGATGGGAGGATGTCAACTCTAACAAGTTCAGGAGAATAGTTCTTAAGACTACCCGCTTTCCTGTGTATGCAACATTTTCATACAATTCTCCTCGAAAAAACAAATGGCTTATCCTTCTTGAGGCAAGAACAAAGAAGGAGTTTGGAGATTCTAGCCGATGCACTTATGTTACAACGTATGATTCACCTCATGGCATATATGCTGTGATGGTTTCTTGGGTTGAAAAAAAACCTCAATTAATTTTATATCCTCCACATTTCTTCTCTAGATATAGGGATCGTATGCAGATAAGCCTTAATGGGCTATCTCTTATGAATCATTTCTTTAAGTATAATTATAGTTATGTCTATGAAATCAAGAGAAAGGAAATAAAAGAAAGCCACTTTTCCATTGAGGTGTATGGCTCATGCCGGGATGGTGTCTGTCTTGGTTTTATGACAAGTGAGGATAACATCATGTTCAAGACATTCATCACATATGACATGCTGAAAGGCGAACAGATTGAGAAATTTACAGAGAATGAGAAGTATAGACAAGAAATTCACGAAAAATAAATTTTGCCATGATAACAAAAACAATTAAAATCAATGAGAGTCAAGAAAAATTTCTTCTTGACAATTATAAAAATGTGAATCAGGGTATTCAGGAATGTATCAATAGTGCCATGTACCCCGGAAATGATCTTGATATCCTGAAGTATATCCGGGCTTATTCAAGAAAAGAGCTAAAAGGACGGTTCACGAAAGAACAGTGGTTTTTCTTATTCGATTCACTGAATGGGAGTATCATTGACGGTATGTTCCGCTGTAATGTTAATGCCTTGATAATCCATTGTGAGGATGCAGAGGAGTTTGAAGGCACGGCAAGAAAGTATAATATTGATCTTTCTGAATTGATCGAGAAATGCAAAGCCCTCACCGGGGCACAGGTTGATGCCTTATATACTTTTGTAGAGGAATTCTGGAATGATGAGAACCGGGATCTTGATAGATACTCGGCTATATTAGTTTGACAATTGAAACTAAAATAAAGGTATATTCTGTTGTATAAGCCGGGTTTAGAACGACCTGGCTTTTTCTTTTATTTCAAGCTGAGCCCTTGCATTTCTTTTTTTAGCATATATTGAAGTTATCGTCAGCGAGCTGTGATCAGCCTGCCCTTGCACAAAATTAGGAGCTACACCACTATCTAGCATATCAGTAATCCCGCTGTCTTTAAGTGAGTAGAATTGTATCTCCTTAGGCCACTTCATTGCAGGACGTATGAAGTCTGACCAGTATCTTGCGATGATCCGTCCTTCTGCTCTCTGCTTCCCGGGCATGAATGCGAATCTTGGCAGGGAACTGAAGAGATAGTAGTCTGGTGGATAGTCTAAATTCAATTTCTTTATGTATTGCATCATTGCATCTGGAATCGTACGGACACTGTCATTATCATTCTTTGCTATTGCTTTCGATATATACACTACTTGTTTTGTCAGATCGATATCCTTAACCCTCAGTAACAGTATCTCCTTAGGACGGAGAAAGCAGTAATAGCATAACAAGCACATTACAAGGTAATTATTATTACCCTTGCTTTCAAGGTATCGCAACAGTTTATCTCTCTGTTCCTTGCTGATTTCGTCCCGCTTCTTTTTCAACAGCCTGTTAGGCATTCTTTTGATATGCCCGAATGGATTCATAGTCACATAATTGAACTGCATCATCCAGTTGAACAGCAGCTTGAAGAATTTAAGATAATTATTGTAAGTCCGCGCAGAAAGGCTCTCATCAGTCTTTATTCCGATCATTATATCTGATGCTAATCTTACATCGAAATCAGAGACATACATCTGTTCAGAGTAGTTGTTCCTGACAAGGTAGTCCTTAAGGTACTTCATGAATGATTTATAGGTTCTTACCGTATGCGGTTCTGACTCCTTCTCGTGAATTCTCATGAATATATCAAAGACTTCGAATAGCTTGTGAAATGCTTTCGGGGCTTCTGCTTCGATGAAAGGATTCCATCCTGCCAATTGCTTTTTAGTTATGTCTGATATTAGTTGTTTTGCAACGGCCCTCCGCTGTTTTATTGACTTAATTCTATTGAGCTTTATTCTCAGTCTTCGTAGTTTCCCTGTAGCAGGATATATTGCGTAGTATGATATATACCATTCCTTACCTTCTGTAAGGCGTGGGGGTATATATTGCAGTAACGGGATAGTTTTTTGATGTTCTGACATTTTTTTTTTACGCCTGTGGCATTGCCTCAAGCGTAAAAAATGTTTGTCTCGATTTTGTCCCAATTTCTACACAGAAACGTGTAATCTGTTGGTATTAGTAGCGTTATGCTACTTTTGTGGAGAATAAGGGAGTCGAACCCTTGACCCCCTGCTTGCAAAGCAGGTGCTCTAGCCAACTGAGCTAATTCCCCGGGTTAGAGAGTGCAAAGATAACACTGTTTTCCAAAAGAAAAATAGACGCAGTCTAAAATTTGCTAAGATTTAAGAAAAATAAGCTTGCTTATTCTTTCGAAAATCTGAGCAAATTTGAAATAAATGCTAAAGCATTTATTTTCTTTTGCTCTCTTGTTACTTTGCCGAACGAGAGGGGAAACAATGCGGAACGAAGTGAAGCATTAATTCCTCCTTTTGCAAAAAGGTTTCAATGTGAAGCATTAATTCCCTACTAATTCTAATGTTAAAGAACTTTTTTAGTAGTCCCGAGCGGAGTTGAACCGCTGACCCCTACATTATCAGTGTAGTGCTCTAACCAACTGAGCTACGGGACTATATAAGAATTTGACAGCATGAGTAATAAGGCCAACTTTAGTTGGTACAGCTCCAAAAAGGAGGTGTTCCAGCCACACCTTCCGGTACGGCTACCTTGTTACGACTTAGCCCCAGTTACCAGTTTTGCCCTAGGTCGCTCCTTGCGGTCACGAACTTC
>JALOCI010000057.1 GCA_023227835.1 Bacteroidales bacterium
TCCTTCGTGAGGTACGGCGCCGCGAGGGTGCCCTTGCCGTTCTGGTCGTCGCCGGTCGGCGAGACGTGGAGCACCAGGTCATTTTCCGTGCGCTCGAGGTCCTCGCGGTAATGGTCGTAGCACTTCAGGACGACGTCTCTCTCTGCGTGGTTCATGGCTCACTCCTTCATCAGCGGCACGAACTCGATGAGCTCGAGCCGCACGCGACCAGCGGTCGTGTAGTAGTTGAGGTCGGTTCCATCCAGGAACCTGCAGATGGTCTCGCCCTCGACGATCCAGATCCCCTCGACGGCGAGATCCCACGGGCCGGAGTGACCGAAGCAGACGTACGCTTCGTCGTCCTCGGCCTTGACGTTGTACCAGCCGGAGAGGTTGGGCTCCTCGTTGTACGTCGCCACCGGGCCCGGCAGCACCCGCGTCCAGATGGTGCGGCACGGGAGCCCCACAAACGCTGTCGCCCCGCGCGCCATTACTGCTGCACCTCGGCGTCGGTCGGGATGTAGACGACCGGCCAGTTGTACCCGCCGTATCCGAGCTTCTTGGTCTTCCACGACCAGCTCAGGCTCTCGTAGCCCGCCATCTTCGCCCAGCCGGCGAAGAGGTTGAGGGCGGCCTCGTTGTACGAGGTCGACGGATCATCCGCCTTCTGCGGCAGCCAGGCGTTCAGCGGGTGGTCGCGCATCACGCGGCGCGCCTTGCCGATCTGGCTCGACGAGAAGCTCGCCTTCGTGACGATCTTCACGTCGGAATCGTTGGTCTGGACGATGTGGTACTGCCCCTTGACGTAGGCCGCGGTCGCCTTCATCGGGTCGGGCACGATGACAACGATCGGACCCGGCGCCGGTGGATCCGGCTTGGGCTCCGGCGTCGGATCCGGATCGGTGCGCCCGGCGTCGTCGGACTTCTTCGATCGCAGCCAGAGGATCAGGCCGACGACGAGCGCGATCACGACGATCACCGCCACAACGATCCCCGCCTTCGCGCCACCGGACATCTTTTTGCCTTCGGTCATGGACTACCTCTTCGCTCTCGCGGCGATCACCGCGCCCAGAATCACGAGCACCAGGAGCAGAACCGCCTCGACGACGAACGCCGCGGCGATCACCTTCGCGACCGGCAAGAGTTCCTTCTTGACGACCTTCGTGAACTCGTCGATTTCGCGCGAGATGGTCACGGCGCCTTGCTCCTTTTCCAGAGCACGACCGCGAGGAAGATCGCGCCGACGACGACCACGGCCACGAGCGTCCAGGTCGCTACCGCCTTCGTCCACCAGGCCCAGTCCGTGTCCTCGAGGTCGTCGACGGCCTCCTGCAGCGCCTCGAACGCATCCCAGCTGATCTCGGGCACGCCGTCCCCGTAGAAGAACACGATCCCCAGGCCGCCGTGCTTCGCGTACACCGCTTGCACGTCGCGGACGTTGAGGCCGGCGACGTGGACCTCGATGGTCCCGTAAAGGCCGTCCTTCTCGCTGTCCAGCGTGAGGTCGGAGTAGTCGCATCCGATCGCCTCGAGCTCGTCGCGAATGACCTTCGCCGCCGGCGGGAGCCGCTTCTGCGGATCCCACTTCGGCCAGAACGCGAGGACGAGGTACCGCTCCTCCTCGCCGAGCTCAGAGCCGGCCTGAACCGGCTTGAACTTCCACTCCGGCTTCCCGAAGAAGCCCGCGAGCGTCGACACGATGAGGGTGGTCTCGAGGATCACCGGGGCCCCCTATTCAATCTCGGGAGGCTGCCCCGGATCGTAGAAGCGCACGGCGCGCGGCGGCTCGGGCTTCGGGGCGACCGCGGCCGCCGCCTCCGCTTTGGACGTCCCCGTCGCACCGACGGCGAGCTGTGAGGAGCCATCTCGCGCGAGCGTCTCGCCGGCCGGCGGGAGGCCGGACGGGTCGACCTCGGACGGCTTCATCTGCTTGTCGTCGGCGCTCGAGCTCGAGCCGCGCTTCTTGAGCGACGGCCAGAGCATGAGGATGATCGCGGCGATGACGAGCACCGCTGCGGCGATCCAGCCGACCTTGTCCGAGGTTTTGGCAGCTGCCACGGGTCACCCCTCTCAGGAGGCGCGCATCGCGACGGTGGCGCGGCCGATCGTCGCGTCCGCGTTCGGCCGGGCCTCCATCTCGCCCAGGAACCTGTCCACGAGCTCCGCCGGCACCTTGTGCTTGAGCTGGATCGCGCGCTGCGTGTTCCGGTCGAGCTTCTTCGAGTACCGGACGAGCACGCGGTAGGCGCCGGCGTGGGAGTCGTTGGCGTTGTGCAGGATGATCTTGTCGCGGACCGGGAGCGCCTCATCGAGGCGGCGTCCGGAGAGCGTGATGAGCGGGCAGATCGCCGGCAGGAAGTCGTTGACGCCGACGAGGCGGTGCATGTCCTCCTCGACGACGAGGTCGGCGCCCCGCCGGTTCGCGAGGATCATGTCGCCGTCGACCTGCACGCCCATCGCCACCGGCTGCGTGAACGCGCCGTCCGCGTCGTCGGTGATGGCGATCGCCGAGTAGAGCCGCTCGCCGGTCCCGGGCAGAACGGCCTTCCCCGTGGTGTAGTCCTCGGACTCCTCGATCACCTGCACGTGCTCGAGCGGCTCGTCGACCTCGACGGTCATCAGCGTGACCTTGAGGTCGATGTCCCCGATGGACCACGCGGCGTCGAGGACCGTCGTGCCGATGCACGTGACCCGGAGGTCCGCGCCGTCGGCGAGCTCGGAGACCGGGACGAGCCCCGTCTCCTTGCCGCTCGTCCCCTTCGGCCACTGGATCCCGAGTGGGTCGATGATGCACAGGTGCACCGCCTGCGCGCCGCGTGCCGGGTCGAGGGCCACGATCGGCAGGTACGAGTCGACGACGTCCGGCGCGAGGTTCTCGTCGATCTGCTGGCTGAGCCGCACGATGTCGAGGCCGGAGATGTTGTTGTGGCGCGGGGGCGTCAGCCCGGCGTAGCTCAGGAAGACGCTCTTGAGCACCTGCACGATCTTCTCGGGCTCGCAGTCGATCGCGCCGCCGGCGGGGGTCGCGGTGAAGTCGAGCTCGTACTGGAGGTACGAGCCGTACGCGTAGCGGTCGGCCGGCCGGGGCTCGAGGCCCTCGAGGGCGGAGTTCGCACTGCGCGGGGTGCCGTACGACGGCTTGGTGCTGTCGAGGGTCTCCTCGATCAGGACGTGGGGCTGGCGTCGAATGTACATGTCATCCTCCTGGTGGCGCGCCTATCAGGCGGCCTTGGCGGACTTCTTCGGGCAGTCCCCCGCCTGGACCTTCGACCAGGCGTACATGTCCTTCACCGCCCACACGAAGGCGATCGTGGCGATCACGAGGGCGACGACCAGCAGGATCTTCCAGATGATGTGCATCGAAACTCTCCTTGTTTCGTTCCTGTGCGGCACTCCGCCGCTTGCACATCCATTGTCCGACGGGATTTTCGATTCCTTAGCGCGGGCGCGGGCGAATTGTCAGGCGGCCCTCCGCGTCCGGAGGCCGAGGAGCTGCCCGTCGAGGATCCCGACGACCTTCTCGAGTCGACCGTTCCACGCGTGGAACGCGTCCTCGGCGAGCTCGAGCTCGTCCCGCGCCGACCTGGCGTCGGACGTGGTCACGCGCCACGCCTCGGCGGTGTCATGCGCCGCGGCCTCGTTCGTCGCCCCTTGAAATGCGAGCTCCGCCCGGCGCACGCTGCGGCACGCCGCCACGTAGTCGCGGATCGCGACTGCGAGCCGCTTCTCCGTCTGGTACTTCTCGCTCGTCATCGTCGTACCATGTCCGCTGCAATCAACATGGGCAGCGCGAAAACGAAAACCGCCACTGTGGCGGCGAGTACGAGAAACCGCCAGATCGCCTTCTTCATCTTCCACCTCCTCTATACGGACCGACCGGCGGCATCTTGCCGCGTACGGCGATCCACTCGTGGTTCTCGAGCTTGCGCACGCGGTCGACGAGCTCCCGCGTCCCGTCCCCGAACTCTCTCCGGACGATGTCGAACGCCTCGCCGCCCTCGAGCCGGCCGCAGATCACGATCTCGCAGTTGTTCCGAACGTAGTTGTGCAACATCATGAAAGACTGCGCCTCGAGCACCAGGTGGATCTTCGTGCGCTGCCCGTGGCGGTTCCGGATGTGAGCGCGCCCCATGGTGATGAGGTGTTCCATGGTGAGATCGGGGCGCCCCGGGATCTCGTTGATTGGCCACTCGTGGCGGAAGTTGGGGTACCAGAGCCGCGTCTCGGGCATGAAGAGCGCGGTGTGGCCCTGGTCGCACGCCTCGGCGATCGCCGGCCCGTAGGACGCCCCCAGCGGTCCGCAGCGCCAGATCACGCGCGGCGGCGCCAGGAGCGGCTTCTTCGATTTCTGCGCCGCGGCGAAGAGCTCGCAGTACTCGGAGTACTCGGCCGTCGTCCGGATGAGCGGCCCGTCGTGCTGCCGGGCGCGGAGCCCCTCCTCGCGGCCGCGATCGCGCCAGATCGAGTTGACCCGCTGCTCGTCGTCCATGAGGATCTCGAGCTGCTGCTCGAGGTCGCCGATGTAGGGCTCGAGCCCGACGGAGAGCTGCTCGAGCGTGTCGAGCGCGTAGACCGTGTCGACCCCGTCCTCGAGTATCATCTCGTCGGTGATCTGCGTCGCCTCGGCGGTCTTGCCGGAGCCGGGCACCCCGATCACGAGGATGGTCTGCCTGTCGGGTCGATCGCTCATTGTGCCTCGTCCTTCTCGAAGGCGAGCTCCTCGAGCAGCGCGCGGAGCTCGCCGGGTTCGCCGTTCCACCCGAACAGCACGGCTATGCTCACGAGCAAGGCCTTCGCCGCGGCCGCGCCCGGATGCTGTCTGCGCGCGGCGTTGATGAGCAGCGTGCGCACCAGGAGCCGGGTGATCGGATCGTGGCGCACCTCGGGCGATTTCACGCGGCGGATCGGAATCACTTTCGCGAGCTTGTCCATCAGACACCCCTGACCTTGTCGACGAGCTTTCCGAGCGCGCTGATGATCGCCGGCGCGAACACGAACAGCAGCGCGATGATCGCGGCCGCGGTCGCCGTCGTCTTCGGGTCGGTGTTGACGCCGTAGTAGCGGCTCGCGTCGCTGATCTTCTGCGACGCCTCCTTGATGGTCTCCGGGCTCGGCTTCGCGTCCGGATCCTTGAGCTTCCTCGCAAGGAGACCCGTGGTCCCCGTGAGGACGTCGCCGATCGTGCCCGGGCCGAAGTGCGGATCCGTGCGCTGCAGCGCGCCGGCGCCCATCTCCTTCGGATGCGGCGGGGTGTTGTACTTCGTCTCCGGGTGCCGGCTCTTGAGCTCGCGCATGTCCTGCTCGAGCCGCGCGTAGTCCTCGTCGATCCGAGCGTACAGCCCGACGACGTTCGCGGGGGGCTTGAGGTCAGACGCGGCGAGCCGGCGCTCCGTGCCCTTGCCGTCGATGACCTGCGCGAAGGCGTCGCGCTTCTCCATCTCCGGGACGGCCTTGCCGCGGATCTTCCCTTTCTTCGTCGTCCCGTACGGCGACCACGGGTCGCCGCTCCGGAGGAACCCGTGCGGCGCTTCGTCGGTGGGCGGCCTCGACGGATCCCAGTCCGCGGGCTTGCCGGCGACCGGCTTGTACACCGGCGGCTGCAGCCAGTTGTTCCAGGGGCCCTTGCCGGCCGGCTGGGCTGCAGCTGCAGGCACCGGCGCGGCGGCCGGTTGCGGTGCGGCAGGGGAGGGCGCCGCCGGCGTCGCCGCTGCCGGAGCTCCGGCGGCCGCCTTCGTGAGCTCGATCACGTGCTCAGCCATCAAGGATCTCCCAGTCGGCGGCGAGGATGTCCGTCTGCGACGCGAGCCACGGCACGAGCTTGTTGTCCGCGGTCCGCATGACGATGAAGGGGGCGTAGTGAAGCGCCTCGAGCAGCCTGAGGTTGAACTCGCTCCCAAACTCGCACTCGAGCTCGCCACAGAAGCACCAATCCGTCGCGGGGACCATCCGCAGATACATCCCCTTGCCGTTCCAGCCGGTTCGCGTCACGCGTTCCCCGCGCTCGAGCTGCCGGAGCGCCTCACCGAAATTGAAACCGCCCATGTACTGCGACATCGTCACACCTCCTCGCCGCCGCGGCGGCGCTGCAGATCCTTCAGCCATTCGTCGTCGAGCTCCGGCGCCGGCCGCTTCGCCGGCGATCGCGGCGGCCCGGTGCACCACATCTCGCCGAGCTCCGGACCGGGCGCCGGCGGCGATCTCGGCTCCGGCGATCGCGCCACGGGCTCCGGTGCCCTCGCGGACAACCGCGGCCCCGGGTCGGGCGGCCGCTCCGTGCACCGCCCCGGGGAGATGTGCGCACGGAGATCCGGCGGAGCACGCCACAGCTCCACGCGCCGGAGGTGCGCGAGCGCCGCCGGCAGGATCATCCGGGTGCACACGAGCTGCCGCGTCTCGAGCGGGAGCTCGCGCCAGTGCCACAGCCATTGCCCGAAGAACCGCTCGAGCCCGCTCGAGCGCCGCGCCGGCGGCGGCACCCCGGTGAGCCGGGCGGTCACCACCGCCGAGAAGCGCCGGTCGGCGAGCTCCGCCTCGACGAGCCCCAGGATGTCGAGCCGATCGCGGCGCCGGTGGCGCAGCAGCACGGTCTCGAGGTCGTAGAGCAGCGCTTGCCGGGCCCGGCCGAGGTCGTTGGGCTCTCGAGGGTGGGGCCTCCACCGATGGCGCCGGTCTGGCACGGCGCTTGCCCTGCCCCCCTGCGTATCAGCCGCCGCGGCAGCGGCGCGTTCAAACTCGTCGGCCGGCACGGCCGACACCTCACTCCAAGGCTCGGACGTGGAGGGCGCCGACGATATCGTCACCCGCGCGCTCCCGGAGGGCAGAGCGAGCGTAGCGAGCTCTTTCCCGAGAAGAGAATTGTCGGCAAGTCTTGCCGAGGTAGGTTCCACACGCACAGGACCGGCCGAGAGGCGGCGGCGGGGCGGCTTGGACCAGAAGGAGCGCGCCGGCACGGTCAGCGTGTACGCGCTCACGAGGCGCTTGAACCGCGGTTTGCCGTCGGCCGTCTTCGGCAGCGGGCCGTCTTCGGCGGGGCCCTCCTGGAGCCTCCCGCGTCCGTACACCCAACAGTCAATGTAGTCTGCCTTCTCGCAGATCCGGGCGGCGCCGCGGAGCGTCCGGACGGACATGCCGCCGACCCCGCCGAGGATCTCGGTCACCCGGGCCGAGATGCACTCGGCCGAGCCGATGAGCCCGAGATAGCCGACGTGCTCCGTCCGGTGCAGCGTGTAGAGCACCGTCATGAACCGGATCGCCGCGGCGACCCCAGTGTGCTCGCCGAGCTCGAGCTGGGCGTCGCGCAGCCCCTTCTCGAACTCGACCCAGGACCCCTCGCCGCCGGCGTCCACGATCGCCGCCCGCAGCGTCCACACGCCGGCGATGCGCGTGAGCGCCGGCAGCTCCGCGTGGAGCTTGGCGCGATCGGGCCGGCAGAAGTGCCGGCGACTGGTGGGGTCCTGGGCCACGAGCTCCGCTACTTCGTCACGGGCCGCACGGCGGAGCGGTGCCCGCGCGACGGTTGCTCACCGGAGCGATCGGGCGCGGCGGCCGCGGTCCTCGCGGCGACGGCGTCCCGGATCGACTTGCCGATCGCGCCGTCGAAGGCCAGCGCCTTCTCGAGGAGCGCCTGCAGCTCCGAGCGCATCCGGCTCTCGACGTTCGCGATCTGTGCCGAGGTCGCGTCCATGTACGCGCCGGCGAGCCGCTGCTCGACGACCACGGCGATCTCCTTGTGGAGCGCCTCGCGGGTCGCGGCGTTCGCGGCGGCGTTGTCGCCGACGAGCGTCTCGTACGGAAGGATCGGATCGTCACCGTCACCGACGAGCGTCACGGACGGGAGGACCGGCGCCTCGAGCTGTTCGACGCGGCGCAAGAGGGTACCGAACGCGTCGGCCATGTTGGCGTTCTCTTTTCGGAGCGCGGTGACCTCGTCGCGGAACCCTGCGACACTGGCGCCGAGAGTGCCGGGGGTCTTCGCGATCTCGGCCTTGGTGTAGTTCCCGGCCGACGTGTTCTTCTTCGGCTTTGCCATCGTCCTTGCTTCTTTCTGCCGCCCGCGGGGCGGCGTCTCGGTCACATCTTCTCGAGCACGAACTCCCGCGTGGCGGCCTCGCTCTTGCTGATCCTCCACATGAGGATCGCGAACCCGACGAGCGCGAGCACGAACACCACGGCGACCGCGACGATCGCGATCACCGATCCCTGGTTCGCCTTCTTGTCCTTCGCCGGCGTCGCGCCCGGCGCGGCCGCGCGCCCGGCCATGTACGCCTCGACGAGCCGGCGCTTCTTGTCCTCGAGCTCCTGCGCCTCGCCCGGATCCAGCGTCTCGTGCTCGATGCGATCGCCGTCGACGCCGGCGTCGACGCGCTTCTCTTGCACCTCCGCGGTGCCCTCCACCTTGATGGTGTTGTCGTCGGTCATGACTCGCGCTCCACGCTGATCTCGCGGACCTGGGCCGGGGCGAGCTCGAGCTCGCGCTCGAGGCGGGACTTCTCCCAGTGCTCGATCCGTCCCTCCGGGGTCTCGACGAGGTAGTCCTCCCCGCGGACCGGGGTTCGCTTGTCGTCGATGGAGATGGTGACGGAGTCGCCCGGCTTGACGTTCTCGAACTCGTCCGCGATCAGCTTCGCCTTCACCGTGTAGGTGCTCCGGTACGTCGGCCAGCTCTTGGTGTTGATCTTCACGGTCTCGCCCATGGGTCCTCCTGTTCACCGCGCAGCGCGCGGCGTAGTTTCGATTTCGCTTTCCAGAGCGCCTCCCAGACGGAGCCGACCGACGTGCGCATGTGCCAGGCGATCGTCTCGAACTCCTGCGGCCCCGAGTCGGCGACGTCGAGCGCGCAGCTCTCGTGCCCGCGTCGCCGGCTCAGGCCGAGGTGATAGCGGCAGCGCACCCACGGGCACGGCCGAGGGCCGAGCGCGCAGTCTCCGCGGGTGCGCGGTACGGTCATGCACGGGGCGCCCTCTCCTCTACGTCGAACGCCCGGCGAAGCATCTGTTCGAGCAGCTGCTCGAACTCCCTGTCCATGTCGAACCTGTGCCCAGCGCGGAACTGTCCGTGCATCGTCGCGTGGATCGCGGGGTTGCCGAAGTAGTGCCGCAGGCGCATCGCAGCGAGGCTGCAGCCGTGGCGCTTGCTCTCGGCCGACCGCACCCGCGCGATCGCGGCGACGAGGATCGCGCCGACGAGGAAGCCCACGGCGACGAGGACGATGAAGGCGATGGGGTGATCGATCATCGCGCGCTCCCCATGCCCTGCTTGAGCAACTGCTGTGCGCCGGCGAGGCACTCGTCGCAGATCTGAAATCCGAAGAACAAGCTCGTGGCCGGCTTGCCGCAGCCACACTTGGTGGACGCCACCTTCCCGGGCGAGGGGGCAGGGCAGGGGGTGCCCGCCCCCTCGCCGGGGGGTGGTATGGGAGAGGCGCCGGCGTCGGCGAGTGCGAGCGAAGCGACTTGCGCGGCGCTCGACGCCATCTCTTTCTTGTACCCAGGCACGAACTCCACGAACGCCCGGAGGTCCCGGAGCCACATCTCGGCCCCGGCCTTGCAGTCCTCGGCGATGTCCTCGGCCGCGGCATCGGGGATCCCGTCCTCGCGGAGCTCCCCCTGCACGTGCTCCCAGATGGGGAGCTGCACGATCATCGCGATGAGGCGACGGAGGACCAGGCGGATCTTCTCGTCGTCCTCGAGGAACGCCTGCAGCTCGTCATCGGTCGGGAACGGGGTGGAGTGCTGCGCGAGGGCCAGGTGGCCGTTGGAGGGATACTTGTAGAGCGTCGCGATGAGCAGCTCGGCGACCGGGCCGAAGACGTCGAGCTCTCCGGAGCCGATCATCGCGTAGAGCTTGGTGACGAATTTTATCGACGGCATGTCAATGAACCTCCTGCGCGATCGCCGCGCGCCCATCGGCACGCTGCCTGTGGATGTCGGCGAGACGATCGCCGCCGGCGACGGCCTGATCGCAGATCGAAGTGACCGCCCAGCGCGCGAGGCGACTGGGTCGATTCATGGGGCCCCCTGGTCCCGGAGCCCCTGGAATGGTGTGGATTTATCGAGGAACGACCAATGTCAGAAATAACGCTCTGCGACTGCGTTTTGTCGCAGAAGATATCTTCGGTCAACTTCCGGAGCGTCGTTCCCATGCCCACCCGTTCAGGGTTGAGGCGAGCTCACATCGTCAGTCGGTTGTCGCTCGCACTTCCAGGACTATAGCAACAGACGGATTTCGCTGTCAAATATTTCGGGGGGGGTGGAGATCACGGATCGGGCCTAGGATCATCGCAGATCGACGCTTTGTCGTCCTACTGAGCATTTGCTCCCGTGCTCGTCCGGAGGGCCCGGCGGGTGGAAAAACCCGGGACGCGGAAAGCCGCGCGGATGCTGAACGAAACACGCGTGGGAATTTTCCGAAGAATAGATCTGGCATGACTCTCCGTCTGGCAGTACAGGACCGGAAAACAGGAAAACGGACTTCCTGAGGGGAAAAAGGGGGAGAAAATGCGAAAAACGACCTTCTCGGCCGACCGCCTGTCAGATCTCGAGATCACTACCTGTATACTGCGCCGCTCGCCGGCGAGGAGCTGCTCGAGCGTGAGGACCTGGTGGAGCTCCACGGCCGCGATCGCCGCCGGCGTCCTCCTGGTGCTCGGCCTGTCGGCCGCGGCCGCCTGCGACCACGACGGAGGCCTCGAGGCGGCGGACACGGATACCGGGGAGCGCGACTGCGAGGAAATGGACGAGCACTACTGCGAATGCTACCCGGACGACTGCCAAGAATGGCTTGCTGGAAGCGCCCACGACTCCTGCGAGGAAGATGTCTACGGCTGGTGGGAGTGTGCGTGGGCCTGTGACGAAATCGAAGCGTGCGAATCGTGGGATGACTGCGTTGGAGAGTGCGGCTAGTCGAAGTACTTCCCGACGTCCATGCTACCGCCGAACATTCCACCTAGCCCCTGGTCGACGTACGGCCAGATCCGCTCAAGGTCCGCGAGCTCGGCCCGGGCGGAGATCGCGGCCGAAATGGCTTGATCCGCGGTGTCCCCGGCGAAGTGGAACGCGCCGGCCGCCGCTCGCAGCTGCTCCCACACGTCGTCCGGCAGCCACTCGCCGTCGACGCCGGCGAGCTCCGCGATCTGCCCGAGCGCGCCGACCACGTCGCTGACGTCCGGCTTCTGCCCGTTTGCCATCGCCGCGCCGGCCTGTAGGAGCGTCGTCGCGACGGCATAGATCGCCGTAGCGGTCGCCTGGAACGCCGTGAACTGAGGACCGGCCATCGAGGCGACGGCGCTGCAGACGGCCGACCAGGCGGGCAGCACGAACTTCTCCCACACGCTGTACATGTCGGTGTGCTGCGCCCACCACCCGATCGCGTATCCGTTCCAGCCGCCCTCGTAGAGCCGCACCGGCGGCACGAGCGCGCCTGCCTTCGGCGGCATGTCGAAGATGTGTCGCTTGTACTTGAACGCGCCGCCGGCGGTGAGCTCGTCGGGAACGATCTGCGCGCCGCACTTGTCCGGATCCCCGGGCACGCCGGCGAGCTGCATCACCTTTTTCGCGAACCACTCCCAGTCATCTCGCCCCTCGTGAATCCGGACGCCGAGGTGGCGCTCGTCGCCGTCCTTGATCCTCCACGCCGAGTATCTCGCGTCGCTGAAGTCGTCGCGGCACAGGATGCCCCACGAGCCCGCAAACGCGGACCACCAGCTCGGGCAGCTGATCGGCAGGTCGTAGTGGCAGCGCATCATCTCGACGCACCACACGGACCACTGGGCGATCCAGTACCAATTGGCGATCCTCTCGTTCCACTCGAGCAGGCGGTACGAGTTGGCCGACCAGTACGGGAGCGGCTCGAGGACGTTGTTCGAGCGCTGGGTGAGCAGCATGATCGACGCCAGGATCCGTCTGTCCTTGCCGTGGTGGTCCCTGGACTGGATCCACTGCAGCCAATTGATGACGTTGCGCGCCGGGCGCGTCCCGCGCGGTTTCGGAGCGGCCGAAGGGTGTCGCACGTTCGACCAGTCGACGAAGTCGTAGATCGTGCCGCCGCCGAAGCTCTGATCGCCGCCGGCGACCATCGCGATCATGCTCCGGATGTCGGCCGCCTTCAGCCCGCGCCGGGCGCCGAAGAAGTCCGGACTCTGAGAATCGAAGACCGGGCACTGCCACTCGGTGAAGCGCCTCGTCATGAGCGTCCCGCGAGAGTAGTCCGTCTCGGGCTTGTCTTTCACGCTGTCCCAGGACGCGGCGACGCTCGGGAGGATGTGCCGGTGGTGCCTGAGGTAGTACGTCTCGTACTCGAGGCAAGCGATTCCGTGCCCGAACATCGCCCCCAGCCACCCGCGCGGCTCGAGCTGCGTGATATTGGCGCCGGGCGCGGTGAGCTCCCCGGCGACGTGGATGCCGGAGCCGAGGGCCTCGACCTCGGCCGGCTCGTCGCCGGCGACGCGGATCCCGGTGCCGGCGGCCTCGTGCGTGGAGCTGCTCGAGCTCGGGGCCCTCTTCGATTTCGGTGGCGTCCTCGAACCCGCGATCGCGTCTACCGTCGGCGGAGAGAGAACCATCTCGAGGAGCGTCTGCCCCGTCGACACCTTCCAGGCCGTCTTGAGTAGCCGCAGGAGGCGCATCACGCCTCGTCGTCGCTGTCGGCCGCCTTGATGGTCTGATAGGCGACGTACGCGCCGCTCGCGATCGACAAGATGATCCCGATGATGAACATCACGCAGAAGAACACGAGGATGTTCTTGATGGTGTGGATGTCGCCGCTGTGTCCTTCGCTCATGAGCTCACCCCTTTGCCGCGGCCGCGCCGCCCGCCGCGCCGGCGGACGCGTGGCGCTGGTAGATGAACACCGCCGCGATCGCGACGAGGACGAGCGCGATGACGGCGATCGTCACCGCCTCGCGGAGCCATCGGATGTCCCGCGCGATCCCGACGAAGAGCTGCTCGGCCGCGATCTCCCTGTCGTTCTCGTTCATGCGTCAGCCGTCCTTCCTTCCGTCGCGAGGACAAGCGCCACTCCGATTGCGATCAGCACAGCAGCGAGCACGAGCACTATCACCGGCAGCCTCGGCACCGTCGCCGGCGTCCGGAAAGGGACTCGGGATCGGAGCCTCCCCGCGATCCTTCCTGGCGGCCGACACGACGGCCCTTGCGTGCACGAACGGTCTCAGATCGGTCTTGCCGTCGTGGTTCCCGTCGAACGTCGCCGGCGTCGTCGCCTCGAGCTGTGCGAACGTCGGGCTCGCGCCGCCGTGGCTGGCCCTGTAGGCCGCGATCGCGTCCTTCGTGTTCTTGGGACCCCAGCCGTAGTAGAGGTCGGTCCAGAGGTCGTTGGAGGCCTTCGCGTCGGGCACAGACCAGGTGCTCGTCTCCTTGCGTCCGGACGCGAGGAGCCAGGCGATCGCGCGGATCTGGCCCGAGGCCATGGACGGGTCGATCAGGTCGTCCCAGGTGAGCTCGTGCCCGGCGTTCGCGGCGTTGTAGCTCTTGAGCGTCTTCCCCGCGAACTGCCCGAGGCCCCTGCAGCCGGAGTGGCTGATCGCCGTCGGGTCACCGCCGCCCGGGCACGCCTTGGACTTGCTTTCGTGCGCGATGACCGCGAGGACGTCGGACTCGTCGAGGCGCACGCCGTAGCGCGCGGCCGCCCACGCGGCGTGCTGCCGCGCGAGCGATCGCCACCTCTCGACGGTCGTCGCGAACACTATTGCACTACATCCGTCGTCCGGAGCCAGATGTTGATCAGACCGACTCCGGCGAGGATCCCAGACATCGCGGCCGGAGCTGCAGGCGTGAACAACGTCGCCAAGCCCGTGACGATGGAGGCGACCCCGATCCAGACCGTCTTCATCTTGTACCAGGGCTTTTTCGATCTCGTTCCGCTCATCTACTTCCTCTTCTTCCTCGGCCGCGGCGGCCGCCGGTCGTAGGAGCGGACGTGCACCCGCTTCGCCTTCGGAAACGAGAGCTCCGTCTGCCGCCCGTTTTTCTTCCTCTTGGCCATCTCTTCATCCTTTGATGTTGAGGGTGATGAAGCCGATGATCGTCGCGACCAGGATCCCGATCATCGTGCGCTTCGTCCACGTCACGTCCGAGGCGAGCCCCACGAGCTGCTTCTCGATGTTCTTGAAGCGCTCCTCGAACAGCTTCACGAACCCGTCGACGCGCGCCTCGAGCACGTCGACGCGGACGGTTTGTTCGCCGCCGGGCATCACGCGCAGCGCAGCAGGTCGGCGCCCAGGGCGTCGGTGACGTAGCCGCCGGCGGCCGGCCAGGCGTCCGACTTGACCGCCGGATCCATCTCGGCGATGTACGCCGCCTGCCCAGCCGTCGCGCCCTTGAACCCGGCGCAGTCGTCGTTCGTGAACACGTGCGAGCCGCGGCCCCAGAAGAGCGCGCTGTCGGTCGTCCCCGCGGCGTCGCACGTCGACGTGGCGCCGAGCCGCACGGTGGAACCGCCGCGCGCCCCCAGCGCGTACGCGCACACGCCGATCGAGTACTCGAGCACGTCCCAGCTGCCACGCGTGACGGTGACGGCCTCGTCGCCGGGTTGCGCTCCGATCGTCATCGCGGACGCGGATCCACCGTCGGAGACGAGCTGGAGCTGTGTCGCGGATCCGTCGAACACGAGCGAGCCCGACGAGCTCACCACGGTACCCGTGCAGCTCGTGCCCGAGATGCGCACGTCACCGCTCGTGTAGATCGCGCCGTCACGCACGAGCGGAGTTGTCACGATCAGCCCGACCTGTGCCGGCGTTCCCAGGTTCGCGATCCCCGTCCCGCCCTCGACGACGTAGTCCTGCGCGATGCACTGCGTCTGGTTGATGCTCACGTTCTGGACGGCCACGCCGGCGGCCGAGCTCTCGATCACGACGAAGTCGAGGTTCAGACTGTCGTACTGGTCGGGCGTGCCGTGCAGCCTGACCCGGCCGGTCGTCGAGCCGGACGCGAGCAGCCGCAGGTTCGAGATCACCTCGTGGCACTGCCCATGGGTGACCGCGTCGAAGTAGTCGCTGTCCGAGTCGTAGTCGATGTCAGCCCCGTCGAGCGTCACGCTGACGCTCGGCCGGATGATCTCGAGCGTGTCGCCGTTCGTCACGCCGCCGCCGAACGGATCGGCCTCGATCCAGATCGTGTCGGTGGCGTTGTCGATCACGCGGAAGGTGTAGCCGGGGTTTCCACCCGCCGCGAGGACGCGCACGAACCACCCGCGGAACTCCTTGGCCGTGAGCCCGCCGGCGCCGATTGTGATTTTCTGATAGGAGAAGCCGACCGCCGACGCGGCCGTCACGGCGTGCGGCCCGCCGTGGACCGCCTTCACCTCCGGCGCGCCGACGCCGTAGATCTGGATCGACCCGGCCCCCAGGAACCTGTGCTGCTTGAGCGAGCCCCAGCGCTCGGCCGTCGTGAGGCTGCCGAGAATCCGCACCTGCACGTTGTGGGCGACCGACTCGGCGATGCGCCGCTCAACGCGCTCCTTCGTGAGGTACGGCGCCGCGAGGGTGCCCTTGCCGTTCTGGTCGTCGCCGGTCGGCGAGACGTGGAGCACCAGGTCATTTTTCGTGCGCTCGAGGTCCTCGCGGTAATGGTCGTAGCACTTCAGGACGACGTCTCTCTCTGCGTGGTTCATGGCTCACTCCTTCATCAGCGGCACGAACTCGATGAGCTCGAGCCGCACGCGACCAGCG
>JALOCI010000058.1 GCA_023227835.1 Bacteroidales bacterium
TAATTTGTTGTTTGAGTTTCATATGTTAAATCTCATTGATTATTAATATCATCAAATATCAAAATTTGTGAATTATACAAGTTCACTTCGTTTTCTTAAGTATTATAAAATAGCAGCTAACGATGAGTGTATGCAGCGTGCGGGAGTTCGTGGCCACTTCATTATCCACTGTTACTGCCCTTGCTAGCGAGCTCTGAACTTGCAAATTGTACCGAAACCCGCATGATGTATACACTGTGTTGTGGGGCGTTAATTTTATGTTGATTCATCATTTTTCTTAATCAAATACCATTTTTCATCAATCCGTTTGAAGAAATATTGAATGAAAATACCGTTTTCTACTCCACTTACAAACAATAACATATCGTCAGTATCTTTAAACTCGGATGACCATGAATATGAAAAATTTGTCAATTGTTTTAGTCCATTAAAAAGTGAATTGAATCGCCAATCAGACTGATTTAAGATTAAGGTCGTGTCTAAAAAGTTCTCTTCATCTGAATCATAAAACGTTTTATACTCCAATGGAAACTTAATCCGGCTCATTTGGAATACAGAATCGCTCATAAATTGTTTTAAGAATGGGATGAAACTCTCTGTATTACCAAAATCCATTTTGTCCATTACTATTTTATTTAAATACCATTTGCCATTAATCACTTGAAAATAATAATCCTTCTTTTCTTGTTTGTCAGGATAAATCCACGAAAATATTGCATTGTCGCCAAAATCAGCATTATAATCAAACGTTTTAGTAAATGAATTAAAAATGTGGGTTATATATTCAAGATTTACAAACAAATAATCATGTTCCCAATCGGCTTTATTGATACTCGAAGATTTACCATAATTTTGAATTTTTAATGGAAATTCAATCCTTTCAAGTTGATAGGACTTGTCAGATGCAAATTTGTAATAAAAATCAAATAATTTTTCCGTTTCAGTTTCCATTTTTGATGACAGAGAATCTTTAACGACTACTTGATTAACTGGTTGATTAGTCCTCGAACTACAACTTATCAAGGTAACAAATCCTAGTATTATCAGCTGTTTAATCATAGTTGGTATGATTTTTTTAATGCCCCACAACGGTGAGGGTATGCAGCGGGCGGGCTTCGTGGCCGATTCACTATCCACTGTTACTGCCCTTGCCAGCGAGCCCGGAGTTTGCAAATTGCTCTGAAACCCGCCTGATGTATACCCTATGTTAGCGCCTAGTGCATTGTTATTTTTGTTTGTTAATCGCAGTTTTCAATGATTCAGTAAGCCTATTTTTTACATTTGAATCAGTCTTTATTCTATTGACTAATTTAGATATTTTCTCCAAATCAATCCCGTCATTAATAGGATTTTCAATCGTTTTCAAAATCTGACTAAATTCAATCTCAGTCTGATGTTTTTCAATCACCACAACAAATCTAGCCAGATTAAATTCCATTATTTTAAATAAAATCTCGCTACTATATTCAGAAAATTCGGCATTATTATCACAATCATGTCCAAGAGTTTTAAGGAAAGAAAATATCTGTTGTTCTGATAATCCATTAATCGAATCTTTAATCGCAGGCCAACAACTGTAATTACATTTACAAGTATCCTTGAATCTATCTATTGTATAATCCAAAGTATGTCCTGCAACCTTATCAAAGAATGATCCCTGAATTAAAATCCCCAAAAAAACAAATTTCAATATGAGTCTCATGGCTGTCTATTTTCTTGCATTGGCGCTAACGGACCGCGGGTATAGTACGGCCACCCTCTCTTCTGCTAACCTTATGTCTCCGGTGGCTGAACTATACCTGGTGTTATGCGTTTGTTAATAAATCCTTGTAAACGCTGTTTTTAATTAATTCTACTGCTTTTTGATAGTCTTTTATATTTACTCGGATACTAACGTTTTCTGTGGGGTTAAATCCTGAATAGACATTTAAAACTGAAGATGCAGGATTGTCTGAAACCAGAATTGAATATATCTGAGATCCTTCTAATAAATCCTTGATATCTTCTGCTATTACCATATCGGGGGTCTCAAGCAAAATTGTTGAATCGTTCTCCATTGTTTATATTTATTAATAACACATAACGTTTCGGCGGCTGAGCCCGTTTTAATGGGCGTAGACGCCTGTTATGGGTCGGTTGCGTTATTGGTTGGTTGTTTTATTTTTTTTCTTCAACTGCTATATCATTAACTCTCTCTAAAAATACTCGTCAACTCGGCTGCCTTTCTTCTTATGCAAATGACCGGTACTTTTTGCTCTTAGACAGATACTTTATATTCTAATCTTCTCTCTTTTTCTTCTGCCGTATTGGTTCCCGCAACTGACCCATTAACGTTCTCATGTTTGCTCAGTGGGGGTAGATTGAAACAACTCCCTTTCATTAATTTTGTCAAGCTACCAAAGAAGTGAAAACATCCAATTCTACTGCAAATCCCGCATTGAGTAAACACGGTGTTAGCCACAGTGTTTTATTTATTTTAAGTATCCTAAAGTTTTAAAAACTGTATAATTATTTTTTAAAAAGATATCAGAAAAGGTTTCAAATGATTCTTTAGTTGTTCCATATGAACAACCTTCACAAATATGAATCATTCTCTTCTTACTTTTCACATAGTTCATTACTTTCTTAATTTCAATAGATAATTTCTTTGCATAGAATTTTTCTAAAAAATGCAATCCTTCAAAACCATAGGCTTGTATTTCAGGATTAAGTGATTTTAACCAATAAAATAAATGCTCAATATCTGAATTTTTTACCATTTCTAACATTTGTTTACACTCCTCTGGAGGAGAACCATCAATTGAACATACTTCACCAAATGCAAATAATTTAAATGGCAATAATTTTTCATAGTCAAGGATAATTGTTCCCAAAAATTCCTTTTGTTTTTGAATTATATTGTCAACAGAAACGCTATCATAAACAAAAAAATCATCATTCAATCCATTTATATGTTTCAGGGCAATTATTTTTTCATTTTCAGTTATAATCGAAAATTCATGAATTAAAAAACATTTTTTGGCATTCAAACTCAAATAATAATGGCTAAAACCAAAGTCCATTTCTCTCTCCAAATGAAAATTCACACAAACTTCACCAAGAATTCTTGATTCTGATTCCTGTTGTTCAATTTGAATATCTAAAATTCTATAGAATTCGCTAAGAGTTAAAGGACATTTTTTTGACAAGGAGTCTTCTAACTGATTATAGACAATTTCATTTCGTGCTATATAAGAATCACTTAGTTGACCATTTACCAAGGTCCAAGAAAAAACAAATATTAATATTGTTAAAATTATCTTCATAACATTGTGGCTAACTTGTTTATGTATTCGTCAAAGTGGAATCAGGGAGGGGGAGCAAAGGGGGCTTGGAACGGGTTTGTTGAATAATATAAATTCAGTCGACGGGTGGTTGTATTGTTAATTTATTTAATTTTTATGTAGTCTAATTCTTATGTTTATTATGAGGTTTAACTTATAAATCAAAGTCGTCGGTCGGATTTTTGATCTTCTGGAGGCCGGTCATGCTAACCCAAGTGTAAATTTCGGTTGTCTTGCTGCTTTTATGCCCTAACAGCTCCTGGATATACCTCAGACTTACTCCCGCCTCTAATAGATGTGTAGCATAACTGTGTCGCAGACAATGCAATGTAAAATTATGATTTTTAATTATTTTACCCAAATATTTATGGAAAATATTCTCTATGCTTGTTTCGCTGTATTGCTCTCCCGGTGATTGGCCCTCGATGAGATATATTTTAGGTCTGTACATTTTGTAATATCTGATAATCATATCCATAAGTTTGTCACTTAGTGGCAAAACCCTGTCTTTCTGACCTTTTCCATTAATGACAGTCAATGTCTTGCGCTTAGAATCCAAATCTATGAGTTTCAGGTTTAGTATTTCACTCCGTCTTAAACCACAGGCATAGACAAGGGTGAGAGCTGTCTTGTGTTTGAAGTTGGGAATTGAGACAAGCATCTTCTCAACAACCTGTTTTGAGATTACTTTCGGAAGTGGACGGTATTTTCTGGGTCTTTCAATCTCCTCTATTGACAGCTGTCTTTTCTCAATCTTTTGATAATATAGCTTAATAGCATTTATTACCTGATTTTGATAAGAGGCTGAATAGCCGTGCCTAAGAATATAGTTTTTATTAAATAATACTAAGTCTGAATTTGTGATATCTCCCGGATCCTTATCTGCGAAATAATTAAGGAATACATTTATGGCATTTAAATACACCTCTATTGTTCGGGTGCTGTATCTGCAACCCCTGAGCCAGGCCTCAAAAAAGGCTACATCTTTCCGGTTCTCTCTCTTCATATCTCTCTCCTCCCATTTTGTATAAAATTATAAAAAATATTTGAAAGTTTGTTTCGCAAAGCGATGTGACAGCCCGAAGGCAGGATTACGTCGCTGCGCTCCGTGATCCTGGAACGGTCGGCAAAACAGCCCGAGAGAGGAGAACCCCAGGGCTACGCCCCGTGGTTTTTTTGTTTTTGTCCGATTCAGAGCAAGCTCTGATCGGTACAAAACAAAAACCCCTTGCTGTCTGCAAGGGGTTCTCCTTTCTCGTAGCGCGACCCAGGATTGAACTGGGGACCTCATGATTATGAATCATGCGCTCTAACCAGCTGAGCTATCGCGCCGGGAATTGAGGTGCAAAAGTAATATAAAATTGTGACGATGCAAATAGTTTTGAGTGAAAAACTTTACAGAGGTTGTTGATGGCTGTATGGAAAATATTTTTTAACTTTAGAATAATGAACTAAAATCGGCAGCTCATGAATATGAATATTAAGAAGCTATTTGGGATAATCTTTTTCATAATTATAATTTTACTGGCAACGATTGTAATTGTCTCCAGGATGATTCTTGAGACGCAAAGGGCCGGTTATAAAGAGCAACTCCAACGTGTTCAGGGATGGGCACTGGCAACGGAGCTGAGAACCAGTTCTGATAACCTTACTCAGTATTCAAGGGCATTTGTAACAACCGGAGATTCTTTATGGATCAACAGGTATTTTTTAGTACTTGACCAGAGAAACGGGAAGATACCGAATGCTAACGGAAGGAAGATAAGGCTAATTGACAGTGCGTCCAGGTTAAATCTGCCTGAAGCCGAGTTTTCACTGTTAGTTGAGGCCGAAAGAAGGTCAAACGACCTGGCGGTTATTGAGATTGCTGCCATGAATGCCATGGTCGGACTGTACCCGGACAATACACTTAAGTATGTTGTGAAAGGCAAACCGAACCTTTCTTATGCAAAAGAACTACTATTCAACAATACATACCGGAGTGATAAAAACTTTGTCATAAAACCTATAGATGACTTTCTGTCTCTTCTGAAAAAGAGATCCATGGAAAGGGTCGATTACTACAATAAAAAACTTTCATATTACACAACGATAGTCTTTACCATGACAATTCTTGTCGGTCTCTTTTCACTTATATCCTACATGGTTTTGAGAAGGAAACTTATTAAAAAAATGGAGGAGTGCAGCAACAACAACATAAAGCTTATTGAGGCCGAAAGTGTGTTGAAGACACAGAATGAAGAGCTTGACAAGCTTAACGCTTCTAAGGATAAATTCTTCTCCATCATTGCTCATGATCTCAGGGGACCTGTCGGGATTCTCATGAATTTTGCAGAGCTGCTGGATGAGAAGATAAGGGAGAAAGACTATTCGGACATTGAGTTTTTTACAAAAAATCTCACTCAATCATCTATCTCTGTCAATGAGTTACTTAACAACCTTCTGAATTGGGCAAGAGCACAAAACCCGAAAATTAAGGCAAACATTTCAGAGGTTGACCCTATGCCGATAATCCGTAAAAATGTTGAATTATGTGCGATGCTGGCCAAGGAAAAGGATATTGACATTGTTATCGAGAGTGTTGATAATCTTTTGGTTTTTGCAGATCCGGATCAGATAAGTCTTGTATTCAGGAACATTCTCTGGAACGCAATAAAATTCACACCGAAAAAAGGATCGATAACTGTAAATGTATCCGGAGCCAATGCGGGTGGAAGATACATCGCCAAGATCTCATTCTCGGATACCGGTGTTGGAATGAGTCAGTCGCAAGTTGAAAAATTATTCAGGATAGATAGCATTTCAACAACAAGAGGCACTGACGGAGAACACGGAACAGGTCTGGGTCTCATCCTGTGCAAGGATTATATTGAGTTGAACCAAGGGAAGATAACTGTTGACAGCCGGTTAAATTCAGGCACTACTTTTACAGTTTATCTGCCTAGCAAGACTGTCGCATAAGCTGCGATGCCCTCCTCTCTGCCTACAAACCCGAGTTTCTCGGTAGTTGTTGCCTTAACAGATATCGCGGAGATATCTGAAGCTAAGATGCCTGCAATAGTTTCGCGCATAAGTCCTATATGACCTGCCAGTTTCGGTTTCTGCAACATTATTGTGATGTCTGCATTTACAAGATGGTAACCTTTTTCGACAACCAAATCATAGACCCTCCTCAAAAGAATCTTGCTGTCTATCCCTTTAAACTCTCCCGATGTGTCCGGGAAATGTTTGCCGATATCGCCAAGTGCAAGTGCGCCGAGAAGGGCATCACACAATGCATGTACCGGTGTGTCGCCGTCTGAATGCGCCACGCATCCCTTCTCATGTTCGATGCGTATACCGCACACCCATAATGGCAACCCCTCTGCAAGGGCATGAACATCGTAGCCGTTTCCGATTCTAAAATCCATGGCGTAAAGTTATAATAATTTTACTACTTAATTTGTTATCTTTGTCCTTAGAATCTCCATTAAAGGAGCAGAAAACAATTATGGGATTATCATTTAACTTATTCAAATCTACACCGCACAGGGTTTTTCATTATGAACCCCGATACTACGATCCGAAAAAGGAGGCAATGGAGGAGAGGTATGCAAGGTTAAACGATGATGGAAAGAGCAAGGAGGATAAATACATACCGGGCAAATTCATCCGTACGCATATGCGCAACAATATGTACAAGAACAAGAAAGATGTCACTAAAGTTCTGTTTATCAGGATTGTGATACTTGCCTCTCTTGTAATCTTACTTATGGCTGCGTTTTATCTCACAGACGGTCTGGGTTTCTTACTTACTCCTACCAAATAATGTTACACATCCTTCCCGGCCATATTTCGAATCTTATTGCTGCGGGAGAGGTTGTTCAAAGACCTGCCTCCGTGGTTAAGGAGATGATGGAGAATGCCGTGGATGCCGGGGCAACCTCAGTTCAGGTAATAATCAAAGACTCAGGAAGGACTCTGATACAAATTATCGACGATGGCTGCGGTATGACGGCAGAAGAGGCTAGGATGGCTTTTCTCAGGCATGCAACTTCCAAGATAAATGAGATTGAAGATCTCAACAGGCTTAACACTTACGGATTCAGGGGTGAGGCGCTGGCCTCAATTGCCGCAGTTGCTGAGGTCACTCTGAAAACAAGACATAAATCCGGCGAGACCGGACATGAAGTAAAGTTTGCGGAATCTAAGCTGATATCAGAAGCTGAAATCTCCACACCAACTGGGAGTAATTTTATTGTAAGGAACATTTTCTACAATGTTCCTGCAAGACGCAAGTTTCTCAAATCTGATGCAACCGAATTCCGTCAGATAACCCAGGAGTTTTCAAGAGTGGCATTTACACGACCGGAGCTGTCATTCAGGTTAGTTCACAACGACATTGAAGTGTACAATCTGGCTCCAGCCAACCTTAAAAAAAGGATACTGGACATTGCGGGGAAAGATATGGGAAAAGAGCTTGTCCATATAAATCTTGAGAGTCAGATCGTAAATATCTCGGGATTCGTAGGGAAACCCGAAGATTCAAGGAAAACTCCCGGGAATCAGTATTTCTTTGTAAATAACCGTTATTTCCGTTCCCCTTACTTCCAGAAAGCGGTGCTTAAGGCGTACGAGAATCTGATTCAGGAGGGGACACTTCCGTCATTCTACATATTTTTTGACATTGATCCCGACAGGATTGACATCAACATCCACCCTGCCAAGACTGAGGTGAAGTTTGAAGACGAGTATGCCATATATGACATGCTGCATGCCGTTGTAAGGGAGTCTCTCGGACGGAACTCCTTTATGCCCAGCATCGATTTTGACCAGGAGGGGGCTCCGGAGATTCCGGCAGTTAATTACAAATACTATGCACCACCGCCCAAGATTGATTATGATCCTCTCTTCAATCCGTTTGATGAGGAGTTCAGTGCAAGACGAGGGTTTGAGGAGAGAAGGTATTCAACTCCGGAAGAGAGAACGGATGGCGGAAACATTCCGCTTATATCAGAGTCATCTATTCCGGACAAACCTGTGATACAGGTTTCGGGAAGATATATTATCACAGCTATAAAGTCAGGTCTGCTTATTGTCAATATCAAGAGGGCCAGGGAGCGCATCTTCTACGAAAAATACCTGGAATCTCTTGAAAACTACTCTGCAATATCAATCAGAACACTTTTCCCTAAGTCTCTCGAGCTGGATGAAAACACCTACAACACTCTTCTAGAGAATGCCGAAACATTGAGGAACCTCGGTTTTGACATAAGACCGAAGGAGGGTGGTTTCTTCAGAAATATGGTTGAAGTACTGGGTTTGCCGGAGGATATCTCAGACAGTACGGAAAACCTGATGACTCTCATCGACCAGTTAATGTACGACCTCACCGAATTAGGCCGCGGACAGGAAGAGAGCGCCAAGGGTGCTTATGCTGCCACTTTGGCAAAATCGGCTGCTATTTGTGGCAGGGAACAATTGAACAACCAGCAGGCACAAATGTTGATAGATACACTGTTTGCATGCAAGGAGCCTGCAGTGACACCATCGGGTAACCCTTGCTCGGTTATTGTCACTACAACAGATATTGACAAACGATTTATTTAACACTAGAAAAAGATGTATATCAACAACAGAGGATCCGGAATTCTGGGAGGCATGACACCGGTTGTGAAAAACTTGGTTATAATCAACACCATAATGTTGCTTATCACCATGTTTACAGGCAACTTCATGTACGAGAAGTTCTCTCTTTTCTACTTCGGATCTCCGCTATTCAAACCATACCAGCTTGTCACACACATGTTCATGCACGGGGGATTTTTTCATCTCTTCTTCAACATGTACTCCCTGATTTTCTTTGGAATAATACTCGAACAGGTATGGGGAAGCAAGAAGTTTTTCCTTTATTATATGATTACCGGACTTGGAGCGGCATTTCTTCACTCTCTGGTGCTCTATATCGACGCCTCTTCATTGCTTTCGGCTGCTAATGCAGGCAGCATGGAAGCTGCGGAAAAATACAGGATTTTAATCTCAACTCCTACCGTTGGTGCCTCAGGTGCCATATACGGAGTCCTTCTTGCTTATGGAATGCTTTTCCCTAATAACACTTTACAGCTGATATTCCCGCCGATTGCACTTAAAGCCAAATGGTTTGTCATTATTTTCGGCGTAATCGAACTGTTACTGGGAGTGTCCAACACCGGAGGAAATGTAGCCCATTTCGCCCACCTGGGAGGTATGATATTCGGTTACTTCCTGATTGTGTACTGGAAGAAAAACAATAGAATGTACTTTTGATGTCAAGAAAAAAAAATAAGAGAAAGGGCTCTCCATGGCCGATAGCATTACTTTTCCGGATTTTTCTGCTAATTTCGGCGGCATCTCTTGTGTTGTCGTATGTCTCAATTCTTATTAACCCTGTTGACTCTGTAATACCGCTCTTTTTCGGGCTTTATTTTATACCCCTCGTCATGCTTAACATTGTGGTTCTGGCGTTTGCTATTTATCGCCGCCGCACTATTGCATGGATAACTTTTATTGTTCTGATGCCTTCGATTCTTTTTGCAGACCTTTTTGTAAAATGGGGGAAGCCGGAAGAGGGAAAACAGGGAAATTCCCTGACCATCTGCACATACAATGTAGGCCTGTTTGCGCAGGAACCCGGCAACTCAAGATCAGACCAGCTATCAAGGATTGCACGGTATATAGGACAGGAGAGACCGTCTGTTGTTTGCCTGCAGGAGTTTTATGTCAAGGATACCTCTATGATTCGCGATATGTTCCCTCAATATCCGTACAAACAGGAACATCTGTTCAGATCCGGTGACGGCGGAAGATTCGGAAACATTACCCTGAGCAAGTATCCCATTGTTTCCGGCAATGACATAACTTTTAAAAGGAGCACAAATCTCTGTCTCTACTCTGACATAGATTTCTATGGCAAGATAATCCGGATATACAACACTCACCTTGAATCTCACTCTATATCATTTACCGGACTTATCAAGAAAATGAGCAACAGCGAAAAGGTTTCAGAAGAGATCCTTAACGTGCACGAAAAGCTTGCAAATACATTCAAGAAGAGGGGAAGGCAGGTTGACACAATAGCAAGACATCTGTCCGGGAGTAATTATCCTGCAATTATTTGCGGAGACTTTAATGACACACCTATGTCGTACACATACCACATTCTCATGAAGGACAAGAAGGACAGTTTCCGCGAAAGCGGCAAGGGGTTCAGTTCATCATACTCTTATATGTGGCCTTTATTGAGAATCGACTATATTTTGTATCCCGAAGAGTTCTGGAGTATGAGTCACACAACTCAGAAAGTCTCTTATTCAGACCATTATCCTGTTTTTTCAGAAATAATTATACCATAAATGGAAATTAAGACAGCAATTGACCAAGCCATTACAGTTTTAAAGAGTGGTGGGGTGATACTCTATCCCACCGATACTGTATGGGGTCTGGGCTGCGATGCCACAAATGCCCTGGCCGTTGATAAAATTTACAAGATAAAACAAAGAGCCGACAGTAAAAGCCTTATCACACTGGTTGACGGTGAAGATATGCTTTGCAGGTATATCAGGGAGATTCCCCAAATTGCCCTGCAATTACTTGATGTAGCCGATCAGCCTTTGACCATCATATATCCGGGGGCTATTGGCCTTGCAAAAAATGTGGTTGCAGAAGACAACACAGCTGCCGTAAGAATACCTCATCACAAATTTTGCCGCCAGCTTATTTACAAATTCCGTAAACCGATTGTCTCCACATCTGCAAATATTTCAGGAGAAAAGGCTCCTGCTTTCTATCTTGATATTTCACAAGAGATAATCTCAGCTGTTGACTGGGTAGCAGATCCTGTTTTTGAAGCGGACTCAACAGGCAAGCCATCCTCAATCATCAAGCTTGGTCTTGGCGGAGAGGTGGAAGTTATCAGAAAGTAGAGTTTAGAAATTTGAGGTAAGAAGATATGTTGCAGTCACTACTGTGAGTGCGGCTGTCTCTGTCCTTAATCTGGACTCGCCGAGTGATATCGGTATGAATCCATTTTTCATCGCAAGTTCGACCTCTGAGGATGAGAAATCGCCTTCCGGCCCTATCATTATCAAAAAACGGCAATCTTTTGGCAAAACAGATGTAATATTCTGCTTTACGCCTTCATTGCAGTGTGCAATCAGTTTTATCCCGTCAAATCCGGCATTCTCTCTTATAAAATCCTTGACGGATATAACAGGGTTTAATGCAGGTATTTTAGCTTTAAGAGATTGTTTGACTGCTGAAAGAATGATCCTCTCTCCCCTCTCAGGTTTAAAAATTTTCCTCTCAGAATGCTCTCCTATTATCGGGGTAAGTTCATCTATCCCTATCTCCGTTGCCTTTTCCATAAACCATTCATATCGCTCCAGATTTTTTGTGGGGGCAACGGCTATATGAAGGAAATAATCTCTTTTGGCAAAATCCGGCGTATGGCTTAGAATTTCCAAATGACACTCCCTTGATGTGACAGAGGTTATCTTACCGGAATAAAGCCCTCCTCTTCCATCTATAAAAGAGATTGTATCTCCCTCTTTGTGACGGAGCACTTTGACACAATGCCTGTACTCATCGCCGGAGATAGTAGCGACTGAGTCATTGTTTATATTTGCAAAAAACAGCTCCATAATTTGTGCAAATATATTATAAAAAGCTATTTTTGTCAGTAAAGAAACTTAAAAAATGACAACTTCAACAACCCAAAGATACACTGCACTGGATGTTCTTAGAGGAATGACCGTTGCAGGAATGATATTAGTAAACAACCCCGGCTCATGGGGAAAGATTTTTCCTCCGTTAAGACATGCCGAATGGGTCGGATGTACACCTACCGATCTGGTTTTCCCATTCTTTCTCTTTATTGTTGGGGCCGCTCTTGCCTTTTCGTTTGCTAAATATAACGACGCACTGAACAAGCTCTCTGTAAAAAAACTGGTAAAGCGTTCAATGCTGATTTTCCTTACAGGTCTTGCCCTCAACGCATTTCCATTTTATCCCACCTCTCCTGACCCACAATTAAGCTTCGGTGCAAATTATCTTGACTATCTGGGACATATCAGAATTTTCGGAGTATTGCAAAGAATTGCTATGTGCTACCTGGTCGGCGGATTCGTTGCCCTCTGGCTCCACAGTCCTAAGAGAATAATGATAGGGATGGTGGCTCTCATAGCTGCACACTGGGCCATACTTTGGAATCTGGGAGGGTACGAGCCGTATTCTCTCAAAGAGAATATTTCAGGGCCGATAGATGTGATGCTTGTCGGAGTCAACCACGTTTACAAGGGCTTCGGAATTCCTTTTGACCCCGAAGGTGTTCTCGGCGTACTGTCCGGTTCTGTCACTGTGCTTCTGGGCTACCTGATTGGTGGCATTATCCGTAAAAGCAAAGAGAAGATAGATGCCGTAGGTCAGCTTTATACCATTGGTCTTTTATCTCTCGGTCTCGGAGTTGTATTAGGTATATTTATCCCTATCATAAAGGCACTTTGGACTCCTTCGTATGTATTCTATGCAGGCGGGTGGTCTATCCTGATGCTTGCCCTCTTCATATATTTCATTGATATAAAAGGCAAGGAGAAGTTATTTTATCCGTTCAAGGCTCTCGGTCTTAATCCTCTGTTCGCATTTGTCATGGCAGGGGTCTTCTCAAAGGTGCTCGGCCGTGTAATAAAATGGTCCGTTATGGCTTTGCAGGATGACGGAACTATGAAGGAGGTGACTATGACTGCCTCTAAATGGATTTATCAGAATTGCTGTGTCTCGTTGCTGGGGCATAACGAATGGGGCTCTCTGATGTATGCCCTGATGTATGTCGCGGTATTCACAGCCATGGCAATCTTTCTTTATAAGAAGAAAATAGTAATAAAACTCTGACACCCTAATTATAACATCATGGTCAGGATAGGTCTGCTCTCGGACACACACGGTGTGTTTGACGAGCCTCTTAGTAAATTTTTCTCCGGTGTAGACGAAATCTGGCATGCCGGCGACTTCGGAAATATCGGTGTTTCCGATAAAATATCTGCCTTCAAGCCATTGAAGGGTGTTTACGGTAATTGTGACGGCAAAGATGTACGGCTTGTTCATCCCTACATTCAAATAATGGAAGTGGAGGGATTGAAATTCCTGATGACGCATATAGGGGGACATCCGGGTTACTATCAGCCCGATGCCCTGAGGTTGATTATTGCACACAGACCGGATGTGTTTATATGCGGACACTCTCATATACTGAGGGTGTTGAACGATAAACAGAGAGGATTCATTATGATGAACCCCGGGGCAGCAGGGGTATATGGAATTCATAATGTTAGAACAGCTTTAAGGTTCAGTATCGGGAACGGGGCACTTCATGATCTAGAAGTCGGCGAGTGGCCAAAAACCTCATTATTTCACTCGGAAAGCAATCCGGTATAATTATATATTCCTCTTTTTCTGTCGGTTATAAATTTTTATATGCAACGAGTGTATCTTATTGCATTTTCTATTAGTTTTGTCCCGAAACTATAAACCAATAACCAAAATGAAAATTAGAAAGATCACACTGTTCATACTAGCCAACTTGATTGGCCTTTCGCTTTTTGCGGACGGATACCAGGTTAACTCGCAGAGTGCACGTCAGCTTGGACTTGGGCACCAGGGAACAGCATTCAAACTTGGGGCTGAAAGTATGCTCTTCAACCCTGCCGGGCTATCATTCATGAATGGTAGCTTTGACCTCTCTTTGGGTGCTACCGGAATCATGTCCAAAGTGAAATACACAAACACTGCCGGTACATACAACGCTGAGTCGGACAATCCTCTCGGAACACCTGTATTCGGATACATAGGTTACAAGATTTCGCCGAAATTTGCTGTCGGTGTAAGCCTGACAAATCCGGCAGGGAACAATCTTGTATGGCCTGATAACTGGGCCGGCTCACACCTTGTTCAGAACATTTCACTATCCTCATTCTCATTACAACCTACGCTTTCATACAAAATATGTGAGAAGCTTAGTGTAGGTGCCGGATTGATGATTAACTGGGGCAGCTTTGAACTCAGTAAAGGGATTATGCCTGTCGGATATCTCAACAACTTTGTCAACGCAGTACCGTCGCAGTACCAGTCCATTATAACAAGCACAAACACTCTCTCACCTATGCAGGTAAACCTGAAGGGTGATGCAAAGACATCATACGGATATAATATCGGTATTCTCTACAGCCCGACTGAGAAATTAAACATTGGAGTCTCATACAGATCCAAGGTAAAAATGAGCGTTGAAGATGGTAAAGCATCGATTTCATACGCTACTCCTGAGTTAGAGACTCTTCTCGGCATGTTGGCGCAGGCAAGCCCTACGATTGCTACAGCCAGGGCACTTGATGAACAAAAGATAACCGCGGAACTTCCTATTCCTTCAAACCTCAACATAGGTGTTTCATACAAATTCACGGAGAAACTTCTTGTATCTGCAGAACTACAATATGTAGGATGGAAGGCTTATGACACACTCAGGATACAATTTCCTGCATTCGGCGCAGCCGGAAGACAGTATATCCCGAAGAACTTCAGCAATTCAATGATATACAGACTGGGTGGTGAATACCAATGCAGCAGCAAGTTTGCGTTCCGTCTCGGATTCATATTCGATTCTACTCCTGTAGACAAATCATATTATGGTCCTGAGACTCCGGCTGCAAACAAGATTAGCCTTACAACAGGTTTCACATATAAACCAACCGACATCCTGGCTATTGACTTCGGATTCCAGTATCTAAACGGAATCAAGATCAGCGGGAAGCATCCTACCACATTCGGAAGCTTTGACGGTGACTACAAAACAACCGCATTCCTGCCGGCTTTAGGTGTACATATTAACTTCTAAAAAATGCTTACTTTTGCGTAGGACATACAGCTATGCAGAAGCAGACATCAGTAGAGGAATTCTTTAAGAGAGCGGAGTCTCTCCCTATAATAGATGTAAGGTCCCCGGGTGAATTTGAGCATGCTCACATTCCCGGGGCTCTTAGTTTACCTCTCTTCTCAGACATAGAAAAAGCAGTATGACAAAGATTATTTTGCTGAAATCATCAACACCTGAATAATATGAAAAAATTTATTTTAACCGGCCTGATTATAGCTCTTGCAACAGTTATGCAGGCGCAGACAATTAAGACCGGTGCCGAGTCTTTGGACGAGTATCTTCCTCTGCTCAAAGGAAAGAGGGTTGCAGTACTCTCTAATCAGACTGGGATTATAGGTAACA
>JALOCI010000059.1 GCA_023227835.1 Bacteroidales bacterium
GTTGGCCCCGGAGAGGTTGGCCCCGGAGAGGTTGGCCCCGGAGAGGTCGGCCCTGGAGAGGTTGGCCCCGGAGAGGTTGGCCCCGGAGAGGTTGGCCCTGGAGAGGTTGGCCCTGGAGAGGTTGGCCCTGTAGAGGTTGGCCCCGTAGAGCTCGGCCCCGGAGAGGTTGGCCCTGGAGAGCTCGGCCCCGGAGAGGTTGGCCCCGCTCTTCACCGCCTCCCCGAGCGCTGACCTTACGTCCTGAGCGTCTTTAGCCGTGTAGAGAACGCGGCCACCGACTGACTTGATCTCAATCATGGCTAGCCTCCTTGCAGTTTGGAAAAACGGTAAGTGAGGGCTCCAAGAAGATCACCGCGATGCCTCCGGGGGGTGGGCGGGGGTAGTTAGTCGTCCCCGAGACTCGCCCGCGCGGCTTCGAGCTCTTCCTCCGTGTGGAGCGCGAGCAAAACGTTCGCGACTTGGTCGCTCTTGTCGAGACGATCGTTCAGCTCGCGGATCTGTTTTGTGAGACTGAGTTTGTCGCCCGATATACCGAGCGCCGTAGTGAGATCCTCGATCGCGTTCCGTATATCGATCAAGAGGCGCTGGTCGACGGTGTTGCCCACCTTGATACGAGCCTGCTTCTGGGCCATGACGGCTCCCTTCTAGTAGAGGTGATTTACAGATCCCCCGCTCAGCCGCTCGGCTAGGTCGGCGGGAACACCTCTCCGGTGTGGGTAAGATAGCTTTTCCCTGCTCAGAGCGTCGGGGGGATCGCATGGTTGGCTACTCCCTCTCCAGCCTCTTGACCAGCGCCCCGCGCACGTCCTCTATGTCGAACTGCGCGTAGATGTCGGCGGTCGTCTGAATCGTCTTATGGCCGGCGAAGAGCTGCGCGTGCTTGAGGTTGACGCCGGGTGTCCGCAGGAGCTCTGTGACGGCCGTGTGCCTGCCCCGGTGCATGTTCGCGCCAGAGGTCGCGCCTGGCTCAACCAGTCCAGCGCGAGCTACGCAGCGATACCACCAGCTATGACCGAGGGACTCTCCGGGTACCTGATCGTGCCAGCGGCGCTCGCGGTGGCCGTAGCCGACGATCTTGCCGCGGCCGAGGTCCAGCGTCTCTTCTGCTTCCTCGAGCGGCACACGGCAGCGCCGGTTCGAGTAGCGGTAGAGCAGGTAGTCATCTGGTGCGAGCCCGAGCACTTGAAGCTCTCCGACCTTCAGCCAGAACGCCTCATCGGGTACCGGGATATAGCGCACCTTGCCGCCCTTACCTTTGATCGTGATCTGGCGGCGGTCGAAGTCGAAGTGCCGAAGCTGGAGGCTGCGAACCTCTCCCTTCCTGAGCCCGTAGACGCAGACCAACTCGCAGCCGATCCGGTCGGCGGGGTAGGTCTGAGCGGCCAGTAGTTCGGCGACGAACGAGCGGGAGAACAGCTCGCGCGGTTTCTGTCTCGCGCGCGGGTGCCTGATAGCGACGGTGGGATCGCCGTAGATCAAGCGCTCCCGGACCGCCCAGCCGAAGAAGCTACGGAGGTGTGAGAGCGTCTTGGAGCGCGTCCGGGCTGAGCGGGTGCCCCAATGACAGTCGATGAACTCGCGCAGGCGCTCAGTACCGACCGGCGGCTCGAAGTCCTTGATCGTCAGGTCAGCGTGATCTAGGGCCAAGCGGCCAAGTGACGCCTCGTAGTCGGTCAGAGTTGATTTCTGCGCCCCCCACTCGTTAGCGAACCACCGAAGGTAGCGACCGACTACGGCGCCGAGTGGGGTCGCTTGATAAGAGCGATCCTTCACGCGGGCTTCCCGCATCATCCTTGCGGCGTCCGCAAGTGTCAACTTCTCTGCCGTGACGAAAGCCGCCTCGCTCATCCGGTGGCCACCACCTCACGCTTCGCTTCGATCTCCGATAGTTGACGCCGCGCTTCAGCCAGGCGATGCGCTGCGCGCTCTCTTTCCTCGTCGGCGATCTCTAACGCCTGCTCGGCCTCAGCGTAGTCATCGTCGGCCTCCTGAAGCTCCGCCTCGGCGAAGTCCACTTCATGGAGCGCATCACGGATGGCCGAATGAGTGTCGGCGTCCGCCGAGTAGCCGCAAAGCGGGTGATGCTCACCGTTCCGAGGCGACCAGCAGCAAGGATGAAGATCACGGGCGCGCGCCTTCTGACGGGCCAACACCTCCTCGCCCATCACAGTGGCGTATAGGCGCTCTAAGCGGACCTGATGATGTTCTTCCGCCCGGAGTTCATCGCGAAGATCCCAGTAATCGCTCACGCCGCCCCTCCCAACTCATCCTCATGCCGACCGCCCAGCTTGTCGGCCGGCACTTTCCCGCACAGGGGGCACGATCCGTCAGCCAGCGCGACCTTGCACATAGGGCAGGATTCGGGCTCCTGCTGTGGAGCTAGCCAGGCGAGATCCCGACCACCACACCGGGGGCAGCCCGGAACGTACCCGCCGCCGAATAACCCGACGACCGGCGCAGTATCAGCGTGCGTGCCCGTCCAGTCGCACCTACGGCAGGCTCGCGGGCGGGTGTCGGGAGTGGGGGTCATTCCCCCGCCTCCGGTAGATGCTCGGCGGCAAAGTCGAGCAGGTCCCTGAGCGAATCGGGCGGCTGGATTTCCGGGTAGCCGCTCACGTAGCCATCTACCACTTCCAGTAGCAGGGGGAGTAGCCCGACCGCATTTGCAACATCCTCGATGAATGGGAAGTCGCCGGGCTCAGCTAACTGCTCGCACAGCCTCCTGATCCGGTCGAGGGGGGTCATGGCTGAGCCGTAGCCTTCTTGGCCGACTCGTGCCACGGGAGGCTCGCCTGTTCAGGAGTCGGTTCGGCGGGCTGCTCGGCCTGCATGGCTTCCAGGTTCTTTTTGGCCGTGACGATGCAGCGGTCTAGCCAGTCGAGGTACTTGGAGCGATCGTCGGCCCATGCGGCCTTGTTCTTCGCGCACGCCTTCCTAGTCTTCTCGCCCGCGCCCAGTTGGTCTACTAATCCGTAGAGTTCGGCTTCCTTCTCAGTGGCAGGGTCGGAGGGCGCGGCGGCGGGCACTGGGATCGGCTCGACGTCGATCACTTCGCCCTCTGGACCGATAGGCGCGGCCGACCGTGCAGACGGCGCCCCTCGTTCGATCTGCCGGGCGGTCACGTCAAGCGCCGCACCCACCCCCAGGCCGGGCCTCTGTTCGGCCGGCGTGTAGATGGGCAAAGCGAGCCGACCTTCACCGGCTGCCAGCTCTGCGAACGAGACGGCCGGGTCGATCACCGGTACCACGTAGCGGGTGGCCTTGCCGTCCTTCTGACCCTTCCGCTCGACGATCCGCAGGCGGGCGGGTACGAAGGGGGCGCCACGGGATATGCCTCGGATCAGCTCGAGCGAGGTATCCAGTTCGCTGGCCGCGTTGACGCCCTTCGATTCCAACCGCCAGCCGAGCATCGTTGAGAGCTCGGGCAAGACGACGGTCAAGCGGGTGTGCAGATCGCAGCGATCCTTCCCCTCGGCGTTGCAGATGCAGGGCGCGTCCGACTTGAGTTCTTGCTCGCCGTCACAGCGACGCGTGCATTTGGATGGCCCCTCCCACAACTCGTACTGACGGTTGAGCGAGTAGGCGGGCATGACCAGGACGGGGAGATCGGTAGCGGTCGTGATGACCTCCCACTGTTCGCCCGTTGGGGCAGTCCAGGGCTTGACCGTACCGCCGTACATCTGCGCGGCCTGCTCGATCAGCTCTTTGGTCGGGCTGGTGAGACGCCAGGTGGTCAGACGTTTGGGAGCGCCTTTGTCGGACTTCTCGCCCATCCGGATCCTGCCGGATTCTGCTAGGCGGCGCTGCAATTGGATGAGAGGAACTGGCATCGCTACCTGATCCCGACCCTCGTAGGCATGGTGCGCGGGCCGCCAGTTCGTGCCCGAGCCTTGAATGGCTCCGGCGCATCGACGGCTTCTAGACCGGGCTCATCAAAGGTGGCCTGCTCGACCCTGCCCTCGACCAACGCATCAAGGATGACGCGAGTGCAGCCGTACTGGTAGAAGAGCACGCCGGTCGCCTTGCCTTTGAAGCCCGTGTTCTTGTCGCGGTACTCCTTGCCGAACTCGATATCGGATTTCGCTTTCACGCTGCCTCCCTTACATTCGGACTGATCGCTGGCCCCAACACCCGGTTAGCCGTGTCGAGCTGGAAACGGGCTACCTCGCGGACGGCTAGAAATGCCTTCCAGACCTCGTCGTCGATCCGCACCGGTATCAGCCGGTAGTCCTCCGGGGATACCACGAGGACGAGCGCGCCCGACACCTCGGGCATCTGCTCAAGCGGCGCATCTTCCGGCAGGACGTAGTAGCGGCGGCTCCCCGAATACTGCTGCTGGGCGGGTGCGAGGCCGACGTGCTCAGCCCGTGCATAGGCGCAGAGCTGCAAGGCTACGTCCGGGTAGGGGGGGCGCGCGGCAGGCTTCCCGCGCCTATTCTTCGCGTCCGGCCCTCTGTCCGTCGTCTTGACGTCCATGACGCAAACCCGGCCGTCCAGCTCGACGATCGTGTCCAGCGTGCCGGCGTAGTGGTAGGTCTGCGAGTAGACCGGAGCCTCTGCCATGCGGAAGGTCGGAACGTGCTCGGCTAGGAAGCGGAGATACTGGTCGACGTAGGGCTGGATCGCCTCTTCGTGGTCAGACGGAAGGCCTAGGTTGATCTTCTCGGCGGCCTTGTGAACGTCCGTCCCGCGAGCGGCTGCATCGCCCGAGCGCTTGAACCGGATGCCCGACAGGTGCTCGATCGCCGCAATCGGATCGTCGGCTGCCATCGGTTCCCAGACAGCGCGCTTATCGACCGCGTACTCAGCCGTCGTGTTGGCAGCCCAGCCGACTAGGGCGGGCTTTGGCAGGCCAGCCGAGAGAAGGGACGTTACCGACCAAAGGCGCTGAGGCTCAGGCATCCGCCCGCCCCTCCGGCCAACACCCCTGACACTTGACCGCTCCCATCTTCTGAGCTTCGGCTTCCGAGTGGAGCCAGTCGCCTTGATGCACGGGGTCCCTTTGATCCGGCCGGTGATACGACTCAGCGACTAGATGGTTGCCGCGAAAGACGGCTTTGACGACGACGAGGGTGGTCATCCGAGCACCGTCTTTTCCAGCCGCTTTTCCCGCCGATAAGTCTTGAGCGCGTTTTGCTGAGCCAGCCGCGCCTCACGCTCTCGATCGCGCTTCCAGAACCGGTATTCGGTCAGATGATTAGCAGCGTGCGCCTTCCGATCGACTGACGGGACGTGATAGTCCTCGCACAACCGGCAGTAGAAGTCGCCATCCGGACCGGGCATATCTGAGAACACCTGGTCAACCGGCATGGTGGATAGCCACTTGAATCCGGCAGCATGAAATGCAGTAGCCCAGGTGGCGACGGCGGTGGTCATGCGGCCCTCCGATATTTCTTGATCGAGTAGGACTTGCGGCCGTTCATCGAGCCTGGCAATTTGAAGCCCTTTTGCACCTCTGGACTAAGGGCGTCGTATTCCTTGCGCCGGAGCCCCAGCCGGAGTAGCTGCTTACGGTGGTGCTTCACGCCGCCACCCCTTCGATCACCAGTTGCTCCAACGTCTCAGCGTGCAAGTGATCAGCCCGACCGGCCCCCGTTCCCGTACCTGAATCGGCCGTCCACGAAGACGGTTGGTTTGGATTGTCAGTAACCGAACAGGTCGAGGGCTGGCCGGGCTGAAGGTTGTTCCCGCCCACCGGAACGCCCCCGGCTGTCTCGGCTGAAGGGCGTTCCGGTGGTGCATCCGGGAAGGACACGGAGGGGGAGGAGCATCCAGTGGCCGGGGCTGACTCCCCGCTAGCCGCCCTCCTGCGTGCTCCTTCGGCGAGCCGCCCCGGGGTGACAGGGCCGTTCGCGCACCCCTCCGTCTCCCTCCCGTTCGCGCAGGTAAGCGGGGAGGTTGGAGAGAGCGCTGGAGTCTCCGATGCGGGCGAGGGGGGGCTACCCCCAAGCACACGTTCTTCCGCGTTAGCGCTCTCTCCCACCCTCCCGTTCAGCGGCACGATCTGATAGCTGTCCGCTTTCTGATCGAACACGATCTCGAGCCCGTCAACGCGCAGGTCGGGCCGTAGCTCGGCCGCTGCGTTGTTCGTGAGCATGAATCCCTCGCGCTCAAAAACCTCCCGCCGTGTGTGCGGCTCTCTGTCGCGTAGGACGCGATACAGCCGGGACGCACGGGAACGCCCCGCAATCCGTCTAGGGGCGTCCTGGGCAGTCCTGGGGGCATAGACGACGCCACGCGAAACGCCCTTGCGCTTGGCGATCCGCGAGTCGTGTTGGAGCACCTGCCGAACCTCGAAAGTATTGGCCCGCACACCGCGCGCCACGTCCTCACAGTGAGAGTCCGGGTGCTCGATCAGGTAGGCGATGATCCGGTCGGCGAGGTTCACGACAGCCACCCCGCGATCCGCTCAGTCGCATCTACGAGCGCCAGGCTGCCGAAGTACCAGGCAGCCAGACAGAAGAGAAAGGCGGCCAGCCAGATGAGCGAGTGGCCGAGCTCGTAGAGGCGCGGGTGCTTCACTTCTCCCTCTCGATCGTGAAGACGGTGAAGAACACGACCGCTGCGACGACCAGTGGGACGGCGATCAGGAGCACGAGCCTCACGACCGCTCCCGATCCCGGTAGGCCAGATAGAAGTCCTCAGCGACTTCCAGCATCTCGGTCAGCACGCCGATCAGCCGCTTGACGAACCAGGCGGCGATGCAGGCGAAGGTGCAGACGGTCAGGAAGGCCAGGGCGAGGATCAGGTAGGAGGCGAGGGGGGTCACCATTCACCCCAATCCGGCGTCGTGCCGAGACGCCGATCAAGGGCTAGGCACGCCTGCCGCCAGAGTTTGAGGATCTCCTCCCAATGCTCCCACGTCCATGTCTCGCCGCCGAAGCCGTGCCCCATCGTGAGCGTAAAATCGGCGAGCTTGCGGAGAGACGGCGGTGCCTTCTTCCGGTCAAGATCGTAGAAGTGGTCGGAGGCGCCATTGGCCCACGACCACAGTGCTTCGCTCAGACGCGTCTCCGGTGTCGTGAAGAACTGCGAGGTCAGGTAATAGTCGATCCTCGTGAGGAAGACTGCTGCGTCACCGCGTGGGGATCTCTGGGCCTCATTCCGTCGCGCTTCGCGCTGCGTCTCGTCCAGCGTGTCCCACTGGTGGAGGTACATCACGGCCTCCGCTGAGTGGTTCCGCAGGTGCTCCGAAAACTTGGCGAGACAGACGACCAGCCCAGCACCGAACTCCGACTGCCCGCTCACGACCGCACCCCCAGCAACTCGTCCACCCGGTCGGCGTACTCGCTGAACTTCGCCTCGACCTCGGCAGCCCGTAGGTTGAGCTTCTGTAGCGGCAGGGCCATTCTCTTGCCGGCGATCCGCTCAGCCGTCCGGTAGCCATGCCGGTAACCATGCGACCAGCCCACCAGGTAGCCGATCCAGGCACCCACCAGTCCGGCTAGTGCGGCGATGAGGATGAAGGCGGCTAGTTCGATCGGGGGGATCGTCATGCGGTGCGGCCTTCGCTCGAGATGAAGTAGGTCAGCGGCTGGCCTGTGGCCTCTGCGATTCGTCTGAGCTTCTTGACCGAGGGGGCGAACTCATCGCGCTCCCATCGGAGCAGCGTCCCCATCGTGACCCCTACCGTCGGCGCGAGTTGCTCCGCCGTCAATCCGGCTTCCTTACGGGCGTTTCTTATTCGGGTGCCGAGGGAAGTAGTCACTTGACGCCTAGTAAGTTACTACTCATAATCTGACTTGTCAAGTATGACTCGCGAAGCGACTACGCAACTGCATCCCGCCTATGGCAGCGTTCTACTAGCTGTGGCGATTGAACCCGAAGAGATCGGTCGGAGGATCAGGTCCGCGCGCAAGGCGCGTCACTGGACTCAGCTTGAGTTCGCCCTTGAGGCGCACATCAGCCCGAGCACGGTGACTAGGTGGGAGCATGGTGACCTACCACGCGTCAAGGAGCTGCTGCGGATTGCCGATCTCCTTGATATCCCGGCGGAGCAGTTGGTCGAACCCGACCCAGAACAGATCGCTATCGGCGCTGAGCTAAAGGAGCTACGGGAAAGACAAGGACGCCTGGAGGATATGGTGGGCGAACTTCATGCTGCCCTCTTGCCAGACTCAGATACTCCTCCTCGATCGCGTCGAGCTCAAGGCGGGTCGCAATGAGACGACGTTCGAGTGAAGCGACCTTCTCCTCCGGACTGCGGCCACTCACGGCGCCGAGCGTAACACACTACTTGTCGAATGGAAAGTACCCGGCCGAGGGACTAGGATCAGACAGGAGGACTTGGAATGAGAACCACAGCACTAGTACTCGGAATCGTTGGCGGCGTGTTCGGAATCATCGCTGGACTGATCGCAATGGCCGTCGGCGGTGTCGGTGTGGCGGCTGAGGCTGATGGTGGGGGAATGGTAACGGTACTTGGTCTAGTCGCCGTCATGCTCGCCGTGGCGGGGATCGTAGGTGGGGCGCTCGCGCATCGTTCGCCACGCGCCTGCGCCTTGCTTGAGTTGATCGCGGGGGTTGGAGGCTTCATAGCCGTTTCGGCATTCTGGCTTCTCTCTGGCCCGCTGTTCATCGTTGGCGCGATCATGGCATTCGCATCCCGTAAGCGGAAGGCTCAAACGGTCGTTGCATGACCCTCGCGCCCGTCATCCTTTCAGCGCTCACCGTCTTCAGCGGCGTCAACTTCACGCTGCCGGAGCGCCCAGCCCAGCCCTACTCGATCGCCGTCTTCGGCGACTCGACCTCCGATCAGACGACCGAGTGGCCATACCTGCTCGGGCGGTCACTTGGCAGGTACCGCTGGCCGGCGAAGGCCATCAGCTATCAGCACTACAACCGCTACGCCCATGGATGGTCGGGAGAAACCAGTATCCAGTCGGGCGTCGATGCACCGCTTCGGATCCTCAACGCCTCCTGCGGCGGGTGGTCGGCGGCGACCTTTTCGCAGGAGATACGCGAGCGCGGACTTTCGCACCTGCTCTCCGAGACGCCGGATCTGATTCTCGTCTCGCTCGGGCACAACTCAATCGGTATCGGCACGGCGTATAAGGTGCAGCTGCAAGCGTTCCTTGATCTACTCCCCAATGTGCCTATTGTGCTTGTCACTCAGAACCCACAGCGACCCGACTGGCAGGTGGGAGAGGCGACCAACCAGCGGCGTCGCATGGAGAGCGTTCGCGAGCTTGTCAGAGAACGAGGCTATGGACTCATTGACCCGGGCGACGTCTTCACGTCACGGACGCTGAACGGCGATTGGTCGTGGCTAAATCCGGGCGAGTATGTGCATCCAAACGGCGAGGGCGAGCGCCTCTGGGCGTCGATCGTGCTGAGTCAGTTATCGCCGATGGCGCTGCCAGCCGACTCGATGCATTTCGGGGATCGTTCGCGCGCGCCGTGGTAGCGCGCTCGCCTGAGGGGGCGTTTCTGAGGGGATTCGCCCTCTCAGTACTACACCATCAGGGCTTACACGCCCACGGAGACCAGTCCCGGCCGCTTGCCACGAAGTACCGATAGGCAGCAACCGCCTGGCCGAGAGCGGTGTAAGAATGACCATAGGTAGCGCGCTCCGACGAACCCATCTGAAAGATACCGAGATACTGACCGTTGTGGGCATTCACACTCGGCACCGGTCGGCCGCCCTCACAGAGAGACACGCGGATCGCCTGCTCGGCATACGGTCCGAAGACGTGGCGGATTGCCGCGAACGGGCTCTTGTACTTGGCCGCGATCCGAAACTCCCGACCTGCCCGGTGTTTCCAGAGCTGACGACACCACTGGAGGTACGGCACAGACCGCGAGCGAGTGCATCCGCCAGCCTGCGTTCTGACCGCGAGCCGGGTATCCTGCCGACTCCAGACCGTCTGACGGTACGTTCCGATCGACTGACGTAGCTTGGCGATCCTCGGGTAATCATCCCACTCGACCGATCCCGAAGCCGACTGGCAGGCATATCCGGCGATCAGGAACAGGGTTAGTATGAGCGCGAGTGCGCCCAGGTATCGGCCCTTCAGTGGCCGCTCCTTTCGTGAGGGTGCCCCCGGAATTACCGAGGGTCGGCTAGGGCTAGTCGACGTGCGATGTAGACGATCGCGTCGGCTAGCTCCTCATTCGCCTCTAGGTCCAGCTGTTCGGCGGTCATGTTGAAAAGCGGACCGTCCGGGTAGAGGTCGAAGCCTTGCTGGAATCGTTCGCGGGCAAGCGCGATCAGCTCGCTAGCGTTGCCCCAAAGCCGATAGCTCAAGCGGTCGGCGGCGCGCCCGGCGCAACGATCAAAATCCTCCAAGCTCATGCCACCATCCGGCCCCGGTAGAACGGGCGCCACTTGGGATCGAACTCGACTACCGAGCCGTCATCCGCGACGCGCATCTCTACCATCCAAAACCCGACGGCGGGAGCGCCGAGCGGCCGGCGTTGCCCGAGGCTGTTTCCGCCACCCTCGAACGTGCCGGCGCACATGACCTGGATATTCCGAATCGGCTGATAGAACGCCGTGTGCCAGTGGCCGAAGATCAGGACGTTGGGTTTGTCGCCGCCCTCGAATGACTCGGCGAAGCGCTTGGGGATGTAGGAATCAGCGTAAGCCTTGCCGCCCATCGGGTGCCGTATATCGACCCGTGTCCCCTGGGGGAGCGTGTAGGAGGCCGAGTACATGCCGTCCCAAATCACGTCCTCGCGCCCGTTCGCTACGCCGTGGCAAAGGTCAGCGCCAGCCCTCCCAAAATCACCCTCGCAGTCGTGATTGCCGGAGATGATTCGGGTCGTGATCCCTTCGCGTCGAGGGTAGTTCTCGACGATGTAGGCGCGCTGCTCCTCATAGGTGAAGTGAGTGAGCTCGTGATCCTGCCCCTTGTAGATACCCCGCCCTGCGCCTATGTCGCCGGGGTGGTAGACGGTCTCGATACCGTGCGCCTCAAGGTAGTCATAGGCGATGTGCAGTTCCTCGAGACGGCAATGCTTGGAACAGAGGTGCGTATCTGAGACGACGCCGAACCGATAGACCTCGCCCGCGAAAAGAAGTTCGTGCGTATCTTCGGATGGCCGGGGCGTGCGCTCGATGACGACGCGAGCATCGTCAGTCTCGGCTACCCGGAAGCCCTCGTGGCCTAGCCGCTCGAGCGCCTCCCGCACGCGCCGCGGCGACACGTCCGCTACGTCGGCGAGCTCGTCGACGGATGCAGCGTCCCCGGCCTTCTTGAGGGCGATTAGAAGCCAGGAATCGTCCGGCGCGCTGGCGGACGGTTCAATCGGGCGACTCTTCGGGCCGGAGGTCAGACACTCGCCGCCGAGGTCGTTCCACGCCTTCGATAGCGTGTTCCGATTCGCGCCGTGCGCGGTGGCGATGCCGGCGAAGTTGTCGTGCTGCTCCAACTCCTGGCGCAGCCGCTCGATCGCTCCTTCGCCGCGCCACCAGCGTGGGCCATGCTCCTTAAGGCAGGCCATGCGGCCTCCTTCCGGTGGGGGGCTAGGGAGTCGTCAGGCGATTAACAGCCCAGACGACTAGCGCTTTCGCATATAGGATCGCGAGAGGCGTCACGACACGTACGGCCGCGGTGCCAGCTGCGATGAATGCTGCTGTAGCGACTGCCTTGGCCGTCCCGAAATCGGGCGCTAGCCAGATCCCGTCGAGCAGCGGCTTCGCGGTTAGCGCGAAGGTAACGACAAACGTCGTGACGAGGTGCCGAATAGCCGACTGAGCGCGCGGGGGGGTCTTCGCCCATGCGGCGAGTGGCTTGGCTTTCATGGCTTCCTTTCCGTCAGAAGGGCCAGGCGTGAATGCCCAGCAGGATCAGTACGGCCAGGCTGGCAAGCTTCACGCCCTGCCCGAGCAGACTGTCGAATGCGCGAGTGAGACGACCACGGAACCAGCGGCCAGGAGCGTCCAGCCGGTTCTCGATCTTGACGAAACGGGCCGCGCAGTAGGGCATGTGATCTTCCAACTTGCCTTCTAGCCCGTCGATGCGGGTGTCCACGTGCTCTCTGAAACTCTTGATCTCCGACTTGAGCAACCGCTCGAGCCAGCCCAATTCAGCTCGAGACACCGGGTCGCCGTTGGGGGGCAGTTGGCCCATCTATCGCCGCCTTTCCTGATTCGCCGGAATGGTCGCGCTCTGCGCGTCGAGCTGGTCGGCGTAGGCACGCTTGGACTTCGGCTTGGCCTTCTTCTTCGGCTTGGGCGGCGCGAGCATCTGCTTTCGGTACTTGCGCGTCCAGCTCATCAGGGCGATACGCGGCACGCGCTTGTTCGCGTCCGGCAGCTCGAAGCCGGCGCCGGGGTCAGTGTGGTCGCTCTGCCCCCATGCCTTCGTGATCTCGACGTGCGATGTGAAGCCGCCCCTGCCTGGGCCCGGCTCCTTGCCGAGTGCGAGGAGCTGCTTGGCCTTCAACCAGCGGACGGGGATGTTGTAATCGATCGACCACTCGGCGTAGGCCCAGGCGGTCCGCTGGATCATTCGCTTCCGCGCCGTCCAGTCGGCGGGCTTCCACCAGGCGAACGAGGCCGTCTCGGCGTGCAGCCCGGTCTCGTTCAGCGGCGGCGCGCCGTAGGGGATCACGAGGTCGGAGAGCGTCCGATACTTCTCAGCGCCATCGATGCAGAGTTGCGTTGAGCCGCCCGAGCGCTCGTCTGTGAACCAGCGCGCCATGCCCTCTGCGGTGGGCGCTTGCCCGCCGTGAGTGACGATGTACTGGCAGCGCGCTTTCGTGCGGGTCTTGCCGTGATGAACAGCCTGATAGTCGCGCCGCGCTGACGCTGTGATGGGGGTAGCCATGAGGTCTCCGTTTATCCGCTCGTGATCGCGCGATAGATGCCGCGCGCTATCAGGTAGTGACCCTCGGCCGATGGATGAACGCGACGGCCTGTGAGGGCGATAGGCGCACATCGCGCATTTTCCGGCGCCAGATTGTTAGTCCCGACGATAGAATGTTCGAGGTCGCTGCTAGCAATGGAGGCATGGGGAGCGCTTCTAAATCGGGATGGTGATCTGGCCGTTGACGGCCTTCGTGCCGGAAGCCGTCCAGGTATTTCCGGACCCGGTGCGGACAAAGGCCAGAGTCGCAGAACTTGCCGCTATCTGAGCGTTGCCGACATTAGCCGCGTCGTCAGCGCCGTTGTCAGTCTTAATGGCTATCGGCGCGGCGGTAGCAGCTGCCGCCGCGACAGGTAGCGTGATGGATGCAGATGTAGCGTTGGACGTGCCGCTGATTGCGAAGTAGTAGGTCAGCAGCCGACCATTGATGGAGAACCAACAGGCGAATGTTGGAGTGGCCGCCCAGCCTGAGTAAGCGGGGGTGTGCGCGAACTTGGCGGGAAAACCGTACGGGGTGCTGGCGTAGGAATAGCGCGCGTTACTGATCACGCCGCCCGTTAACCCGTCGCCTATACAGGTGATCGTGGTATCCGTCACGAAAGCGGCCGAGACAACGACGCTGTATTTCGCACCCGAGTCTGTATAGGAGAGTTTCGTGCCGACTGGGTATCTGGCCGCGACATTCTTCCCGACGATTTTGAAGGTGCCAGCTGCTACATAGACCCAGGTGTCGGGAGCGGGGAACCACCCCGGCGCTCCGCCCGTGATATCTCGCCCCACTGCCTGATCGACACCTTGCAGCCAGTCGGTGTCAACAAGTGAGGCGGTGGTGATTGGATTGTTCGTTGCCATTTCTCTCTCTCCTATCCGGCGAACGTTGTCACGCCGGCCTCGGAATATCCGGCTACCCCGGCGAGCCAGTACTGGGTCATATCTGCGGGCGCGAGTTGTACGATGACGCGGAAGACCTTGCCGCCATCAGTAGACGAGATCGAAATGCCGTCCACGGTAACGTCCATCTCGATCAGGTCGCTACCCGCCGCGAAGGGCTGATAGCGGAAGGCGAACCGCTGCCCGATTTCCAGCATCATGATTACGGGCCAGCACACCGCGGGGTTGCGGGTGTGGAGGATCTCGAGAGCAGGGATACGCTGATGCGGGTCCTTGCGATCGTGTAATAGCTGGCCGGAGCGCCTCACGGCGTCGGCGGCCGCGATCGGCCAGGTTGCGTTGTAGTCAAGCTCGTCGTACTCGCCTTGCGAGGTGGCATCGACCGCGCTGGCTATGCCGCCGACCGCATCCGTGATGTAGATACCGTTGAAAATCTTCGTCTCGTCATGAGCGATCTCGTCGTTGACGAGCCGGTAGGGAATCTGCGTGTCGTTTTCGTTCCCGAAAACACCGAATGTAGCCGCAAACTGCTCTAGGAACCGCTGGCGGTCTCGGAACGTGAACTTACCATCCCGCGAGGCGAAGAAGCGTCCGCCCTCGGCGATAGCGATCGTCTGTAGGTAGTCGAGGGGATTAGTCCCGATCAGATCGACGGACGCCGGGAGCGTTGCGGTGCCAGGATCAAGATCGACGTCCGCTGCCGTGTAGCCGAGCTTCGTTACCAGCACGTCGTAGAAGCGCTGGCCCGAAAGCCCCTCGGCGAATACCGTGGCCCCCTGGAAATTACGGCGTCCGAGAAGCGAGAGCCGGTCGAGCGCCTGGAGGTTGACGACCGCATCCTTCACGTTCGGATAGACCTGCGGAAAGCCCCCGGTGAAGCCGTAGTACATAACCACCCCGTTGACCGTGTAGCGGATCGGGGTGCGCGGCTTGATCTCATACGGCGAGGCGGTGTTCTCCGAGCTGAGCGCGGCGTCGGTATTGGTGAGTGTGGCGTTTGCCCCAGCGGCGTCGTAGCGGTCGAGTTCGTCCGAGCGGGTGCGGGTGAATGAGAAGGAGCGCTGCCTACTTCGCCCACCGGGTAGATCGGCTACTGAGATGAAGACCGGATCAGCATCTCGCGGCCCGTAGCCGTAGGCGAGCTCGAGCTCTTCGGAAACGAGGGACGAGTCGAACCAGCCGCCACCGAAGTTGTCGAGGGTGCTCGTGTGCCCCGCCACATCGCAGTAGACGGCAATATCGCCGGCACCTGGCACCGCCGTATCGACAGCCGAGCACTCTTGGCGCCACGCCGAGCCATCCCATAAAAACGCTTGAATAAGCGAACCGGAACACGCTAGACCGATCCACCTTCCCGATGCGATGTTCGGGGTTGGCCCCTGCGCGAGGCTAGTCCATCCCACCCCCCCGACGTATCTCAAGAGATGAAGAACCGCGTTATTGTCGGGAACGCAGGACAGCTGATAGAGGTCTGTCCCGTTCGCCCTCGCATAGAAGATGACCCGGCCGCTACCGTCGCCGCCGACTTTCCCCCAGATTTCGCAGTCGGGCGAGATCGGCGGCTGAAACCACTTCATGCCGGCGACGCCAGTGGCGACTGCTACCTGTGAGGTAATCGGCAACTTCGCCACCGGAGACAGAGCGATCCAATTGCTCCCCGGATCACCATCCGCCCGGTTGAAGTCGTCGAGTAGCGGCGAGCCGTACGGGCCATGTGTCGGATCGGCCATCAGGCAAGTCCCAGGCTCGGCTTCTCGCCGGTCGTCTTCAGCTTGAGTAGTTCGACCCAGATCAACCGTGCAGCCTCTTGTGGGGACGCTCCGACCATCGACAGGGGGACGGTGATAAAGGTGTTGCCGCCGACGTTCTTGCCGAGCGGGATTACAGCTTC
>JALOCI010000127.1 GCA_023227835.1 Bacteroidales bacterium
GCGACCATCGCCAACGAGGCCGCCACCCTCCCGAACTCGCGGCGCTTTGTCGCAGGCACGAACGTATCCTTTGTGGATGCTGGCGCGGGCTCGACGCTCACGATTTCCGCCTCGGGCGGACCCATCGCGAGCCCCTACGCAAAAGAGCTTTGGCCCTTCGCGACGAACGAGACGGAATCGGCAATTTCCCAGGCCGGAACCGGCAGCGGGAACAACTCCGGGACGCGCGCGTTCGGCTTCATCAGCGAAGGAACGGTGACCATTTCGCAGATGGTTATCTGGTTCTCCCAGGTGACGGGAAGCAATTTCCGGCTGGGAATCTACGACTCGCTCGCGAATCGGATCGCACAGACGAACCGCTTTTCCCCGGTCGTGGGAATCAACGTCGTTCCGCTGATCGCCCCCGCCGTGCTGACTGGTGCAATGCTCTACTACATGGCACTTTGGACCGACGACACGACCTCGAACAATCGGTATCTGGTCCTTTCCGGCCGGTCCATCACGACCACTTCGCCGAACATGCAGAAGAGCGACCCGAACGAAATGCCGACGACCATCGGAACAGCCTTCACGAATACGGCTCTTCGGCCGTGGATCATGGTTTCGGGGTGACAACATGGCGCCAATGATTCGCTATCGCTCCGTTATCGACAAGGATCTCCAGATCGAGGAGCCCGACACCGAGGAAGGGCGCGCCCGGCTTGCCGAGCGTGTCGCCCAGGCCGAGAACCCGGACGATCCGGCCTACTTCATGGGCCGCGCCGAGTTCTACGACCCCGACGCACCCGCAGAGACGGCCCAGGAGGCCGAGGAGGCCGCACCGTGAGCGACGAGACCACCGAACCCCAGGAAGAGCCCGCCAAGGGCGCCGGAAGGGTCGCGCGGGCCGTCAAGGAGGCCCCGCTCGGGGTTTCTGCCTCCGTGGTGCTCGCTGCCCTGTTCGGCGTCTCGCAAGCCGTTTCCGGCGTTCAAGACCTCCTCGACTCCCGCTACTCGAAGCGCGAGGAGTTGACCCGGGTCGAGGCGCAGAACGTGGACATCCTCCGGCGGCTGGACCGCATGGAGGCCAAGCTCGACGCCTTGAGCGGGGGGAAGCCGTAGCCGTGGCGATTGACTCGTTCATCCGCAAGTTTCGGCCCTACGCCGACAAGATCGCAGCACAGACCGGAATCAATGCCGAGTCGATCCTCGCGCAAGCGGGGCTCGAAACGGGATGGAACGAAGCCCCGCAGGGCTGGAACTTCTTCGGCATCAAGACCGGGAAGAGCTGGACCGGGCCGCGGGTGCTCATCAAGACGAAAGAGGTACTTTCCTCGCCGTCGGTCCAGTTCCCCAAGGTCTACAGCGTCACGAAGCGCCCCGACGGGAAATATGCCTACGTCGTGGACGACTGGTTCCGCAGCTACCCGAGCCCGGCCGAGTCCTTCGCCGATTGGGCGGCCGTTGTGCAGCGCAGCTTCCCCGGCGCGTGGGCCGTGCGAGGCGACAAAGCCAAGTTCGCCGCGGCCCTGGCGTCGGGAGGCTACGCCACCGGCGACAACTACGCCGGCCTCCTCGTGGACGTGCTCCGATCGGTGGAGAAACGCATCGGAAAGCCGCTGACGGCAGCACTCGAGGCCGTACAGGGAAAAGCCCTGCCCCTCGTCGCGATGCTCGCGGCGGGGGGCGTCCTGGCGCTCTTCCTCCTGTCCGGCCTGTCTGACTTGCCAGCCAAGGCCGCGAAGAGGTAGATTCCCTCTCGTGCCCCGCGTGGGGTGCATCGAAAGGGAAACAACATGGAACCGGAAATCCTGGTTCCTCTCTCGGAGCTGGGGAAGACCCCCGCACCGGCGGCAGCGATGCCGGCGGCCGTGCTGGGAGAGGGGCGACAGATCGAAGAACCCGCGGGGCTCGCTGACTTCCTGGCTTCGCGCGTTCCCCAGGGCGCGAAGTCGGAAACCGTCGCATTCCGCCGGAACGCCAAGGGCGAAGAGGAAACGCTTTGGACGTGGAACAACGAATGGCCCACCGAGCACGACCTCGGCGGCAAGTTCGGCGGCGGTCGGTATCGCGTCGTGACGACCATTCTCGGCACCGGCGCGAAGAAGGCGCCGAAACATGAATGGTCCTTCATCCTTCCCGCGTACCCGTGGGACTCCCTGGCCGCGGCCAACCGCGCGAAGGAAGAGACCGAAGCCCGGAACCGGGCCGTCGCGGCCATTCCCGCCGGCGGGTCCGCGGACTTCCGCGCGAAGCTGGAGGAAATGGCCCTGCTGCGGCAGGTCATGGCCGAGCCGCCCCGGCCGTCCTTCTTCGAGACGGACGCCGGAAAGATCGTTGCCGGCCTGATCGCGGCCGCGGTGCCGAAGATGCTCGAACGCCTCATGGCTCCACCCGTGCCCATCAACCAGAAAGACCCCTCCGAAACCTTCCGGGAGACGCTCGCCATGACTTCACAAATGCTTTCCATCCACAAGGAGGCCCGCGAGATCATGCAACCCGCGGCCGAAACCGAACCCGAGTCGCCGTCGTGGATGTCCCAGGCCGTGGGACTCTTGAACGACCTTTCTCCGATCATTTCCGGAATCCTGGCGACTCCGGCAATCATGCGCCCGCAAGGGATGCTCAATCGAGCCCAGGCCGCCCCCGAGGTCAGGGCCGCCCAGGGCGGAACCCCCTTCGAGCGGCAGACCTTGGCCGACGAGGCCGTTCGGGTCTACGGCGTGAAGGGCGCGCAAGAGCTGTTCGCGGAACTCAAGATCCCCGCGGACGGCGTGGAGTTCCGCGCCCAGGCCCAGGAAGGGGCCGAAGGATAGCCCGGGCGCGCTTCGGCGCGTCCTGGCCGGCGTGGTAGGTTCTCCCTTTCGAGCCACGCCGGCCGAACCTCGCCCCGAGAGGGCA
>JALOCI010000128.1 GCA_023227835.1 Bacteroidales bacterium
CCTATCGTAGGCGACCTCGCCCTTTCCGACGACGGGCGCTCCTTCATTCTCCGCACGGGCGTCGAGGAATACGCTGATCGCGTGCGGGCCGCTCTGCAGATTTTCCGCGGAACTTGGTGGTACGACCAACGGATCGGGATCCGGTTCCTCGACGTGATCCTCGAGAAGCCCGCGGGGACTGCGCTTGCGCTACTGCGCGCGGAAGTGCGCCGGGTGATCGCGTCCGTCCCGGGGACGGAGAGTGTTCTCCGGGTGGCGACGGTTTACGATTCGGCGACGCGCTCCGCCCGCGTTGAGTGGACGGCTAAGAGCCGCTTCGGGGTAGCAGCGGGGAGCACGGACCTAGTATGAGCGACGACGCAATCAAGATCGAGATCGATGGCGCGTGTCTCGAGTTTCCTCTCGACCGTGCCATCAAGATCGCGCGGGCGCTTAACGCTGCAGTCGCGCGCCGTGCGCGCGCGCAACGCGAAGCCGAAGGGTTGGATCAACCCCCGAAGGATCTAGCATGACGACTTATGGGCTCACTGCGACCGGCTTCGTTCGAAAGACTTACGAGCAAATCGTCGCCGACATGCGCGCGTTTATGCGCGATCGGATCTCTCCGAAGTTGGTTCTCGACGCGACGACGCCAGAAGGGAACATCGTCGAGATCACGGCCGACGAGCTCGACCCCGTATGGGAAGCCGCGGAAGCCGCGGCCGGTGCCCTCGACCCCGACAACGCGGTGGAGGCGCTACTCGTCGGCCTGTGCAAGCTCTCCGGGATCTATCGCGAGCCCGCAACAGCCGGGACCGTTTCGGTAACGCTGACCTTCACCGCCGCGACGACGATCGCCGCGGGCGCGTTGCTCTTGTCCGTGGTCGGGGAGAGCTCGAACCTTTGGAGCAACGACGCCGAAATCGTCGCGACCGAGGCCGGCACGGTCGCCGCGGATTTCACGAGCACGACCGCAAGCGCGGCGGCGATCGCGCTGGCGGGGACGCTTACCGTGATCGCCACCCCGACGACTGGGCTAGCGAGCGCTACGAACGCACTGGACGCGACGCCGGGGACGGACATCGAAGGCTTAGACGCGCTGCGCTTGCGCCGCGAAGCCTCCCTGGGGGCTACGGGCAAGGGGACGACCAACGCGATCCGAGCCGGGGTTGCCGCGGTGGACGGCGTGATCGACGTTCGTGTCGTGGAGAACGATACGAACGAAACGGCGGGGGGTATCCCGGCGCGCACGGTTTACGTGGTCGTGTGGGACGGGGCGGGCGAAGACGCGGAGGACGCGGAGATCGCCCAAGCGATCTACGATGCCAAGGCGGCCGCGACCCCGACACACGGCACCGAGTCGGCGACGGCCGTCGATCCGTGGGGTGACACTAAGACGCAATACTGGGATCGGGCCGAGATGCTAGAAGCCTACATTTCGATCACGGTTACCGGAACGGCCACCGAAGCCGCGGTCGTCGCGGCGTTGCTTGCCGCTCACGACGAATTAATCGGGGAGGATCTTCTCTTCGCGGCCCTTTTCTCCGCGGGCTTCCGGGTGGCGGGGGTTACCAACGTAACCGCCCTAACGCTGGGACTGGCCCCGGCGCCGGGGGCAACGGCAGACATTCCCGCCACGGGGACGCAAGTCGTGGTCTTGGACAGCTCCCGGATCGTGGTAACTCTCGCATGACTCTGGAACAAGTCCCCGATCACGAGCCCCGCGGGGTGATCAAGCTGGCGCCCCCATTTTGGGGTAAGCCCCGGATCGCGTCGTGGCTGATCGCCCACCTTGCCGAAGTGCAAGCGGCGGAGGACGCGATTTGGTCGTATCTTGCCGGGCTCGACGTGGATACGTGCGGCCGCTGGGTTCTCGAGGGGCTCGCTAAAATCGTGGGGGAGCCCTCTCTCCCCGAGTCCACCGACGCGCTCCGCGTCGCCGTCAAAGGGCGCGTCTTGGTCAACCGAAGCGACGGCACGCCTTCGGCGATCGCCGCCTTGCTCGCCGGGCTAACGCCCGGGGAAGTGCACGTCTTAGAAGACGGGGAGGAGATCCGGGCGCTCTCCTACACGACCCCGCCGATCGAGCCGGACACCGCCGCGGCGCTGTTAGACGCGGCGGCGGCGGGGGGAAAGCAGTCTTGCTGGCTGCTCGGATGCGGCGCGGGGTCTTTCGCATTGCCGGACTACGGAGATCCGGCGCCCGATCTCACTAGGCGCCTAGGCGTCGGACTGTGGAGTGATCGACATGGCTGATCTAGACTGGGCAGAAGACGACTATTACGACGGCGGGACGGATCCCACGAAGATCGAGCCGGCGGCAGGGGTCAAGGCGAAAGGCGCGATCCCGGGCGAGGCTAACGTAAGCGCGCAAGAGCTGAATTGGTTTTTGCACGAGCTCAAAGAGGGCTCCGCGCCCCCCGTCGATGTGCAAACGTTCACGTCAAACGGGACTTGGACGAAGCCCGCTAACGCGGCTTGGTGCGAAATCCTCCTGGTCGGGGGCGGCGGGGGCGGGGGCGAGGGCAACAACTCAACCATATCGGGCGCGGGCGGCGGCTCGGCCGCCGTCACCGTGCGGCGTTGCCGGGCCGCCGAGCTCCCCGACACCCTAACGATCGTGATCGGTGCGGGGGGCGCGGGGAATAGCGCCGGGAGCGACGGGAGCGCGGGGGCCACGACGTCGATCACGGGCACAGGGATCGAGCTCGAGGCGGCGGGCGGCGGTGGCGGCGGTGGCGGCGCGGCGCCTAACGCCGGCGGCGTGGCGGGTGTCGCCGATCCTCGCGGGGGTTGGAAGGGCTCGGTAGGCGGGGCGGGGGCTACCTCGGGGAACGCCGGCGAAGACGGCGG
>JALOCI010000129.1 GCA_023227835.1 Bacteroidales bacterium
ATGCCGTCCACGCCGAAGCTCGCGTAGAGGTACTGGCCGTCGGTGGCGAAGCAGAGTACCTGTGCCGTGGGGCCGGTGAGCCCGATGGTGTCGAAGGCGCTCCCGTCCCAGCCCTTGACCAGTGGCCCCGTATAGGACTGGAAGACCGTCCCAAGCGCGGAGAAGACAATACCCGTGGAGGTACTGGCTGCGGTCAGGGCGCTTGCCTTGGCCAGCCTGAGTTCGCCCTTCCGCGCCGTGTCGATGCAGGACGAGGAGTGGAACCTCGCGGTCTCCGCACCCTCGACCTCGTAGGACTTCTGGCCGGCGCCCTTGCTCCAGTCGGCGACGCAGAGCGCGGGCTGGTCCTGATCGCGCACCGAGTAGGTGCCGCCGGCATCGGTGGGGCGGTCGAGCACGGCCCCGGTGAGCTGCGGCTTGCGGGCCACCACCGAGAGCGGGCTCTGGTGACGCGCGTAGATGAAGTAGCCGACGCTCTCGCCCTCGCGGTTGGTGGCGACGAGGTCGTAGACGGGCTTGAGGGTCATCGTGTGCTCCAGGGCGCCATGCGGCAGCGCTCAAGCTCGGCCTGATAGGCCGTGAGGTAGGCGTTGGCCGCGCGGGCGACCTCGTAGGGCGGGACCGCGCCCTCGCCCTGCGTCGAGATGGCGACGTCGCTGCGTACCCGGCTGGCGAGGGTCATCTGGATGAGCCGGTAGCAGGCGTAGAGGACGATGGGGCGCACGGCGCGCTCGGGAAGCCCGACGTCCTCCATGGTGTCGTCGTCGGCGGCGAAGGGTGCGGGCCGCGTGATGGCGTGGACGCGGAAGTAGCCGGTGCCCATGTTGTCGTGGAAGCGGACGTAGCGGACCTCGCCGTCGCGCAGGGCGCTGTAGCGTGAGCGCCGCAGGCGTCGCCAGGGGGAGGCCGAGGAGGGTCGCCAGTCGATACCGGCGACGTGCTCCGTGGTCGCGCGTATCTCGTACTCGTAGGTGTCGGCCACGGTGGTGTAGGTCGTGGCACTCTCCGCGCCGTCGTCGGTGTCGAGGCTGTAGACGTAGAAGGCGGGGAAGATGTGGTAGGCGGCGTCGTTGACCGCCACGGCGATGTCGTCCTCGTGCCAGCGCGTGTAGGTGTAGTAGGCGTCGATGACGGCTTCCTCGCCGGGCGCGGAGTCGAAGGTGATGATGCCCGCGCGCTCGTCGACCGTGTAGTCCGCGTCCACGGTCTTGATGGCGTCGTCGATGTAGACCGCGCTCACGACGGTGTTCGAGTGCGGCAGACGGAACTTGCGCGTGTCGGCGTCGTCATCCGACACCGTGATCTGAGCGGCAGCCGCGAGGGCGTGGTCGGACAGCTCCCAGCTCACCAGTTCTTCGAGGTCTGTAAAGGTGGTGCTCATGTCACCTCTCTTTCATGGTGGCGATGTTGACCTTCATGGTGGCGGTGCTGATGCGGGCCATGGCGGCCATGCCGGTGGAGGGGGCTGTGATGTTGTAGGTGTCCTGCAGCGTCTGGGCGACGAAGCCGCCCATGTTGTAGGTGTCCTGATAGGTCTGGCTGATAAGGGTGAGGATGCCGTACGTGTCTTGGTAGGTCTGGCTGACGGGGACGTAGAGGTCGTAGCTGTGCTCCATGTTGTACGTGTCTTGGAGCGTCTGACTGACGAGGGTGAGGACGTTGTACGTGTCCTTGAGTGTCTGGGAGACGTAAGCACCCACGCCGTAGGTGTCGGTGAGGGTCTGCGCCACCAGCCCGCCCATGTTGTAGGTGTCGCGGTAGGTCTGTGCGATGAGGGCGGCGAGGTCGTACGTGTCCTGGTAGGTCTGGCTGATGGAAGCCTTGACGTCGTAGGTGTCCTGCAGGGTTTGGGAGACCAGCGTGGCGACGTTGTAGGTGTCGCTCAGGGTGGAGGCGACTTCGAGCGAGAGGTCGTGGTTGGTCAGCGTCGAGGCGGCGTTGATGACGATGCCCGACGCGAGGTAGTTGACCTCTTCGACGTTGGAGTAGCCGCTGGTCTGACCGCCGATGGTGGCCTGCGCGCGGTAGTAGTAGGTCGTCCCGGCGACGAAGGGTCCGGTGTCGGTCCAGTCACCGTCCTCCCACACACCCGCGTGGACTTCCTCCCACTCGCCCTCGGCCCCCGTGCGGCGCTCGATGGAGATGGTGCCCGCGTTGACGACGTGGTAGGCATCCTGAAGTGTCTGGCTGACGCAGACAAGGACGTTGTAGGTGTCCTTCAGCGTTTGGCTGACGAGGGCGAGAATGTCGTAGGTGTCGGTGACGGTCTGGCCGATAGGCCCGCCGATGCCGTAGGTGTCTTGGTAGGTCTGGGATACCAGGGCGCTGACGTTGTACGTATCCTGCAAGGTTTGGCTGACAAGGGCGCTGACGTTGTACGTGTCTTGGAGAGTCTGGGAGACATAACCAGCGAGGTCGTACGTGTCTTTGAGGGTCTGACTGACGAGCGTCGCTACGCTGTAGGTATCCTGAAGCGTCTGACTGACGGGCGTAGCAAGGTCATAGGTATCCTGCAGGGTTTGGCTAACGAAGGTCTTGAGGTCGTAGGTGTCTTGGAGCGTCTGGGCGACGGGGACGCTGTCCGTGCTCGCCGCCAGTATCCCCGCCGCGTAGTTGGCGGCGACGTCGTCCGACGAGAGGCAGGCGGAGTAGACGCGGACGGTGGCGATCTTGCAGCCCGCGAGCATGGAGCCGGTCTCGAAGAGGTAGCACGTCCCGGTGAACGGGGCAAAAGCCGTCGAGGCGGAGGAGCCCGCGCTGCCGTTGCGGTAAGGCGTCGCGCTGTTGGTGGCCGCGTTGTAGGTGAGGACGTGGTGCTGCCACGAGCCG
>JALOCI010000130.1 GCA_023227835.1 Bacteroidales bacterium
TGCCTTGAGAAACCGAGGCCAGCCACGGGGAGCTGGGAGTTCTACGTCCCGACCCTTTTTGAGTCCATTTGACTCCCCGGAGCCAGCCTCGATTTCCCGGCGTTGTCTTCTTCGCCACCCCTCCGAGAGGCCCCCGACTTTTGGGGGTTGGGGGTTGCGTTGTGGGCTTTCGCCGCCGCCATGGGACAATCACGCCGACGCAGTTGGCCACTGGCCGTGAAACCCGTATACAGATAACGTGTTGTTTGTTCCCATGGCGGCGACGGACGAGGTGATGAAGGACGTCAGTATCCACCACCTCGCCATGCCGCCTTCGTCTACTTCTTCAGTCCGACCCTGCTGAGCAGGTTCTCAAGGGCCACGTGGTTCCTCTCCGCGCACTCGCGGTTGTTCTCCTTTATCTTGTCGGCCAGCTCGTCCATCTCCTTGTTGAACTGGGCGGGAGTGGGGGAGGGCATGTTACTCAAGGTTGGCAGCGGCCTCCTTGCGGCGTTCCTCGGCGTCAACCTCGTTTTCCTTGGGGTCAACGATGAAGACGTCGAAGTTGAACTTGTCGCCCCACTTTTCGTCCTTCTTCCATGTGTGCGGGGTCACGTTGACGACGGTGGAACCGATGTTGACGGCGTTGACGCCCTTCTCGATGATGATGTCGCGGATGGCCTGGTCGAAGGAGTAATCCTTGACGTGGTGCTGGCGACCCTCATCTGGACCCCCGACGACCTCGACCAGGTAGTCGTGCGGCTTGGCCTTGCCTGACGAGCCGACGCCGGTGTTCTTGTCGAGGGCGAGAAGGACGAGGTTGCGCGCCTCATTGTCATGGAAGAACTCCTTGTCGCGCCTCTCCTTCTCCTCCTGCTGCTTGAAAGCGTCCAGCTCCTCCTGCGTGTAGACTTGGGACATAGTTATTGCGCCTTGGCGCGGTCAGGGTTGTTAGTCTCGAACGGTTCCTTGGTCTCCTCCTCCCATTTGGCCTTGACGACCGCACAACACTTGTCGCAGAGGTCATACTCGTTTCCCTTGGGGCTGACGGCCTTCTGCGTCGCCGTCTCCACCTTACAGGCCCCGCAGGTCAGGTATCCCCTGCCGTCCCCGTCGAAGAAGTTGTCGTAGGCCCTGATGACGTCGATGAGGGACGGGTCGTCGACGTGGGGGGGGAGGACGTCAATCCTCTTGTCCTCCACGGCGTCGTAGACGAGGCGGCAGCCGGCGTCGAAGTGGGGGGTCTTGCGGAAGTGGACGCGCCGCACGTCCTCCTTGCCGGTGCGGGCCACCTCAAGGAAGCCCACCACGTCCATCATGGCCATGACCTCGCGGGCGTAGTCGCTGGGGAGCTTCATCGCCCACTTCTTGCCCCCCTCCGGCTTCTCGACCAGCTCGCTGTGGCAGATGGTGAGGACGTCCGCCCCGGCGTCGCGGTAGGCCCTCGTGAGGGTCAGGAAACGGTCGCGCAGGACGCCGTAGCCCTTGATGGTCAACTGCCCGTTGGTCTGGACGTTATCCCCTCCCTTGCGGACGGTCTCCTGCTTGGCGAAGTTGTTGACCAGCTCGTCGAGGGTGTCGATGACCACGGTCGTCACCTCTCCTGACTTGATTCGGTTCAATACCACGTCCATCTGCGCCATCGACGTGATGACCTCCCTCTTGACCCCCTTCACGAGCTTAGACGACCCCTCGGTATCGAGGATGAGGACGCCGGGGTTCTTCCTCACGGCGAAGGTGGTCTTGCCCGACTTCGGCTCGCCGTGAATCAGGATGTTGAGTTTTTCTCGCATATCTAGTTCCTGTAGTTTATCGGCGTCCGTTCCACGTGGAACTTCACGCCCGTGATTTCCTCCCCTGCCTTTAGGCAAGCCTTGATTTCCTTCTCGTTGGCGGTCTTGACGACGAAGCGGTCGTGTAGCTGGTTCAGGTCGATTTCGTCAATCACGTAGTCGGTGCGGTAGCGTATCGTCCCATCGTCGGTCTTTACGGTCTTCGGGACTTCCTCGGCGATGGCGAGGGCCTTCTCGTTGGCATCAAGCGCACCGTCGAGGTCGTCCCTGTTGGCCCTGTGAAAGGCCTCCTTCTCCATCCTCCGCCGCTCGCTCTCGGCCTCCATGACCGCCTCGCTGGTGCGCCAGTCGCTCGCCTTCCTCTTGAGGCTCGTCATGGCCTCGACGAACGGGGCGGAGTATGCCTTAGCCTGTGCGTTGATTTCCTCGACCCTTTCACGGAACGGAGCGCCCTTGGCCTTTCGCTTGGCCTCGATGTCCTTCACCACGTTGTCGCACTTGGCGTAAAGCTCCATCGCCGCTTTCTCGGTCTCCGCGTCGATTATCTGGAAGTCACCGGCCTTGTCGAGGTAATCCTTGGCGTCGTCGGCCACCGTGATTTGGGTGTCGTCGGTCATGGCAGGTCAAGGTTAGCGTCCTTAGTCTCGGCGTCGATGTCGCGGGTGTCGTCTTCCGAGTTCTTGATATAGTCGGCGACCGCTTCTAGTCTCTCTGTGGCCTCATCAATGATGTCCTCTAAAGTCCAGGCTACTTCCGGCTGTGAGGCGAGGAACCGAAGACGGTCGGCAATGGTCTTGAGTTCCGCCCTGATTAGTTCGGTGGTCATAGGCTCGCCTTGTCGATTAGCCATGCCTTGCCCGACCTCCGCGCCCTAATCCTGTTCCTCCGCACCCAGCGGGTGATGGTGGTCTCGTTGACCTTCTTCCTCCGCGCGGCCTCCTTGACGGAGACGTATGTTATCTCATTGGGGGGCATATTCTAGTTTTTTTCCTCCTCTTCGGCTTGCGCCGCGATATTGGACAACAGGGCGCTGACCGTCGCGT
>JALOCI010000131.1 GCA_023227835.1 Bacteroidales bacterium
ACTTCACCGCAGGCTCCACGGCCACCTCCATCTGGCAGGCATCGTTCAACGTGTTCATCGGCTACCAGGCCGGCAAGTCCCTCACCACCGGCTCGGGTAACTTCATCGCGGGAAACCAGGCGGGCGTCGCGCTGACGGGGGGCGACGACAACGTGGGCCTCGGCTCTTCCGCCCTCGGGTCGCTCTCGAACGGAACGCGCAACCTCGCCCTCGGAGCGCAGTCCCTCGCCTCCTTCACGGGGAACTACGCCACCTCCGTCGGGGCCTACAGCTCCACCAACGTCACCGGCGAGGGCAACACCGTTATTGGCTATCAGGCCGGGCGCTATCATGCCAACGGCACCGACCTGCTGACCACGGCCGCTAACAGCGTCTACATCGGACGTGAGGCCCGGGCGTTCAACAGTTCCGACGCCAACTCCGTCGTCATCGGCGGCTACGACGCCTCAAACGCGACCGTGGGCGAGGGCGCGAACACCACGGTCATCGGAAACGCGGCGACGACCCTCACGCACCTCTACGGCAACCTGAACATCGCCTCGGAAACCATCGCTAGGACTACCGTCGGCCCGGCCCTCACCGTCACCTCCTCCGCCACGACCTACACCAACGGCGGCGGCACGGTCGAGTTCGGCAGGACAGGGAACCTCACCGGCGTGGCTGGTGAGACGTTCAACAACGTGAAGATTGCGCCGGTTTTTAAAGTGACCAAGCCAGCGTCAGGGGATTTTCTTCCGAGAGGCCTGCTGATAGACACCACCGGAGTGTCTTATTCTGGTTCTGGCGGAACAGCGTTAACGAGGGCACTAGAAATCATCTCCGGAGTTGGGTCTAGCGACGGCTATGGAATCTACGTCTTGGGCCGACTTAACCGCATCGAGTCCGGGAAAAGCGACGGCTCCAACCTAATAATCAACGACAGCATATCGACTGGTACGGCGTTGTGGGCCCAGAGTTCTTCTGTTAACGCGACGAGCGGAAACGTTTTCCGAGCATCCAAGACCGGCACCTCCGGCACGACCGCCTTCACTGGCTCGGTCGCTAACGTCTCCTGGACCCACAACCACAACGCCGCCGCCACTCTGGACCACACCGCCAAGGGCCTCGACGTGTCCCGTGCCATCACCAGCAACCACGCCTCCGCCGCCATCACGGTGTCCGGTGCCTTGGCTGACCTCAACAGCACCAACGTCCAGACCCTCGGCACGTTGACTGACACTGGCAACATCCTCAAGCTCACGCAGGGCTACGCCTCCGCCTCTGGTGACGTGATTTCGATTGCCAACTCTGGCACTGGCAAGGACATCAGCGGGACTGGCTCGAAGTGGTCTGTATCCAAGACTGGCGACCTGACCCTACAAGGCTCCATGACCCGCAACGTCACCGCAGTAGCCGCCGCCACCTACGACCTAGTGGCCACGGACGACATTCTCGACGTGACCTACACCTCCACCGCCGCCGTGACCTCGCTCACCCTCCCGACCGCGCAGATGGTCAAGGGTCGCACTATCGTCATCAAGGACGGTGGCGGTCTGTCTGGGACGAACAACGTCACGATTGACACCGAGGGAGCCGAGCAGATTGACGGCGCTGACACCTACGTCCTCAACACCAACTGGGAGGCGGTGACGCTGACCGTGAACGCCGCTGGCACTGGCTGGCGCGTCATCTCGACCTACTAGTATGAGGCACGAGGCCACCAACTCGCTTAAGACTGGCAAGGCGTTCTTCACCCCAGAGGGAGGGCTGACTATCAAGCTGACCAACAAGACTGGCGCTCCTTCCGTGAAGGGATACATGGTCCACGCCAACTCCGGTCAGGACAACTCCTTTGTCCTCGGACTAGTGGACGAGCCAGACCCAATCGGGTTCGTGTACGAGAACGGAGTGGCTGACGGCTCGGAGTGCCTTGTCGTCGTCTCTGGCATAGCGCAGGTCTACTTCATCGGCAACACGACGAGGGGACAGTTCGCAAGGTGGTTCCTGTCTGCTGACGGAGCCAGCTACGTGGCTGGTCAGTGCATAGCAGAAGCGTTGCCAGCGTCTCCGTTCTCCGACGCCAAGCACTTCTACGAGGTCGGCCACGTCTTGGAAAGCAGGACTGGGGCCGGCCTCGCCAAGTGCGTGATTCACTTCAACTAGCCCGGGCGCTAAGCCCGCCTCATCGAAACCAACACTATGGACAGCATGAGCACAGTCATCGTAGTCGCCGTCATCGGCTACCTCCTCACCTTCGCCAAGCAGAAGGTACAGGGCTCCGAGGCCACCAAGGCCGGCCTAAAGACCTTCGCCGCCTCCATGACCGCCGTAGGCATGGTCGCGGCCAAGCTGGGCGTCCTCTCCGCGATGCTTTCCGAGGGCACGCTATCGCCCACGGACGTGACGGACGCCGTTACGTACCTCGCCCCGTACTGGGCGGCGGCATGGGGCGGCGCGGAAGTAATCAACAACCTCACAGGCTTCGCCTCCAAGGCCTTCGCGTCCGCATGGGCGAGGGTTACGGCGTGGGTTGAGTAGTATGACCACAGACGAGAAGCTGGACAGCCTCATGGAGCACGCCGCCGCCAGCCGAGCGTGGCAGGTTTCCGTCAACGAGAAGCTGGAAGCCATCCCCGCCCTGTCCGCGCGCGTCGGCTCGCTTGAGCGTTCCCGCTCCTACGCCCTCGGAGCCGCCAAGGTGGTCGGGGTGGTGGCCGGCGGGGCCTTGGCGGTCTTCGGCCTCGTCGCCAAGTTCCTTGGCTTCG
>JALOCI010000060.1 GCA_023227835.1 Bacteroidales bacterium
AAATATCTGTCCGGCAGCTGTGAATATATCTTCCGATAACGACAATGTATTGTCATCATCTTTTGCGGTAATCGTAGCTGTCGCATTTGTGGTTAGATTGCGAATTGTATAACCGACATAAGTAGACAACCATCCGTTTCCTACTGAGAAGTTTGCAGTTGACACGCATTTTCCAGCTGTTGCTCCTGTAACAGCTCCTATGTAGTAATTCGTCACTGTCTTTGACTTGACACCCACATTGCACCCAATACTCAATGAACCTTCACCAACCTTATCGAGAGGATAATTACCGTTTTTCTGCTCCCACCTTTTTGAAATCCACGTTGTGTTGCCTGCTCCGAGCCCTCCCTGGGGGTAGCCTTCTGCTGTCAATACACTTGTGAAGTCGAGCTGAATGTTTGTATTGGCAAAGTAGAGCATTGCGAGTTCAGAGAATAGTGTCCAGTCATAGATGTTCATAGTCTGCCATCCAGCAGAGTTCGCATAATTCTCAAAATTGGGTCTTGATATAGCAGTTGCAGGCATGCCTAACTGAGACCTCCACACCTGCGCATCTCTTGTCGTATCGTTGTTGCCTCCTCTGAATCTCACATCATCAGACACGACAGAAACAAGTTGTGTGAGCGTTCTGTCTACCTGTGCATCAGAAATAGAGTGAAAACTTTCCTCATGGAAGAGAGCTGCACCCTCGAAAGGTACTATGTCATATCTAATCTCATATCTGCCGTCTATAGTGCCGTCAAGCAGAACAATCCTGCGATACAGGTTCGGGATTACGATACATATATTCTGAGTTGTCCAGTCTGGATTGGATGCTGAGCCATCCTCCTTCTTCGAAAAGTCATTTCGATCCAACTTCCATGCAACTGTCTTGGCCGTTCTATTCACGATTGCAGGGTAGAAGGCGTTGAAAATTCTTGACTTTCCGAACTTATGAAATTCAAGGTTACCTGTTCGCTGAAGTTCGGTAGCGCGATAAGCAACTACGGTGCTCTTCGGTGCAGGCTCAGAGCATGAAAGTGAAGGGTCAACAACAACGCCTACCCAATTCTCGTTCATTTTTGTCAAAATATCGTTCAAAACCTTTCCCTGCCTTGCATCAAGGACCTTTCCAGCCTCTGACTCAATGAGATTATTAACTATTTGAGACTGTATTATTGCTCCTGCAGCAATTCTATCATTCTCAGCCTGCACCCTTACTGCCTCCTGTTGTTGTCTCAAAATCTCTGCTGCTGCTCGGTCATTCTCTGCCTTAACGCGCCCTTTTGTAGCATCACCCTCGGCATTAACCCGAGCTATCTCTGCACTTGCCCTCGATTGTTCTGCTGCAGTCCTTGATTGTTCAGATGTGCCTCTTCCTGTCTCGGATTGTTCTCTTATATTCTCATTCTCCTGAATAAGAGCCTCAATTCTCATTGCTTCAGACACCGCCTCATCGACCGTGTTGGCCGCATCAACAGCAGGAGACCTCAGCCAGTCAACAAATTCCGCAAGTGTCCCTGCGTGTCCCGCCTGTAACCACAATTCGTAGTCGGAATAACCTTTAGGCCCTCGAATATACTCTATGTAGTCATCAAAACTACCTTCATTCCCTGCCTGTAACCACAATTCGTAGTCGGAATAACCCCTCGGCCCGATTGCAATACCGTTTTGGGTGACGGTAAGTTTTTTGCGGGGGTGTACATTAATTGTCAGCGTGCTCATAGCGTGTTTACCTCCTTATTGATTGTGAATTTCCCACCGATTGTCGCAAATGGGCTGCCGCCTGCATCCTTGAAATCGAGTTCGTAATAATGAGTTCCGGCCTTTCCTGTTGTGTCTGCCGGAGCAAAAAGGACACTTACAACCCTTTCTGCAAGAGTTATCCCTCCTGTTGATTTTTTCTTTGAGAATACCTCTTTACCAAGAGAGTCTCTTACCTGAAAGGTTATATCCCCAACCTCCTCAACAGGGAAATTAGTATCAAGGTCGAAGGTGAAATCATCCTTGTTTCCCTCCTGAATGTAATCTATATTGACTATTAATTTATCGTAACCCATATCAGTTGTTTTTTAAGTAATTATCCCAGTATTTATAAGCCTTAGCGAGGCTTTCGTCATAAGGCTCACAGCCCAGTTTCTCTGCAAGAGTTTTGTAACCCTCGCCGTTATAGATAGAGGCAACTGAATCCCAGTTATTTGCCTCAATAGCTCCCCGAAGGTTCTTATCTGTGTCGATGAACTTTATAAGCTGAAAGACCTGTGCCTCAATACCCGTTTTTGCATCATCCCACATTGCCCCGACAGAGGCGAATCCCAGTCGCTCCCAATGGAATCCCATTATCTGACCGAGGCCTATTGAAGTGCTCTCCATTGCAGCGTTTTTGTTGATTGCAAAAGCGATATTGAAGGCAGACCACTCAAGGGGTTGAATAGAGACCCTGTTTTCAAGGACTGTGCGCCAGTTGTTGATTATAGATTGCTCGACAATCGAAAGAGATTCACCTTTATTTAAAAGTCTCAGATACTCCGCATACTCCTTTGAGGCACGTCTCTTGAACCAAGACGGCTCAAATTGTATCATTATCTTGCCTGTCTTGACATCAAATCCCCTGCCCCCTGTCTCTACCTGTATGAAGGCGAGAAGTGCCGCAGGGTCGTATTTTTTCTGCTCTCTTGCGAGCTTTATGATTCTGCTGTCCATTATGCTACTCCGTTAATAAGGTTATGGTAAAAATCCAGCTTCATGGATTCCGTTATATTGGTGATGTTAGTGTCCGCACGGCCATTGTTCACGCTCTCGCTGTAAACTTCCTGTTCCACCACCTGAGACAGTTGGTCTATCCATTCGGGAGAGGTATATGAGGCGAGTGATTTACCCCTGAACTTGAAGGCATCGAACTTGCTGTTACGGTTCTCGTGCACGTTAATCACCATCTTTCTGATTTTCGCTATTGTAGCCTTCTTGTTCTGAATGTGATTCTCCTGTCTGATTGTCTTTATAATCTTCGTTATCTCACCCTTGCCGTTGTCGAATAGCGCACCAGACACTATTTTTATTTCCGTAAGGCTCTTTTCCCTCAGCCCCTCAGCCACATCGACAAGCTGCGCACTCTGCTCATTAATCGCCTCTATCAGCTTGTTTTGTGTCGCCTTATTCTCTTGCATTGTGTTGTTAATCATCTTTGAAAATAACTTCACAACAACCGCCATCATCGTTGCCGACAATACAAGGAAAAACGCTCCTGCCATCACCAACATTCCTAACTCTGAAATGCCTTTTGCTACCTGAATCTGATCCATACCACTCTACTCTTTTTAGGTTATTTTTATGAAAAACTTATCAACAGGAGCACACTATCTGCTCCCAATTGTTATATTTGTCTTGAATTTTAATACTATGATTATGAAAAGGTTGGTTTTTATTGTTATTATACTCGCAATTTTCGGGTGTAAGAAAGATGACAGGGGACAGCTCGACAAGAACGCCATGATAAGCATCTGGCCAAGCGGGGCGGCCACAACAACAAAGGCAACAAATCACCTGAGCAATTATGAGATTGTGAGACAGACCTACGATATTAGTTTTTATAATCTCTCCATGTTCGAGACTTCCGCGGCGAGAATGTTCACCAAAGACCAAAGAGATACTGTTAATATCAGGCTTTTGATGTTCGGCAGGGACATTATTGACCAGTTCGGTAATTATGTGCCCGATTTTATCGAGGGCAACGACTTTGTTATCAGGAGAAACCTTGCAACGCCTATCCAGACCCCCATCTGGGACACTATCGCCTATATTCCCAATGCTGTTATCAAGTCCGCAAGGGCGACCATCCAAAAGGCTTACGCCGAGGAAAACTACACCGAGGTTTACAGGGTCTTTAATGAGGCTTTCACCTTCATACCTTGCGGGGGCGAGGAGTGGAGAGCACTCAAGCGCACCCTTCAGAATTAATATGTAGATTATACTAAGCATTGTTTCCAAAAATTTGAAAGTCAAAAGCCGCATTAGTAAGTGTGTCCGTGTGTGGGTTCATTATCTTAACGGTGAAGGATGTTGAATACTTTGCCGTTATGTATATAGTGAGGTTTGAAGCCGGGTTATTGAGTGTCAGTCCGACAGAATAATTTGTGTGCCCAATATTATGATTTACTGTGTATACTCCTGTGCTATTGTTGGCAGATCCAGCAACCTTACCAAAGGGATTACTTAACGCACCAGCAAAGGCCACACTTCCCGATCCCAATAATCCCGAAACATCCATGCTTCCTAAGACCTTAAGGAATGAAGCTGCCGTACCGCTCAATGTCATTTTCTTATTTGCCCCCCTTGCAAAGACAGCATCCGTATCAGTAAGGTAGTCGAAGTTGTTCGCATCCTTGATTCTTACAAGTCCGTTAAGCCCGATTATAGTCTGCTGTTTCGCACTTGCCGCTGATGCTGAGACAATCCCATTCGCTACCGAGATGGCCACGGTGTCGACTGTCTCTTGGCAGCTTGTCACATACTCGCCTCTTATGACATAGCTACCCTCATCAAGGATAAAACTCTCATCGATTGCAATGTCTATAAACCTCATACCCGGAGAAGGGTTTCTGAGTGATAGTATGCTCAACTCCCGGACAAGGAGATATGCTCCTGAGACAACCTTATACAGGTTTAAGACAACTTCACAGGTAGATGCTGGTGTATCCTCATTGTCATGGACATCGCCATTTGTCATTGTGATTGCCATTGTTGCCCGGACCCTCATTGTAAAAGAGCTGAACCCGTCACTTGCTTGTGTCACGCCCATCTGTGAACTATATGCGAACGCCCCCACACCTGATGTGTTTGTGGTGATACTGTCAGAATACAGGATATCACCTTTAGCAAGCGTGTTGACAAGCTCGCTTAGGGATGGAATTGCAGAGTCCCTGAACACCACCATCTCATCACCAAGACCTGCAAACCTTCCGGAACCGTCCTTTAGTTGCCGGCATATTGCAAGCCTGTCTTTCTCTACTTTCAGGATTCCGAATGCAGACGTGCCGTCCGTCATCATATAGAACCTGCTTTTTTTCTGCTGCGCCTTGTCCAATACTGAGCTGAAGTCGCCTTTCTCTGCGTCTGCAAAGAGCCAAGGCACAGCCTTTCCCGAAGGACTGGTAAGCCCCGAAATCCCTGCCGTCATTGTCCCTGCGAGATTCTTGAGCAACAGAGCATTGGTGAGCACCAAGCCCCCTGCAATCATAGTCTCTCCGCTCTCTATCGCTTCCTTGAGATATTCGTAAGTAGAGAGAATGGCGGTGTTGGCATCCTCAACGGCATTTGTATAATTAGTCAGGGCCGTGCGGTACTCCTCGATAAGTATATTCACGTCTGAGGATTCCGTCCCCGTTATCTTGCTGTCAGCTATTGCAGCCACTATCGCCGCCACCAGCTCATCCTTAACCCCGTCAAGGGTTGTGTAAGCGGTGTAGAGATTCGACTTCGCTATTCCTGAAAGAGAAGGGTTGGCATATATCTTCGCATAAGAGGCCGAGATTTCGGTCCAGTTATCATCAATTGTTGCGAGGTAGTTTCCTATTGCTATGGCCTCCGATTCGTCGATGACCCCGTCATGGAAAGCGCCGTCAATATATGAGTCGAGACTATTTGCAAGGCTCAAAGCTGCCGTGGCATCATCCTGCGCATCGGTAATAGATCCTACAAGTCCGGCATATTCGACAAGATTAGCAAGACCCGAAGATCCCGCCTTGAAAACCATCTTACCACCCACGGTATTGGTGGCGAGGTTGATATAACACTGTCCGTCAGGTGATATGATAAGGCTCGTAGTGATTCTTCCGGGAAGTATCTCCGAAAACCCGAAAAGTGTCACAAAACTCCTTGCACCATCTGTCCTCTTATTGAGAATCCCCGTGAGAAGATGGTAATACCCCTCCATCGATTCTATGGCTATTGCAGTCTTGGACAAGAGAAATGTAGCATAGGTGGAATCTTTCGAGGCTCTTATATACAGATAGTACGAAGAGTTGGCCTCCAATACCGCACTTTCATAGGCACTCACATTCCAGAACTTGTATTCCGATACGGCATGTGAGGAAGAAATAGAGCTTATCCCCAGTGTCATGTGTTGTATCACTCCGGATCCGGTGCTGAAAACATCTGTGGTGTCGTTCATGCTGAAGGTGTGTTCAACCTCTGCGGGGGTTGTGGAATCATCGACAAACCGGAACTGCAAACTCTTGTCACCAAGAAGTATCTGCATGGTCTGTATTGTAATAGGGTTTATCCCTCCAGAGAAGTTGAGAAGTGCATTCTCGAGCATCTTCATCGTCTCGAGTGCATCCACAAACCTCCTTCTGGTGAACCTTATGGAGTCGTCAAACTTCTTCTTTATTATAATGTCCTTATTGTCAATGTTGTTTATGTCGTTCTTGACCGAAGAGCCGGAAACGCTATTGGAAAGACCAACAATAGGCTTCTTGGGCTTGTTGACATATTTCTTTATAGACTTTATCCGGATGAGAAGCCCCTCAGGGTGAAAGTCCGTATCTTGGAACAATATGTAACCCCCGAGCTTTATCTTGCCTCCTATGGTGTCCCAGTTCTTTTTCAACAGAATGCCGTCTATCTCACCCGAGAAGTCGAAATGGTCATCCTCATTCTCATACAGGTACTTGGCAGCCTTGCGGAAGATATCCCAGCTTGCGCCTGTCTTTGTTGAGTTATCACATATGTAGGCATCAGGAAGCTGAACACCAACTATGATATACTTGTCCCCTATGGCAGGGGTAAAGGTACTATTAGGCATATACTGGCCGTCAATCTTCTCCGACACCAGTTTGAATCTCCTCTCTGCATGAACATACCCTGTGAGAGCATCCTCACTCTGCATGAGGGCAAATTCCTTCCCTGCGAGCATCCCCGACTGGAATATCATCTTTGCCTCCTGTCCCTCTATGCGACACGCCGAGAAGTCGAGGGCATCCGGTATTGAAGAGTCTATAATGTCGTACAGGTCGTAGTCGTCCCCGGCTTCTGTCTCGACAGCAGAGACAGTCCCTACTCTTGAGGGGTATATATCAGAGCAGTCAAAGGATTGTTCAACAAAGGTTGTCAGAGCCTTGTCGCTTCTCTTGATTGAAAGTCCGTCAGAGGAGGATATATAGGAACGCCCCTCATATTCGAGTATCTGTGATGTGGGTAACAAGAGGGTAGAAGAGCCATATTTGCTCTGGTCTATATTCCTCTCACCGCCCTCAACATGAAGCACCTCTACGGCCATCGTATCACACTTTCTTTCCAGTCCGGGGATGAATCCCTTACCGGCTCCATAGGAGAGTACAAGAGGGTTGTCCTTGTTGTATTCCACCTTCTTGACAATTATCTGCTTATCTGCGACCTCATATTCTGTCTCGAGCTTGTTTGCAAGGTTATCGAGAGCCTCCAGACATGTTGTCCCCGAATATTCGAGGGTTATCTCCTCCTGTTCCACACAGTCCCCCGCCGTCCACCCGCTGTCACGGCCAAAGGCATTCATGTTACCCACTATGAGGGCAAGATGCTCTGATGGCTTTGCTGTAAGGGAGAATTTGAGGCGATTATCGACAAGGTTTCTCACGACGAACATTGACAACCTTCCGACAGGTGCATCAAGGACAAGGGTGTAGCCAAGAGCTCTCTCTCCGTTACGCTTGTAGTTGTGAGGCATCTCGAGGGTGTATGTGACACTCTCGAAGACCACATAAGACTTGACGGGTATGTCTATCTTCGTTGGAGAATCAAAGTATAACGTGAGATTGTGTGATGATTTTATCTCATCATAAGAATAACTCTCGTCATTCACCACTACATCCGCTATCTCTACTCCTATGCTGTTGTATATCTTCATCAGTAAGTTATTTCCATTATAGGTCTTATGTCAAGTTGTGCCTCTTTAGAATAAGAGGCAAAGGCAGCCTCGTTAGTCCCATATGCTATCGCATTGTTTGCATCCGTCTCTGAGCTTACCCAGTAATAATTATAGCCTCCCGGATATATTTGTGTCCCAGAACAAGTGGAGATACCGCTGTTTATCGTTGCCAGGTTTGCCATTATTATAACCCATTCACCACCTGCCGGGGCGTTCCATGTGCCTGCCGGTGCTCCGGTGACGGAATAGGCCCTGCAATATCCAGCTATATAATTCACATTCGTAGAGAGGGCGTAGAGTATTGTTGTGTTGGCCCTGCCGTCAAGGTCGTTTACTATGTTCGTTGCGATAGGGGCTGCTATGTTGGCTATTGAGGTATCTGTCCCGGCAGGAGCCCAATATTTCGAAGACCCCTGCGAGAGCCCTACCACCTTCAATTTCCCCGAAGCGTTGCTGAATACCACGCCTATGCCAGTCTTTCCAGAGGTTGAATAGTCCGCATTCTTGACAATAGTAAGGTCGGTACAGAGGATGTCCCCCACGACAGCCTCGGAGTAACTCGCCCCCTCTTGGGTGTATAACATTCTTCTACGCATCTGTCTTTATGTAATATACCGAGTTGATAGCTAATATTGAAATCTCACACTTTGTCCCTGCCGGCAGCGAGATAGAGCTCTTATCCGTTGTAGTAGCGGGCTTCTTGCTCTCAAAAGGCGAAGTAGTTGGGAGTGTTATTGTTATAGTAGAGGCAGAGGAGTTGAGGCATTTTATATATATCTCCCTTCCGTTGGCAAGGGTGGAGGCAAGCGACAGCGTACTGCTTGTTGTCAATGTTGCAAGAACCACTCTCTTTGTTATAGGAACACTTGCTAACGTAGTCACAGAATTATAGCCTGTCAGGGAATCTACCAGAGCCTTGTCCGTGGCCGACATAAGTCCCGCCGCCGATGTGGTTGCCTCGGAATACACTGTGCCGAGGTTGTCCCACTCCGTGCCCGTCCATGCCACATTAGCCCCCGAATCCAGAAGGTTGTATGTATCACCAACCGTCAGCCCGGTGGAGGGAAGAGCCGCGCTGTTGGCCACAGACCCCTTATATTTATACAGGGAACTCACCTTGCTGTCTATCTCGGTCTTGGTGTAGGCATCTGTGATGCCGTAACCAGATATTGTAGTAGGCTTCCCGGTAAGGGAAGAGAACGCCAGTTCGCTTATCCAGGCAAAAGACCCGAAAGAGGCAAACCACTTCATTATCTTTCCAAAAAGTACGGCAAGGGTCTCTCCTGGTGCTATATTGACCTTTGTAGAAGCCTGTGAGAAGGTCATCGCGAGCGAAGGGTCCGGCATCCTTAATCTCCATAACCCCGTGAAGTCTGAAGCCTGAGGGGACGTGATGGGCGTTGTTGTCGATTTCCATGCCCAATAAGGGAGGGAGACATTCTCTGTGAGAGAGAATCCCGCCCCTGATGAATCCGTGGCGTATGCCATGTAGAAATAAGCATTAGCGCCGTCTGCTCCTGACAGTGGTCCATGATTTACCCACCCCGATACTGTGCCGTATATATATATATCATACGGCTGCGACGAACCTACGGCGTAAGCATCGCCGTCAGCCGGGCTCATTATTGCTGCCTGTAGTGCCGAAAAGGTGTTATAGCGGTCTTTTACCGTCAGCCCGTTTCCCTGCGGTCCTTGCGGACCCACAAGAGACGATAGTGCCACTATATTTGTCCAGTCGGCAGACCCTATATATCGGTAAGCAATATAACCGCTCTGTACCGACACCTCTATCGCCGCTCCCTGTGGCCCTGTTATTGTCGACATGGAAATGAGGTTGTTCCACGTAGAAGCCCCCACAACGCGCCATACTATGTAATGGGTATCATTATTGACCCCCATCTCTATGCTCGCGCCTGTATCACCCGTGTCTCCCTTGAAGGTTTCCATGTCAAATTTCACCAACTTATTGCTGGCCGAATCCCATCCAAGTGCCATGAATCCTACTATGGTCGTTCCTGTAGGAACTTGTGAAGCCTTTATTTTTGCTATGCTCATAATCTGCTTTCTATTGCGTTATAATTCTCGTCACATATGATATTACCATCCTCGTCTGCAAGGACATAATCCTCTTCACCGGGACGGTAGGAGAGGAATACGAGTGTGACGGTAAACTCACACCAGATCATATCCCCCACGAGGCTCAACTTCTTCACATCGCCACCCTTGTAGTGACAGGGATGCTCCTCTGTCCTTGCATCCACATAGAGCGTCCTGAATCCCGACCTTGTAAGGTCATAAAGAAAGGCGTTGTAGTTTTTCCAGAAATCCTCTTTTGCCATGTGCATGAAGAGATTCAGTTTAACCTCCTTACTCTTGTAAAACACGCTTTCAGGGTCGTAATTACTTCCACTCATGCCCGATATGCTCACCTTGAGGTTTTCCTTGACATCAGGTGTCTTGTCTATCTCGTTCATCGTTCCGTCAAGCACTCTTATACCGTATAGCGAGAAGTCCTTTCCGTCTATCTCAAAGCCGTCTGACTTTCCCGTAGAGAAAGGCTCTACATATTCGTACCCGTCAAGAGGTGAGTCGTCAGCAAGGGAAAGGGAAAAATGATATATCCTATACCCGTCGTATTTGGGAGCAGAGACGAGTCTCAACGACCTTGTAATGCCCAAGTCTGCGAAGTTGAAGGTGTGATATGCCCCATCCGAGAGAGCAGCAATGAGAGCCCCCACATCGCCACCATTCGCACAAACCATATCAAGCGTGAAGGTCTTGCTATCAAGGAACACCTCGGAGAGGTCTGCCTCTATGCCGTCCGCTTCTGGCCAGTCATTGGTGTCCACCTCTTTGAGTGATGGATAAGAGACAAGCCCATCATAACCCCCCGCCGTCACGGCAACGCCGTAGGTTATGAAAGCATCCAATGTGTCTATGAATAATCTGCCTGTCATTTTAATCTCAATCCTTGGTCCTTAATCTCCCCTATGATGGTTTTCATCGACTTTATGTCTTTCTGCATCTCTGAAATAGGCGTGGTATTAGTCTCTATCCCTGCCAGATGTTTAAGAGCCTTCTCGGAGTTGGCAGCCAATACCTTCATATTCTCATTGATAGAGTAGGTGTGCCCCTGTATTGCCGTCGCACGGCCGTTGAGCTCATCGACCGAATCCTGTGAGGCCGATGCTATCCCTGAGGCTGTTGAACTTCTCGTAGAGCCGAAGATGTCAAATCCTGCGGCCTTGGCCTGTTCCTGTGCTGCTTTCATCATTGCCGTAAAAGCCTCCATTCCGCCCGGGATGCCCTGGAAGAACTTCTGCATATCATCTGACCAAGACTGGTCCCCACCTATGCCGAAACTGGCTGCCATGTCGTCCTCTAACTGATTGAAGAGAGAGCCGAAGGCTGCTTGCATTATCTTTGATGAAATCTGTTCCTCAAGGATTGAAGCTATCGCACTTGCCGTTTTCTTTGCCTCGTTGACCCCATATCCAAACCCACCTCTAAACGCATTTACAAGAATATCTTTTAATGAACTCCCAAGCGATCCTGAGAGAGTGGAGATGACCTCTTTTATCTTGTCCTGGTATTCCTCTATCAGTTCGAGTTGTTCCTGTGCATCCTCGAGTAATGAGAGTGTCGCCTGATCGGTGATATATCCCGCCTCCTTCATGAGGTTGAAGAAGTCGAGCATCTCTTGTGAGCTCATGGCCGAGAAGTCCTGCACGGTCTTTCCCATGGAAGAGAGGGCCTTGTTTATACCTTCTGTGAGCCCATTATAAGCATCCAGCCTCGCCTTCTTGTCTGCCGTGCCGCCACCAAAAAGACTGATGGGATCGAGAAGGTGTCCCAACACGTCCATGAAACTCTTGCCCTGTGCGGTCATGCCATTCAGTACCTCGTTCAGAGTGAAGGAATATGTATCCGTCTTTGTACCGAAGAGGTTTCTCTCTGCCGAACCCTCGGCGGAGAATATGGAGTTACTGAAAAGCTGGTCTATGGCAGCATTGAAAGAATCACCATTCTTGGCTATCTCGGACATGGCGTTGGAAAGTTTCTTGGCATAGTCCACACCAAGAAATGTACTCTCCTCGCTGTCAGCCAGTCTCTCTGCATACAGCTGGTTTATCTCGGTTTCAATCTTAACCCTTGAGGCCGCTTCCTTTGTCAGCTCTTTCTGTGCATTGAGAGCTTTATTCCAGTTCCAGAGGCGTATCTCCTTCAGGTAGTTCCCTGCCATGATGGCAAGAGAGGCAATGCTTGATGCCTTTTCAATCCCTGTACTGTTCTTGTCACCAAAGGTCTTTATGACCCCAGAAAGTTCAGATACCACTTCCCCCACGGCCTTTACAAATTGGTCAGAAGACTGTGAGAGTGCTTGTCCGAGAGCCCTTGCGGCATCGGCATACTGGTCGGCGGTTTTCTTCGCTGTGGCTTGGTCGGCAGAGTCGCTTCCGGCGGCCTTTACCTCCTTGAGTTTCTTGAGCAGGGCATCTACATCTACGCCCTTTTTCTTCAGCTCGTCAATGACGCTTTGAGGAATTTCAATGCCATCAATAACATCCTGTATCTTTTTCAACTCGCTGACGGTGGACTCTGATATGGAATGAAAGAAAGGAACAACCTCCTTTATCTTTTCCGTGAGCCAGTCCGCACCCGATCCGTTCATGAGTGATTCAAGACCATATTCAGAGAGGATGTCCTTGTCCAGTTGTTTGAGTTTCCTCTTTCTCTCACGCCCCGCATCAGCTATGGCAAGCCCCACAATATCGGTATTCTTGCCGTTCATCATCTTTATAAGAGGGACGACAGTCTCGTTATATTCCCTTTCTATTTCAGCCCTCTTGTTCTCAAGAAAACCTTTGAATAGGTCTGTCTGTGACTTGAGGTAATTCTCGTTTGCCTGTTTTGTCAAGGCGTCCATCCTTGAGCTATCCTCAGGGTTGAGCGTAGTGGACTTAACGAACGAAGCCTCAGACTTGCCGCTTTTCTTCCATTCTGCGAGGGCTTTGTCATTCTGCTTGTCAAGGAGCTCCCTCTTCTCTTTTTCTATCTCATTGAGTCGTTTTTGGTGGTTCACGTCAAGTTGTGCCAGTTCCTTGGCAAAACCATCCTTCATATTGTCGATAGTGCCCTGAGATATTTTTTCATCAAGTTCCGCGCGCTTCTTTAACTGCTCTTCCGTGGCCTTTTCGAGTGCATTTTCAGCCTTTACCTCCTGTTCGGCTATCTTGTCCAGCTTCTTGCTGTTATATGTGAGAAGGTTCTTGTCCGCCTCATCAATGAGCTTCTGCTGTGCTTTCCACTCGGCAGAGCCTTTCATGGTGACAGGCATCTGATCTATGAGTTCTTGAGCATCTTTCTTCTGTTTGTCCCAAAAGTCCTTGTTTTTGATTACACCCTTGCCCCCTGCGGCCTTTTCGTTTGCTTCCTTGAGAGCCACGTTGAGACCCTCGAGTAGCTTTGCTTTCTCCTGTGGGGTGAAATTGGCATTATCAATTACAAGCTTCTTCTGTAGCTCGATAGCCTTTTTCCTTCCCTCATAGTAGGCTTTCTGCTCTTCAGGAGTCATGGCGGCTATCTCTGCCTGACGGATGTTCTTCGCTACCTTCTGAGCCTCTTTTTCGAGCCCCCTGAGCTCTGTCTTGGCAATATTGAGACTTTCCCTTGTCCTTGCTATATCGTTAGGAGAAACGCCCGTGGAATTTTCGAATCTTAAAAGGTCTTTTTCAAGTTTTGCTATCTCGGCTTTTTTCTTGTCAACAAGTCCCTGAACAGAACCCCTGTCAGCAGAAATATTGAACTCGCTCATAACCTTAGCCCACTGCTCGGAGGTCATGTTCCTTATGTCGTCAATGGAGTATTTCTTGAAAAACTCGTATTTCTTGATGAGCTCATTGAAGGCTGTCACCTGTTCATAGATGTCTGATGTGCCGTTGCGTATTGCACTACTGAGTTTGTCCACATCGTTGGCAGCATCCTGTTTCTTCTGCCTTGATTCTGCAAGGGTCTCGTTGAGTTTCTTCTGTGCCTTCTCCTGTGCCGTGGTGGAATCGTGAAGGGCCCACATGGAAACAACAAGCGAGGCCACTATGACACCGAGGGCGATCCAGGGGCTTGTGGCCATGGCAGCATTGAGGGCGACAACGGAGTTTCTGACAGCCGTGAAAGCCCTTACGAGCATCAGGTTGCTTGTCATAAGAGTGCCGTTCATAGCCGCTGCCGCTATCAGGGCGGTCTTGTATATTCCATAAATAGCAACGAGCCCCATTATGGCCTTACCTACCTGTTCGTAGTTGTCAACCATAGAGTTGGCCATCTTGATACCTCCGTAGATAAGACCCGAGTTGGATTGTCCTATCTCGTTCATGGCCATCGTTATCTTATCCTTGAGGTTCGAGATCTGTCCCGGTATGGTCTTGGCCATTTCTGGCATGAGGTCATGGAATCTTCCACCCTTGCCCGTCATCTGGTCGAAAGCCTTTGCCACCTCTGGGAATCCTATCTTACCGGCAGAGACCATCTTGTTTATCTCCTGCGTGGTTTTTCCGTACATGGTGGCCAGCTGGTCAAGCAATGGAATACCCGAAGTGGTGAACTGCATCATATCCCTTGCCATGAGACGGCCCTGTGTCCTTGTAGTACCATACAGGTAGGTGAGTCTCTCAAGAGGCAGGCCCAATCCAGAGGCCACGTTACCGAGTTTAAGGAGTGTCCCGTTGACCTCCTCGGCAGCGAATCCGTATGCTATGAGCTGTTTTGCGCCTGTGGCAAGCTCCGTAAGCTGGAAAGGTGTCGTTACTGCGGTCTTCACTATCTCGGACATG
>JALOCI010000132.1 GCA_023227835.1 Bacteroidales bacterium
TGTCGGCGTCAGCCATGCTCTTGATCGAGTCGCTGGGCACGATGTTCTTGAGCGCCGCGGTGATCTTCGGCATCGTGGCGAACGTCTTGCTGCCCTGGTCGGTCATGTCGTCGTTGAATGCCTTCACGCCCGCCGTGAGGGCGTAGACGCCGCCGGCAGCAATTGCGGCAGGAGCGAAGGCGGCGAAGAAGCCGGCGACCATCGGGGTCGCGGTAGAGGCAGCGGTGCCGGCGGCCGCAATCTTCGGGGTGGCCGTGGCGGATGCGGCACCGGCGCCGGCAATCGCGCGAGAGACCTTGGCCCATACGCCCGCGAACCTGAGTATGCCGCCGGTCAGGGAGAGCAGCGGACCTACGGCGGCGACCATGAGACCCGTGTAGACGATGAACTTCTTATGACCTCCCGAAAGACGCGAGAAGGCGTCCATGATGCGGCCAAGGCTCTTAGCGAGGTCGACGGCTATCGGCAGGATCACGTCGCCGGCCTGGATGGCAGACGCTTGCAGGTCGACCCACGCCTGCTGCATCTTGAATCCGTCTTTCCCTGCGGCGACTTCAAAGGCCTTGTTCGTGTCGCCCTGGGCGTTGCCGACGCGCTCAATGATGCCCGCGTACTTCTGGGCAGAGACTCCCGTCAGTGTCATCACGCCGCGGAGCGCACGGATGTTGCCGAAGACCTTGGCGGTCTCTTCGACGTTGCCGTGAAACTTGTCCTTCAAGGTATTGAAGGTCTCGATTAGGGATGTGTCGGCAATCTCCTCGCGGAGGTCGGCGTAGCTCATGCCGAGTGAAGCAAGCGCTTCTGACCCCTGCTTCGTCGGCTTGATCGACTGCGAGAGAGCAGCTGTGATCTGGGTGACGGCCTCGTCGGCGTTGGTGCCGCTGAGTGAGAGCGCGGCCATGGTGCCGGCAACCTCGCCGAAGCTAACACCCATAGCCTGCGCGACGGGAATCACCCCGCCGATCGACTTCGCGAACTCCGCTGGCTCACTCTTGCCCTCACGAATGGCGGCCAGGAGAATGTCTGTGGCTTTGCTTGCTGGGAGCACCTCGGATCCGTAGGCGTTCATCGCGGAGGTCACGGCATCAGCGACGGTGGCGGTGTCGCCAAGGCCAGCGGCGGCGGCCATAGCTGAGGCGTCCAGGGCATCAAGTGCCGTTGCGCCCTTCAGGCCGCTGGACTCGATGAAGTAGAGGGCATCAGCAAGTTCTTGTGGCGCCCGCGCCGTCTCACCTGCGAGGCTGAGAACGTGCTCGCGCATCTCGTCGATCTCTTTAGAGCTGGCACCGACTAATGCCTCGATGTTGGTGAACGCCTTCTCGAAATTCATCGACAACTTCACGGCCACGGCGGACCCGGCGAGGATCGGCAGGGTGAGCTTGCGCGTCATGGTCGCGCCCGCCGCCTGCATCTTCCGGCCCATGACGTCGAGCTTCTGAGCGAGGGTCAATGCGTCCTTGCCCGCCCCGCGCAGAGTCTTGCCAAGACTTCGGTCAACGCCAACTAGTGATGTCTTGATGATGTTCTCAGCCACTGGCGGCCGCCTTCTGATTCATGTGGTTGAGTAGGGCGTCAAGCTGTGACAACGGCAGACGCCCAAGGGACTCCAAGGTGTACGCTGGGTAGCTCGAGATGAGCTGCGGACCCGTTTCTAGGAAGTCGTCTCGGTAGGTGCCTCTTCGGCCACCGTAGGGTCCGCCTCGTTTGACGCCTCCTCTTCTTCCGTCCCGAACGCATCGAAGAGATCCGTGACCGGAATCTTCGCCGCGTAAGTGCGAAAGGCGATCGTGAGCTGCTTGTCGGTAAGCGTCGGCTCGGGCGGCTCGGCCTGTACCCATGCGAGGGCGAGCGCCGTGCTAAAAGACACCCGAACCCTGCCGTCCACGCTAGTGAGTGCGTCGATGAACGAATTGTTGGTGACTACCTCGAAGGCGATGATCTGCCACGAGTTATAGTGCGCGGGGTCGAAGTCGATGTTGATAGCCAAGAAGTCCTCCCGTTTATCTAGTGAATGTTGGTGATTGCAAATCGCCCTGGAGCCCGCCCCCGGACACGATCTCGACTTCGATACCAGCGCGTTTAGCTGCGTCGGCGATGCCCTTGGCTAAGTCCTCGCCGATGCCGTGGCGGTCGTAGTGGGGCCAGTTCCAGATGAAGTAGCCGCGCGGCCTGCGGGGCTTCTTGTAGACGAGCCAACCGCGGGCGATGAGCGTGCCTTGATGTCGCCGGTTGATGGCGCTGGAATCGCCCCCAATCCAACGCTCCGACCCGGCGGTGCCTGTGTGGTAGCCCTTATGCCCGCGGCCACGCAGCGCGCCAGCACCGCCCCGGTGCCACACGCTCTTTCCGCCGAACTCCTGCAAGATGAGCGCGCCCGAGTCCCAATTCGCAGTGATCCAGACATTCGAGGGCGTGGCCTTGCCGGTGATTCCACGTCGCAGCGAGCCGGGCGGCAGGTGCCCGCGTCCGGCCTTGTGCATGTCCGTGCGGCCGATAGGGGCACGGGCGCGGACCTTGGGCACGTTGCGGCGCTCGATTCGCTGCATCGCCGGCTTCATGTCCTTGCCGACGTTGTTCCCGGATTGCTTGATGCGCGCGCTGAATTCCTTCAGCGGTGCCGCGTCGATGTAGAAGCCGCCGGTCGGCATTTAGGCAGCGAGATCCCACGTGATGGTGCCGGACGGGGTAAAGACCACGGTGAGGCGGTTCTTCTTATCCGGCCCCGAACTGATGC
>JALOCI010000133.1 GCA_023227835.1 Bacteroidales bacterium
GACGGCACGGCCACCGCGGGCTACGGCGGCACGGCCACCGCGGGCGACGACGGCACGGCCACCGCGGGCTACGCCGGCACGGCCACCGCGGGCTACGCCGGCACGGCCACCGCGGGCGACGCCGGCACGGCCACCGCGGGCTACGCCGGCACGGCCACCGCGGGCTACGCCGGCACGGCCACCGCGGGCCACCGCGGCACGGCCACCGCGGGCGACGACGGCACGGCCACCGCGGGCGACGACGGCACGGCCACCGCGGGCCACCGCGGCACGGCCACCGCGGGCGACGACGGTACGGCCACCGCGGGCGACGCCGCGATCATCTCCGTCCGCTACTGGGACTGCGCCGCCGAGCGCTGGCGCCTCGCGGTCGGCTACACGGGCGAGGACGGGATCCTGCCCGGGGTCGCCTACTGCGTGCGCGACGGCCGCCTCGTGCGGCGGGACGGTGAGCCGTGACCCCGGACAAGCTCCGCCCCGCGAACATCGCACGCGCCGCGGGCGCCGTCGCCAGCAGGGCGGCGGACGTCGAGCGCCGCGCCGACCGCGCCACCCGCACGCCCCCGGGGAGCCCCGCCCGGGGCAACGCCTTGCTGGCGACGGACGAGGCGCTGGACGCGCTCGCCAGCGCGATGCACGAACTGATCGTCGAGGCGGCCGAGGAGCTCCACGCGCACCCCATCGGCGCCCGGGCGCACGCGGCGACGGAAGCCGTGCACACGGCTTCGCGCGCGTGCGCCGACGCCGCCCTAGCCCGGGAGCAAGCCTGGCGGGCGGGGGCGGCGGACGCCGACGACGCGGCGGAGCCGGAACACCCGGCGGCGGAGCGCACCCTTTCAGAGGACGTCGGGCTATGACCGCCCGCCATACGTGGCGCCCGTACCCCCGCCGGCCCGGGTGGCTGCTCTGTCCCTGGTGCGGGGCGCGCGTGGACGTCGATCCGTGGGGGCTCGGCGGACGGAGCGTTTACTACGACCGCCGCGGGGATTTCGTGTCGCCCGACGAGTACCGCGAGCCGCCGTGCACGCGCTCGCCGCGCTACCGGCTGGCCGTGCTTTGGCACCGTATCAAGCTCCCGTTCTGGCGGCTTCGGGCTTGGTGGCGCCGATGACCCCCCACCCCTGCCACGGCCCCGGCTGGACGCGCATCCCCGGCTCTACCGTCGAGCGCTACGTCGAGGCCCTACCCTACCTGGCCCGCCGCGCGACGCGCTTCGGGGGCGCCAGGCGCCGTCGCGAGGCGCTCTACCGATCGGATTTCACCGGGGCCCACTACCACGCCGACTTCGTCGACACCGTCTTTGCCTCCCGCCCCCGCGACGGCGCCTTCGCTTGGACCGAGCTCGACCGCCGTGACGACGGGTTGCGCGGCCCGGTCCGAACGGTGGAGCTCTCCTGGACTTCACCGACCCGTGGCCCCGGCCGCGTGCTACTGCACGAGGTGACCCTGCTATGACCCGACGCCCCGACCCCGATCGCGCCTTCCGCTCCGCGCTACTCCCCCTCCCCTGCCCCGATCACGCGCGCTGGCGCACGGTGCCGCACAAGGGCTGCCTGGCCGACGGCTACTGGGAGATCGCCACCGACGGGCATCGATTGCACGCGCGCAGAACCGCGCCGCCGGACTTCGAGGCGGAGCCGGACAAGGACGCAGAGCTCATTCGCGCCGCCGTCGAGCTCAGTGCCCCCGCGGGCCGCACGGAGCGCACCCTCGACCTCGACGCCGCAGCCCTGCAACGCGCGCACGGGCTCGACGCCGCCCTGGGGAAGCGCTGGAACGCGGCGGTCGACCTCGCCACGGGCGCCGTGCACGGCTACCACGCGGGGGACAGGGACCCCACGGAGCGCGACACGGCCAAGCGCGCGGCCGTCCTCGGCGGGCCCGTCCTCGCCGGGGTGCTGCCCCCGGAGCCCGGCGCGCCGGCGTGCTACGTGCGGTATTTGCTCGAAGCCGTCGCGTTCACCGAGACATTGACCGTGCTCTACGAGCCGGACGCACCGTGCGCGCCGCTGCGCATGGTGTCCGACGACGGGGCCCGGTGGGCGCTCGTCCTGCCTTGCCGTGTGTAGCACGCTACGCACCGCGAAAGGCGCTTCGCGCATAAACGCGAAATATGCTTCGCCCCAGGCCCGCGGCGCGGCGCGAAACACGGCCTTTAGGTGCGCGCTTCGCTTGGCACGGGGAGTGCATTAGGGGAGAGCATGACCAACACGAAGACCACCACGACCGAGCCCACCACCGACACCCGCGATGCCACCGTGTACGAGCGCGGCAACGGCCTCCCTGACGTCGGCGACTACGTGACCGACGACGAGGGGAATCTCTGGCAGATCGCCGGCGCCCTCGGCCGCATCGAGACGAGCGGCTGCCAGGGCAATCACTGCGACTGCCAGGTCATCCCGGCGGACTGGGACGACCTGGACGACGAGGAGCTCTTTCCGGCGGTCGTCCTGGTGGCCGCCGACTGACATCCACCATCCCCGCCCCGCCCCGCACCCGAAAGGGCCGGGGCTTTCGGGGTGTAAGCGCGGCGCCAGGGTATGGTGGGCGCCGAGCTCGGCACCGTCCCCAGGAGGATCACCATGCGGCGCGCGGGCTAACCCCCCGCCCCGGCGGCCCGGCCCCGGGAGCCGTCCACCACAGCACCCGAGACAACCTACCGAGCCCCGACGCAACGCGAGGGGCCCCCCGCCCCGCACTGGATCAAACCGGCCGGGGCTTTCGGG
>JALOCI010000061.1 GCA_023227835.1 Bacteroidales bacterium
TGCAGAGATGAAGGCAGAAAGAACTATATTGATTACAATGAAACTGAATATTACCATTGTGGCGTTTTTGCCGAACTTCAGCACAAACCACAATGCAAATCTTTTGGCTACTCTTGTCTTGACCAGCATGCTGGCAAGGATGAAAGAGAGAATATTGAGCCACATGACAGGGTGGCCTAACTGTGCGTAGGCCACCTTGTCCGAAGTGACTCCTGTAAGTACAATGGCAAGAATGACAATCAGAGAGGTGAGGTAGTTGGGAATAGGTTCGGTTATCCATAATACAATGGATGCAGCGAATATTGCCAACATAGCGTAGTTGATCCGTGTGAAATCCTGTGCGCCAATTGCAGCAAAGCGCTTGGCAGCATCATCGGCCAGTGATGAGGGGTCGATGTTGTTGAGGAATGAAATGTCAACAAAAAAGTAGAGAACGATAAAAGCTATGGCTGCCAGAGGAAATCCCAGCCTGGCCATCCACTTTTCAAAAGGGGATTTATCAAGCTTTGGCAGCTTCTCTATCTTATAGTTGCTCATATCGAGCGGATCAAAAACGTTCACCTTTGAGTCCATTATTTGTCATTTAAGTTGTTTTAGCACTAGTAAGTCGTCTTTACCACTTAGTATAAGGGTTCTTCATCAACATAGAGTTGTAATAGCGGGCGTCGCCTGTTACCTCTTCGCCCAGCCATTCCGGCCTTTCAAAAGATTCTCCCTCGGAAGAGAGCTCAACCTCTGCAACTGTCAGACCTTCATTCTCTCCGTAGAACTCATCTACCTCAAAAGTGTGAGGGCCGGCCTTTACCAGAAAACGGGTCTTGTCAATTACTCCGGGTTCGCAAATAGCAAGGAGCTCATTAGCTTCAGTGGTACTAATCTCTTTTTCCCACTCAAAACGGCTTGCTCCTGAAGTGCTTCCGATACCTTTGATAGTTATGAAGCCCTTGTCGCCCTTGACTCTGACTCTTACGGTCCTTTCAGGTACTGAGCTTAGGTAGCCCTGGATAATACGTGTGCTTTTAACTGCCAGATTCTTGAAATCCCCTTTTACGAGGAACTTCCTTTCTATTTCTTGTGCCATAATCTATTCGTTTGCTAGTTTTTTATCCGACATTCCAATCACTCTTTTTATTGCCTGAAGGTAGTTGATGTTTTCCACACCCTCGAGCTCGACATCCTTTATTGTTTTCTTGATGTCTTCAAGCTCTGTAGACTCTGAGTTTATTGTCATTACCTTCGCTCCGTTGATTATCACAGCACCTGCTTCACAAATAGTGTCATTTACCATATATCCCCAACGTTGTTTATGTACCCGTACAGCCTGAAGGTCAGGGTTGGCTTTGACCATGTCAATGAACTCCTCATAAGTGTAAGTCTCCTTGGTAAGTTCAGGCATCTTGACCATAAAGGCCGGGAATACCTCTTTTTTAAGGACTTCAGCCGAAATGGGGAACTCTCCCTTCATCAGCGGGTTCCACTGCTCGAGGCCATCAACGGTTTGTACATAGGTTTTAATGTCCATCTTACCGTCACGTATTTTTGTGTTGTTGATGTCATTGGTGCGAGAGATAATGTAAATCTCGTCACTGTGTCTCTCCCATACCTTCTCAGGAACAGGGACAGATAATCTTGCCATCCGCTCTATCGCTTTTGTGAAATCTTGTCCGAAAGTGCGGAACTCAAATCTTGGTTTGGAGATCTCTCCGATCTCCATCTTTTCTTTACTCATTGTCTCTTTATATATTTAAGAATTAACGTGTTCCTGTTGCATTTGATGCGCCCATCGATCCGACAGAGAAGAGCACAATCTGAGCGGCTCCGTCTGTGACTCTGCCAATAGTATTAGGGCTTGCACCCGCTGTTATCTTATTTGTGAGATTGTCAAGGAAATCTCTTGTAGCGCCGTTTGCATCGAACAATGTGTAACTGAAACCTTTTGTGGCGGACATCCCGAACGTGAAACCAGTAACTCCGTTTGCATCCTGTGTTATTACCAGATATCCCTTTGCCGCAATTGTCACACCTGACGGAATTGTCCAGTTGTCCTTTGCCTCTGTTGAGCCATCCTTTCTGATCTTCCAGCCTGAAAGGTCAACGGCAGAGGTCATGTCATTGTAAAGTTCCATCGCTTTGGCATTAGGGTCGCACTCGTTTACATAAACAAGCACGGGAGGGGCAACCTTTATGCTCTTCTCTTCTGATACGGCCTTGAATCCTTTTTCGTTATCTGCCTCTATGGTTACTTTTATATCAGCGTTATCTGCCTGTCCCGGTATAACGGCAGTGTATGTCCTCTGAGTGCCCTCGGTCATTGTAACGGATTGTTGTTGTCCTGAATTAACTGTGTATTTAAGAACAGCACCCGTAACACCGTTAAGGTCGGTTATCTTACAAGTGACGGTGATAGCCTGGTTAGCCATTGGAGAAGATGGATTGAAAGTGATTTTTTCAATCACTGCAGGACCCTCATACTGATCATCCTTTACGCAGCCCGGAAGCAGTATTAAAACTGCCAATGCTGTCAATAATATATTTTTCATGTGATTTCTGTTTTATAATTATCTCTTGTGATTTATTAGAAGTCAATTTCAAATCTGATTCCAAGCATATGAAAATCAACTCCGGCTTTTCCGCTTGCATCGGCAACCTTTGTCGGGTCTTTGGTCAGATTTCCGTCAATATCATACCCTACATAGAGTTTCCCTTTTCCGTTTGCATATCGGTCATTGTTACTATACATATAGTTAAGCATCATTTTGACAGAGTGGTTAATGTAGTAGTTGATACCAAATGTGTAATTTTCTCCAGAACCACCAAAAATGCCATTACTATTAAGGTTGATATAGTCATATCTGCCTACAAGTTCTATATCACCCCATGATTTTCCTTGTGAAGGCTGAGTAAATTCTCCGTCCTGCACATTATAACGCTGCTTACCTCCGAACAGCAACATTCCTGCCTGTGCATACCAGCCGTTGAAATGTTTTGTGTCTTTGTTAGTAAGGGAGCTGCTCTCTTTGATATATGTGTCGTTGCCTATGTACTCTGATTGGAATCTGAATCCCTTCCTAAAACCGGCAAACTCAATACCATAGAGCACATCATGGTCTGTACCATCAATAACGTCAGTGTCGAGATATTTTTTCCTGTTTATTGATGTCGCATTTCTTGTACTGTATCTTGATCCGTTGTAGTCCGCAGGATCTACATCTGACTTAGGAAGTCTGTATGAAGCCGCTGCTCCCAGGTGTAATCCGTAGTTCTGCTTATCATAGAACGGCATTATTACAACTTTTCCTGTGTAAGAGTTTCCGCTGCTCCTTCCGTAATCCTTATTGTTGTCCTCAACATAAGTTCTTGTCTCTTGACCCTCGACTGCCTGAAAATGTATTCCACCTGCAGCCATCAGCCATTTACGGTTGTACTTGGCCTGAAGTCCGATATGCCTTGAAGGTCCGAATGTCTGCACTACCATTGGTCTTTCAAGAAGTGCAAGATATCTAGATGTAGTTGTGCACTCCATTGAGAAACCTTCCTTGAAGTTACCTGCAGTGAATTCGAAGTTTCTTAAACCGGAGTATACCAGTATTGCGTCTTTCAGCTCAAATGAGCCATTTGCAAAGTCTGTATCCAACTCACCATACCAGTCTTTTGTAATCTGTCCCTTGACAGCAAATCTTGCTCTTCTGATGGAAACGCCATCACCGATTTTGTCAAAGTCCTTGTTTTCGCCGAAATATACGGCTCCGTCGGCCTGTACTCTAATGTCAAACCATAGTCTGTAATCCTGTGATTTTGACTCGAAGACGAGAATGCCGCTTCTCTCTTCAACACCCAGTGGATTCCTTTCAACCTTAACCCCGTATTGGTTGTATCTGACCTCTTCCTGAGGTTTTTCCTGGGCCCGGCCTGCCACGTAAATCATAGTGGCAACGATGATAATTAATGCTCTTTTCATATTGTTTGGTTATAGTGATTTGATAAACTGTATGAGATTCTCATCTCTTTTTAAATTCAGTTTTTTTCGTAAACGGTATCTACATACTTCAACGCTCTTTGGAGTGATGCTCATTATAGAGGCAAGTTCTTTTGTGGAGAAACCGAGGCGGAGAAGTGTCGCCAGACGTCTCTCCTGTTCTGTAAGATCCGGGAAGCGCTCATGAAGAATGACAGAGTAATCTTTGTGAAGTACCTCCACCTGGGAGTATAGCTCATTCATCTCGTGAGAGAATGCCTTTTTTTCCATAATTTTTTTCTCTATGGAAAAGATTCCCTCCTTGATAGTTGTGATTTCATCCAAACCTCTAAGCTCATGAATGTCAGAATAGATATCTTCCAGAAAATCCCTTTGTTGGCCAATCCATAATGCATTATTAATAAGATCCTTTCTTTTAATTTCCAGTCTTTTGTGAAGATTTACATTTTCATTCTGGATAACTTTTATCTCCATGTCAACTATTGCCTTCTGCATCTCGTTGAACTGATTCCTGTCCTCCGCCCTTTTTAATTTTTCCCTTTCAGATGAGCGGTTTCTTGATATATAAAAGTAAATAATCACAGCTAAGAGAAGGAATAGAACAGAAGCAATGGCAAATGTCGTAATGTCAAAGCTACGTGTGCTCTCATTAACATTAATTATCCTCAGCATCATATTGGTCATCAGAAATGAAAAGGCAGGAAGGGCGATTATGGAAATTGAAGATTTTGTTACTTCCATTTTATCTATTCCTGCATTCTTATGAATCCATCCAATCCCTATAATTGCAGAAAGAGTTAAGTGCACGGGAGATACCGGAGTGGCTGCCAATCCGATGAGCGAACATGCTGCATTGCTTGAAAACAGTAAAAGAACAAATGAAACGGCAAACATGATAACAACACTGGTCTCAGTATTGATATCGAATATTTTAACAGAGAGAGCGGTTGACCTGTCCTTGACAGGCTTGTAGTAGAGTGCAAGGCAAAGAATTGTGAATATAATCCATACAAGAACTTCTCCTCCAAGCATTATGCCCGAAAGGTTAATCTTTATGAGATTGCTGACAGGCCCGGTAAAAGCAATAATTATTGATCCGTTGTTAATGGAAAATGAAAAAATAACCAGAGCGAGGGATATAACGTACAATACTCTAAGAATACGGTTTAGCGTAATAAGGTGTACTTTTGACTTGTCTGTTAAAAACCTGACAGCGTAAAATAATAAAACAGCAAGAACCCCGCAAAGGATTGGGGCGGCAAACCATAAAATAACACTTTGCCATACATAGACAGACGCCGTGTCAACAGAGTCATTGTGAATGCTGTAAGCGAGAACGGATCCGGTCAGGGCATATAGAAATGAACTCCATTTAGTGAAAAAGGAGAAAACCCACATTGCAACAGATGCGGAAAGTGTGATAATAAGTATTGTGAAGGGTTCGTGTACAGGAAATGCTGTTCTTATATTTGACACAATACCGTCTGTAAGAAACAGTGCAGGAAGTATTGCCACTAATATAACAACCGGAATATAGATACTTCTTATAACACCTGAAGATATCGCCGGTCCTAGAATTACGGGCATTTCCCTGATTGACAACCAGATACCTATAAGAAGGACTATGAATATAATCTCAAGAATCATTTCGTTTCTTCTTTACTTCAGAAATTCCGCTTAAGAGCCATAATGGAAAGCAGATCGGCTGCCTTTTCTGCTGATTCGGAAAGAGTTTCTATGTGCAATGCAAAATATCTAAGGTGAAACTTTTCACTCAGCTTTAACTGCGACATTTCATGAAAAACTTTCCTTTTAATTGTCTTTGATTGCCTCTCGGTTTCCTCTTCGTAGAAGTAAACCCTGTTTATCTTTTCAGGAATAGAGTCCGGTTTCCTGAAATAGGCTCTTGCTGCCGGGATTACACACTCTACAGAAAGAGTTGACAACTCTGTAAGTTTTATGAAATCAGGATCCAATTCCGCCGGAATATGGGGAATTTCGATGTCCAATTGAGAAAGGCTGTTGTTAAGCAAATCAACTATATTATCCATCCTTTCCAGCAATTTAAGGATGTCTCCTCTCATTTGAGCCATGAATGACATGGTATGGACTGAGGCTACAATCTCTCTTCGCAGATAATTTGCCTCACTTTCCAGCTTTGCCATTTCTGACAGATTCTCTTCAAAGAGTGTAAGATTGCCATAGAGGTAATTTCTCATTCCCTCCTTGAATACAAGCAGACCTTTATCTATTATATCGAAGAACTTGTCGATATTCTTTATTGTCTGGTTTGTCTGGCTGATTTTAAAAATACTCATAACTCTCTAGGATTCTAAGGTTTTCAAATTTATATAAAATAGATTACTGTGTGTTGAAAAAAAACAAACTAATATTTTATCAATAAAAATAGAGTGTTTAATTAATTTCTAATATACAAATAAACAAGTAGATAAAAAATTTATGTAGTGTTATTGATTAAGTTTAATGCGACTATTGTAGTGATTATTTAAGGAATTGCATAAGTTTCACATATATTATAATTTGGTTTGAAAAGACCGTTTAAACACTACATACGAGTTTATAATTGAGATATTGGGAATCTGATATCGGTTATTTTTTAAAAAGAGATTACATTTGAGCATTATTATAATCGAGAAAGGGTAAAAAGATGATTATAGGAATAGACATTGGCAGTACTACAACAAAAGCTGTAGCTGTTCAGGACGGAAAGGTCATAAAAACAATCAAGACAAAGGCTTTTGACGCCGTAACCTCAGCAACGGGCGCTTTCGGAAAAATGATAATGGAGAGCAACGCAAGAATCTCGGATGTTGAGAGGATAATTATAACCGGAGCCGGAGCATTGAAGATAAACACAGAAATTTTCGGTATCCCGACACATAAGATAGAGGAGATAAAGGCTATCGGAATCGGAGGGATGTTCCTCTCCGGCAGTGACAACGTAATAATAGCAAATATTGGCACCGGTACTTCTGTTATTGAGGCAACAAAGGAAAAAATCACCCACCTGGGAGGAACCGGAGTAGGAGGTGGAACAATTACAGGATTGGCAAAAGAGTTGATTAAGACTCAGACATTTGATAACATATTAAACCTTGCAGACCATGGAGATCTGACACAGGTTGATCTTTTGATTGAGGACATTTCAGACCTTGACATAAGTTTCCTTGACAGAAAGGCGACTGCTGCCAACTTCGGAAAAATGCTCGATACGGCAGAGAAGGAGGATATTGCACTTGGTATAATCAACATGGTATATCAGGTAATTGGTGTAATCTCAATGTTTGCAGCTAAAAGCAGAAACAAGGACACCGTACTGATAACAGGAAACGGAAGCAAGAACAGAATAGGAAAAAGAATCCTGGACGAGATTTCGGTAATGTACAATGTTAAATTTGTATTTCCTGTAGATGCTGAATATGCAACGGCAATAGGTGCAGCATTGTCCGGGTATTGATTCTCTACCTCTTCATGGCTGCTTCCCATACAGCCTTTCTAAGGGTTCCGGATGCATCATCGGCATCATAACTCCAATACATCATGCCTTTCATGCCGCGATTGAGCATCCATGCGCCTTTTATTGAGATACTCCTTTCGTTGTCATAGCCGCAAAAGTATACTCCGTTTTTTGTTACGAAAGGAACGCTTGCAGCGTTATCCCAGTTATCGATCTTGTAAATATTACTGTCAAGTTTGATTATTGAATTGTAGTTTAATGAAGTGGGCTTTTCAGAGTAGGAGTGTGAGCCGTAAAATGGTATGCCCAATACTAGCTTGCTTGCCGGTACACCTTTGCTCAGATATGCATTAATAGCCCTTTCACAATCCCAGTAAGCTGTTGCATCCTTTAGTGCTGAATGGTGATGTGGTGCCGTATCCATATTGTAAGTCATTATATTTACCCAATCAGTGTACGGGGCAACTGCAGAAACGTCTATATATCTGGATCCGCCGGAAGAGGTAAGCTGTCTGTCTTTTACATATCCTGCATATGTCAGTAAGTGGTTGCTCCCCAGAGTTTCACGGAGTTGTTTCATAAGTAATGTGTAATTATCGGTGTCGACAGCAGGGTCACAGGCATGTCCGCTCCATGAAAGGCCCGGGAACTCCCAGTCTATGTCTACGCCGTCAATACCCCACCTGTTTATGAAATCCAGACAATCCAGAGCAAATGCTTTTCTATATTGGTCCGATTTTGATAGAGCTGAAAATCCTCCGCCCTGTGTGTTGTCGGAATTTTCTACAGTGTGAATGAAAGAGATGAGTATCTTAAGGTCCGGATATTGATTTTTTAGTGCAACTATCTGTCTGAAACGATCTTCCTTTCCCTGTAATTTAAAACCTTTGTATACACCGTTATCAACATATAATTCGGCAAAAGCGTAATTGATATGGGTAAGTAAACGTGCGTCAGGGATGGCAGTTCCCCAATATGTTACATAGGCCGCGACAACTCTGCCTTCCACTTTTTTTGCAGGTTCATAAACTTGGGGTTTGTCTCCCGGAGTGTCCGGGTCAAGGCGGTCTTGATCACAACCGGAGAGGATAAGCGCCAAACTTAATACAGCAATAAGGGCTATATTTTTTTTCATAGTTTTAATTAAGTTTTAGGAAAAACCAAAGATTCAAAAAATATTCGATATTTGTTAACATCAAGATTCAAAAATATTTAGTAATTTAGGCTATGTTAACAATTTTGATCTGTTCGCTTATGATGTCATTAAACGGTGCTGACACTGTTACTCACAATGCCTCCGCTTACAAGGAGAAGTGCATGGCGATTGCAAAAGAGGCAAATATACCTCTGATACAGGTTGTTTATAAGCATGGTAAAAAAGAGATATCATTTGAATCCTCTCAGTCTGAAAGCATAAGTGAGTCTACTTCCCGTTCGTCTGTTTTCCAGGCGGCTTCTCTGAGTAAGCCTGTTTTTGCCTATATCGTACTTAGGATGGCGGACCGCAAAGAGATTGATTTGGACAGGCCATTGTACATGTATACCGGAATAGAGAGGTTTAAAAATAAAGAGTGGGCGAAAATTCTCACGACAAGAATGGTTCTGACACATATGACCGGATTGTCTAACTGGTCTACTTCTCCATCTTCTGAAGAGTGGCCAATTTCTGATATTGAATTTAAATTCAGGCCGGATTCATGTTTTCGATACTCAGGCGAGGCATTTGCATTTTTGCAGAGAGCCGTTGAGAAAATAAAAGGAAAATCATTGGAAGAGATAGCCAAAAGTGAGGTTTTTAAACCTCTTGGTATGATACATACAAGTTATGAATGGATTAACGAATTTGACTCTACAGCCGTATGCGGGTATAACAAAGAGGGTGAAAACCGCGGCCAGGGAAGGCATCCACGTGCAAATGCCGCCTATACTCTAAGGACTACAGCAGAGGACTACTCGCGGTTTCTTTCGGCTTTGGCCACGGGTAAGGGGCTTAAGCCAAGAACACACAGAGAGCAGTTTAAGCCATTTATTCAGGCAATCAGAAATGAAAACAAGAAGCGGGAATGTGAGAATTTTATTTTCTGGGGCCTCGGTGTAGGTATTGAGAAAAATAAGGAGCTTGGAAATATTATATTTCACTGGGGAGATAACGGGAACTTCAAGGCCCTTTTTGTCTTGATACCACGTAGGTTCGGACACCATTCGTCTCAACTGGTTTATTTTACCAACAGCGCTTACGGCCACGATATCATTGACAAGATTACAAAACTCTTTTTTAATAATAAAGAGCCTCTGAAAATTGATAAATGGGTAAATGAATGAAAACTAAATTTTTTTTCGGATTTCTTCTGGCCTTTGCACCATCGTGTACATCAAACCAGACAGATGTTGCAGATCTGCTGTCGGAAGGTAGATGGGTGGACCTGACATGGGATTTTGAGGAGAGTACTGTATATTGGCCTACAAATGTGACATTTACTCATGATACCGTTGCATTCGGGATAAATGAAAAGGGGTATTTTTACTCCTCATTTAAATATGCTGCTGAAGAACATGGAGGTACGCATTTCGACGCACCTCTCCATTTTGCACAGGGTGGCAGGTCGATTGAACAGATTCCGGTCGAAGAGCTCACCGGCGAAGGTGTGCTGGTTGATATTTCAGAAAAGGTGGGGGAGAACAGGGATTACCTTATCCCTGCAACGGATTTCAATGCCTGGGAGGCTGAAAACGGAAAAATTCCCGATGGTGCTATCGTCCTGATAAGAACCGGATTCGGGAAGTATTGGGGTAATAAACAGGAATATACCGGCACGACTAAAAGTGGCGCGGAGGGTGTTGAAGAGCTGCATTTCCCCGGTCTCTCTCCACAGGCAGCAGAGTGGCTGGTTAAAGAGCGGAAAATAAAGGCTGTCGGAATTGATACGCCAAGTATAGATTACGGGCAATCAAAAGACTTTCTTACACATAGATATCTCTGCGGCAATAATGCTACTGCTTATGAAAATCTTGCGAATCTTGAAAATTTACCTTTTACAGGGTTATATGTAGTTGCTGCCCCGATGAAGATTAAGGGAGGAAGCGGTTCTCCCCTCAGAATATTAGCATGGATGCCTGTGGGATAATCTCACGGTATTACAATACTGCTGCAAGGAATCGGAGGAGAGTATGAAATGTCAAGCATCGCATTTATCATCCAGCATACCTTATATTTATGAACATCTTCAATCCTGATTTCTTTCTCATGTATTAGTCCGGCAAGGAGCATTCCTCTTCTTTTTGTTCCGTTCAAAACAAAAGTAGATGGCGTAAAAATCTGCACACCATCGGAGAATATAATATTGGAGTATGATGTGTCAGTTATAAAGCCGTCTCTGACCATTAATATATCATCACAATCACCTCTTAGCGATCTTAAACTCTCTATTTCACTGCGATCTTCATATTTAAAACCATAGTCAATCTTGCTGCCATCGACTATTTGCAAACTTCTTACAGGTTTCAGTTCATACGGGGAAATTGAAAAACATTCTATACCAGAGGAGTATATCACCCGAAGTTTGTATATCCCGTTGTTGTACGGAGATTTATCAGGAATCACAGATTCAAAATCAAAAAAACGCTTAATATGGAAATGGTGATATACGGTGTTGTATGCCCTTTCTATATGAAGGTCAGGATTTACTATCCTGCCATTTTCGATTTTTATTGTTTCAATGAATCTCATATCAGCATCCAGGAATATAAATTTTTTCTATAATCTCATCGTATTCACCTGCACAGATGCTGTTAACAGTGATTCCGCCGCCACTCCTGTAAAACATTCTCCCGTCTTCGGTTCTCTCTATGAACCTTATTAAAACAGCAGAATCAAGAGAGTGCCCGTTAAAATATCCAAATACGCCCGTGTAAAACCCTCTCTCTTCTTTTTCGGATTCTGAAATGAGCTTTATTGTGGATGATTTAGGGGCTCCTGATACTGAACCGGCCGGAAGGAGGCTGAAAATAATGTCGCCGTAATTCTTTTCATAATTAGCAGATAAATGTCCTTTTATCTCCGAACTGACTTGGAGTATATCTCTTCGGTCGGTTGCTATTCTATCTATATACCTGAACCGTTCAACCCAAACATCATCCGAAATTTTTCCAAGGTCATTCCTGATCAGATCCACTATTGTATTGTGTTCACATATCTCTTTGTAATCATTCATGATAACTTCAGCGGCATCAGGCAGAGAGGCATCTATTGTTCCCTTCATCGGACATGATGTTATTACCCCTTTTTCAATCAACACAAACCTTTCAGGGGAGAAACAAACGAAATCATTATAGCAGCAGATTCCAAAAGGAGATCGGGTATGCCGGAAAATATCAATTAAAGATAAGTCTGTAGCTACCTCATTCTTGACAGTCAGGTTGGCAAGATATGAGTCTCCCTTTCTTATGCCATTAAGGATACTTTCAAATTTAATTGAATAATCACTGAGAGGTATGAGATCTTTGACTGAAAGTTCGTGTTTTGTTGTTCTACCGCTAAACGTTTCAACGTCATTGCATACGTTGCCTGCTCTGAACAGCACCTCTTGTTGAGAAAGAGGATTATCTATGAAAAGACCCCTTTTGATTTCAAAATCAACGGCAAATAAAAAGGGACGTGAGAGCAGTCCTGACTCGTTCATGTTTTGCCTCACTTTATCTGCCGGGATGTACATATTTTTTTCTGGTAAATGTAGCCATATTATATAATTTTGCTACATGAAGAGAATACTTCTTGTCGATAATAAAGACTCATTTGTATATAATATATATCACCTTGTAAATCGGTGCTCTTCATGCGGTATTGATATTGTGCAAAATGACGATATCCCGTTCGCGAATCTTGGAGAATACAGCCATATAATACTCTCTCCTGGACCCGGCTTGCCGTCAGAAGCCGGAGATATGCCTAAGCTGATAGAGGCTGTGTGCAATACTCACTCTGTTTTGGGAATTTGCCTGGGCCACCAGGCTATTGCTTCTCATTTCGGAGCAAGACTCATTAACCTTCAGTCTCCTTTGCATGGTCACAGAACATATTTGAAGATTATTGACAAGAGTGATCCGATTGTCGGTAATGTAAAAGGGTATGTTGGACTATATCATTCGTGGTCTGTTGAAGCAGAAACGCTCCCTGACGAATTGACCACAGGGTCTGTATCCGAGAGAGGTGATGTTATGTCAATATTTCATAAACGACTCCCTCTGTTCGGCATACAGTTTCATCCGGAATCTATTATGTGTAGTTGCGGTGAACAGATAATCGCCAATTGGCTGTCTGTCCGGCAGTCAGGGTAGTTTAATGAATTTCAGGTGACAACGGCACGATTAATGTTGTAACTTTACAGTGACAATTAAACTGTATGGTTATGTCAAAAGAAAAAGAACCTAAAGAAAAATCTGCTAAAAAGGAGCCTAAGATGACTCTTAAGGAAAAACGTGCAGCCAAGATGGCCAAGCGTGAAGAAAAAAGCCATGCATAACAACGCAGGCACTATTAAATGACAGAACCCCGCCTTAAAGCGGGGTTCTTGTTTATTCCTTTATTGAAGATCCCAGAAAATAGTCTATACACATTGCCGGGTATTCCAGCCCCTTTTCCATTTTGAAGATCTGAGTCTCGTTCTCATCCATAAGAAACAGTACCTCTGCCTCTTTGACTTCCACATGATATGAAGGCCTGTTTTCTCCTTCATAGGTGGAGGGTTTGAGAATAATCGAGTCATATTTTATGGGCTGTACGTAAATATCACGAGTACCATCGGGTATTGAGTCCCATTCAGTATACTTCGTGTGAGATATCAAGTCTTCAAACCCAATATATTTAGAGGAGTTGGACGGCTTGATATCGCGTGTCACAATCCTCTTCTTTCCCGCCACAATCTCTTCGAATTCTTTTTGCTTGATGTTTAGAGTAAGAGTTTTCATATATATGTGTTTTAATTGACATCAAGTACGTTAGAATAAATATATGAAAAAAAAGGTCATCATCCAAATTTATTAATTATGGAAGAGATAATGAAAGTGTTGGGTAATGAATGAAATACAGCTTATTGCTGTTATTCCGAAAGGGTAAAAAATCGAGTTCCTATTAAACGTCTGTCATTGGTATCCCGCTTTACAATGAAATACTCGATTTTCCATTTGCCAAGCAACTTGATGCTCGGATATATAATCATTGTACTGAATCCTGATTCATAAAATCCGAAGGGGCCGAATTTTTCAATACTTTTGTCGGGGTAGGTTATTATATACTCGCACAACCAGAGAGGTAATCCGTTTTCGTTAAGAAAATCTTTTGTCGGAGGTCCTGCAATCCATGTTGCAAACACCTTTTCCGTTCCCGGGGAGAGCCTGAGGTTATATATCTCCCTTTCAGACCACTTGCTCCCTTTTTTGACAATCCTTAATTCCTTGTCATAGTCAGAGGTGTCAAGTATTCCGATTCCTATATCTTTTACAGACCATTCCTGCCCGTATGAAAGACCCCATATAATTAAAGACAAAGCTGTGATAATCACACGTCTTATCTTCATAAGCTTAGCATTATTAAATGCAAAGTTACTTAAAATTATCGAGAGTATATCAGAAATTTGTTCTTGCCCAAGGAATTACATCAAAGGCTGGTCTTCCGGCAACCAGAAGGTCACGCATGTATTTCATATAAGGCTCTGTATGTTTAAAGAATTGCTTGAAGCCCTCACATAGAGTATTTCTTTTGCCCTCTCCGGAAGAAACAGGCTCGAACCTGTGTTTCGGGCACTCCCCTCTGCAAAGTGTGTAATATTGGCAATTCAGGCACTCTTGCGGCAGAGTACTTCGTTTGTCCATG
>JALOCI010000062.1 GCA_023227835.1 Bacteroidales bacterium
CGACGGGATAAAAAACACGTGGCCATACTTCTATGAGGCCGGACTTGTAAAGGTTTTTATCACCAACTATGAGAGCCTTTCAAAATATTTTGTAAAAGAGATAAACACGAAGAAAGGAGAGAAAATGAAACTCTCAGACATATCTTTTTCTGGGAACATAAACCTATTCAAGTCTGTAATTGTGGATGAGAGCCACAGAGTGAAAGAACCAAAGACCCTTCAGTCAAAACTCGTCAAGGGTATAACAAAAAGGAAGAAGGTTATTTATTTACTCTCCGGTACTCCCGTGGTGAACAAAGCTAAAGATCTTATCTCTCAGTTGGCCATCCTTGACAGGCTTTCTGATTTTGGTGGGCTAAAAAATTTCCGCGACAGATATTGTAATGGTCAGTATTACAGGGAACTCAACTATAAACTAAAGACCACTTGTTACTATTCGAGGAAAAAGACGGACGTATTGTCACAGCTTCCTCCAAAGGTGAGGCAGATAATCAAATGTGAGATAACAACACAGAAGGAGTACGACGATGCACTTGAGGACCTTGCTGCATATCTGAGACTATACAGGGATGCTACCGACGAGCAGATAAGAAAGTCTCTCAGGGGTGAGATAATGGTCCGTATAGGTGTCTTGAAAAACATATCTGCAAGAGGTAAGATAAACGACGTTATAGAGTTCGTGAACGACATAAAGGAGTCTGGCGAGAAGATAATATTGTTCTGCCACCTTCACGAGGTTGCGGATGCCCTTAAATCTGCCTTTCCTGATGCTTTGACCATCTTGGGTACAGATGATTTCGCCCATAGGGACAGGGCTGTCAAATTATTCCAAAACGACCCTTCACGACAGATTATTATTTGCTCCATCAAGGCTGCCGGCGTAGGTCTGACCCTTACAGCCTCTTCGAGGGTTGCATTTATAGAACTTCCCTGGCATCCTGCCGACTGCATACAATGTGAGGATCGTGCTCACAGGATAGGACAGGAAGATTCAGTTCAATGCCTTTATTTTCTTGGGAAAAACACTATTGACGAGTGGATATACTCCGTAATACAGGAGAAATGGTCCATCTGTCAGGCCATAACCGGAAACACAGACGATACCGAAGTCTCGGTAATGGATTCAGTTTTAGAATTATTAAATCAAAAAATCAAATAATCATGGATTTTATTAATTGTTTCATTTGCCTTAGCGACATTCCTGCCGAGGCAAGAAAAAAGGGAAAAGACGGAAAGATATATGTAAACCTTACCGTTTCAAGAATGAAAACCCCGGACACTTTCAATAATACCCATACCCTCTATATAAGACAGACTAAGGAGGAGAGGGAAGCGAAGAAGGAGCGGTGTTATATAGGAAAGGGCGTGGGCTCTTCAGTTCACACTCAGCCAGTATCATCACAGGAAGTTGATAATCTTCCGCCTGCCGAAGCAGACGATCTCCCATGTTAACCAAACCCTCTCCCTGCCACAACAAAGTGTTAGTGTTTTAACAGTATAAACCAGACAGGGAGGGGTTTAAAAAAGTATAAACCATTAATAATTATATATATGGAAAAACAAATTAAAGGACAAAATCAAATCGAAACCCTGCAAATCTTGCAGGACAATGCAGACTCAATAGAGGAAGTCGGATATACACGGTTCTTCTCTGAAGAAGAGCTCGCAGAAAAAAAGGACTTGCTTGCAGACAGGTCGATTGAGCTAAATAACATAGACGAGGAAAAATCGGATGTGGTAGCGGGATATAAGGCTAAAATGAGGCCGATACGTGAAGATATTAGCAAGCTCCTTACGGATATTAAGCAGAAATCAGAGTATGTAAATGACAAATGCTACAAGTTTGTAGATCAAGAGACAAGGGAAGTTGGATACTATGACAAGAACGGAAACCTTGTGCAAACACGCAGGGCCAAGCCGGAAGAATTACAAGGCAATATTTTCAAAATGAAAACAGGTACTCACGATTAACTCATAAATAAATGCAAAACGAAAAATTACAAATCAACCTCGCTGCCGGGATGGAGAGAGGTGAAATCATCCTAAGGGAAGTACAGGGAGTAAATGAGCTTCCGGTAAAACCTCCGGTAAAAATCAAAATCGAAGGTACAATTGGCTCTGTTCAGGAATTTCTAAGACAAAGGGTTGGAACAGACCAGATTGAAGAGAAACGCTGCCATATTCTTTTTGATCGCGACAAGATAAGCATACAGCTTGTTTACAACGAACATGACGAGTATTTAAGAGGGGAGATCATTGGAAAACTTGAGCTAAATCCAAAATTTGTGGAGTTCGGAATCAATTCAGGCAAGGTCTGGACACCTTCCGAACTGGGAATGTTTCTCAAGATGAATAAGTCTTTTTTCTTGGATAAAGGCGAAAACATGAAACTCGTAAGTGAGTTAATGAACTTCACCGCGACAGTCAATAATAAAATTGACAAATCAATCAAGGAAAGCGGAGACCGGACAGATAATTTCTCACAAATTGTGAACTCTAACCTTCCTAAGACATTTACAGTGTCTATTCCAATTTTCAAAGGATGTTCTGCGGAAACTATCGAGATTGAAACATTTGCTCAAATCAGCGGCAGGGATGTAGCCTTTGTCCTTCTATCCCCGGGGGCAAATCAGGTGCTCGAGGAAATGCGTGACAAGGTAATTGATGAGCAACTCTCAAAAATAAAAGAGATTGCTTCGGGCATCGCAATCATTGAGCAGTAAGCAGCACCAGAGATTAATCCCGGCTCTTCCGGGTCGGGATTATAAAATAAAAAAATCCTTCTAAAATGGCAAAAAGATTTACAGATACAGAATTGTACGATAAAGACTGGTTTGTGGCCCTCTCCCCTAATTACAAACTCTTCTGGCATTATATCACTTCCAAGTGTGACACAGCGGGAATATGGGATGTGAATATCATAACCGCTTGTAGAATCATAGGGGTAGAAAGTATAGACATAAACGATTTTGCCGGAAAATGCAACTCTGACGGAAAGGAGCGGATAATCATCATTTGCGGTGGCCGGAAACTTTTTATAACCACTACGGTATCTTTTCAATGCGGAACGGTTTTAAACACTTCCATCCCTGCCCATAGGGGTATAATTACATCTTTGTCAGCACATAAGGAAACCTTAGAATGGTATAACCAACAGTTGTCTAACTCTTGTCTAACCCTTAGTAAGGGTTACGCTACTCTAAAGGACAAGGACAAAGACAAGGACAAAGACAAGGATAGTATTATAGAGATAGAGGAGGTGCAGGGGGAGAAAGAGGAAGCCGACAATCCGGAAGAATTTACCCCTGTTGAGCCCGTTGAAGTCGTAAACACCGTGGAAAACCGAAAGGCCAAATTCCTGCACTCCTGTGAGACGCTTGTCCCGCAGTATGGCGAGGATATGATAAAGTCGTTCTGTGACTACTGGACAGAGAAAACAAAGTCTGGGAAGCAGATGCGCTTTGAACTCGAAAGGACATGGGAGTTATCAAGGCGGCTATCCACATGGTTCAAGAGGGAAGAACAGTATAACCGGACGAGGGGACACCCTCAGAAACCAAAAGGTACTTCGCTTTCACAGATGGCAGATATAGCAGCAAAATTTCAATACCAAACATCAGATGAACACAGAACACATTATTCAACATCTTAGCACAAACGCACTTGTAAAAGACAGGAGTGTAGGAGAGCTTAAGGCCGACATAGCAAGGTCGTTGCTCAATGTGTACGCTCTTTCCGGGCTTTCAAAGAGCATGGAAGCCAACGCCATGACCGAAGAAGTGGATATGATTGCAACGCAGCTCTCTAAGGACATCCTCAATAATCCTTCACTCAGATGCTTGAGGGTAACCGAGATAACATATTGCTTCATGGCGGGGGTGAGGGGAGAGTTTGACAACCTAAAAACTTATGGAATCAATTATCAGACTTTCTACAAGTGGTTAAAGGCTTATGCTGTATCAGAGGAAAGAGCAGAGGCGATGAAAACACACCTCAGGGACAAGGAGAGGTTAATGATAGCTCAGAAATCGACCATGACAGACGACGAGAAGAGGCGCATCATGGAGACCTCGATTAATAGCGCTTATTCCGACTACCTGAGAGGAGAGAAAGGTAAATCCACATTATCGGGGATTTTAGCCCCAAAAGGAAAGATTCTGGACCTTGGTAATGCAAAGTCCAACTACCTGACAAAAACAGGCAAAAAAGCGCACGAAACGAGCCTTGAGGACTTTTTCAAGGAGTGCAAGGAAAAAAAACTAACAACAATCTTTTAAAACAACGAACATGGAAACAATTTCAACCTATGAGGCCGAGAGCCTCCTACCGAGAGTAATCAACATGATTATTCAATGTCACGGAAGCAAGAACAAGATAACAGCTTCGCAAATAGTTACCGAATTGCTCGAAGTTCACGGCATAACCGCCAATGAAGCACGAATCAGGAAGGTTATCAACTTCCTTAGAACAACAGACAGGATAAAATGCCTTGTAGCTACATCGACAGGGTACTACATAGCAGAGACAAAGGAGGATGTTGAGGAGTATATCCAGAGTCTCAAGAGCCGCGAAGAGGCCATAAAAGAGACAAGAGAGAGCATAGAGAGGCAATACCACTCTGCTTTCAGTCATAACCAACAGTTTCAAATACCAAAATTGTTTTGAAGGCCATAAAACCAACCCCCACCGGCTTTTGCGAAACGTGTGTCTTTTGTGTACCGGATTACGAGAGGCTCACACCGGATAGAAGACCGATTTTAGGAGGGTGTGAATATGAAAAATATATGTTCCTGCTTAGGTATTACAGATGTGGAAAATATAAAAAACAATAGAGATGAAAACAACCGATATTTTTAAAACAACGATAAAATCATATTTAGATAAAAGGGCTGCAAGCGACGAACTTTTCTCCACCGCTTATACTAAAGAGAAAAAGAACCTTGACGACTGTATTACTTACATTCTCAATGCTGTAAGACAAAGTGATTGCAACGGCTTTACAGATGAAGAAGTATATTCCATGGCCGTGCATTACTACGATGAAGACAATATTGAAGTTGGCAAGCCTGTCAACTGTAAAGTTGTCGTTAATCATGAGCCCGAACCTGTTGTACTCACAGAAGAAGAGAAGCTACAGGCAAGACAGGAGGCTATCGAGAAAGAAGTCGAGCATCAGCGCGAATTACTTCTCAAGAAACCGACAGCGAAGAAAGAGCAGCCTAAACAAGCAGAACAGATAAGCCTATTCTAACTATGAAACCGAAAACAAAATTGCAGCTTGAAGTAGTTAGAATGAGCAAAGAGCTGCCTGATGAAGATGATAAAATGCTGTCATGGGCAAAGTCAAATGTGCTTCAGCACAAAGGGTATGAGACAAAAAATCGCATTATATGTTTTGACTGTGGTGAGCGTTTTAGTCCTAATATCGTGATTAGAAAAAGAGCAACATGCCCTCATTGTGGTGCTAAGTTAAGTATAGAGAAGTCAAGAAGAACAACCCTTGAACAAGTAGAGTTCGTCGCCTTTGCTCAGGTGATCTTTGACTATCAGGTTGTAAGATACTTTGAAATAAGGTCACATCACAAGTCCGGCTTTCAGGCAAAATATTACTCATGTGAGATTCTTCAGCACTGGATTCGCAAGGATGGAAAACGCGAGACAGTTGCAAGAAATCACACCCTTAATTATTCAGTCGACTCCTGGAACGGAGACATGGAGATTAGGAAAGATTACAATCGCTGGTATCGTTCGGCTAACAAGTATGACATATATACCGAGCACTTTCATCCGGACTCAAAAATACTTTACAAATACACAATGTACGGCATAGATCACAACCTTGCAGGTTTAACATTTATTGAAGCAATTAAGATTGTGCCATCTGAGCCACGGCTTGAAACAATGCTTAAAGCAAAACAATACTGGCTGTTAGCTAACCTAAGTCAAGAGTCTTATTCTCTTAGTCGGCTTTGGCCTTCAATCAAGATATGTATACGAAACAGGTATATTGTTAAGGATGCAAAAATATGGTCTGATTACATTGAATTACTACGTTTTTTTCAAAAAGATATTCACAACGCTAAGTATGTTTGTCCTAAAAATCTAAAGAAAGAACATGACCGCTTCGTTGCTAAGAAGCGAACAGTCCAAGAGCGCATCAAGATTGAAGAAAAACGATCAAGAATAGAAATATGGGAAAAGGAGTTTAAAGAGAAGAAAGCTCATCTGCTCGGTATCTGCTTCGAATCAGAGAACATCAAGATAAAGACACTCGACAGCGTGCAGGAGTATCTCGAAGAAGGTGACACTCTGCATCATTGTGTGTTTACAAACGAATATTTTTTGAAGCAGGATTCTATTTGCCTGTCTGCTCGTATTGACGAAAAACCTATTGAAACAATCGAGCTGTCGCTTTCAGAAATGAAAATAGTACAGTGTCGTGGATCGTATAATTCGGTTACCCCACATCATGATAATATCGTCAACTTGCTCAATAATAATATCAATGTTATTAAGTCATTACAGAGAGGCAGAGAACGACAGGACAGCTCCTACGTTATTTGACATACTCAAACCCGCATCAAATCAATAATTATGAGACCAACAGCAAAATCGTATTTTTCAGGGGCAGGGCTATTTGACATGGGACTGATGGCCGGAGGTGTTGACATTCAACAGTCATTAGAGATAGATCATGTATGCTGTGACACACTTCGCAAGAATTTCACACACACGGTTCTTGAATGCGACATAAGGGACAAGACGGTTCTTTCTCAGGATCCTGCCGACATTATGGTCGCAACTTATCCATGCACGAGGTATTCTGCTGCTGCGGACATTCACGGAACACGGACAGGTGATGAGTTATACCTTCATTTTTTCAGACATATTGCAATCGAAAGGCCGGAAATGTACATTGTCGAAAACGTGCCAGGAATGAGAAAATTCCCTGTCGTGATGGAGGCAATGACAAAGTTGCCGGATTATTACCTGAACGTGTTTTGTCCCGTGGATGCCCTGACTTGGTTGCCACAACGCAGGAAAAGGCTTATCCTGATAGGAACCAAGAGAAGATTTGTCATTGATCCTCCTAAATCTAAGAAACGCATCAGTCTTTCAGAGGTAATTGAGCCAAATCCTCAAATGCCTATACCAGACTATATCAAATCGAGATTGAACGGTAATTACCGTGATAAACCTATTATTTCAGACCCATCAGACCCTTATTCAGTTGCCCCCACCTGTGTGGCTCATTATGCAAAAGACAGGGGGACAAGGCTTGTAATTGACCGCTCTCACCCTGATGGAATAAGACCCTACACAACTCGTGAGTATGCAAGACTTCAAGGAGTACCGGATAGCTTTTCTTTTGCCGGATCAGAGAGCGACATATATAGGCAAATCGGAAACGGTGTGGCTGTTCCGCTCGGCGAGTGGATCGGGAAAGAGGCTTACAGGTATTTTAATTAGCGGGAAACAACTTATAAAAAACAATATAATATGAAAAAATTAATCACCGTGTGGTTTAGTTGTGGAGCAGCAAGCGCAGTTGCTGCTAAAAAGACTATCGAAAAATATGGACAAACACATGATATACTAATAGTTAATAATCCTATTAAAGAAGAGCATGAGGATAATAGGAGGTTTTTGAAACAGATAGAGGAATACATTCAGCACCCAATAATCGAGGCAGTAAATTCAAAATTCCCAAACCACTCTATTGTCGAAGTTTTTGACAAAAAGAAGTATATGAGTGGAGTCTTGGGGGCACCTTGTACGCTTGAATTGAAAAAAGAGGCAAGATATCAGTTTGAATTGTCGCACAACATTGACTTCCATGTGCTTGGTTTTACCATTGATGAGTGGCAAAGACAAAAAAAATTTAATGAAGGTGAGAGGGGTAACACTTTGCCAGTGCTGATTGAAAACTTTATAACAAAAGATGATTGCTTTAAGAGGCTTCGCAAGGATGCGATAAAGATACCTGAAATATACAATATAGGTTTTCCGAATGCTAACTGCATAGGATGCGTGAAAGCTCAAAGCCCAACATACTGGAATCTTGTAAGAAGTGAGTTTCCGTTAATCTTCCAGCAAAGAGCCGAACAAAGCCGAAGGATTGGATGTAAGCTGGTAAAACTGCATGGCAAACGCATTTTTTTAGATGAATTAAAACCATCTGACAAAGGGGGTAAAATCCGAAATTGGGAATGTGGGATATTTTGTAGTATGGGAGAAATTTAATAAAAGCATAATATGGCAATAATGACTTGGACAAGAGAAAGAAGGTGCAAGGACTGCATGAATCTCAGATATTTTTACCCTAATCCAAACAAATTTTATAAAAGACACAGATGCATAGCATACAATCTCCCCGAAAATCTCAATTCAATAAGGGCGATAACATGTGTTGACTTTGAATGGAATCATACCGCAATTCCGTATTACATAGACTATCAAACAGAAAATAAATAAAAGGAGAGAACAATGAAAGATAATCTAAAACACTACCGGCTATCGGTCAGCAGGGTCTTTCCGGTAAGCCATCCGAGAAAAGGAGAGGAGACAAATTTTAAATTAAAAATACAAAGAAATTTTGATTGCAAAGTGTGTCCTCACGTGCTCTGTGACACATGCTATGCCGGGAATTTTTGGACTAAGCTCCACACCATCCGTTCAAATTACCCTCTTTGGGAAAAACGCATGAGGGAGGTCCAAGAAGGTAGGGCGGTTATAGAGCTATTCTACTGGTCTGATAAGCCTTACAGAAGCAAACAGATAGTCTTCGCGACACTCGCTAAGGATTCGGGGTGTGGGGTACAGCAAATAGGATTCAGATTCATTAAAATTGACCATCCAATTCTGTATAAAGAAACCACAAAAAGAGTATTTGAATACGACATGGCTTTGACTGCATTAGCAAAGAATGATGGTCTCTCCCTCGAAGATTTTAAGGCTTGGTTCAAGAATTACGATTTATCCGAGCCTCTGGCAATTATTCAGTTTACGAAATTCAGATATTAAGATTATGAAAGAGGAAACAACCGAAAACCCCATCACAATAGGGGACGTTCTCAAAGATGCCGATTTTCAAAACATCCTTAGGAAAAGAATATGGGCACTTGGAAAATACGTAAGCAGGGAGTACAAGTCCAACCCCGTGAAAACATTAGATAATAAGCGAATGCTTGAAGTTGAGGGTTTCATACAGCAATTCGTTTTTATCCTTGAAAAGAGCTGCAAATTATCCTCCACGGAAAGGAATCTGATAAATACAGAAGTGCAACAAGCCATGATAGAGTGGCAGATTAAAAGACAAGAGGCAAATGGAAGAGCTATTGAACAGGGTTTGCCGGATAGCGGAGCTATCGCGTGAGCAGATGAAGGGCACGAGCAGGAAGTATCACATAGTTGCCGCAAGGGTACTTTTCTGCGAAGAGGCCAGCAAGAAGGGATTCACGGCAGGGGATATAGGCAAGGTTCTCGGAGGAAGAGACCACTCCTCAATCCACCACCTTTTACACCACTATAAAACCACAATCTATTATGAGAATTACAGAAAAAGATTTGACAACCCTTCGATTCCGGCCGGATATAATTATCGGGATAGACCCGGACATAATTCTATCAGGGGTTGCAATCCTTGATAAGGGCACAAAATCGCTTGAATTACGAAGCCTCTCCTTTGCCAAGGTGATTGACTTGCTGATATGGATATGTGGTCAGGATAAGAAGATTTTGGTATGTGTGGAGGCTGGATGGCTCAATGAGGGCAACTGGCATCTGAACAAAAGAGATAATTCAAGGACTGCGGCGGCAAAGGGTAAGGCGGTTGGTGCAAATCACGATGTGGGAAAAAGAATAGTAGAGATGTGTGAGCATTGGGGCGTGATGGCAGAGAAAGTCCGCCCCCTTCACAAGTGTTGGAAGGGGGCAAACAGGAAGATAACACATGAGGAATTCTGCGAGGTAACAGGATATAAAGGCCGCACAAACCAGGAAACAAGGGATGCGGGGCTGATAGCCTGGAACAGGGCGGGATTCCCGATAAAGATAAGGGTATCAAGGTAATTATTTATATATTCGCACTATGACAGCCGACGAATTTGTCGATACAATGGAAGCTCTCAAGGAATTTCTTGAGGAGAGAGGGGAATCCACCCTTGGGGGGCAGGTTTGTCGATATGTATGTCAATGTGGTAGAGATGGCCGTGGGGGATTGTGCTCGTATGGTAACATGGTTCGTCTATGAAAACGACTTCGGGAAGAGAGGTCTTGAGGCATGGTTTGATGACAAGCCTACCAAAATAACAACAGCCTTACAATTATATTACTTCGTATTAAAAAGAGAGGAGGGAGAAAATAAAAGAGGAGACCGAAAACAGCCCCCTCTTTTGGTATAGATAGATTGAGATGGTATTCCTATTCAAGTTTCACATATTTCGGTGCTGAAACCGTACTGTTCGGGTTTGCATTTGTGATTTTTAATGTAGCTCCTATGACCTTGAATCTTAGGCCGAGGAACTTGTATTTATAAATCTTTGTCCCGACTGCCGTTATACTGTCTTTTGAATAATAATAAGGTTGCTTAACCGAATCATTGTAAATTATACCTCCCATGCCTCCCCATTCATCTGACCAAGCAAACGATTTTCCGAAAACGGGTTTTTCCTTCTCAATGAATATTGTATCTCTGAGTGGAATGTCCGGGGGCTTCACGTTGGTTGTTGTCTGAGTAGAAATATACATCTCCGCATCCCTGAGCTTTATTTTCATGTTTTTCAGGTCTGCACGGATTTTAGTGCTATATAAATCCAACTCTTTCTTTTCGAGCGTTACCTTCTCCACTTCAGCAACCAACTGGCCATTTTTTGCTTGATAATACATTACTGTATCATTCAGCAGGGCCGTCTTTGTTGCCTTCAGCTCGACTATCTCAACCTTGCTATTCTTATACTTGTTCCAGAAGAAAAAACAGCCAAAAACGGACAAGAGGAGCAGCACTATGATAAGTGCCGTTCCTCTGTTTGATTTCTCGTTACTCATTTTTCTTTTCGAGTTTTAATCCTTTTAAGATAGCCTGTATAAGTCCTATATCAAAGAATCCGTTAGCCGCTAATCCGACCGCGAATCCATATATCAGGACTACCCACCAAACTAAGCCAGCAAACATCCCAAGCTTAAAATACCATCCAACGAAACACAGGAGAATGGATATTGCCCAAGCAACAAGCTGTTTGAGAAACCCTGAAATATTTAGCTTTTTGTTGATGAAGGCTGCAATCAGAACCACGAGCGGCACGAGTGCTGCAAGGGAAATGAAGTAGTTAGAGAATCCTGTCTCCACTACGGTGGTTACAACGGAATTGACTGTTTCCTGTGCAAAAACAGTTACAGGAACTACGAAAAACGCAACTGCGGCGCATAAAAATAAAAGTAATTTTTTCATAATGATTATTGTTTTATGAGGATCGCTCCTCGGTTATATTAACATCAAAATAGTTATCAGAATAGCACTCGCAACTATTCCACAGCTATCAGCTGCAAAGTCTTTCCAGTCCCATTTAAGGTCTGTTATTTCCTTCACTACTCCGAGAACAACTGTTCCAACAAATGCTGTCACATAGCAGTAAAGGAGCGAAAGGTCAAGCAGGTGAGCATAGAGAAAGCCTGTCGAAAAAGTGAGAAAGCTTATGCTGAAGTGCAGCATCTTGTCAGTGATTGTCATAATTACTGTTTTTAGGTAAATAAATAACTTCCATCCTCTTGTTTTACAATACAAACGACAACAGGGAGGTTGTTCTTTTCAACCTTTTCAATCTGCTTAATAAGGAACCGAGCACCAGTAAACAGGACCCGGCTCTCTCCTGCAAATCGCAACTGAAGTGTAAGACATTTTCCGCCCTCGCACTTTTTTGAGTCCTCTATCTTATAGTCGATTATCTCTACATCCTTGTTGAGTATCTTCGACATTGAGATTCTCTCTCCTATGAAATTCTTCCGCTCCGGGAGTGGAATATTCAGATCAACCCACCTATTCATATTCTTGCGTTACTTTTTGCTTAATATTCTCTACATTATTGTAGTAATTCGTAAACTCATAGCATTGTGGGTCTGCTATTCCTTTACGTTGGATTGCGAGCTCCTCCCCGTAGGGATAAGAGTTAACAACGAGCTGATTAATAACCTCCTCTCTTGAAGGAGAGTGAGAAAAATATAAAGGCTCATATTCGAACCCCTCTTCTTTCTGCTGTATGTCGTGATTATACGCATACAGATTTGCTCCTAACTGCTGAATGAGCGGTGGCCTGCTGTTTGAAAATGCCTTCATCTATTTTTAGTTTTTTAAGTAAATTCCTTGAATTACAGTGCTTACACCAGCCATAATAACTCGCCATCGACTTAATATTTCCGGACTTCTTAACCATTGCCTTTTTTATGCTCTTCCTGAGCAGTGTATGGGTGTGAAAGAATACATATCCAACGAAGTCAACTCCTCTTGAATCGACAGGAAACACCTGATAATTATCCTTTATCTGTAGTTTAAGCCTATCAGAGAGGTATTCCTTGATTTCTGTAAGAAGTGCATGCAGGTATCTTTTATCCGCATGCAGTATTACCATATCATCACAGTAGCGATAATAATATTTGACGCCCTTTGTCTCCTTCAACCAATGATCTAAATATGAAAGATATAAGTTTGCGAAATATTGAGATACAAAATTACCGATAGGCACTCCCGGAGCAGAGTCTATTATTTCATCAAGCAGCTTCAGCGTTCTCGTGCATTTGATTTTCCTGCGAATAATACCCTTGAGTACATCATGATCAATGTTCGGATAGAACTTTCTCACATCAAGCTTAAGGCAGTATTGAGTACCCGCAACGTCTTTCAAGTCTTGCCTCACCCTGTTGGCACATCCATGAATGCCTCTGCCTTTTATGCAGGAGTATGTGTCACGTGTGAATACATTGCACCAGACAGGTTCGAGAACAATCATAATAGCGTGATGAACTACACGATGACGGAAGTCAAGCCTGTATATCTCGCGTTCCTTTGGTGTCAGTTTTTTGAAAATAAAATACTCTCCTGTCCTGTATGTTTCAGAATTGAGTTCATTGTGTAGCCTTAGAAGATTACCCTCAACGTCTTTATCGAACACCCTTACTCCGTATGTTGATTTTTTGTTTTTCTTGGCATTAATATAAGCCTGCCTGATATTATCTATCGAGCAGATCCTGTCGTATATGTTGCCAACTCTTTTCATTTCATTCGTGCTATTATGCCGGGCCTTCAGTATCCTTACAAACACGGCTTTTATTTTGTTGTTTTTTGCCAAGAGGCAAGGTTGCAGTTGATTTATTTTTTTACACTAAGCTGAGCCCCGATATTCGCATTCGCATTCGAAGGCGTGTTGTTCGAATTCGCATTCCGAAGACCTGCATTCGCACCATTATTCGCATTCGCAGACACCAAGAGGCACCGTCAACCGCCCGCCTATTATCTTTTTTCCGTTTTTTCGTTTACAGTTTTTTCGCACGAAGCCGAGCCCCGACAAGCGCATACGCATACGAAGGCGCGACGCTCGAATCCGCATGCCGAAGACCCGCAGACGCACCATTAGCCGCAAGCGCAGACACCAAGAGGCACCTGAGGCTGCTGCCTGAGGCTGGCAGGCTTCCGAAGTACCCATAATCAGACACAAAGGTGTTGCTCCCACCTCCAGTGTTGCCTTTCGTGATGTTAAGTCCCGGATACAAGGTCTTGATATAACCATCCGTGCGAGGGACTTCTCCGACAAGCTGATAATTAGTTATACTATTATCCGACCTTGTAGTCCAGTCCGGATTAACATAAGCATAAGATTTCCCCCCTGCATCTGCTGCCTGAAGGATGAAGTTGATTCCTGAACAATGTTTCCAGATGTGCCCATACAGGTTTTCAAGGCCAAAGAACACCGGAATGCCGTATGAAAATGTAACTCCCTCAATGTGAAATATCTG
>JALOCI010000008.1 GCA_023227835.1 Bacteroidales bacterium
TCATCACGGTTCTGAAGACAGACAATACTTCAATGGTTCTCCTATTTCAGCTTCTGCTTCAGAATGGCTCGAACAGGCAAAGAAGTTCTTCAGGGGAAAAATCAGGAGTGCCAAAGATACTACTGCCAGCAAAGAGTATTATATGAAGGAGTACGGAGTTCCAGAGGCTTGGGTGAACAACGCCTTTGATCCTAAGATAAGAGAGAAGGACAGCCTGAGCGATGAGGCTATCGATGCAAGTCTGCCGGACATGAAAGGGTATGTCTCAAATGCGCGTATGATTATTTTTGATGCATGCTACAACGGCTCGTTCCATATAGATGATTATATCAGCGGCCACTATATTTTCAATCCGGGCCGTACCATGGTTGTAAAGGGTAACTCAGTAAACACGCTGCAGGATACATGGACAAACCAACTGATGGGACTTCTTGACCTTGGTGTTTGTGCAGGTAACTGGGCAAAAGGACAGATGACTCTTGAATCGCATCTTATAGGAGACCCTACATATCACTTTACATCTTCAAGGCCTGATCTCAAAAACATCAATGAGGCAATGGTCAATGAGAAGTCAAATGAAAAGTTCTGGAGAAAGGCAATGAAGGATTCAAATGCAGATTATAAGGCTCTTGCAATGAAAATGCTCTATCAGGCAGGAAAGATCTCAACCGATGAACTCCTTCAGATACAGAAAGAGGAGACAAGAGGTGTCGTCAGACTGGAGGCCTTCACACTTATTAACAAAAGCTACGACAAAAATCTGATTCCGTCTATCAAGCTAGGATTGCAGGATAGTTACGAGCTTCAACGCAGAATGGCCTGCATCTCTGCATCAAACAGTCTTTCGCCTGAGCTTCTGGATTTAATCGTCTCATTGTATGTACAGCCGGGCGTAAGTAAGAGAGTGGAATTTCAGTTGAAATCGGCATTGGACAACTATCCGGCTGAAGATGCACTTGCAGCTTTGAACAAAGCTCTTTCCGGAAAGGATTATGAGTGGTACAAAGGAAGACTGGAGGATAAAAAGAGATTTGAGTACACTTATGAGCGCAGAGCAAATGAGTATAAGCAACTCATGGACCCTTCAGCTAAAGTAAAGGAGAAGAAATTCACTATTTCAGCTCTCCGTAACTCAACATGCACAGCAAACCTGGATATACTCTTCCAATTCTTCAAGGAGTCAAAAGAGAACGATCTTAAGGTTCAGCTTGCAGAAGCTTTCGGCTGGTACACACAATCATGGAAGAGAGACGAGATCATTGAATTCTGTCAGGAGCAATCCAAAGTTGAGACAAATGAGCAAGTTAAAAATGAACTAATGAGAACAATCAACAGATTAACTAATTAACCCAATAATATATTAAACTATGACTAAACGCAAAAAACAAGTATCAGAAGGAGGAATAAAGATTTTCTCCGTTTCTGCCTTAGTTTTGTTTCTGGTGATGGGATTTTGTACAGACATTTCTGCACAAGCCCCACAGAGCGGAAAGGCAACACTAAGGGGCGTTGTGATCGAGAGGGGTACAACCAATACTCCTGTCGAGTTTGCTACAATTCAGGTGCTCCCTCAGGGATCTGTCGCAACGACAGACAAGAAGGGAGAATTTTTGATTGAAAAACTTTCACCGGGAAAGGTAAATGTAAAAATCCTTTTCCTTGGTATGGAGCCTATTGACACCACATTCATCCTGCCTGCGGGTAAAGTCACTGAAATTACATTTGCTATGCAGTACAGCTCTTTCAGGCTTACCGAGGTATCGGTGGTAGCAACAGAGAGCAAGGCAGGACAGGCAACATCCTCAACTATTTCAAGACAGGCAATGGATCACTTGCAGGCAACATCACTATCTGACATTATGCAATTATTGCCTGGTGGAGTAATTGCAAATCCGGATCTTTCTAAATCGAGTGGATTTACTTTAAGAACAGTTGTAGATCCAGGAGATAACATGAAGGAAGCTGATGATAATGTTAAAATGAATAGTTTGGGAACTGCTATATTTATGGATGGTGCACCTCTCTCAAACAATTCAAATTTACAGGCCCTTTCTCCATCCATCACGGGAAATGCAATCTCAAATGTCGGCGGAACACACCCGGGTGCTGGGTTTGATATGAGATCCATATCAACGGATAATATAGAATCGATAGAAGTTATCAGAGGTATACCATCTGTAGAGTATGGAGACCTTACATCAGGAGCGGTGATAATTCGTTCGAAAGCCGGACGTGAGCCTCTTACCGTCAGATTCAAAACAGATCCTAGTATATACCAAACATCAGTTAGCAAAGGTTTCAGTCTTGGAGAAAAGAAGGGTAACCTTAATGTAAGTGGAGATTATGCATATAGTACCACAGAATTATATGAATCGTATGTCTATTATCAAAGAGCTACAGCAAAGGTGTTGTATTCAAATGTTTTCAAAAATTTAGTGTCAAATACATCCTTTGATTTTACAATGGGTAAGGATACCAGAGAGCAGAATCCAAATGATGCCAGAAGCCAGTTGAAATCGGGCGCTAAAGAGCTTGGTGTGAGATTTAATACCAACGGTACATGGAACATCAACAAGGGATGGCTTAATAATGTGAAATATACATTGTCTGGAAACTATTCGGATAAACATTCATTTAAAAGTGAGTTGCTGGAGAATGCATTTGCTCCTTACTCTATGTCAACAACTGATGGGGCAGTGTTGAGTAATAGGCCGGGACAGAAGGTTTACGATATAAATGGTAATGAACTCACAAATATTCCTGCAGGAGAAAGTGCAAATTACGCCACATATCTTCCAAACTCATATTTCAGCAGATATGATATCTATGGAAAAGAGGTGAATGTCTATGCTAAAATCAATGCTACCTTCTCAAAAAAAATAGGTAATGTTGCGAATCGTATCGTTGTTGGAACAGATTTGAAATCTGACGGTAATCTTGGTGACGGAAAGGTTTATGACCTGGCAAATCCCCCATTAAGAAATTCGATAGGTGATAACACATCCCCTAGACCCAGAAAGTATTCTGATATCCCTTTTGTAACTCAACTTTCTCTATATGCTGAAGAAAACATGACTTGGTCATTGGGCGAAAGGAATATAACACTTCAAGCCGGCGGAAGGTTTGACAATGTTGCAGATAAAAGGATATTAACCCCACGTATCAATGCCTCTGTGGAGATTATTCCAAATATGTTTTACTTAAGGGGAGGCTATGGAGTCACAGCCAAAGCTCCTACAACAATATACCTGTATCCGGAGAATGCTTACTTTGATTTGGTTCATTACAATACTCTCAATAGCTCTTTAGTGCCAGAAGCCGAGCAGCTGATCTTAACTTCTACAAAGGTTTATAATACAGAAAATAAGGACCTTAAATTCGCTTCCAATAGAAAGTCAGAAATTGGTTTTGACTTGAAGATAAATAAAATGAGATTTTCAGTCACTGCATACAACGAAGAGCTTATAAATGGTTATTCTCTAAGCAGATCAATAGAATCCTATAAGTTATTCAATTATATTCAATATGAAGTCGGACAGGCTAATGCAGGGTCAATACCAACTCTAAAGGAGAAGAGCAGAAGTAATATTTTCTTGAGTTATGCCACCCCACAAAATAATTCACGCGCTCATGACAGAGGTGTTGAATTCGATTTCGATTTGGGAAGGTTTGACAAAATAAGAACCTCTTTTGTTCTTAATGGTGCATATATGAGATCTACAGGCTGGTATTCCGGTGTATCCCATTTCTCTGCCGAAAAAAATGGAAATAGTCTTGAGAGAAATATTGCCATTTATGAGAATGATATAGAGAAAAAAGAGAGAGAAAGGTTTACTACAACTCTCAGGGCAACTCACAATATACCGGCTATCGGATTTGTACTGACTGCAACAGCCCAAGTGAACTGGATAAATAAAGATTGGACCAACTACGGAAACGACTCTATTTTTGTTGCCTATATATCTTATGAGGATGGGGCGGTACATAACCTGACTGAGGCAGAAATGGCATCTCTTCGCAATAAAGAGGGGGCAACATATGATGCACTTGGATATATGTTACCATCCAAAAACCCTGCACGTCATATTATTGAGTCATATTTCCCAACTTTAACAATTAACCTTAACCTTACCAAGGAGATTGGAGAGAATATGAAGGCTTCGTTCTACGTAAACAATATGTTCAATAACAAGCCTCTATATCAAAAGAAAATGAGCCCTGGATCATACATCCAATTAAACACAAAGATGTACTTCGGCTTTGAGTTCTCAGTTGCTATAAAATAGTTTAAAAGTTAAGACATGAAAAATATAATAAAGATAGTTTTCGCATCAATCATCTTAGTTCTTGGACTAGCTGCATGCCAGCAATTCGAGGATGTAGCCACGATTGATAAAGTGACCCCTTTGGAGTCGACTGTTTCTCTAAGCCTTGACCTTGGAAATGCTCCAACTCCTTCCCAGTTCAATGTTAAATTCACTAATTATGCAGATCGCTTTGAGCTTAGTAAGGTGATTTCCCCTAACGGAAGCATTGTGGTAGATGGCCTAATCCCGGGAATATATACTGTGACAGTATCTGCAGAAATGGCTGCAGAAGGATTTACTTATAATTATAGTGGAAGTTTGGTCAATCAAAAAATTGTAACTGACAATAGTTCTCTTAGCATAAATGTACAAGCATCAAAATCCGGGGCGCTTGTATTCAAAGAGGTATTCTATTGTGGTTCCAGAACTCCGACTGGTGGATCCTATTTCCGGGACCAGTTCTATGAGATATATAACAACAGTGAAAATGTAGTAAATGTGAGGGGATTAGCCATTGCTCTCCTTAATCCAAACACAGCTACAGCAAACCTTCCTGTATGGCCCGGAGATGACGCTGCAAACTTCGTGTATGCAACAGCAATATGGCAAGTCCCTGATGATAAGGACTATCCTGTAAACCCCGGAGAGTCAATTATCATTGCCCAGATGGCAGACGACCATAAGAAATCGAATCTCAATCCGAGTTCTCCGGTTAACCTTCTTTCAGCAGAATTTGAGACATACGTAAACACAACATCTATTATTAGTGACAATCCTGCAATAAACATGTATATGGCGTTCTGGCCTACTAAAATGCCACAGTGGCTTACAACTGTGTTTGGAGGTGTGTTTGTTATTTATTTCCCTACAGAAGTGATAAATGCAAACAACTACGTTACACCGATAGGTTCTGCCACAAAATGTTACAAGATTCCAATCGTTGATGTAATAGACGCTTTGGAACTTATAGGTAACCCCAACCAGATTAATCTTAAGAGGATGCCTACAACTCTTGATGCCGGTGCTGCAACTGTTGGCGGAACATACTTAACTAAGAGTGTCGCACGAAAAGTTAAAGAGACAAAGAACGGGAGAGTTATTCTTTATGATACAAACAACAGTACTAATGATTTTGAAGTTATGGACGTTCCTACAATCAGAAGATACGGTGCAGTTGCCCCATCCTGGAATACTTGGAAATAATGTTTAATAATAGCAACACTATGAAAATGAGAAAAATAAAATATACATATATGGTAGGAGCGTCTCTATTGACTCTCTTTATCACTCAGAGAGCAGTTGCTCAAGATGCTGCAATTAAACAGACATCTCCGGCATCCATAGAACTTTTAAAGGCAGGATCATTATGGATGAACTCTACTAACGGTGCAGGCCTTGTGCTTGACAACCTCTCCTATTTCAGTGATATCAAATTCACCTATGGAATAAAGGATGGGGATTATAAGCTTAATCAGGAAGGAGAGAAGGAAAGGCTTTTCGGAGTCTCTTCTGAGGGTGGGCTTAAACTTGGTAAAGGATATGCCTGGGGAGGATTTGCGTATAGCAATGAAGCTCAGAGAGGGACCCTCTTTAATACTGCGATAATTGACCCGCAACGAGGCATGCCATATTACCCTATAGATCCGAACAAAAGTGACTGGATGAAGCAAACTTATGATCTTTCTATGAAGGTGGCAACCAGACCATTTTGGGACAAAGTTATATTAGGAGCACAGGCAGACTATATGACAAAAGTTGGTGCTAAACAGATTGACCCGCGTTCTGAGGTATATTATTATCGGATTAATGTTAAGCCATCTGCAATTGTAATTCTTGGCAATCATAACATTGGAGTTAATTTTGAATATCAAAACAGTATTGAAACCTCCGGGACAATTAACAGTGACGGGCAGGTTAACCAACCGGTTTTTGTACTTAGAGGCCTTGGTAATGGTTATGAAGCGACAGTCGGAGGACTCCAATCTTTAGGTGATTTTATATACACAGGTAATAAGGCTGGCGGAGCTCTTCAGTACTCATACTCAGTTAACAACTTGAAGTTTTTAGCTTCCGGTAATTATACTTATGGAGTTGAAGATGTAATAAGTTCCCCGACAAAGCCAAAGAAAGAGGGGGCTATTGTCGAGAATGTGATAGAGGGTAAACTGGTTGCACTTAAAACAGGGGATAACATTCACAGGCTTGAACTTTCATACAGGACTGAAAATTTGGATGGTATAGAGTATGTTCAGGAACTGGACAATACATATGAAGTTCAGAGCTGGGTTGTTGTTTACAGTTCTATTCGTTCGAATTACAAAGAACAAGAGATGTCGTTCAAATACGACTTCTTCAGAGGTGCGGACCACGACTACAACTGGAGAGCAGGCGTATCGGCCCAGTACAAGAAGAATGATGATATTTACTATATGCCTGAATCTACAGAGATGATCAAAAATCTCTTCCTGGGCGTCAATGGTAAGTATAACTTCTCTCTCTGCAAGAACTGCAACATTCTTATCGGAGCAAACCTGGTATACAAGAACAACCTTGATGGTGAATACAATTATGGCGGAGCCGAACCTGATTCATACATCATAACTGACTTCATGACTCCTGATTTTAAGTATATGAAGAGCAGTTATACAAAGATTGGCGGAGATATCAGCTACTTCACAAAAATCAGCAAGACCGGCAAGGCCGGAATGTTTATCAAGGCAGCTGTAGATTACTACAAACCTTCTGACAGAGACGATAACAGAATTCAATCATCTTTAAGCTTAGGATTTACCTTCTAGAGACATGATAAGAAAACTGTTAATATTTATATTGGCAGTCTCTCTCTCCTCCCTTCTCAGGGCAGGCGAGAGAGGCTTTGCCATTTTTGTGGATAATGATACCTACAACGCCTGCAGGGAAGATATTGACAAATATGGTTCTATGCTGAAGGGCGAGGGTTTCACTACTTATCTAATCTCCTCAGCCTGGACTGCTCCTGAGCAGGTCAGGGAAAAAATTCTTGAGCTATATAAAGGCAAGAATCTGGAAGGAGCTATTTTCATCGGTCAGATTCCTGTGCCTATGATCAGGGATGCCCAGCATTTTGCATCGGCATTTAAGATGGATCAGAAAAGATTCTCAATGTTTGAATCTTCTGTTCCTTCTGACCGTTTTTATGATGACTTTGACCTGAAATTTGACTTTATAGCCAGAGATTCAGTAAAATCTCTTTTCTTCTATTACACTCTTCGTTGGGATTCTCCACAGAGAATCACTTGTGACATATATACAGGGAGGTTAAAACCCACCAAAAAAGGAGAGGAGGGCTATCAGCAGATAAGGGATTACTTCAGAAAGCTCATAGTTGAAAGAGCTTCCGGTAATGCAATGGATGTCCTTGTCTCATATACCGGTGAAGGTTCGTTTTCAAACAGTATTACCGCGTGGAAAGAGGAGGGAGTAACATTAAGAGAACAATTTCCACAGGCATTCGGAAATAAAAACTCTTCAAAATTCCTTCTTTTTCATATGTATCCATATATGAAAGAGACTATCACAGGTGAGCTACAGAGAGAAGATGTGGATTTGATGCTTTTTCACGAACACGGTATGCCTGAAAGGCAATATATGACAGGGATTCCAAAGGCTGACGGCACCGATCTCTATCCTGAAGCTGCAAAATCGCTGTTCAGAGAGCAACTGAGGAAGCTCAGGAGAGATAATAAGGATATAGAGGCTTACAAGAAAAATTGGATGAACTATTACCATATAGATTCCACATGGTTTGACGGAGCATTTGACAAGGAGCAGATGATTAAGGACTCGTTGGCTGAAATCAGTATGGGTATTGTACTGAAAGATATTCCAAATATCAAACCCAATCCGAGGGTAGTGATATTTGACGCATGTTATAATGGCGATTTCCGTGAAGACTCTTTTATTGCAGGGGAGTATATATTTGCTGCAGGCAAGACTGTGATAGGTATAGGCAACTCTGTCAATGTCCTTCAGGATAAATCTGCAAGTGACATGCTTGGTTTGATGGGTTTGGGTTACAGTGTCGGGGAGTGGGCTCAGCTCACAAACATTCTCGAGTCACACATTATCGGTGATCCGACTTTCCATTTTGCTGCACATCCTGATGTGTCGAAGGAACCCTATAAGGGGAGACCTGATATGAAGTCAAATGATACAGCATACTGGCTTGACTTCTTTAACAAAGCAAAGCATCCGGATTTGAAAGCTGTGGCATTGCAAAAGCTCTTCAACCTGAAATATTCCGGGATGTCAGACCTTCTTTTGAATACATACAGGACATCGCCATATTATATGTTGAGGCTGCAGACATATCACCTGCTTCAGTTCTACAATGACGGCAATTTCGAAAAGATGCTCGTTCAGTCTGTTTCTGACCCCTATGAGTTTATCAGAAGGAAATCAACATTTTCTATGGGGAGGATTGGAAAGGATATGTTTATCCCATATATAGCATCTGTATATGTGAATGATTTCCTTGACGAGAGGGTTCAATTCAACTCTACATTCTGTTTTGATTTAATGAACATTGACAAGCTGGAGGCCGAGGTTGTAAAGCAAATTAACGAAAGTGACTGGTTGATGGATAAAGAGGCAGCACTTTCAAAATTCAAGGATGTTATAGCTTCTAAGAAGAGAATGGCTGAGTACAGCCTTGAACTTGCCGACAAGACACTCAAACCAAGGGCTCGCCTGATGGGTGTAAGTATGTTGAGAAACAACCCGTATCACCAGCTGGTTGACCAATATCTAAAGGTACTTGCCGACAACAGTGAGTCGGTTGAATTAAGGACAAGCCTTGCTGAGGCTCTCGGGTGGTTTACACTCTCTTACAGAAAAGGAGACATCATCTCCACTTGCAGGAGTGTGGCTGCGGGAGAAAACCTTGACCCGGCCCTGGGGGCTGAGTTGCTGAAGACTGCAAATAGATTGGAAGTATACATGCGTTAAAGATTTTAGTGATGAAGATGAAATTTTTTAAAACAGCCTTGCTTCTGATCATAATTTTTATTGGAACAGATGCTTTTGCAAAGAGCAAGGTTATTCCTGCAAAAGGCAGGTTTGAGAGCAGATTCCTCATTGTCGTGGATAATGAGACTTTTGCCGCTGTGAAGACAGATATTATTGCATACAAGGTACAGCTCGAAAGTGAGGGACTTGGTGCGATGATATTGGTTGGAGAGTGGAACGATCCAATGGTACTCAGGAATGAAATTCGTACCATTTACAATAAGAAGCCGGTGCTTGAGGGAGCTGTCTTTATCGGGAATGTCCCGATAGTGAGGGTACGTAACTTCCAGCATGCTACAACAGCTTTCAAGATGGATGAGGAGAAGTTCCCGATGTTTGAATCCTCTGTAACATCCGACAGATTCTATGACGATCTCGATCTTGAATTTGAATTCATTTCTAAGGATGAGAAGTATCCGGGAATGTTCTATTATAAATTAAAGGAGACATCCCCGCAAGTAGTTGAGAGTGATTTCTACTCAGCCCGTATGTTGCCGCCTTCTGATATGGGAGTCGACAAAAATCAGCTTCTTTCCGGGTATTTAAAGAAAGTTGTTGCGGCTCATAAAGAGAACAACCCGCTTGATAAGTTTGTCGTTTTCAATGGTCATGGTTACAATTCCGATTGTCTCACCGCCTGGCAGAACGAGCAGTTCTACATGCGCGAGGTTGCTCCAGAGGCTTTCAAAATCTCTACAGGTAATGGTTTCTACAACTATCGTCAGGACCCTTTTATGAAGTTCAGGCTCTTTGAGAAGATGCAGCAAAAGGGGACAGACCTGTTTATATTCCATGAGCATGGAGATTTTGACACTCAGTATATCAACGGAGAGTTTCCTGCAGCGAATACTCTTGAATATAAAGGTGACACCGACGAGGTGGAATTTACCTCAGACGGGGTAAGCATGGATAAAATAGGCCCGATGCAGGCACTTTCGGTAAGTCTTAGGAATATGTACCGTAAATACAAGGGAGAGAGGAGAGAGAACTTCAAGCAGAGTGTAATGGAGGAGATGGGAATCACAGACTCCTTTTTTGACCAGAAGATACTGGATCAGACAAGGGTCTCGGACTCGGCTTTCAATGCAAATTACAATATCCATCTTGAGGATCTTGCTGACATCCGGATGCAGCCTAAACTCTCGATTTTTGATGCCTGCTACAACGGTTCATTCCACAGACCGGGTTATATTGCCGGATACCACGTTTTCGGAAACGGAGCTACAATCGTGGCTCAGGGGAATACTGTAAATGTGCTTCAGGACAAATGGTCTCTTGAATTGTTAGGTATACTTGGAGAGGGAGCTCGTGTCGGGTTTTGGCAAAAAGAGTTTCAGTATATAGAGTCGCATATGATAGGTGACCCTACCTATATGTTTCGTACAGAAGGCAGCACCAGCCTTAATCACAACCTTGCAGTCAACCAGAAGGATCCAAAGGTGTGGGAGGAGTACCTTAAATCATCTTCTCCGGCCCTTAACGCGATAGCCCTTAAAAAGCTCTCACGGATTTACGGTGACTCTTTCTCTGACAGACTTCTCTCGGTTCTCAAGAGCAGCCCTTATTATAGTGTAAGGATGGAGGCGCTTAAGAGATTGATAGAGATTTGTGATAAGAATATTGTGGAGGCGCTCAAAATCGGGCTGGATGATCCGTATGAGCTGATTCGCAGGAATGCCGCAAGATATGCCGGTTATACCGGGGAAAATGCTTTGATTGCATCTCTTGTAAACACCTTGCTGTTTTCAAATGAGAGTCAGAGGGTGCAGTATGCTGCCCAGAACTCTCTTTTGGTGATGGAGCCTGAGACAGTCATAGCGGAGATTGAAAGGCAGGCCAACACCGATCTTGCAAAGAGAAATGCTGAGTCAATCGTTAAGGCGTTTAGGGCGAATTATAAGAAGCAGGATAAATCCCTCAATGTCATAATGGACAAAAATGCTTCGGATGACTCGAGGATTTCTTCTATAAGAAACCTGAGGAACAATAACATACATCGTCAGGTCGATGGTTTGTTGAAAGTCATTTCAGACCCTCAGGAGAAGCCGCTTATCAGGGCAACCCTTGCCGAGGCTCTAGGATGGTTTGATATGAGCTATCGTAAAGCTGAGATTGTTAATACAATGACTTCGATATCGAAGGACTCATCTTTGCCTGTTGAGTTGAAATCAGAATTGGAACAAAGTCTGATACGACTCAAGTAAAACTCTTGGTGCAATAATAATTAACGAAGGTTTCTGTATAGAGACCTTCGTTTTTTTTCTTTGTGGCCGCTTTTTACTGCGTAGATATACCTGAGCCGGGCAGTCCATCCTCAGTCACTTTGAAGTCATAAGCCTTAAAGACACTGTTTTTTTTAACGTGATTTGATTTCGTGTTTTTCCTGGCGGCGAAACTCCTCCCTTTGGTCGTCAGACATTCTCGCCTTTTTCGGAAAAACACTCATAAAATCACTAAAAACCAAGGTCTTTTACGGCTTTATGCCTTCAATCGCTCCTAAATCCCGTCTCCGGCTGAAATGCCCTGATCCAGTATTTTTCCACTTATTTGTAAGCGGCTATCGAGGATAATTATTGTTTTGCATAATACAATCCGACACAGATTAATGAAGCAAAGGATATAATTGCATATAAAATTACTACAATACTCCCGATTACTCTTGATTTTGGTGATTCGTTTTCATACTTTTCAAGAATCTTGTCTTCTTTTTTAAAATTAAAATAAATAGCACAAAATAACACAACTGATATTGGACTAATTATATTAAATGATTCAGACAAAGTATTGAAAATTAATAAACGAATAGTAATAATATTAGAAAGCAAAAGAACCGCTATTGCCGACATGTTATTAATTGGTCTTCCTCCACCTGATATATATGACCAGGCAACATATATTTTGTGGTATAAATAATCTAATGGGTTAATCATGGTCTGAATGCTAAACTTCTTAAAGGTAAGCAGATAGTATGCAATTGCCAATTATTTTGACGAGACTTTGGCGCAGTTTGAGGTATGTGCTTGAATTTGAGGAGCTCTAAAATAGGTTTATAAGATCTTCAACAAAAAGTAGAATTGCATATAGTTGCAATTGAGAGACATACCTCAAACTGCGCCAATGTGCCGCTTATAAGCTAATTGAGATATACCTAATCAGGGATATTTTCAGCCGGAGGGAGCAACGCGACTGAGGATGGACTTCCCTGATTAGGTATATCTCCAATATAAAAAGCGGCTATCGAGAACAAATTAAGAAAAATCAGTGTATTTAAGGCTCATGACTTCAATGCAACACCGATTGAACAGCCATAAAACAAAAAAGGGTGACTAATCAAAAGTCACCCTTTTATTTATTTTGAAGAGCAAATTATTTCTCCAACTCCAATCCCCAATCAATCCCCTTCAGGGTTGCAGGAACACCCTTGCTCATCCATACAGGCATAGGTGCGCCCTTGAGGTAGTGATCAAAGAACTGAGATAGTCTTACAGAGAGATCCTTTGCATTTACACGGCCAGAGAGGTTGTGGCTCTCCTTGTTGTACTGAAGCATCCAGGCAGGTTTGCCAAGCCTCTTGAGAGCTGTGAAATACTCGATTCCCTGTGTCCATGGAACTGCCTCGTCATCGTCATTTGCCATAATCAAAAGAGGTGTCTCTATCTTGTCAGCAAAGAAGATCGGTGAGTTCTCGATATAGAGATCAAGACCATTCCACAATGTCTTTCCGATGCGGCTCTGGGTGTGCTCGTACTGAAACTGGCGTACAACTCCCGTACCCCATCTGATTCCACCGTAGGCACTTGTCATATTTGAAACAGGAGCTCCGGCCCCTGCAGCTTTCCACTTGAACACCTGTGGCTGAGTGACCATATAGGCAACCTGATATCCTCCCCAGCTCTGTCCCTGGATTGCGACATTATCTCTGTCAGCCCAAGGGTTCTCGCATATCTTCTCAACGCCCGGTACTATACAATCAAGAGCACTCTTGCCAGGATGACCTATTTGATATGCAATGTCCGGTATAAATACCAGATATCCGTTACTTACAAAGTAAGCGACATTGATGGTCGAACGACTTGGTGCAGGAGCTCTGTAGTAGTTCAGATACTGAGAATTTCTCTCATAGAAATATACAATCATCGGGTACTTTCTGGCAGGGTCAAAATCTTCAGGTTTGTAAAGAAGGCCCTCAAGGTCCAGACCTGTTTTTGATTTCCATTTGATCAACTCTACTGTGCCCCAGTTGTAATCCTTCTGTTGAGGATTTATATCAGTGATCTTGGTCTGAGTCTTGAAGTTGTCCTTGGTAATCCAGAGATTCGGAGACTCTTTGAAGTTCTGTTTTACATATGTGAGAAGGGGCCCTTTCTTGGCTTTGGTCAGATACAGGAACATATTCGGTTCAAGTACCCACTTGGTCATCACCGGCTTTTTCTTTTTCAGCTCTTTGTAATAATAGCCGTTGTCCTTTGTAATTTCATCGAAAACTGAGAAATAAACAGTTGAACCGGGTTTTACAGGGTCATTCTTGACTCCCGGAGTTCCCGGAGGCAGCAACATTTCGCTGAGATCTACCATGTCAAAGCTCTTCTTTTCCGCCCTGCCTATGCCATCGGTAAGGTTAAGCGCCGGTTTGGCTGCTTTAGGATCAAGTTGCCAAACATCATACCTGTCCTTAATGAAGAATGCGGCATCATCGGCCATCCAACCGCAGGAACCATATCCGGGAGCCATTTCAGGTGTGTCATGAAGCTCGTCTGTAAGAGATGTCTTTATATCGGACGAGATGTTTCTTATCTTGTCTTCTTTTACATCATAAGAATACCAGTTGCGGTCTGTAAGGTTGAACCATGTCAGATATTTGCCTTCAGGAGAGGCAGAGACATATTGTATGTAGGCATCTTTCAGCAACATTCTGCTCTTTCCGTCTTTGACAGATACTATCCACAGATCACGGTGAGGGTTTGCCGACCACTGTGACTCGAGTTCATAGTTCTTGTCGGATACGGAGTATCCCCAATTGCCTGACCACTCTTCAGGTACATTTACAATCGGGTATCCCTCCCTGGCAAGTTGTGCAAAAGCAGATTCTCCTTCCAGTTCAATTTTGCAAACATACGACCTTTTCAGATCCTGGGGCAGGTTTTTTAATTGCACTGTCTGAAGCTCTGGTTCCTGATAGTGCCATATATCAAGTTTTGCAATTTCGGAATCCAGCTTGGTCGTATCTTTCTCTCTCTGCTTTTTTGCTATACCGAAGAAAAGCCTTTTACCTAAAGAGTCCATTTGAAGTGAGCGGAACTCTGTGACATTGTAATTCTCCGGAAGCCATTGCATCTTGTTGTCGACAACCACCTTTGCCTTTTCAAAATCTTTGCGATAAACCAGAACAGAAACATCCTTCTGATTGGCTTTAGCTGTGTCGAGCTTAGCATAGAAAGCAAGAGTGCTGTTGTCTTTACATACAGTAGGCAACTTCACTGTCTGCTTTTTGTATGTGTTGTAAATAGTGGTGAAAACCCTCTTTGAAGGGTTATACATATACAATCCGGCGCAGTCTTTATAGAGAGAATCTTTAGAGTTGGGAACCCTTACAACAAAAAGAGTGTCTCCTCCTTTTGAGAAGTCATAATCGGTCACATATTTTATTGTGTCAATACACCCTGTCGAGAATTGGTACACCATCAGGTCGCTGCCCTCTTCCTTCTCTTTCTTCGCCGGCTTCTTCCCTTTTGCTGTGTCTGCCGGAGGTGTAGTCTGAAATGCCACAAAATCTTTCGGGTAACGAGCGACCTTAAATTCCTTCAGGTATGGATACTTTTTAAGATTTTTGGCATGGATGTCATAAATACCTAAGGTATCCTTCGGCATCTGGTCAGGTTTTACCTTCTTCTTTTTTGCTGCCTTAGTCTCTTCAAACTTAGCCTTTATAGTCATCACGGCATATTTGCCATTCTCAGTGACTTTATATGAGCTGCCGCGATGAATTGTATCCATCTGACCGGTGGCAATATTGAGTGACACCATTTCGGCATCACCCTCCTGTGGGTTTATGTAAAATAGTGAGTATCCTGCATCTTTTGTCAGGGTAAATCCGCCGATGCTTTTCCATCCGTCATATACAGAGTGGTCCAACGGCTTCTTTTGTCCGAATGAGCAGATAGTTACTGCCATGAAGACAACTGTCAGGAGTCTGGATTTCATTGAAATTATTTTTTATTGTTTGGGTTAATATAAACTGGTTCTAACTAATTCTTAAGCCATTTGTCAAACCACTCGAAGAAGATCCTGTTCCATAGAAGGTTGTTCTGTGGTTTTAGTATCCAATGATTCTCGTCCGGGAAAAGTAACATTTCGGCAGGAACACCCATCATCTTTGCAGCATTGAATGCAGCCATGCCTTGTTCAACAGGAACTCTGTAGTCCATCTCTCCGTGGGTTACGAGAATAGGGGTGTTCCAGTTCTTGATTAGCTTGTGAGGGGAGAGTGAGTAGTGCCTTTTTGCAACAGGATTGTCATCCCATGGTGCTCCACCGTTGTCAAATTTAGGGAACCAAAGCTCTTCGGTCATCATATACATCTGCTCCTGGTTGAAAATTCCCGCATGAGCAGAGAAGGCTGAAAAGAGCCCTTTGTGAATTCCGGCAAGGTAGTAAACAGAATATCCTCCGTAGCTTGCGCCGCAGGCTCCGACTTTTCCGACAAATTTCTCCTTTTTCATCTCCTTTACAGAAGAGAGATAGTCCTGCATATTCAGACCCGGATAGTCTCCGGAAATCTGTTCGCACCACTCCTGTCCGAAAGCTGTTGTTCCTCTTCGGTTAGGAAGGATTACTATATAGCCTTGAGCGGCCATCAGCTGGAAATTCCACCTGTACGACCAGCTTTGGCTAAGTGTTCCCTGAGGGCCGCCAGTGCAGAAGAGCAGGGTAGGGTATATCTTCGATGAATCGAAATCAGGAGGATATACAACCCACATATGCATATCTTTATTATCAACAGTCTTAATCCATCTCTCCTCAATCCTTCCCATCTTTACCTGATCGAGGATTGCTTTGTTCTCGTTTGTTATCTGTGTATAAGAGCCGTCAGCAGAGTTTATGGCAACAATCTCATTCGGCATTGACATGCTCTTGTATGTAGTATAGAGCTTGTCCCCGGAAACCTGAACCCCGTCAAAGTCATATTGTCCTTTGGTGAGTTGGGTTATGGCCTTGTCGCTGATGGACACTTTGTATACACCTGTCAGTGCTTTGACACAAGAGGTGAAATAGAGGGCCGAGCAATCCGGTGCCCATGTGATGGTCTCTACATTATATAAATAATCTGTGGTCAGTTCGGTTTTTGTGCCGGAGGCGAGATCCATTACAAAAAGCCTCTTTTTATCAGCCTCGTAGCCGTTTCTCTCCATACTTATCCAGGCAATGGATTTTCCGTCAGGCGAGTAGAGAGGGTCAGTGTCATAACCCATCATTCCCTCGGTCAGATTCTGTGTCTTTTTTGAGGCTAAGTTGTACATATATATATCTGTATTGGTAGAAAAGGCATATTCTACACCTACAACTTTACGGCATGCATAGGTGATGTTCTCTCCATCAGGGCTCCAGCTGAGTTGCTCAATCCCGCTCAATGGCAATGTAGGACACTCATAAGGTTCACCTTCAAGAATATCTGTAATATTGCTTAACTCCTTTCCGTTGAAATCGGCAACAAACGGGTGGGGAATCTCCTCGACAAAAGTGTCCCAATGGCGGTACATCAGATCTTTGATAATCCTTCCGGTTGCCTTGTCAAGATCCGGGTATTTATCAACAGGCTTTTCGATGGATTTCACAGTGCTTATATAGAGGATCTTGTCACCTTTAGGGCTTACTGAAAACTCAGATATTCCCCTTTCTACATCGCTTATCTTGTTTGCAGAGGAGCCGTCGCTCTCCATAACATAAAGCTGGCCTCCGTACAGATATGCAATCTGTTTTCCTCCGTTTATCCACCTTGCATTATTTTCACTCTTGACTGTTGAGGTAATTTGCTTGTTATCACTTCCGTCGGCATTCATAACAAAAAGCTCACGATTGCTTTTATTCTGCTCTATACTGGTATAGGATACACCATATAGGATTTTTGTCCCGTCCGGAGAGACCTGCGGATCACTTAACCTCCCCAGGTTTTGCATGACTTCGGCAGTAAACTTGCCGTCTGTGACACTGATAGTGCTTTTAGAGATAGGTGTCTCATCCTTGTTGACGGACGACTCTTTGCAGGAACCTGCAAATAGAGCTGTGGAAACTAACATAATAGTGATTTTACTTTTCATATAATTAAGTAGTTGATTATTCGGCTAAATGTTTTGATACAAAATATCGCTTTTGGTTTAATATTTGGTAAAATTAAATCAATTATGCTTTTATTCCAATATAATTAAAAAACGGGTGTAACGAAAAAAGTAGTTAAAAAACTAAAAAAATAGTTGTATAACTAAAAAATTAGTTATATTTGTTAAAAAATAATAAAACATGAAAAAAGGAAAAGAGTTGAAAGAGCTGACAAAAGCTGAGTTACAGGTTATGCAGCTGTTATGGGGAAGAGGAAAAGCCTTTGTCAATGAGTTGATGGATGACATTCCTGATCCCAAACCTGCATATAATACAGTATCTACAATAATCCGTATTCTTGAGAAGAAAGGTTTCGTGGCGCATGATTCATACGGAAAGTCTCACCAATATTATCCTTTGGTGGAGAGAGAGACATATCTTAACGGCTATGTGGGAAACATGCTCTCATCATTTTTTTCCGGTTCAGTCTCAAACATGGTTTCATTTCTCTCAAAAAAAGAGGAGATATCACTGAAGGAGGCTGAGGAGATTTTGAATATCCTTAAGAAGAACAAATCATGACACAGCTTATTTTATATATAGTAAAATCGCTTTTGTGCGGAGCCCTCTTCTGGCTATTGTACAAAACCGTTGCAGAAAGGAAGTGCAGCTATGGCGTTCAGAGAATTTACCTCCTTTTGTCGACACTGTTTACGACTCTATTCCCTTTGATAGCAATACCGGTGTTTAAAGGGAGTATCCCTGAGATCAGACTACCTGAAATTATTATAAGACCAGACGGGTCCGGAGGTGTGGCTGAGAGTGCGGGTAATATTCAAAGTGCAGATACCGGAATCTATCTGGAAAAAATCTTCTATGTAGCGGCGGTGTTGTATGCCATATATCTCCTGTTTCAGATATCGCTCCTTGCGGCAATGTACCTTACAGGGGAGAAAAGAAGCATTGATGGAGTCCGTATTGTTTTTAACAACAATGTGAAGTCACCCTTCTCATTTTTAAAGACCATTTTCTTAAATAAAAAGCTTCTTGATGATACAACAGAGACTCAAATGTTGTTATGCCACGAAAGTGCGCACATATCAAGAAGACATAGCGGGGATTTGCTGTTCGTATCAATCTTGAAGATTTTTCAATGGTTCAACCCTTTCATATTCCTCTCCGGAAAGGCTTTGGCATCAGTCCATGAGTTCCAGGCAGATGAGGATGTCATAGAAAGAGGTTATGATGTGGATAGTTATCAGAGGTTTATACTCTCAATTCAATTTGGAATTTCACCCTTATTAGCTAATAGGTTAAATAATTCATTAACAATTAAAAGACTTAGAAAAATGAGCATCTTGATTAAAAAGAAAACATCAATGGCCGGAGTTGTTCTTCTGTCATTGTCTGCGCTCGCTCTCTTCATCGGTATTTCATGCGTGACCTTGGAAGAGGTTAAGGCAGCAGTGCCGGACAAGCTGGTAGCGGGTGTATTTGACCAACAAGAGAAGAAGGTCTCGACAACGCCTGCTTCTACTGCTAAAGCAGCGCCGTCGAATGTAACAACAACACAGAATAAACCTGTACAAAAGAAAGTAAAGACCACAACCACAACTACAACAGTTACAAAAAAGGTAGTTGTAGAAGAGGTTTCACCAACCACTACGAAAACTGACATTATCATAAACACTCAGGAGGATGAGATGGTTCCTATTACAAGAGGAGATGTAAAAGTGTACGGACCGGATGAGGTGGTTCCTTTTCAGGTAGTTGAGGTTAAGCCGACATTCCAGGGCGGAGACGAAAACGTTTTTACAAAGTGGGTCTTCGAACAGTTAAAATACCCTGCAGATGCTGTTAAAGGCAAGGTGCAGGGTAGAGTAATCCTCCAGTTCACTATAGACGAGGAGGGAAATGTGGGCAATGTAAAGGTTGTCAGAGGTGCTGCACCTTCGTTGGATCAGGAGGCACTAAGGGTTGTCGCAATGTCTCCGAAGTGGACTCCCGGTTCCCAGAGAGGGAAGAATGTCAAGGTACGTTATATATTCCCTGTCATTTTCCAACTCAGGTAGTCTGATCAGAGTCTGACCTCAACCCCGCACTTTATCCATCTGCCGGGTTGGGGCAGATTTCCTATATAGAGATAATCCTCGTCAAAAAGATTGGTTATATCCAAGGAGAGATTATATTTCCCCCTGTTCCAGAATACCTTCAGATCCGCAAGCATGAACCCTTTGTAAGGAACTTCGGTGTTCTCCTTGCCAAGATATGTCCCCTCTCTCTTCTGGTAGCTGAAAACCCAACTGGCTCCCAAATTCCCGGCAATGTTGTGGTCAATGGTGAGTGCAGCCTTGTGTCTGAGAAAATCTGTCGCATAGAGCGAATGCATCCCCGGGCTATTCTTACTAACATCAAGATAGGCGTATATAAGGCTTATACTTTTAAATGGCCCGTAGTTCATGATATATTTAAGATTGTACTCTGCTCCGGTGGAATTGACATTCGTGATATTGCTCGCACTCCACTGGTCTGATCCGCTCTCCCGGGTCCAGTCTATCATCCTTATCCCCCGTCTGTAGAATGTGTACAGAGAAGAAGAGAAGTTGTATTTCGTGTATTTAATGCCTATACGGCCTGTTATCATCTCTTCCGGATTAAGATTCATATTTCCAGTCTGAGTAGGACTCTTGTAATACAGGTCCGTAAAAGTCGGATTTCTGAAAGAGTTGTTGATCCAGGCATTTGCCTCCAGATAAGGAGAAATGTTGTAGGAACCTGAAATTCCGTAGCAAAGGTGTGTCAGATTGCCCGATTTTTCCAGTGTAATACCAGCATTCAGACGCCACCTTCCAATAACTTCAGTTTGTTTAATATAAAGTGTCGGTAAATCCCGTTGTTTTGAGCGAGTGTACTCTTTGTTATCTTCAAACGGGACCCGTTTTCCGCTTTTCAGCGGATCTCCGAGGACGGTGCTGTATATATGCTCTGTCCTGTAGCCGGCACCTATCATCGTCGTGCTATTAGTGCTCCATCTCCTGGCTGCTTCAGCGGAAAGTCCGTAGATGTCGTTTTGATGGTAATTGTGCCCGGTATACCATGATGCTGCATCATAGCGGAATAGCTCAAACCTGTCGTAATGCCTGCGTTGATATATAGAGCTTCGTATTTGCCAATGTTTGCTTTCATATAGGTATTGTACGGAAGAGAGAAATGTCCGTATCTCCTCAAATTGTTCCGGATATGCCACGGAGTAGAAACTGTTCGCCCCATACTCCTTATGCTGATATCCTCCTGTGAAAGTCAGAGAGTGACCATTATGGATATTGAAAACAATATTTGAAAACAGGTTTGAAATTTTAAAATCGGTATTTTCGGAATAACCGTCAGACTGATTGTACCCACCTCCAATCTGTCCGGAAAGAGCTCCTCCGGAAAATCCGATATTGCCGGTTCCATTTACATATCCATAACTACCGCCTGAAAGACTTGCACTGATTTCACTTTTAGAAGGGTTTCGGGTGATTATATTTATTGCACCCGGCCCTTGTAACACCTCAATGCGCTCTATCTGTGAAAGCTCGATCGGAATATCAAGAGAGTAGTGCCCGGTTTGAGGGTCTGTGTAGTTTATTCCATTGATCATAACCATTGATTGATCAAATGTCCCGCCGAGAATGTTCAGGTCTGCCTGTACACCTTCGCTGCCACGGCTGCGAAGGTCAATCCCGGAGAAGTGTCGCAAAAGATCGGGAAGGTTTTTTACAGCGGCCTGTTCTATTTCGCTCCTCTGGATAACCGATGCGATTCTGACCAGAGGCTGGAATGGCGTGGGTCGTTCTGTGTTAATTACAAGCTCTTCAAGAGCCCGGATGGTGTCATTGTCACTTTTGGTGCTGCTCTGAGCGAGCAGAGGCTGGCTTCTCATGACCAGAATTGAGCATGATACAGACAGTACTCCTATCTTTATCAGCTTTCCCATGGATGCAAAAGCAGCCCAGGGTGCGCGTTTCCATCTTTTGAAACAGATGGGGGTGCAATTTTTTCTTGTTTTGTACATTTTTAATGGTTTTAATTTTTGCGACGTGCAAAATTGGGATAATAAGAGCACATGCTAAAATTTTTACATAAATTTGAGAAAACAACTAGTGATGAAAGACACACGACTATTGAAAGCGTTGCTGTTTATGACCATGATAACCATGAATATAGAAATGAAATCTCAGGATAATCTGATATTAATAAGGGAGAGACTGCATGCAATACCTGAATACTCTCACAAGGAGGAGAAGACAGCAGAGGCAGTTCTGGAATACCTGTCAAAAACAGATCCGGACAGATTGTTTAAAAATGTAGGAGGTTATGGTATAATTGCAGAGTACAAGGGCAACCATCCTGGGCCGTCAAAGATGTTCCGATGTGAATTGGATGCCATTAAAACGGAGAGCGGATTCAAACACTTGTGTGGGCATGACGGTCACATGGCAATCATACTTGGACTCGCACAAAGATTGCGTGAAAACCGAGATTTTGCAGGAACTATCTATCTGTTGTTCCAACCGGCAGAGGAGGTAGGAGAAGGGGCTGCATTGATGATTAAAGACATGAAAGGGATGAATCTCAAATTCGATTATGTTTTTGCTCTTCACAACAATCCGAACTATGAGCTCAACAAGGTTATCATACATCGTGGTACGTATGCGGCAGCCTCTGTGGGCATGGAGCTCCGGTTTGCAGGAGAGGCATCACATGCGGCATATCCCGAACAGGCTCACTCTCCTACGGATGCTATTTTTTCTGTAATATCAGAACTTAAAAGGTTAAACAATTCCACAGGGATTTTTGACGGATTCGTGCTTTCAACAGTAGTTAATGTTGAGATAGGAGAGGCAAATTACGGAGTGACCCCGGGGGATGGTGTTCTGAGGCTCACACTGAGAGGATTCAAAGATGCCGGTCTTGAGAAGCTCTGTTCAACAGTAGAGGGATTGGCCACCGGTTTTGCAAAAAGGGACAAGCTTAATCTCTGCGTAAGCTATCATGACAGATTCCCGGCCACTGTAAACACTGATGTGGCCAATAGTATGGTAGTTAAAGCGGCGGAGTCCACCGGTCATGAGATTATTTATACAGACGAGCCGGGGCGTGGATCAGATGATTTCTGCCACTTTACAACAGGGGCACAGGCATCATATTTTGATATAGGAAATGGAAAAGAAGCACCGGACATCCACAAGCCTGACTACCGGTTTTCTGATGAAATCCTGTCACCCTCTCTGGATATCCTGGATTATTTGGTTTTCAGGATGTAATTCTCTATAGACTCCGGGAAATATCTCTGTTCCAGCTCGTGTATCTTAGATGCAAGATCCTCCGGAGTATCCTCCTTGCCGATAGTGCACTTTGCCTGGAAAAGAGTTTCGCCCTTGTCGTAATCTGCATCGATTATGTGTACTGTTATACCGGATTCCTTTTCTCCTGCTGCTATTACAGCCTCATGCACATGCATACCATGCATTCCTTTACCTCCGTATTTTGGTAATAATGCAGGATGAATATTAATAATCCGTTTGTGATATTTGTTAAGCAGCCTTTCAGGAATCTTCAGTAGAAATCCGGCAAGGATTATAAATTCTATACTTTTTTCAGATAGCAAGTCGTCAATGTATGTGCCATCCTCTAGTTGTTTTTTGTTGAATACAACTGAAGGGATATTGAGTTGTCTCGCTCTTTCCAGCACATAGGCATCTTTTTTGTTGCAAAGAACCAAGCTGACTTCGCACAGGGATTTATCGCCGAAATATTTTATGATGTTTTCTGCATTTGTGCCTGACCCTGAGGCGAAAATGGCAATTTTTATACAACTCATTATTAGCATATTAAAGCGCAAAGATAGTAAAAAAACTTAATTACGAAACCTGTTTATAATTATACCGAAGTTTGTATATGAAAGATAATTAGGAATATATAACTTCACTCGGCAGAAATTTCTTTTTTACATTTTTTTTGTTTTTCTTTGCAACCTGGTTTTGAAAATAAATACAATTATTATTAACTAATTTTTTTAATTATGGCAGACATTAATGCAAAGGTTAAAGCCATCATCGTTGACAAGTTGGGCGTTGAGGAATCAGAGGTAACACCAACTGCAAGTTTTACTAATGATTTAGGTGCTGACTCACTCGATACAGTAGAACTTATCATGGAATTCGAAAAGGCTTTCGGTATTACAATTCCTGACGAAGCAGCTGAGAAAATCTCGACTGTAGGAGATGCTATCTCTTACATTGAAAAGAACGCAAAATAAATTTCCAAACAAGCACATGGAATTAAAACGAGTTGTAGTTACCGGTATAGGAACAATTAATCCACTGGGAGACAATGTCCAGGATTATTTCAGGAATCTGGACGAAGGTGTCAACGGGTGTGGTCCTATTACCCGTTTTGACACTACTCTGTTCAAAACAAAATTTGCTTGTGAAATCAAAAATTTCGAACCGAGTAAATATGGTATTGACCGTAAAGAAGAGCGTAAGCTCGACCTCTATTCTCAATTTGCCCTCATAGCTGCTGACCAGGCGGTGAAAGACAGCAATATTGACTCGGAGAAAATCGATCCGGACAGGATAGGAGTGATACTCGGCTCAGGTATAGGTGGTATTAACACCCTGTACAGTGAGGTAGAGGGCTATGTCGAAGGCGGAAAGGTGCCTCGATTTAGCCCCTTTATCATTCCAAAAATGATTCCCGACATAGCGCCGGGCCTTATATCAATGAAGTATAACTTCAGGGGGCCTAACTATGCCACAGTATCTGCGTGCGCATCTTCTACACATGCCATGGCAGACGCCCTCTCATACATAAAACTCGGCAAAGCCGATATTATTGTTACCGGAGGATCTGAAGCAGGAATCTCTATTCCAAGCATAGGCGGATTTAATTCAGCCCAGGCTCTATCTACAAGAAATGACGATCCTCAGCATGCTTCAAGACCTTTTGACAAAAACCGTGATGGTTTTGTTATGGGAGAAGGCTCGGGCGTTCTGATTTTTGAAGAGTATGAGCATGCAAAAGCCAGAGGTGCCAAAATCTACTGTGAAGTGTCGGGCGCAGCTATGACAGCTGATGCTTACCATATTACCGCTCCTCATCCGGAAGGCTTTGGGGCGATTCAGGTGATGAAGCTGGCTCTTGAGGATGCCGGTATGAAGCCTGAAGACGTTGATTACATCAATGTACACGGCACATCAACTCCATTGGGAGATATTGCTGAGTTAAAGGCTGTTAAGGCTGTATTCGGCGAACATGCATACAAATTGAACATCAGTTCGACAAAATCAATGCATGGTCACCTTCTCGGAGCAACAGGCGCAATCGAGGCCTTGGCATGTATCCACGCAATTAATGACAGTATCGTTCCGCCTACTATCAACTTTGAGGAAGAGGATCCGGAGATCGATTACAAGCTAAACCTAACCCTAAACCACGCCCAGAAGCGTGAAGTAAATGCTGCACTGAATAATACCTTTGGATTCGGAGGACATAACTCCTCAATCATATTCAGAAAAATCAAGTAAATTTACGAACAAAAAATAGAAAAGAGGGTGCTGATTTTCAGACCCTCTTTTTTTATGTCAATATGAAGCTGACTCTTTTACGGGAGAACAGAATAAGTTATATTAATCTTTGGTTTTCTTGTGCCGGAGGCGCCGTTGATTGTTGCCTTGCTGTATATTTGATTGTCAACATAATATGTAACACTTCCTGTGTAGGAGTTAGATACCTGTGTTATAGGAGTAATCCATGTGTACCACTTCTCTTCATCAAGAGTATTGTTAAGAACATGCTGAAGGAAAGTGCTTATGTCCAGAGAGAAATGGAAAAGTGATCTGTTAACTATGCCTGCGCCAACAGAATAGATGTCATTTATAGGGTAGTACATCTTAGATTCATAATCCTCAGAATAATATCTGTAAGCAAGGTATACAGATGCTGGAAACTGATCCATGACAGTATAGTCGTTAGGGAATTCGTATGGCAGTATCAGCTCTGCTTTTGCGATAAGTACCTTATTTAAATCAATGTTCTTATTTTGAGCCCAGGTAAGAAACTCCGCACGAACGTCTTTGAAGTTAATGTATGGCTTAATGCCACCCATACCTTCAAGTAAAATCTTTTCCTGAGGAGCAGAAGTCTCAAGAGCTTTGGAACCGTGTGAGAAAATGTTTGTGTAGAAACATTTGGAAGTTGATATGTGGTACATAAGAATACTATCCTTGTCAATATCATCGGCAGCAGACACATGTCTGTATTTCATTGTCATATATACTGATGAAGGATCTATCATGTTGAAACGGCCACCGGTAATCCCGCTTGGGACAGGATCCGTAGATAGGAAGAAGCCCTTAAACCTCTTGACAAATATACTTACAGAGTCTCTTTCGTCTTTTGAAGCAGAGAGCAGTTGCCTAGCATAGTCAAGATTCATTTCTATATTTATAGAGTCGCCTCCTGTATAGATAGCCGTGCCTATATTAAGTGGCGTGGCACTATAGTCATTACTTGACAATGAGTTACTGTACAGGGTTGTTGAGTCTATATCCTTATTAAGTGCGTAAAGGTATATATTCTGAGGAATGCTCTCCTCTCCATCTATAAGGCAGAGAGTCTTGTCAACCCCTATCTCCATTCTTAGGTAAACAGGTTGCGGGTTGTCTCCGAAATCATTTTCCGTAACGTATGGGATAACCTGAAAAGCGGCATTGCTGATTGTCCGTCCAAAATCCGGATCATTATAAGCACCGGTTACGAGATAATCAGGGAAGATAGACTGCAGTGAGTCTGTCATCTTCATCTGTATGGGTATGTTGACTGAGGCTGTACTTACGGTCAACTCGTGATCCGTAGGAATTAAATTATCTCCGACAGTCTTGTCGACATTAATACATGAAATTGTGATTGCTGAAGAAACTAATAGTGCCGCAACAGATCGGAAATGAATCCTATTTGACATTTTTCCCTAAAATTTGATCATAAAATTGAACGTACTCCTGTATGTATGTCGTGTCCTGTTGTGATACCTCCATATAAGGCAAGAGTGGGATGGAACTGCTCTTTATCATTTCAGTCACCGGTTCCGGCAAGCTTTCACTTCCCATAATAACACCATTGGCATACTGTATGGCAAGTTTAGCAAGATTTATGCCATTGGCAGGATTGAGCATTTCAAGATCCTTATTTTTTATACCGGGAGACAAAATTTTTGAACGTGTTTTTTCGTTGAATTCGAGGTCTGTCGCCTCATTGTACAAAGAAACGATTACTTTGCTGTTTGTGAAAATAGGATCTTCGTGATAGCATTTTCTGAGTAAGATGGGAATCAGATGAGATATCCATCCCTGGCAGTGTATTATATCAGGTTGCCATCTGAGTTTCTTGACTGTTTCAAGAACGCCTTTTGCAAAGAACAGGGCTCTTTCATCATTGTCCTGGAAATACTCTCCCTTATCGTTCTGGTAGATGAATTTCCTGTAAAAATAATCTTCATTGTCAATGAAGTACACCTGCATGCGTGCTGATGGTATGGAAGAAACCTTAATAATAAGTGGTCTGTCGATGTCATTGATTATGATATTCATGCCGGAGAGGCGGATTACTTCATGGAGCTGGTTCCTTCTCTCGTTGATTATGCCGTATTTTGGCATGAATGAACGTATCTCAAAACCTTTTTCCTGCACTCCCTGCGGCAAGTATCTACCAACAACGGAGATTTTGGACTCTTTCATGTAAGGGAATATCTCAGAACTCACATAAAGCACTCTTGTTGGTTCACTCATTTTACTTGCTTGTTTTTAAAGGCGATTTGATTACAAAGGTAATAAATTTATTTAATTTGGAGGAAATATATATCTTTGGAAGTTGTTAAAAGCTATGAAGAAAAAGGAAAAAGGGATAATATTCAGGAGACTGCTGCACTCGTATCTTTCCTCAATAATAAGCATTTCGCTTGTCTTGTTGATCGTAGGTATTCTCGGGGTGCTGGCTGTCAATGCCAGTGCTGTGTCCAACTATTTTAAAGAGAATATAAGGGTTTCTGTAATATTTGATAAGGGTACACCAGATTCTGAAGCACAATCATTCCTGAAGAGTATTGAGAAAGAGCGTTTTGTTAAGAGGGCTGAATTCATATCTCAGGAGAGGGGGGCCGAAGAGATGAAGCAGATGCTGGGAGATGATTTCCTGGAGGTTTTTAATGTGAATCCTATACCTCTGTCTGTTGATCTCTATCTTAATGCGGTGTATCTTGATTCAGACAGTCTGAAAAATATCTCTGCAAGGCTTTCCGGGATGAAGGACGTAAGGGAGGTGGCTTATCAGGAGTCTTTGGTAAACGTTATAAACCAAAATCTTGAAAAGATCGGGGTCGTGTTAAGCGTTGTGTTGGTCCTGCTTTTGTTTATATCATTTGTGCTTATTAACAATACTGTGAGACTGAATGTTTATTCCAAGAGATTTACCATCCAAACCATGAAACTTGTCGGTGCAAAGAGGTCTTTTATCAGAAAACCATTCCTAAGGCAAGGTATTTATCAGGGTATTATTGCCGGGGTCATATCCTCGGTATTGCTGATTATTGTATTGTATGTTGTAAAAAAAGATATCAATCAGCTTTTTGTGATTTTTGACATGAAGCTGATTGCTGCGGTTCTGATTGGCGTGATTCTTGCCGGGGTCATAATTTGTATGATAAGTACCTGGATTGTAGTAAACAAACTTCTCTCGGTTTCTGCCGATGAGATATATTATTAAATATAGTTATGGAAAAAATTACCAAAGAGGAACAAGGAAAGTTTGCAATTCCATATAAGAACATAATCTTCGTGATTGCCGGAGTTATGTTGATGCTGATAGGTTATGCTCTTATGACCGGGGGAGGTACGACCGATCCGTCCGTATTTACCGGAGAGGAGATGTTCAGTTTCAGAAGAATTGTGCTCTCGCCGCTTTTAATACTTGCGGGCGTGGCTGTGGAGATTTATGCAATTATGTATACTCCAAAGGAAAAATGACGGCATTAGATTCTATTTTGCTGGGATTGGTGCAGGGGTTGACCGAGTTTTTACCTGTAAGCAGCAGTGGCCACCTTACAATAGGAAAAGAGGTTCTTGGAGTAACTACCCCCGACCTGAGTTTCGAAATAGTTGTACATGCGGCGACAGTTCTCAGTACACTCGTGGTTTTCCGAAAGGAGATAATACGGCTCATATCTGGTATTTTCAAATTCCGGATGAATTCTGAAACAGACTATATATTTAAAATTGTGGTTTCAATGATACCAGTGATGCTGGTAGGACTACTGTTTAAAGATAAGATTGAAGCGATTTTCGGTTCCGGACTGATGGTCGTGGGCATATCACTGATAGCTACTGCAGTGCTGCTTTCTGTCTCTAATTATGCAAAACCAAAAGAGCGGGAACTGTCATATATGAGCGCATTCATTATAGGAGTGGCTCAGGCTGTCGCGGTACTGCCAGGGCTGTCCCGTTCCGGATCTACTATAGCTACAGGTATGATTCTGGGTGTGAAAAAGGATCAGATTGCCAAATTCTCATTCCTGATGGTTCTTGTACCTATCCTTGGAGAAGCTTTCCTGGACCTTGTTTCGGGAGGCTTTGCAACATCTCAGAGTGGATTGGATCCACTTAGTCTGGTGCTTGGATTTATTTCGGCTTTCGTGTCCGGTCTTCTCGCTTGCAGGGTGATGATTGCACTCGTAAAGAGGTCGAAGTTGCTCGGATTTGCCGTTTACTGCGCATTATTAGGTGCCGGTTGTGTAATTTATTCTCAGATTATCTGATATGTCATCGCCTGAAAGATATCTACACTATTTCGTCTCGGATGTGCATCTGGGCTTAAGGGCTTATGATGCGGACAAGAGAGAGGAGAGATTTGTGAGATTTCTCAGAGGGCTTCCGGCTGAAATAAAATCCTTATACCTTCTTGGTGATATATTTGATTACTGGTTTGAGTATAAGTATGTTGTTCCAAAGGGGTTTACGAGAGTGCTGGGGGCTATATCTCAACTGACTGACAATGGTGTTGATGTCTATTTTTTCAGAGGCAATCATGATATGTGGACTTTTGGATATCTTGAAGAGGAGACCGGTGTGAAAATTCTTGGCGAACCTTCAGTTGTTGTTATCGGTAACAGGAAGTTCTGCCTCGCACACGGAGATGAACTGACCGGGGCTGAAAAGGCACATCTGATGCTCAAGAGGCTTTTCAGATCTCCGTTTCTTCAGAAAATGCTTGCAGGAGTCCATCCCAGATGGATTTTTCCAATTGCGTTTAAATGGTCCACAACCCGCAAACTTTCAAATTACTCTCTGTTAGAATTTAAAGGGGTTAAAGAGCCACTTTATAAATATGCCTCCGATTTCGAGATGACGGAGAAGGTAGATTATTTTATCTTCGGGCATCTCCATACGCCTGGTAACAACATGACTCCATCAGGAGCTGGTTTTTATATATTAGGTGCGTGGATATACGGATGCGAATATCTGTGTTATGACTCACAGAAAGATGAGATGAGATGGGGGTCGGGGAGTGAAGAGTGAAGAGTGAAAAGTGAAGAGTGAAAAGTGGGGAGTGATAAGTTATTAGTTGAAGAGTGAATAGTAAAGGTAATCAAAGGATCCGTTGTTATACATCCTGACCAGTTCTTCAGTGGCTTTGTCCTTGCCATATTTGTCGTAAGGCTGTTTAAGGTCGCTTCCGAAAAGTTTTGCAATCCCCTGCCAGAATACAGCAGTAATACCACCTCTGTAATTCTTAATAATATAATAAGAGCTTTGTCCGACCTCGCGGTCTATAAGGCGAAGCAGAAGCTTTCCCTGAGAGTATGTCATATTTCTCAGCGGTTTCTCAAACTCTTTGAAAAGATTGTTCTCAAACTCTTTGATAAACCTCTCTCTCTCTCTTGAATTAAAGTCGGAAGTGGCTATAATACTGTCAGCCTCCAGAATTTTTACCTTTGCAATAAGAGCATACGGATATGTCTTCTTGAAATTATAAATCAACCTGTAGTACTCTTTCCAATCCCTGTTTTTCAATCTGTTGTCAGGTCTGGAAAAGAAGTAGAAGTCTCTTATCTTGATCTGATACACAGTGTCCCTTCCTTCGATTTTGTATCCCAGAAGATATCCTTTTGTTTGAGAATAACCGGAGGCAAAAGTCATGCTCATGATAACGGAGAGAGCAATCATCCTTACTTTAGTCACTGACATATATTGTTTTTACTCTGATATGGGGTTATTCAATAATTAGACCAAATTACAATAAATTCTTATTTTTGTTCACATTCACATTAAGGAGTTAATTATTCAATCTATGTACAGAGCATTTGTAAAATTATTGATAGTGGCTATGTCTGCTGCTATTCCGCTGCAGTTGCAGGCACAATCAGGAGAAGAGGGCCGCTATGTGAGAAAGGCAGAAAAAGTCCATAAAAGGGTTATAACAATCGATACTCATAATGATACGGCTCTGAATTTTAACAATCCTGATGCAGCAAGAACCGTTTCAAAAGGGCAGGTTACATTTTCGAAAATGCAGGAGGGAGGTCTGGATGCTGCTTTTTTTGCAATTTATATCGGGCAGGGGCCAAGAGATGAGGCTTCCTGTAAAGAGGCAAACTTTTACGTTGCGGATCAGTTGCTTAGGCTGAGAAGTTATGTGGAGAAAAACAATACGGCAAGGATAGTATATGATGCTGAGGATATAAGAAGCAATAAGCGGGCCGGCAGGATATCTGTCATACTTGCTATTGAGAATGGTTATCCTTTCGGTAAGGATATATCTCAGGTAGAAAGGTTTTACCGATATGGAGTGAGAGCCGTGACACTTTGCCATAATTTTAATAATGATATATGCGATGCATCCATGGATTCCGTTGCTGAACACGGAGGGTTGTCTCTATTCGGCTATAAGGTGGTGGAAGAGATGAACAGACTGGGCATAATCATTGATGTATCTCATGCCTCATCTCAGACTCTTGAGGATGTGCTGGAAACAAGTAAGCTCCCTGTTATGGCAAGTCATTCCGGTGTCTATTCCATAAAGAATCATAAAAGAAACCTTAAGGATGATGAAATAAGGGCTATTGCTGCTCGCGGAGGGTTGATACAGGTGGCAACGGGGCGATATTTCCTCTCGGATAAACCTAAAAGCGAGGTCACCGTAAAAGATATTGCAGACCATATTGATTATGTAAAATCCCTGGTTGGAATTAAACATGTCGGTATCGGCACCGACTTTGACGGAGGCGGAGGAGTTGTGGGAATGGAGACAGCCGCAAAAATGAAAAACCTGACAATAGAACTTCTTAAAAGAGGATATACAAAAAGGGAGCTTAGATTTTTCTGGGGGGAGAACCTTTTGAGACTCTTAAGAGCTCATTCTGAGTAATTTTTTTTCAGTTATTTTTGCACGTTTGATTTTTTTGGTATATTTGCAACCCGTCAGAAATGCAATCATATTGCGTATTTGATTGAGAAACAGAGAGATGACTCTTAAAAAAGTTAGACCAAAGCATTAAAAACATATTTACTGTTATCGTTAAACTGTAAAAAAGCAATGTTACAACCAAAAAAAACCAAATTCAGAAGGCAGCAGAAAGGCCGCATGAAAGGAATTGCACAAAGGGGCAATCAGCTTTCATTTGGGTCCTTCGGTATTAAGACTACTGAGTCTTGTTGGCTTACAGGTCAACAAATCGAGGCTGCCCGTCAGGCCGTAGTAAGATACATGAAACGTGAGGGTCAGATATGGATCCGCGTTTTCCCTGATAAACCATTTACAAAGAAGCCTGCTGAGGTTCGTATGGGTAAAGGAAAAGGAGCACCGGAAGGTTTCGTTTGCCCTATTACTCCGGGCCGTATGCTAATTGAGGCAGAAGGAGTTCCATTGGAGGTTGCTAAAGAGGCACTCCGTCTTGGAGCGCAGAAACTTCCTGTAATTACAAAATTTGTAGTTCGTAGAGATTATACTGAATAATTTAATGCAGAAATAAGATGAAAACAAAAGAGGTAAGAGAATTATCCGTAAATGACCTTAGAGAGCGCATTGAAGCAGAAAAGGCCAGCCTTATCCGTACAAAGATGAATCATGCAATTTCTCCATTAGATGATTTGTCTCAGATAAAAAAATCAAGAAGAAATATAGCCAGGATGCTCACAATATTGAGCCAAAGGGAAAACAAGGACAAATAAAGTCATGGAAAGAAATCTTCGTAAAGAAAGAGTAGGTGTAGTGGTAAGCAATAAGATGGAAAAATCTATCGTTGTTGCAGTAAAGAGAAAAGTAAAACACCCTATTTACGGCAAGTTCGTGAATAAAACCACTAAGTTTGTTGCTCATGACGAGAAAAACGAATGCAGCGAAGGAGATACAGTTCGCATCATGGAGACTCGTCCTTTGAGTAAGACCAAACGCTGGAGACTAGTAGAAATTGTAGAAAAAGTTAAATAAGCCATGATACAGCAAGAATCGAGATTATTGGTGGCAGATAACAGCGGGGCAAAGGAAGTGCTTTGTATCCGTGTTCTGGGTGGTACCCGTCGCCGCTATGCCGGAGTTGGTGATAAAATTGTTGTTGCCGTTAAAAGTGCAATCCCTGGTGGCGATGCCAAAAAGGGATCTGTTTCAAAAGCAGTCATCGTCCGCACAAAGAAGGAAATACGCCGTCCGGATGGTTCATATATCCGCTTTGACGACAATGCATGTGTGTTGTTGAACAATCAGGGTGAGGTCCGCGGTACCCGTATCTTTGGACCGGTTGCCAGAGAGTTGCGTGACAACTATATGAAGATTGTATCTTTAGCACCGGAGGTTTTATAAATAAAGGTATAAAGGATATGAATAAGAAATTACATATTAAGAAAGGTGATCTGGTGTATGTGAATGCAGGTAACGACCGTGGCAAAACCGGAAAGGTACTTGAGATAATCACAGAAGATAACCGTGCCATCGTTGAGGGAATCAACATGGTCAGCAAGCACACTAAACCAAATGCAAAACACCCTCAGGGTGGTATTATCAAACAAGAGGCAGGCGTCCATATCTCAAACCTTCAGGTTGTAGATCCAGCTAAAGGTGGACCAACCCGTATCGGCCGTCGTTTGAATGATAAAGGGAAATTAGTTCGTTACGCGAAAAAATCTGGAGAGGAGATTAAATAATGGCAACTACAAAACCAAATGCAGCACCAAAGGCAGCTAAAGCAGAAAAAAGCTCACCGGCAAAAGTAGAGGGTGCTCAAGTTAAAGTAAAAGGATATGTCCCTTCTCTGCAGAAGATGTACAAGGACGAAATTGTTGCAAAATTGATGAAGGAATTCGGCTATTCATCGGTTATGCAGGTACCGGTTCTTGAGAAGATTACAATCAATCAGGGCGTTGGCTCGGCTACACAGGATAAGAAGCTTATCGAAGTTGCCCAGCAGGAACTTACAACTATTACAGGCCAAAAGGCGATGATGACATATTCAAAGAAGGATATATCAAACTTTAAACTTCGTAAGGGTATGCCTATCGGAGTTAAGGTGACTCTTCGCAAGGCTAAGATGTATGAATTTCTGGAAAGGCTTATTGCCATCTCTCTTCCTCGTATAAGGGATTTCAAGGGAATTAACGAGAAATTCGACGGAAAAGGAAACTATACTTTAGGTATAAAGGAGCAGATCATTTTCCCTGAAATTGATATTGATAAGATCACCAAGATTTTCGGAATGGAGATTACTTTCGTGACTTCAGCCGGAAAAGACGAAGAGGCATTTGCACTTCTCCGTGAATTTGGTTTGCCTTTCAAGAATATTAAGAAATAATCTATAAAATAGAGATAGATAATGGCAAAAGAATCAATGAAGGCACGCGAGATTAAACGCGCTAAACTATGTGCCAAATATGCAGAAAAACGCAAAGCTCTTAAAGAGGCCGGTGATTATGCCGCTCTTGACAAGCTTCCTAAGAACGCAAGCCCGGTACGTCAGCACAACCGTTGTTCTCTGACAGGCCGTCCTAAGGGTTACATGCGTATTTTCGGCATAAGCCGTATACAATTCCGTGAAATGGCCAGCAAGGGTCTTATTCCGGGTGTACGCAAGGCTAGCTGGTAAGATTTAAAATAAATATAAACTATTGGATATCGGGCATCCGCAGGATGTCGGTACTAAAAAAAACAAAAACAATGACTGATCCAATTTCAGATTTTTTGACAAGAGTGCGTAATGCATATCTTGCAGGACACAAAATTGTTGAGATTCCATCTTCAAAAATGAAGCTGGAATTGACCCGTATTCTCCATGAGAAGGGTTATATCCTCAGCTATAAGCTTATTGAGGGTACACCATGCAACACAATTAAAATAGCCCTCAAGTATCATCCTGAGACTAAGAAGGCTGCAATAAAGAAAATTGTCAGGGTAAGCTCGCCGGGTTTGAGACAGTATGTAGGTGTTGACCAAATGCCTAGAGTACTCAACGGACTGGGTATAGCTGTCATCTCTACTTCTAAAGGTATGATTACCGACAAGGAGGCAAGGGAGATGAATATTGGCGGAGAGGTAATCTGCTATGTATACTAATTAGAAATTTAACAAAAGATAACAGATGTCACGAATAGGAAAATTACCTGTAAACCTTCCTGCCGGAGTAACCTTCAAGGTTGAACCGGGCAATGTGGTAAAGGTTAAAGGCCCGCTCGGAGAACTTGTACAGAAGGTGGACCCGGATATTACAGTTGCCGTTGAGGGAAATATTGTAACAGTAAGCAGACCGACAGATCAGCCGCGTCATCGTTCACTGCACGGTTTGTACCGCGCTTTGATCAATAATATGGTTATCGGTGTCTCTACAGGATACACTATTAAGCAAGAGTTAGTGGGTGTCGGTTTCAGAGCAGAGGTTAAGGGCCAGGTTCTTGAGCTCAGCCTCGGATACTCACATGATATACACTTCTTACTGCCAAACGAGATTAAGGCTACTGCAGAGGTAGCAAAGAAAGGAGCTAACCCGGTATTGACAATGACCAGCTTTGACAAGCAACTCCTTGGTATGGTAGCTGCAAAGATACGCTCGTTGCGTAAACCTGAACCTTACAAAGGTAAAGGTATTAAGTTTGTTGGTGAACAACTTCGTCGCAAAGCCGGTAAGTCGGCCAGCGCTAAATAATAAGTGGAGGATATATGGCTTTAAATAAAATAGAGAGAAGAAAAAGGATACAGCACCGCATACGCAAGGTTGTGAACGGTACTCCAGAAAGACCGAGACTTGCTGTATTCAGAAGCAACAAGCAGATATATGTTCAGTTGATCAACGATATCGAAGGTATTACAATTATCTCGGCCAGCTCTAGAGACAAAGAGGTTGTTGAGACATGCAAGGGTAAGCCTGGAATAGAGATTGCAAAGATTGTCGGCAAACTTGCCGCACAACGTGCTGTTGAAAAAGGAATCACTGAGATATCATTTGACCGTGGAGGTTACCTATACCATGGAAGAGTAAAAAGTTTAGCAGATGCCGCCCGTGAAGGTGGTCTTAAATTCTAGTATAGTATGGCAAATACAAACGTAAAAAAAGTTAAGACTACCGATCTTGAATTAAAAGACAGATTGGTGGCAGTTCAGAGAGTTACTAAGGTAACTAAGGGTGGTCGCCACTTTAGCTTTGCAGCAATAGTGGTGGTCGGTGACGAGAAAGGTGTCGTAGGCTACGGTCTTGGTAAGGCTAATGAGGTTACTACAGCTATTTCGAAAGGCATTGAGGATGCTAAGAAAAATCTGGTTAAGATACCTCTTAACAAGAAGACCATCCCTCATGAGCAGGAAGCAAAATTCGGCGGTGCCAGAGTTTTCATGAAACCGGCAGCCGAAGGAACAGGAGTAAAGGCCGGTGGTGCGATGCGTGCCGTTTTTGAATCAGTTGGCGTACACGATGTGCTTGCTAAATCAAAAGGTTCATCAAATCCTCACAACCTGGTTAAGGCTACTGTTGCAGCACTTCTTGAAATGCGCGATGCATACACTGTTGCCGGTGTGAGAGGAGTTCCTATGAATAAAGTGTTTAAAGGTTAAGGAGATCAAGAGATGGCAAAAGTTAGAGTTACTCAGATAAAAAGTAAGAACAGCGCAACTGTAAGGCAGTCAGAGACCCTCGCGTCTTTGGGCATTCGCAGGATTCGCCAGTCGGTTGAACTTGAACTCAACCCTGTAAACAAAGGAATGATTGAGAAGGTCCTACACCTTGTGAAAGTAGAAGAAATTAACTAATCAGGAGAATTTACAATGAAATTAAATAATCTTACACCCTCTACAGGTTCCTTAGGAAGAGAGAAGAGAATAGGACGCGGCGAAGGCTCCGGCCACGGTGGAACATCCACTCGTGGTATGAATGGTGCACAATCACGTTCAGGTTACTCTCGCAAGGCCGGTTTTGAAGGCGGTCAGATGCCTCTTCAAAGAAGACTTCCGAAATTTGGATTTAACAACGTTAATAAAGTTGAATATAAAGCTATTAACCTATCTACACTTCAAGCGTTGAGCGAAAAGGCAGGGGTGACAACAATTACTATTGATACTCTTAACGAGGCTGGTCTGATATCTAAGAACGACCGTGTTAAAATTCTTGGAAACGGAACACTTACAGTTAAGCTGGATGTCACAGCACATGCTTTTTCAAAATCAGCAATTGCACAGATAGAGTCACAACAGGGAAAGGCGACTAAAATCTAAATTTTCTGATGAAAAAACTTATCGAAACAATCAAAAACATCTTCAAGATTGAAGAACTGCGCAAAAGGATCGTTTATACCGTCCTTTTGCTGTTGGTTTATCGTCTTGGTAGTTTTGTGGTAATGCCGGGTATTGACCCGACCCAACTGGATAAACTGCAGTCGCAGGCTTCAGAAGGGTTGCTCTCCCTGCTCAATATGTTCTCCGGTGGTGCATTTGGTAACGCGTCAATCTTTGCATTGGGCGTGATGCCTTACATCTCTGCTTCTATCGTTATTCAACTCCTGGGAATCATGGTTCCGTATTTCCAGAAGATGCAACGCGAAGGTGAGAGCGGAAGAAGAAAAATGAATCAATGGACACGTTATCTGACCATAGTAATTCTAGCACTTCAGGGTCCTGCCTATATGGCTAACCTGCATGTACAATTACCTGAGTCTGCATTCCTGTTCCATGGATTTTCATATAATTTGTTTGCTACAGTAGTCCTTATTGGTGGAACTATGTTCATCATGTGGTTAGGCGAGCGCATTACCGATCGCGGCTTAGGTAATGGTATCTCTCTGATCATCATGGTCGGTATCGTTGCACGTTTACCATTTGCATTAGTCTCTGAAGGCGGCGCAAGGCTGAACCAGAGTGCCGGCGGTGGTATTCTTATGCTTGTTGTAGAGTTGATTGTATTGTTCCTTGTTTTCGTTGCAACTATTGCATTGGTACAGGGCACAAGAAAGATTCCTGTACAATATGCAAAAAGAATTATTGGTAACAAGCAATATGGAGGAGTGCGTCAATATATTCCGTTGAAGATAAACGCGGCTGGCGTTATGCCAATTATCTTCGCTCAGGCTATAATGATGTTTCCTTTGCTTCTGTCAGGTTTTGATGCAACCCGCGGTTTGGCAGCTACACTGTCAAATTCAAACGGTTTCTGGTATAACCTGATCTTTGGTCTTATGGTGGTAGCCTTTACATACTTCTACACAGCAGTAACCGTAAATCCTACAAACATGGCCGAGGATATGAAGAAAAACGGAGGTTTTATTCCGGGTATCAAACCAGGAAAGAAAACAGCCGAATATCTTGATTCGATAATGTCTCGCATTACGCTTCCTGGTTCGGTTTTCCTTGCCATCGTAGCGATTCTGCCTGCATTTGCAAAAATGCTTGGTATCAGTAACCAGTTCGCAGCATTCTATGGAGGAACATCTTTGTTGATCCTGGTTGGTGTGATTCTTGATACTTTGCAGCAGATAGAAAGTCACCTGCTTATGCGTCACTATGATGGTCTTATGAAAACAGGCCGTCTGAAGGGACGTTCAAGCATGTAAGAAGTTCAAAAGTTCTTTGTAGATATGATAAAATTAAAAACCGAGGAAGAGATTGAGTTACTGAGAGAAAATGCTCTCCTGGTATCAAAGACTCTTGCAGAGGTTGGCAAGCATGTAGCTCCGGGTGTTACAACTCTTGAGCTGAACAGTATTGCCGAGACCTTTATAAGAGATCATGGTGCCGTCCCTGCCTTTCTTGGTTACAATGGTTTTCCTTATGCTCTCTGTATGTCTGTGAATGATGTGGTTGTACATGGCTTTGCCTCGGACTACCATCTTCAGGAGGGAGATATAGTCTCTGTAGACTGTGGAACTATCCTTAAAGGATTTTACGGGGACTCGGCATACACATTTCCGGTAGGAAAGGTTTCTGAAGAGACCGCGAAACTGCTGGAGGTTACAAAAGAGTCTTTGTACAGAGGTATAAGTATGGCTGTCGCCGGTAACAGAATCGGAGATATTTCAAATGCAATCCAGACCTATATAGAAAGCTTCGGCTTTTCGGCAGTGAGAGAGATGGTAGGTCACGGAATAGGCAAGAGGCTTCATGAGTCACCGGATGTCCCGAATTACGGGAGAAAGGGAGATGGGAAAAAACTGGTTGAAGGCATGGTTATTTGTATAGAACCGATGATTAATGCCGGAACCAAATCGATCTTCATGCACGATGACGGTTGGACTGTCAGCACAGTGGACAGAAAAAAATCAGCTCATTTTGAACTGACGGTCGCTATAAAAAAGGGGAAACCGGATATTTTATCTACATTTGAATTCATTGAACAACAATAAAAATTATAGGGTATAAGCTTTAATGGCAAAACAAACAGCAATAGAAAAAGAGGGTAAAATTATAGAAGCCCTGTCAAATGCGATGTTTCGCGTTGAGTTGGATAACGGACATATAATAATCGCCCATATTTCCGGAAAGATGAGAATGCACTATATTCGCATTCTTCCCGGAGACAAGGTGAGAGTTGAGATGTCTCCTTATGATTTGACTAAAGGAAGAATTTCTTTCAGATATAAATAAAAATTAAATAAAATGAAAGTTAAAGCATCCATTAAGAAGCGCAGTGAGGATTGCAAAATTGTAAAACGCAAAGGTCGTTTATATGTTATTTGCAAGAAGAACCCTAAGTTCAAAATGCGTCAGGGGTAATTTATTAATTTGTAAACAATAAAGAGAAAGAACAGATATGGCACGTATAGCCGGAGTAGATTTACCAAACAATAAACGTGGAGAGATAGGTCTTACCTACATCTACGGAATTGGTCGCAGTTCTGCCAAAAAAATCCTCTCTACATTAGGGATTGATTTAAATACAAAGGTAAAGGACTGGAACGACGAACAAATAGCAGGAATCAGGGCACTTGTTGCTTCTGAGTACAAAATTGAAGGTGAACTTCGTTCATCAGTTCAAATGAACATCAAGAGGTTGATGGATATCGGATGTTACAGAGGTATCCGCCACCGTATAGGTTTGCCTGTACGTGGACAGTCAACTAAAAATAACGCCCGTACCAGAAAGGGTAAGAAGAAGACAGTAGCTAACAAGAAGAAAGCAACTAAATAGAAGCTAAATCATGGCAAAAAAAACAGGAACAACAAATAAAAAGAAGGTTGTAAAGGTTGAAGCTTACGGACAACTCCATGTTTCATCAACTTTCAATAATGTGATAGTTACCCTGACTAACGCTACCGGACAGGTTATAAGTTGGTCATCAGCCGGTAAAATGGGTTTCAGAGGTTCAAAGAAGAACACTCCGTATGCAGCACAGACAGCAGCAGCTGATTGCGCTAAAGTAGCTTTTGATTTGGGGCTTCGTAAGGTAAAGGCCTATGTAAAAGGCCCGGGTGCCGGACGTGAGTCTGCAATACGTACAATTCACGGTGCAGGTATTGAGGTGACTGAGATTATCGATGTTACTCCACTTCCTCACAACGGTTGCCGTCCAAAAGGTCGTCGTAGAGTTTAACCCTTATAAATTCATTTTAAATTATTTAACATGGCAAGATATACAGGGCCTTCTACAAAAATTGCCCGCAAATTTGGAGAGCCGATATTTGGTCCCGATAAAAGTTACGAGAAAAAGAACTATCCTCCAGGACAACACGGACTGGCAAAGAAGCGTAAAAAAACTTCCGAGTACGGTACACAGTTGAAGGAGAAACAAAAGGTAAAATATACATATGGTCTTCTTGAGAGACAATTCCGCAATCTGTATGAGACAGCTTCAAAGATGAAGGGAAGAAAAGGTGAGAACCTTATTCTCCTGCTTGAAACCCGTCTTGACAACCTTGTTTACAGAATGGGTATTGCTCCGAGCAGAGCTGCTGCAAGACAGCTTGTAACACACTGCCACATCGTTATTGACGGTGAGGTATGTAACGTTCCTTCAAGGAGTGTTAGACCAGGTCAGATAGTAGGTGTAAGGGAGAGATCAAAGAGTCTTGAGGTTATTCAGAACAATATTTCCCGTAGTGCAAGCAGATTCCCTTGGATTGAGTGGGATGGAGCCGCATTGACAGGAAAGCTTCTCAATATGCCTGAAAGGACAGAGATACCTGAAGTAATTAATGAGCAACTGATAGTTGAGTTATACTCTAAATAAAAAATAAAATGGCAATATTAGCATTTCAAAAACCCGATAAGGTGATAATGCTTGATGCAACCGAAACATTCGGTCGCTTTGAGTTCCGTCCGCTGGAGCCTGGATACGGCATCACAGTCGGTAACGCATTGCGCCGTATTTTACTCTCCTCTCTTGAAGGGTATGCCATCACATCGATTAAGATACAGGGTGTTGATCACGAATTCGCAACAATACCCGGAGTTATCGAAACCGTTGTCGATATCATACTTAACCTGAAGCAAGTCCGTTTCAAAAGGATGGTTGAAGGTGAAGAGTCTGAGATTGTAAATGTTTCAGTTAGCGGTAAGCAGAACTTTATTGCGGAAGATATCTCAAAACAGATGTCTTCGTTTAAGGTACTGAATCCAGATTGGCATATATGCTCTATGGAGCCATCTGTAACACTCAATGTTGAATTGAGGATTGGTAAGGGAAGAGGCTATGTGCCTGCAGAAGAAAACAAAGTCGAGGATGCTCCTTTCGGGCTTATTCCGATTGATTCAATTTTCACCCCTATCAAGAATGTAAAATACTCAGTTGAAAACTGGCGTGTTGAGCAGAAGACAGACTTTGAGAAACTGAATTTAGAGATTACCACAGACGGATCAATTCATCCTAAAGAGGCTTTAAAAGAGGCTGCGAAGATTCTTATACATCACTTCATGTTGTTCTCGGATGAGAAGATAACCCTTGAGACTCCGGTTGAGGTTATAAGCAATGAACTTGATGAAGAGTCACTCCGTATGCGTCACCTTCTGTTAACCAAACTTGCAGACATGGAACTCTCCGTAAGGGCGTTGAATTGTCTAAAAGCGGCAGACATTGAGACTTTCGCAGAATTGGTGTCTCTCCAGAGAGCAGAGTTGATGAAATTCAGAAACTTCGGTAAGAAGTCACTCTCTGAGATCGACCAATTGGTTGAGCGCTACAGACTCACTTTTGGTATGGATGTAACTAAGTATAATATTGAAAAGAAAGTTTTAAAACATGAGGCATAATAAGTCATTTAACCATTTGGGCCGTAAAAGCGGGCACCGTAAGGCAATGCTTGCAAATATGGCATCATCACTCATATTGCACAAGAAGATTGAGACAACTGTAGCGAAGGCAAAGGCATTGAGGATGTACATAGAGCCATTGATTACAAAATCAAAAGAGGACTCTACCCATTCACGCCGTACAGTATTTGCATATTTGAAGCAAAAAGAGGCTGTAACCGAACTTTTCCGCGTTATTGCTCCTAAGATTGCCGAGCGTCCGGGTGGATACACCAGAATCCTTAAGACAGGTTTCCGTCAGGGAGATGCTGCTGACATGGCTCTTATCGAGTTTGTTGATTTCAACGAGGTAGCAGTTGCTGCTGCTAAGACAGAGACTAAGAAGGCAACAACACGTCGTAGCCGTGCAAAGAAGGTGGCTGATGCTCCTGAGGCATCTGAGCCGGTAGCTGAGAAGAAACCAAAGGCTCCTAAGGCTGAGGCAAAACCAAAAGCAGCACCTAAGGCAAAGGCTCCTAAAGCAGAGGCTAAGCCTGCTGCAGAAGAGAAAGCAGAGTAATTACATACTTATATTCTAAAGAAGAGTGCTTGTTTCAGGCACTCTTTTTTTATGTTTAAATACTGATTTACCCGATATTTTGACATCTTTGTAATATGAATAGTATTATTACAGAGGTATGTGCCTCATCTCTCAATTCTGTTCTTGCTGCAGTTGAGGGAAGAGCAGACAGGATTGAGCTTTGTCAGGCTCTTCCATTGGACGGTCTGACACCTTCACATGCGTTGATATCCTATTGCCGCAATAATATCTCTATACCGGTTTTTGTCCTGATTCGCCCCAGAGAGGGAGACTTTATATATAATGACAATGAGACTATGGTAATGATGGAGGATATCGATTATTGCCGGAGATTAGGGATTTCAGGTGTCGTTTTAGGCTTTCTTGATAAAGATGGAGGGATAGACAAAGACAGGTTGAATGAGGCTGTAAAAAAGGCCGGAGCCATGGAGGTAACCTTTCACCGGGCTTTTGATGTATGTGCGGACTGGGAAAGAGCATTAGAGGATATAATTGAGTCCGGTTGCAGCAGGGTACTGACCTCCGGACAGGCAGCCGACTCATATCAGGGCAGGGAGCGTCTAAAGCAGATAGTCGCTAAGGCCGGTGATAGAATAACAATTCTTGTCGGCGGAGGTATAACCCCCGGGAATGTAAGGGAGATTCTGGATTATACAAAAGCAAAAGAGCTCCATTTTTCGGCAAAATCACCGTTTAGTGATAACGGAGATGAGGTTCGCTTTGAGACCTCCTCGGAGCTAGTAAGAAAAATAGTATCAATTGTCAATAATCTAACAATATGAAAATATTAAAATATGCTCTTCAGGTGATAGCGGCACTCACCCTGACAGGTTGCGGTAACTCCGGCTTTATCTCAAATAAAGTTCAAAGAGAGGAGGTTGAGAATCAATTCGAGAGCAGGAAAAAAATGTTCGGGCAGGAGGGTGCAGAACTATTCACAATTACTGATAAACCTGAATTGAAAGAGGAGGAGAGGGATGCCTTGAAATTCCTCTACGCCTATATGCCTGTCAGCGATATTGCTGATTACAGCGGAGATTTTTTTCTGAAGATGGTACGTTCATCATTTGAGGCAAGAGATTTTTTCAAATGGGGAGATAGGATTCCCGAGGAACTTTTCCGCCATTTTGTACTTCCTCCGAGAGTTAATAATGAGGATCTGGATTCTGCAAGAGTCGTTTTTTTTAATGAACTTAAAGAGAGGATTAAAGATTTAACAATGTATGAGGCTGCACTTGAGGTTAACCACTGGTGCCATGAAAAGGTAGCCTACCGGCCATCTGACAGCAGAACCTCCGCACCTCTTGCTACAGTGCTTTCCGGTTACGGACGATGCGGAGAGGAGTCAACATTTACAGTGACTGCCCTGAGATCTGTCGGTATCCCTGCACGTCAGTGCTACACGCCCAGATGGGCACATACCGATGATAACCATGCCTGGGTAGAGGTCTGGTGTGACGGGAAATGGTATTTTCTCGGAGCCTGTGAGCCAGAGAGCGAGTTAAACAAGGCGTGGTTCTCAGCTCCTGCAAAGAGAGCCATGATGGTTCACACAAATGTCTTCGGACGATACTACGGACCTGAAAGCAAAACAGATTACCCTCTCTATACAAAGATAAATGTGCTTGAGAATTACACGCAAACCAAAAAACTTAATGTTACCATTTGTGACCGAGAAGGAAAAAGGGTTGAAGGAGCTGATGTTAAGTATCTGCTTTACAACTATGCTGAGTTCTATCCAATATATGAGCAAAAGAGCGATGCAGATGGCAAATCGTATGTAATCTCGGGCCTTGGGGATCTTCTTGTTTGGGCCAGTAAAGACAAATTATATGGCTATAAAAAGGTCGCACTGCTCTCTGCCGATAGTGTGACAATCATATTGGACAGGGCAGCAGGAGAGGAGTATGGGGAGGATATTGATATAACACCCCCTGTCGAGCAGCCTTTGACTGGCGATACTCTTACTGAGGCTGCAAAGAGAAATAGCGTAAGGCTTAAGCAGGAGGATTCGATAAGAAACGGCTATATTGCCACATTTATGGGAAGAGGTGAAGCGAAAGCGCTTGCTGAGAGATGCAAGCTTGATTCTTCTCAGGTAATCGGCTACATATCAAGGAGCGAAGGAAACTGGAGAGAGATTTCAAAATTTATCGAAGAGGACAAAGATGATGCAAGAGCCCTTAAAATGCTTTCAACAATAAGCGACAAAGATTTAAGAGATACACCGGCTGGTATTCTTCAGGATCATCTTGATTGTACTCCTCAGTATGACATATCTTCTGGTTACACTATGGATGTCTATGTAAAGGGTATCCTTTCGCCAAAAGTTCTTTATGAGAAGATACGTCCGTGGAGGACGGCACTCAGGCAAAAATTCGCACCAGTTTTCGGAGACTCTCCTGATGCCGGGAAGATAAAAGAGTGGGTAGAGAAAAACATAAAAACGGACAAAGATCAGAATTATCCGAGATGCCCTGTATCTCCAGAAGGTGTGTCAAAAATATATATTGCAGACAAGGTATCAAGGGATATATTCTATGTCGCTTTGTGCCGGAGTTTCGGTATTCCGGCCGTAATAGATCCGGCGACAATGTTAATTAAAGTGTTCAGCTATAATGAATGGCATAATATATCATTTGAAACCGGCTCTGTTGAGCGTAAAACGGGGAAGGTTGTTATTTCTCTCAATGATCCGAAAGATAAGATTCCTCAATACTGGAGCAACTACACAATTGCAAAGATGAAAGACGGGCTGTTTGTCTCTTTGGATTTTGAGAACGACAAGAGAGTGGCCTCATTTCCTGTCGCGCTTGACCTGGAGGAGGGGTATTACAGAATTTGTACGGGCAACAGGTATGATGACGGACGGGTGTTGGTTCATTGTGATTATTTCAATATTGCCGGAGGAAAGACAGTGAAGAGGGTTTTGAAAACCAGAGCGCTTGAGGCGAATCGCATTGTATACGGATCGGTGAAAGGTGCTGTTGACAGTGCTTTGTATAATGATGATGGTTTGGTAATATGTTTTATTGATCCGGACAAAGAGCCGACAAAACATCTTATAAATGAGTTCCCGGCATTTAAAAGCGAGTTTGATAAATGGAGAGGTCGTTTCTTGTTTGTGGTACCTGACAGTAAAAACTCAAGTTCATATAATCCGGAAAAATATAATGGTTTACCGGTTAAAAGTGATTTTATCACAAAAGATAGTGAAGGAATGTTAAAATCGTTTGTCGCTGCTTCGAAAATCGTGTTCAGAGATGATTTTCCACTAATATTTATCGTTAATGAAAAGGGTGAGATTATCTTTCACTCGCGAGGCTACAAAATAGGCACAACCGAATATCTTCATAAATCTTTAATGGCTGAATATTCTTATATTTGCAATCAAAATTAATTATACAACAACTATTATGAGTATAAAACTTCGCCTTACACTGATGAACTTTCTTCAGTTCTTCATTTGGGGTACATGGCTTATCTCCCTGGGGGGATATATGATACAGAAGCTTGGTTTTACAGGCGGTACCGTCGGAGCCGTATATGCAACCATGGGTATGGCATCCCTTTTTATGCCTGCGTTGCTTGGAATTGTCGCGGACCGTTGGGTGAATTCTGAAAGACTCCTTGGAATATGTCATATTCTTGGTGCTGTATTTCTTTACTTAGCTTCGACAATAACCGATCCGGATCAGATGTACTGGGTAATGCTTGTGAACAGTCTTGTCTTCATGCCAACCATAGCTCTGAACAACACTGTCTCCTTTAATATCATGGGGCAGAAAAAAATGGATGTCGTAAAGGATTTTCCTCCTATCAGGGTTTGGGGTACAATAGGTTTCATCATAGCCATGTGGGTTGTTGACCTTGGAGGGTGGACTCTCAGTCCGACTCAGTTATATATTGGCTCAATCGCATCACTATTTTTGGGAGTTTATGCATTTACAATGCCGGCTTGTCCTCCGGTAAAGACTGAACGTAAACGCTCCCTTGTCTCAGCTTTGGGTCTGGACGCTCTTGTCCTTTTCAGGCAACAGAAAACAGCCATATTTTTCTTGTTTTCAATGCTTTTGGGTGCGGCCCTTCAGATAACAAACACGTTCGGATCTCCGTTCCTGCAGGATTTTGCCAAGAATCCACGTTTTATGGACTCTTTTGCCGTTACACACCCGGGAATCTTAATGTCGGTTTCACAGATGTCCGAGACGCTTTTCATACTTGCAATACCATTTTTCCTTAAAAGGTTCGGAATAAAAACTGTGGTTCTCATGAGCATGTTCGCATGGGTCCTCAGATTCGGACTCTTTGGTATAGGAAATCCTTCTGAAGGTCTGGTATTCCTTATCCTTTCTATGATTGTTTACGGTATTGCGTTTGACTTCTTCAATATTTCCGGTTCTCTGTTTATAGAGCAGGAGACTGAAACTAAACCTGAGATCAGGGCAAGTGCACAAGGTCTATTCATGGTGATGACAAATGGTATAGGAGCAACTGTAGGCGGACTTACCTCTGGATGGGTTGTAGACCTTTTCACCTCAGCAGACGGAATGAAGGACTGGACAACGATATGGTTTGTTTTTGCCGGATACGCCCTTGCAATAGGCGTTCTTTTTGCCCTTTTCTTCAGATATAAGCACAATCCACAACCAGTACCGCAGAAATGAGATATGAAAAGATAGCCAGGGATCAGGAGAGCTCTGCCTCGTGTGGATTGCTCCATACCGATCACGGCGTAATTGAGACTCCGATTTTTATGCCGGTCGGTACGGCCGGAACAGTAAAAGCCGTTTATCACAGGGATCTCAAAGAGGACATAAAGGCTCAGATAATATTGGGAAACACTTACCATCTTTATCTGAGGCCGGGGACCGACATAATAAACAAAGCCGGAGGACTTCATAAGTTTATCTCATGGGATAAGCCTATTCTGACAGATAGCGGTGGATATCAGGTATTCTCCCTGGCAGAAAACCGGAAGCTCACTCATGACGGTTGCACTTTCAGATCACATATAGATGGTTCTAAACATCTCTTCACACCGGAAAATGTTGTTGAGATACAAAGGCTGATAGGAGCGGATATTATAATGGCTCTCGATGAGTGCCCTCCGGGAGACTCGGATCACAAATACGCAAAATCTTCCCTTCAGCTTACCAAACAGTGGCTTGAGAGAGGTGTTGCCCATTTTGACAGAACGGAACCACTCTACGGTTACAGTCAGTCATTTTTCCCGATTGTACAGGGCTGTGTCTATCCGGACCTGCGGGTTGAAGCCGCCGAGCATGCAGTCTCTCTTGACAGGGAGGGGTACGCAATAGGTGGTCTCTCGGTAGGGGAGCCTACTGAACAGATGTATCAGATGCTAGAGGTGCTTGACCCTATTCTCCCGAAAGACAAGCCAAGGTATCTGATGGGCGTGGGGACACCGGCAAATATACTTGAGGGAATAGCAAGGGGTGTTGATATGTTTGATTGTGTCATGCCTACAAGAAATGCGCGCAACGGTATGCTTTTCACATCCGAGGGGATAATAAATATCAGAAATAAAAAATGGGCTGACGATTTTTCCTCGATTGACGAGAATGGAACGTCTTTTGTTGACAAAAGCTATTCCAGATCTTATCTGAGGCATCTCTTTATATCTTCAGAGATATTGGGTGCCCAGATAGCAAGTGAGCACAATCTGGCATTTTATCTCTGGCTGGTTGACGAAGCCCGACAACATATAAAAGCCGGAGATTTCATTAACTGGAAGAATTCTATGGTTAAAAAGCTGGAGACAAGACTCTGATGAAGGCAAATTATCATATTGTCAAGATTGACAAGTATATAATAAAGAAATTTATTGGCACCTATCTCTTTATACTTGCCGTCATTATTGCTATTATTATAATATTCGATATAAGTGAGAAGATAGATAACCTGGTTGAAAAAGAGGCTCCCTTGCAGGAAATTATTTTCAACTACTACGGGAATATGGTCCCTTATTACATCAATCTTTTCAGCCCTTTATTGGTTTTTATTTCTGTTATATTCTTCACGTCAAAGATGGCCTCCAATAGTGAAATTGTCGCCATTCTTGCAGGCGGTATCAGCTTTAACAGAATGTTGTACCCATACCTGATCTCTGCTCTGTGCATAGCCATGCTCAGTCTCTCTATGAATCTCTTCATTATTCCCCCTGCAAACAGGGTGAGACTGGAGTTCCAGAACAAATACCTTAAAGACAGACCCTATGTCGCGGGCAGCAATATACACCTGCAACTGACTCCAGGAACCTATGTCTATATACAGTCTTTTAACACGGCTGACAACAGGGCATCTAACTTTACTCTCGAGACTATTGAGGGCCATACCCTGAAATCTAGGCTTAATGCCGAAAGTGCGCGTTGGGACACAACAAAGCAGTGTTGGGTGTTGAGTAATTACTACCTGAGAACAACTCTGGACGGACGGGAGAAAGTCGTATCCGGTTCACAGATTGATACCGTGCTAAGCCTTAAGGTAACAGATCTCAACCAGAGAACGAATATTGTTGAGTCGTACAATATTTTTGAACTTGATGACTATATCAAGACTCAGAAGATGAGGGGAGATATGAGGGTTAAATATGCCCAGATAGAGAAGCATACGCGCTTTGCCATACCATTTTCCGCATTTATCCTCACAATAATGGGAGTCTCTCTCTCATCAAGAAAGAGACGTGGCGGTATCGGTCTTAACCTTGGAGTCGGTATAGCCCTGAGTTTCGTCTATATTCTGTTTCTGCGTTTCAGCCAGATGTTTGTCCATTCTGGCGTAATGCCACCATGGCTTGCATTATGGGTGCCAAACATAACGTTCGGATTTATAGCCTACTATCTCTACCGGATCGCTCCCAAATAGAGCTCAGGCCATCTTTAATCTGATAGCCTTCAGCATATCCTGTACCATGCCGGACAGATCCCATTCCGGTTTCCATCCCCACTCCTCCCTGGCGCAAGCATCATCAAGAGAATCGGGCCATGAATCGGCTATTGCTGCTTTAACCGGATCAATCTCATATTTGAATTCTGCCTCAGGTACATGTTTTTTTATTTCTGAAAAAAGAATCTCCGGAGAGAAACTCATTGCGGTAACATTAAAGCTGTTCCTGTGCTTTAGTTTTGCAGGGTCAGCATCCATAAGCTCGGTACAGGCTCTGAGTGCATCCGGCATATACAACATGTCCATAAATGAGTTTTCGGGAATCGGACATGTGAAATTTCCGTTTTTTACTATTTCATAAAAGACTTCCACTGCATAATCCGTTGTACCTCCGCCGGGTAAAGCTCCGTTTGAGATTATCCCCGGGAATCTGACGCTTCTTGTGTCTACTCCAAACCTGTGATTGTAATAGTCGCTTAAAAGTTCCCCCGAGACCTTGCATACTCCATACATTGTATTTGGTCTCATTACAGTATCCTGAGGCGTTTTGTTGTGTGGGGTCGATTCGCCGAAAGCACCAATTGAACTCGGAGTGAATAATGCGCATCCGTACTCTTTTGCTATTTCGAGAGAGTTCAGGAGAGCCCCCATGTTAATTTTCCATGCTATCTGCGGATTTTTTTCGCCAGTTGCCGATAAGAGTGCAACCAGATTATATATGCGATCAATCCTGTGCTCTCTGATTATTCCGGAATATGAACCGGCATCAGTGGCGTCAAGCATAACAGCACGGGAAGACTTTGAAAGCCTCTCGACTATATCACTTTTCAGATCTGCTGCAATAATATTATCTTCACCATATGTTTTCTGAAGATGGGGAATAAGTTCCGTCCCAATCTGCCCACCTGCTCCGACTACTAAGATTTTCATATCTTTGTGTTTAAAGAATGCTGTTAGAAAAAAAGTAGGCAAATGTATAAAATTTATAGTAAATCCAGCATTTTGATTACATATTTTCAATAAAAAATGAAAAATCATTCTATGGATTCTCTCTGTATAGACGAATTGCTGTTAAGATGGTCTGAAGAGTTGGGTTTTGCAGATTGTGGAGTGGCAAGGGCAGGCCTGATGACTGAAGCCATTAAAAATTTCAGAGAATCCGTTCAGAGGGGCTTTCATGCAGATATGGCCTATCTGGAGAAGAATATGGATATCAGGGAAGATCCTTCACTGTTATTGCCGGGAGTAAAATCTGTTATTTGTTTGCTTGCTCCGTACAAGCAAATCGAAAAACAACAGCCGGGTATCCCTTCGATTGCAAGTTATGCATGGGGAGATGATTATCATAATGTAATCAGGAAAAAACTCAGGGAAATTGTCAGGAGGATGAAGGAGGTAATTCCCGGACTTGAAGCCCGGGTTTTTACAGATTCTGCTCCTTTGCTTGAGAGAATGTGGGCTAAGGAGGCCGGGTTGGGATTTATAGGAAAGAACGGGCTTCTTATAAGTAAGAAATATGGAATTCATAATCTTATAGGAGTTATTTTAGTAAATACTCAACTGAAATATGCCGGGAAAATTGTCAGTAATGGTTGCGGAAAATGCCGCAGATGCCTGGATGCTTGTCCGGCCGGTGCTCTGGCTGCTCCGTATATTATGGATGCCCGGAGATGCATCTCGTATCAGACAATAGAAAGTAAAAGGGTCTGCACGGAGGAGGATTTTAAGGTAACCCGCTCGGGTTATATTTTCGGATGTGATATATGTATTGAGGCATGTCCATGGGCTAACAGGGGAGGCTTTACCACCTGGCCGGAATTTGCTCCGCTATACTCGGCCATATTAGACAAAAAAATAATCGAATTTTCGGTTGAAGATTGGACGGGCTTGTCAGAGGATGTTTTCAGGGAGATATTTAAAAATTCCCCGCTAAAAAGGGCCGGAATCTCAAAAATAAAAAATAACTTAGAGGAATTAACGAAGAGATGAAATTTTCGACCAAGGTCCCGTTTGAGGATTTTAAACATAAAATATCATACCGTGATAGTATAACCTCTCTCGGTTCATGCTTCTCTGATGAAATCGGGTTGAAACTTGAGTCATTGCGTTTCAGTATATGTGTCAATCCGTTCGGGGTTCTTTACAATCCGGCTTCAGTGGCATCCGCCCTTGACCGCCTTGCCACCGGCAGAAGATTCGACGGGGGGGATGTTATTGCGGATGGGGATGTATGGAAGAGTCTTTATCATAGCTCACAATATGCCGATTATACAGAAAAGGGACTTCTGGAAAATCTTAATACTTCACTTCAGAACTGTTCAGAACACTTTATTTCGTCACAATGGGTGATGATTACTTTAGGAACCAGATGGGTTTACAGGTTGAAAAGCAAAAATATTATAGTCAGCAATTGTCATAAACTCCCGGGAAAAGAGTTTGAAAGAGAGCAGTTGTCAATAGGAGAGATCGTAGGACTTTTATCTCCCTTTATAGAGGCATATCCTGATAAAAAATGGCTTTTTACAGTAAGCCCTGTAAGGCATTGGAAAGACGGCGCACATGAGAATCAGCTAAGTAAGGCAACTCTGCTTCTTGCAATAGAAGAGATGAGGAAAAACTTTGGTAATGTTGTTTACTTTCCTGCTTATGAGGTTTTTATGGATGAACTTAGAGATTATAGATTCTACGCTGAGGATATGTTACACCCCTCAGCCCAGGCTGTGAATTATATATGGGAACTCTTCAGGGAGCATCTTGTTGATCCCAAGGATGGTGAATTGATGGATATGATGGTTAAGCTAAATGAGATGAAAAAGCATCGTCCTTTTTTCCCAAAAAGTGATTCTTTTCGACGGTTTAAATCCGAAATGTCGCACCTAGAGGGAGTTGTAACCCAACTTCTCAATGAAAAAAAATTGTAACTATCTGAAAAATCCTATTGTTTTTTAAAAATTAAAAAACTAAATTTGCATCAACCCCAAGGAATTCAACAACCTAATAACTAAATTATGAATAAAGCAGAATTAATTTCAGCTATCGCTGGTAAGGCCAACATCACTAAAGTTGACGCCAGAAAAGCATTGGATGCATTTGTAGACGCAGCCGGAGAAACTATGAAGAAAGGGGAAAGACTGACTCTTGTTGGTTTTGGCTCATTCTCAGTAGTTAAGAGAAACGCCAGGAATGGCAGGAACCCTCGTACAGGCAAGAATATTAAAATTGCAGCAAAGAATGTTGTAAGATTCAAAGCCGGTGCTGACCTCAACAAACTTGTCTAAGAATCACATCCGATAGGTAATTGAAAGTAGGGAGATCATTTATTGACTCCCTCTTTTTATTTTAAAACGGCTGAAAAACTATAATTTTTCCCGTATTTATGTGAAGCTTTACTATTTCTGCAGAGGCTTCGTTCAGTGTTCCTTTCCACCAACTGTCAAAAATTACCTCCCGGAGAGGAAATTTTAAACCTTCCGATATAACCCGGGTCTGTGGGTCTAAAGCAAAAAGAGAGATCTGGTCCCCTGTTTTCAGCGTAATTTCTGCATCTCCCTCAACAGAAAAAAACTTACCGTAATCCGTATACATCTCAACAGGTATTATTGTCTTTTCTCTGTATGATACCAAAAGGGATATATTTCCCAAAGTGTGATCTTCTCTAAGTCCTGTTGCCCCGAGAATGTAGATCTTGTCAGGAGAGAGTGTGAGTGTATACTCAAATGCCTTTGTGAGATCGTTTGTCTCCTGATCCGGGTCGCGATGAATAATTTCGCGGTATTGTTGTTGAAAATCTACATTGAGACTATCCATATCACCCACTATAGCATCCGGTACAACACCGTGTTCTATCAACCTTGCCGCAGCTCCGTCACAACACACTATGCCAGACGCACTCCTGAGCAACTCAACTGCTGCAGGGTGTTTCGGAAAATCTCCGTCTGCCAGTATTACATAAGCCTTCATCAGATAAATTTGTAGAGTTCTGAATCTCTGAAGCCTGCAAGGAACTCTTTAATTGTCATCCTTTTCTTGCCTGCAACCTGAAGTTCGAGAATGCTGATGAATCCTTTACTACAGGCAACTTTAAGCTCCTGTTTGCCGTCGGTTATAATGGTACCTTGATTGAATCCGTGAGATTGATCACTGTATGATGTTCTGAATATCTTGACCGGAATCTCCTTCCCTTTGCCTGAAATGACCGTGTGAGCCGTCGGATACGGGCAGAGTCCTCTTACAAGGTTATGTACACGGTATGATGGGAGCTCCCAGTTTATCCTGCAATTCTCTTTGTTGAGCTTGGGGGCTGTATGAACATCTCCCATCTGAGCCTCAACCGAGGACTGTAATACCGGTTCTGTTCTGCCTTGAATAATATCTTCGATGGTCTTTATAATAAGTTCTCCTCCGATTTTCATAAGTTTGTCATGAAGAGATCCGAAATCGTCATCAGCTTCGATTGTACACTCCTGTCTGTTAAGTAGTTCTCCCGTGTCAATCTCCTCGTCAAGCATGAATGTTGTAACGCCGGTTATTGTCTCACCGTTAATTATTGCATGGTTAATAGGAGTTGCCCCGCGATAGTCGGGCAGAAGCGATGCATGCAGATTGAATGTTCCCAAAGCCGGCATGGACCACACAACCTTAGGAAGCATACGGAATGCCACTACAATGAAAAGATCTGCATGATATGATTTTAGCGTTTCAAGAAATTCTTCACTTTTGAGAGATACTGGCTGAAGGACGGGAATCTCCCTGGTCAGGGCATACTTTTTTACTTCACTGCTGGATAGTGCCATGCCTCTGCCGGCAGGTTTGTCGGGGGCTGTAACAACAGCGGCCACATTGTATCCGTTTTCAAGTATCTTTTCTAATTGAGCAACTGCAAAACCGGGTGTGCCCATGAAAACTATCTTTAACTCACTCTTCTTCATAATTCTCTTTTTTTAAAATTAAACCTGATAACTTTTTTGAAGAAGTTTTTATAAATCTCGGCATTAAACAGCGATGAATCCTTTGTTGATTTCCATGTCAGATAAACTCCCATAGGAAGAAGTACAAATGTGGATATAAGGGTTCCCATGGCCGGAGAGACCACGCCGTCGGTTGCAAGTTTTTTTCCGCTTATGTCTACCACCCAGTAGATTACAAAGAATAGCATAGATACAACAACAGGCGTTCCGAGTCCGCCTTTACGGATAATCGCTCCCAGAGGTGCTCCGATAAAGAAGAATATGAAGCACGCAAAGGAGAGTGTGAACTTTCTGAGTCGCTCCACTCGGACTTTTCTAAGAGGATAAGAATAGCGGTATTCGTCAAGTTGATAATTGTCCAGGACAGTAGTTGCCTCAAGTGAGGCAGATAGGGCTCCCTCCAAAGCCAATTGTTCATCATAGAGTGTCTTGAACTGTGAAAGGGAATCTATGTCAAACTCTGCCTTGTAATTTTTAAACCGTGATGTGTCCAGTTGTGCAGAGGCGGTCAGACCGCCTGAAGCAAGAAGATCCTGGAGTTGTCGTCCTTTCACTATTACATACGCAGAATCAAGAGAGTCTCTTGCATGTGACAGCTGCCTGAGATTCTGAGACATGATCTCTTTGCTGAATCGGTTGGCATCAGATCGTTTAAATGCATAATTTTCCAGAGATATAATCAGCTCCTGCTTGTTAAACCCTATCCGTTGAAGGGCGTAAGCCGTATCTGATGTATTGTGGTAAGGTTCCTCGTATGAGTAGCCGTTGTGAAGTGTAAAGATGAGATTAGCCTTGTCTGTTGTGAGTTTAATGGATCCGGAATCTGCAATGGTGAGGCTGTTGCTGCTCCTGGATGCATGGTTGTATACCATTACACCGTATATGTTCCCGGTTTTTTTGTCTCTTCTGTCAATTCGGATGTTATAACCTTCGATTCCATCATAAAAGACACCTGTTGGAATCCTTATCTCCTCCTTTGTCTTGCCGATGTCATCCCTGAGAGCATATATCTTGTTGTATGCCACCGGTATAAGGTCGTTGGCTGCGAAGAATGCTCCGATGCTTATAAAAAAGGACAGAACTATCAATGGTGATAGAATTCTAGGCAAGGAGATACCTGCAGCTTTCATTGCAAGTAACTCGCTGTTCTCCCCGAATCCTCCCATGGTCATTATTGATGCGAACAATGTTGCAAGCGGAAGTGCCAGTGGAATCAGTGTTGCTGCACCCCATCCCAGAAATTCCGCTATAACACCGAATCCCAGACCTTTTCCGACAAGTTCATCTATGTACAACCATAGAAATTGTAATAGCAGGGCGAAGGTGACTATCAAAAATGTCAGGACAAATGGTCCTAAAAATGACTTTATTATGAATTGGTCAATCTTTTTCACTTGTGTTGTGTAGCAAGTTCTGTTAATTTGGAGACTGCAGCTGCAAGCCCTTCCGGTTTTTTCCCCCCAGCACTGGCGAAGAAGTTCTGACCTCCGCCTCCGCCGTTAATCATTGGTGCAGCCTCTCTGATATCTTTGGAAGCATTATAGCCAGCGGCTGTTAGATCTTCAGTGTACATCAGCGAAAGGTTAGCCTTTCCTTCAAACTCGCAACCGGCAACAAAAACAGTTTTTGTCATCTCTTTGTGAATCATGAAGGCAATGTTTTTGACGAAGTCTGCCGGGTAAACCCCTGACATTGTTACAATATTCATTCCATTAATTGTAGCGGCATTGGCAATAAGGGCATCTTTCACGCGTTTTGCCTTCTCCCTCATCTCCTCTTCAAGACTCTTTTTAAGTGTTTCGTTTTCCTCTACAAGTTTTTGAATGGTCGAAACAGGGTTTGGATTGTTGTTCAGCAAACCTTTTATGGTCCTGATCATATCCTCCTGTTGTTCCATTATTCTTTCGGCATACTCGCCCGTTGTAGCCTCAATCCTTCTCACTCCGGCTGCTATGGCAGACTCTGAAAGAATTTTGAAATAACCGATGTTGCCTGTTGCTGATGTGTGTGTGCCTCCGCAAAGTTCAACAGAGCCGTTGAAACGTATGACCCTTACCTTGTCTCCGTACTTCTCTCCGAATAGTGCCATTGCACCCATCTTTCTTGCCTCATCAACCGGAATCTCCCTCATCTCATCTTTCTGGGCATTCTCGCGGATAAGCTCATTGACCCTGTTTTCTACACGACGGATCATTGCATCGTCAATCTTTTCATAATGAGAAAAGTCAAATCTGAAATAGTTATAATTGACAAGTGACCCTTTTTGCTCAATATGGGTGCCGAGTAACTCTCTCAAAGCCTTGTGCAGTAAATGGGTTGCGGTATGGTTGTTCGCGGTTGTCTCTCTCTTTTTGATATCAATTCTGGCAGTGAAAACTGATTCCAGTGAAGCCGGAAGATTATCTGCTATATGTATGATAAGATTATTCTCCTTTATCGTATTTGTGATAGTTGTCCTTGTGCCATCAGGAGATTCGATATGTCCGGTGTCTCCCACCTGACCGCCGCTTTCAGCATAAAACGGACTCTTGTCAAATACGAGCTGGTAGTACTCCTTGTTCTTGGTCTTTACGTTACGGTATCTGACAATCTTTACCTGCTCCTCACTCTTGTCATATCCTACAAAAACCACCCCGTTGTATGGATGAACCTCAATCCAGTCACCCTCTTCTGTCGATGTGGCATTACGGCTTCGCTCTTTCTGTTTTGCAAGTTCGTTTTCAAAGGCTGCCAGATCAATCTTGTAATCATGTTCCTTCGCAATCAGTTCACTGAGATCGATCGGAAAACCGTATGTGTCATACAGCGTGAATGCCTCTTCTCCCGAGATGACTTTGCTCTCCTTGTTTTTCTCCATCAAAGTATCCATCAGCCTGATACCCTTATCCAGTGTTCTGAGGAAGGCCTCCTCCTCCTCTCTGATTACTTTTTCTATGAGCGGCTGTTGCTTGACAAGCTCAGGATAGGCGGAACCAAGGTCATCAACCAGAGTTGGAACCAACCGACAAAGGAATGGCTGATCCATATCGAGGAAGGTGTATGCATAACGTACCGCTCTCCTCAAAATTCTTCTTATCACATAGCCTGCCTTGACATTGGAAGGTAGTTGCCCGTCGGCGATTGAGAAGCTTATGGCGCGTATGTGGTCGGCTATAACCCTCATTGCTACTGATACCTGTGGCGATTCAACATAGCTTTTTCCGCAAAGACGGGATATTGAGGAGATCATATTTGTAAACAGATCCGTGTCATAGTTGCTTTGTTTTCCCTGAAGTACCATACACAACCTTTCGAGTCCCATTCCGGTATCAACGTGTTTCTGAGGAAGCTGAACCAGTTCTCCGCTGGCTTTTCTGTTATATTGAATGAAAACCAGATTCCAGATTTCAATAACCAACGGATTACCTTTGTTGACAAGAGATGCTCCGTCAATTTTTTTTCTCTCCTCATCGTTACGGATATCCACATGTATCTCGCTACATGGCCCGCAAGGACCGGTATCGCCCATCTCCCAGAAATTATCCTTCTTGTTGCCGTTTATTATACGATCCGCAGGAAGATACTGCAACCAATAGTTGCGAGCCTCGTCATCAGCGGATATTTTATCTTCCCTGCTTCCCTCGAATACTGTAACATACAGTCTCTCCTTGTCAATTCCGTATACATTGTTGAGAAGTTCCCAGGCCCATTCGATAGCCTCTTTCTTGAAGTAATCACCAAAGCTCCAGTTGCCTAGCATTTCGAACATTGTGTGGTGATAACTGTCGTGCCCCACCTCCTCAAGGTCGTTATGCTTGCCGCTTACACGAAGGCATTTTTGTGAGTCTGTCACTCTTGTATGTTTGGCCGGGGAGTTTCCCAAAAACCAGTCTTTGAACTGGTTCATGCCTGCGTTTGTGAACATTAGCGTCGGATCGTTCTTGACAACCATCGGTGCGGATGGTACTATGGCGTGATGTTTGCTTGCAAAAAACGTCAGAAATTTATCTCGGATTTCTTTTGATGTCATATTTGGTTGGTTCTAAATGAACCACAAAAATAGGTTTTTATTTAAAATTATTTAAATTTGCACAAATTTAGCCTCAATTTTTATATGCCCAAAAAACGCAGATATAAATTCAATCCGGAGACGTTGGCATACGAGATTCACAAGATACCGTTACGCGCAAAGTTTTCAAAGGGTTTTATAATATTTCTGCTCAGTATACTCACCAGCTCGGTCTATTATCTGGTGTATACGAGGTACTTCGGGCTTGAAACGCCTAAGATGATGACGCTTTTGAGGGAGTCAGAGGAGCTTACCAACAAACTTGATCTTATGAACAAAAGGTTTAAGGAGGCTAACAACTCTCTGCTCTCGTTACAGATGCGGGATAATTATATCTACAGACCTATTTTCGGTATGGAGGAGATTCCCCTGGAGGTACGCGATGCCGGCTTCGGAGGAGTAGACAGATACTCATATCTCAAGAATTTCGACAATTCCGGAATTCTGACCAGGACAGCCGAAAATATGGATATTCTATACAAGAAGGCGTTTGTCCAGTCTAAATCTTTCGATGAGGTTGTTTTACAGGCGAAGAATGCAGATAAACTGGCTTTGAGTGTACCTGCAATTCCTCCGGTAAATATTGCAGGACACAGAATACATTTTTCAAGTAGTTTCGGATATCGTCCGGATCCATTCAATGGTCACTACAGAATGCATTCAGGAATAGATCTTTCAGGCCCTGTCGGAGAGCCTGTTTATGCGACGGGGAACGGAAAAGTTGTTGAAATCGGATATGACTTTTTCGGATACGGGAATTTTATTCTTGTTGACCATGGATTTGGATACAAAACGCGCTATGCCCACCTGAAGACTAGTCTTGTTGTTATGGGCAGACAGGTAAGGAGAGGGGAGCAGATTGCATTGATGGGAAATACCGGCAGGTCAAAAGGACCACATCTCCACTATGAGGTAATCTATCAGGGACGTCCTGTAAATCCTTTGAATTACTATAACAGAGATATTAAGCCCGATGAGTTCCTCGCCATGGTGACACCTAAGGGATAATAGATTGTTATGAGTAAGTATAAATTCAATAAAGATCAGTTAAAATTTGTTGAGGATAAGTTGGGCATCACGGGCAAGGTCCGTGTTGTATTCAGCTATGCGCTTATCAGTGTTCTGCTTGCCGTGTTGTATTATATAGTCATAGCGCTGTTTTTCAACACCTCCAAGGAAGAACTTCTTGTGAAAGAGAACGATCTCAAGGCTCAGGAATATAAAAAAGCTGTGGAGAAGATGGAGGTCCTTGACAACGTTATTGCAAACCTTGAGGAGAGAGATAAAGAGATATACCAGAGTATATTCAAGTCAGAACCTCCTGATATTTTTCCTGTAAAAAACAGAGCCAGTCTGTATGCTCAACTGGATTCATCGTCCGACATACAACTGGTCGCTTTGACAGCCTCCAAGGTTAAGAATGCCGAGACTCTTCTTGTAGAACAAAATGCAAAGATAGAGGCGATTAAAAGTGTTTTGAGGAGCAATCCGGCGGTAAAATCGATTCCGTCAATCCTGCCTGTAAAAGGGCTGGATGTCTCACAGACCGGAGCAGGTGTCGGAAAAAGAATCCATCCTTTTTTCAAAACATCTGTTGAGCACACGGGACTTGATTTGCTGGCATCATTAGGGGCCCAGGTAATCGCTACAGCTGACGGTGTTGTTAAGGATATTACAAAAACCGGGGATAAGGGGAGAGGCAATGTCCTTATCATTGCTCACCAGGACGGTTACATAACAAAATATGCACACTTGGGAGACATCCTGGTAAGAAAGGGGCAGCCTGTAAAACAGGGGACAGTTGTGGCCCGTGTGGGAAACAGCGGACTCTCTTTTGCTCCTCATCTGCATTATGAAGTATTACATAACGATGATATAATGGACCCTGTGGACTATTTTTTTGCAGACCTCTCACCCGAAAAATACAGGGAGATGAAGGTTATAGCAATGAGCAGCGGTCAGTCTCTTGATTAGTAATTAAAAATTTTCAACCATGCCGTACAAAGAATTCAAAGTAGAAAAACTGTACTACACAATAGGAGAGGTGGCTGAAATCCTGGAGGAGAATACATCTCTCGTAAGATTCTGGGCTCAGAAATTTCCGGAGTTTATCAGACCGGCAAGGAATAAGAAGGGGAACAGACTCTTCACGGCTGATGATGTGTCTAATTTTAAAGTTATACATTATCTGGTCAAGGAGAGAGGCATGACGCTTGAAGGAGCGGCCAACAGGATGAAAGACAACAAAACCGGGGTCGACAGGAGAGTCGATGTAATCACATCTCTGAACAGTATTAAGACACGTTTGACAGAGATATCCGATTCATTGTGATGAAGGCCGGAGATATTATTGAGGTGCTGGAATCAGTAGCACCGCCTGAAATTCAGGAGAGCTGGGATAACTCAGGGTTATCTGTGGGAGATACCGGAATGGAGGTAAAATCAGCAATTCTTGCATTGGATTGCACTGAGGATGTAATTTATGAGGCTCTGGAAACCGGCGCAAATATGATTATAACCCACCACCCTCTGATCTTTCGTGGAATTAAGAGAATCTCACCTGACACCGGTACGGGGAGGATGCTTATGATGGCGGTAAAGGAAGATTTGGTGATATACTCTCTCCATACAAATATGGACAAGGTTATTTCCGGAGTAAGCGGCAAGATGGCTCAGAAGCTTGGTCTGGAGAATTTATCATTCCTGAAACCTGACCCGTCTGGTGAGACAGGCACCGGTCTTGTCGGAACCCTTCCTCAATCACTGAAATATGACGAACTTGTAGTAAAAGTCAAGAATGCTTTTAATGTGAAGTGTATAAGAAGTTCTTCTGTGCCGGATGAGAGGATATCCCGGATTGCACTTTGCGGAGGGAGCGGGGCTTCATTTGCTGAAGATGCTTTCAGCTCGGGAGCTCAGGTTTATATAACAGGGGATATCTCTTATCATCATTTTTTTACGGAAAAGGGTTTTACCATAATGGATATCGGTCATTATGAAAGCGAGACAGGTGTACTCGATGTGATAAAAGATATTCTTTTAAAAAAAATGCCTACATTTGCAGTTCGCATTGCAGCGAAAAATAATAATCCCATACACTACTTTTAATAATAGATTATGGCAACAGCTAAACCAAAAATCACTATTGAAACCCCTCTGGACGGAGGAACTTTCATTTCTTTGCAGAAGACTTCCAATGAGGGTGACCTCAGTATGGAGACAAAGCTGCGTCTTTTATATGACTTACAACAAACAGACAGTAAGATAGATAAGATACATCTCCTTAGAGGCGAACTTCCGCTTGAAGTTCAGGATCTTGAAGATGATATTCAGGGGCTTAGGACAAGACTTGAGAATCTGCAGATTGAACTCAAGGAGATTGAGAAGCTGCTTTCCCAGAAAAAAATCGATCTTGATAATTCAAAATCTCTTATTGAAAAATACACAAGCCAGCAAAACAATGTAAAGAACAATCGTGAGTACGACTCTCTGACTAAAGAGATAGAGTACCAGGGTCTTGAGGTTCAGCATGCTGAAAAAATCATAAGGGAAAAGACGGTAGCACTGGCAGAAAAGAAAGAGGCAGTTGTCGCTGCACAGGAAGCAATAAAAGAGAGAGCGATAGATCTTGAGAACAAGAAGAGTGAGCTTGATTCGATTATTGCTGAAACAGCCAAGGAAGAAAAAGAACTTATAAAAAGATCTGACGAGATAGCCTCGCAGATAGACATAAGGATGCTTGCAGCCTACAAAAAGGTGCGTACAAACGCGAGGAACGGTCTTGCAGTTGTTACAGTAAGAAGGGATGCATGTGCAGGTTGTTTCAATAAGATTCCACCTCAAAGACAGATGGATATAGCTTCCAGCAAGAAGATAATTGTTTGTGAGTATTGCGGCAGAATTCTCGTAAGTGCAGACTACGAGAAGGAATAGATGTCTCCGATGCCCTATACTCTAAGGGAACTCTTTTTCAAGCATATTGCTCAAACGTCTCCCTCTCCTTTTGGTCTTGAGATCAATAGGGCAGAGGGCGTTTTTTTATACGGAGCAGACGGCCGTAAAATTCTGGATCTGGTTTCAGGCGTGGCAGTGTCCAATATCGGTCACGCAAACAGAGAAGTTCTGGAAGCGGTGACACGCCAGGTGAATAACCATATGCATCTTATGGTTTATGGAGAGGTTATACAGGCTCCTCAAGTGGAGCACGCAACTTTGCTTACATCATTGCTCCCTGAAAAATTAAACACAGTATATTATGTCAATTCAGGAAGCGAGGCAAATGAGGCGGCAATAAAACTGGCGAAAAGAGTTACAGGAAGAGGTGAGATTGTCAGTTGTTACAACTGTTATCACGGCAGTACCCAGGGGGTCATGAGCCTGATGACTGACGAAGAGTTGAAACGCTCATTCAGACCTCTTATCCCGGGAGTAAGTCATATCAGATTTAATAGTGAAGAGGATCTCAAACTGATAAACGGACGAATTGCTGCAGTTATCATTGAACCTGTACAGGGTGAAGCCGGGATTATCCCGCCCAAGCATGGATACCTGGAAGCATTAAGGAAACGATGCGATGAGGTTGGAGCCCTACTGATTTTCGATGAGATTCAGACAGGTTTCGGCAGGTGTGGACGACTTTTTGCCTTTCAGAAGTATGGAATTATACCGGATATTATTACCTTAGCAAAAGCTTTGGGCGGTGGGATGCCATTAGGTGCTCTCGTTGCATCCGGAGAAATGATGGAGAAGTGGCAGTATAATCCGGCCCTGGGTCATATAACTACATTTGGCGGCCATCCGGTATCCTGTGCTGCGGCCCTTGCATCGTTAAAGGTGTTGTTACGTGAAGGATGGACAGATATGGTTGAAAGTAAATCTCTAAGATTTGCGGATAAGATTAAAAATCATCCCGCAGTTAAAGAGATAAGGGCATCCGGCTTATTGATGGCAGTTGAGCTTGGTCTTCCCGGAGCAGGGGAGAAAGCGGTAAGATTACTTCTTGAAGAGGATGTTATGACAGATTGGTTCCTCTCAAGCGATACTGCATTCAGAATTGCACCCCCGCTCTGCATATCGGAGAATGAGATAGATATGGCAGTGGAAAAGATTTTAAGAGTTTTGGATAAAATGGTATTTGAAAGATAAAGGAGTTTAGATGGCTAAAACACAGTTCAAAAAGAAAGAAAATCCTGATAAAGGCATAGATGTCCTTAGTCTTGAAATGGGGAAGAAACCGCCTCAGGCCATAGACATTGAGGAGGCAGTGCTTGGTGCGCTGATGCTTGAGCCGGATGCCGTGACTGATGTTGTAGACACCTTAATCCCTGAGTGTTTCTATAAAGAGAGCAACAGGAAGGTTTACTCAGCCATTGTTGCCCTGGCGACCAGACATGCTCCTGTTGATATATTCACGGTATCGGAGGAACTCAATAAAACCGGGGAGCTGGATGCAGCAGGCGGCACACTTTACCTCAGCCAGCTGAGTATGAAAATTGGTGCTGCTGCACATATTGACTACCATTCTAAGATATTACTTCAGAAATATATTCAGAGAGAGCTTATATCTATTTCATATCAGATCCAGAGAGACTCTTTTGATGACACATTGCCTGTAGATGACCTTCTGGACTCAACACAACAGAAGATATTCACTCTTTCCGACAGGAATATGAAGAGGGATACCCAGGCCATTCAACATATCATATCTGAAGCCATTGAGGATCTGCAGAACACACAGACTCAGGCCAACGGACTGAGCGGAGTGCCTTCGGGTTATACTTCCATAGACAGGGTCACCTTAGGCTGGCAACCTTCCGATTTGGTTATTGTGGCAGCTCGTCCTTCTATGGGTAAGACTGCATTCGTACTTACAATGGCGAGAAATATGGCTGTTGATCATAATGTTCCGGTTGCCTTTTTCTCCTTGGAGATGTCCTCTTTGCTGCTTGCAAAAAGGTTAATGATAAGTGAGACCGGTCTGGAACCGGATAAGATCAAAGGTGGAAAGAAACTTGAGGACTACGAGTGGGAGCAGTTGAATACCAAGCTTAACAAGTTGGTAAAGGCACCTCTGTATATAGACGATACACCTTCACTCTCAATATACGAGTTCCGTTCAAAGGCAAGGAGGCTTGTTGCGAATGCAGGGGTCAAAATGATAATAATCGACTACCTTCAGCTTATGACAGGTCCTCCCGAATTAAAGGGTATGAGGGAGCAAGAGGTTTCTGCAATTTCCAGATCACTAAAGGCTATTGCAAAAGAGCTCAACATCCCGATCATAGCGCTTTCTCAGCTGAGCCGTGCTGTTGAAACAAGAGGCGGAACAAAGAGACCTCAGTTGAGCGACCTGCGTGAGTCTGGTGCTATCGAGCAGGATGCGGATATCGTAATGTTCATCCACAGACCGGACTATTATGCTTCATCAGAGGAGCATCCGGAACTGGTAGGATTGACAGATATAATTATTGCTAAACACAGAAATGGTGAAGTCAGGGATGTCCAGATGAAATTCCGCCACTCGGAGGTAAGATTTGTGGATTCCACCGATGCCAAACTTGATATGGATGTTTTTTCTAATGACAGAATAGAGACATTCTCTTCAAAGATGAACGGAGCGGAGTTTATGTCCAACTCAGACTTTGACAAGGATTTTTAAATGAAAAGGCTCCTCTCATTGATTGTAATTCTTCTCCTCAATGTCGAGAGCTTTGCACAAAAGGAGAGTCAGCAGGCGTTCGGTCCCGGCGAGAGACTGCGCTATCTGCTTAGATATCAATGGGCATCTATCAATACGGATGTCGGGGATGTGATATTTACCCTGGATCAGATGAAAGACAGTTCCCGGTCATTTTATGTGGCAAGAGCAACGGGCAAGAGTTTTAAATTCTATGATATTTTTTTCAAGGTAAGGGATTATTACGAGTCACGTTTCTATCCCGACGGAATGATTCCGATCTATTTTCACAGAGATGTCCTCGAAGGTAAGTATAGGATGAGAAACCATATATATTTCCTTAAGGATAATAGAATCAAGGCATCCTATAAAAAACGGGAGGCTCCTTTCAGGGATACTCTCCATAAGGCAGAAACAAAGACATTCGACTTGCTTTCACTTGTATATGCAATAAGAAATGATGACTTTTCAACCAAAAACATTGGTGAGGCATCTAAAGCAAGTTTCGCAATAGATGGTAAGATTTATTCTATAAGGTATATATATAACGGATCTGAGGTTAAAAAAGTAAGCGGATTAGGTATTTTCAATACATACAGGATTGAGGTTAAGGCTGTTTCCGGTCATGCATTCAAGGGAAGTGAAAACATTACCATCTGGATCTCGGCAGATGAGAACAAGGTGCCGCTTCAGATAGAGACTCCCATACAGGTTGGTAATGTAATGGCTAGACTTATAGAATTTTCCAATTTGAAATATCCATTAAAAAGCAAGATAAAATGAGCAAAAAAGATGATACTGTTGAACATGAAGGCATTGTTATTGATGTAGATCAAAATTTTGTCTCAGTTGAAATATTACGACAGTCAGCCTGTTCATCATGCGGGGCTAAAGGCATGTGTAGCGCTGCTGATTCTGAAAGTGGTGTTATTCAGGTGCCTGCCAACGGGTTTGAGCTATATGAAAAGGGAGAGAGGGTAAAAGTTGTATTGAAAAAAAGTCTGGGATTTAAGGCTCTCTGGATATCTTATCTGATTCCTTTAATCATTCTTTTAATTTTATTATTATTTTTGTCCACTTTTAAAATTTCGGAGATACTAATAGGTTTATCAATTATTGGTGCATTAGCCTTCTATTTTTTAATCATTTACTTTCTAAAGGATAGAATTAAAAAGGAATTTGTATTTACTTTAGAGAAATTAGATAAATAATGAATACTGTATTGTTTACAATCTTGTCCTTAAGTATTCTCGGCATTCTTCTGGCGCTGATACTGTATTTTGTCGCACAGAAGTTTAAAGTTGAGGAAGACCCCAGGATAGATGATGTTCAGGCAATTCTCCCGGGGGCAAACTGCGGAGGTTGCGGTTTTGCCGGCTGCAGGGCTTTCGCCGAGTCTTGTGTCAAAGCTGAGACACTTGAAAAGAATTTTTGTCCTGTCGGAGGTAATGAGGTGATGAAGCAAGTCGCTCAGTATCTTGGGATGGAAATGGCAGAAAAAACTCCTCAGGTGGCGGTTGTAAGATGTAACGGAAACTGTGACAACAGACCCAAGACAAACAACTATGACGGGTTTTCATCCTGTGCCGTAATGTCATCATTTTATTCTGGTGATACTGCTTGCAAATACGGCTGTTTGGGCCATGGCGACTGTGTCCTTGCCTGTCAGTTTGATGCAATTAAAATGGATCCCAGGACCGGACTGCCAGAGGTTGACGAGAGTAAGTGTACCGCATGCGGAGCTTGCGTAAAGGCTTGCCCTAAGATGATAATTGAACTGAGGAATAAGGGTATAAAGAACAGGCGTATTTTTGTCTCTTGTGTCAATAAGGACAAGGGAGGAATAGCTAAAAAGGCTTGTGCAGTTGCATGTATAGGTTGTACAAAGTGTCAGAAAGTTTGTGCTTATGATGCAATCACCATAACATCAAACCTTGCATATATTGACTATAATAAATGCAAGCTTTGTCGTAAATGTGTGGTCGAGTGCCCTACCCATGCTATATGGGAGGTTAATTTCCCGGTCAGGGTGCCCAAAAAGGAGACTTCTCCGTTGGTTGAACAGTAATAGAGAGGATATGAGCAAAACATTTTCAATAGGAGGAATTCATCCTCACGACAATAAGATATCCAAAGATGCGGCTATAGAAAATTTTCCGTTGGTCGAGACAGCATATATCTCGATGTCCCAGCATCTGGGTGCACCTGCTGAGCCAATAGTGGCCAAAGGAGACAAAGTTAAGGTCGGTCAGTTGATAGCAAAGGCTTCAGGTTTTATTTCAGCAAATATACATTCTTCGGTATCGGGAACGGTAAGATCTGTCGAGATGCTACCTGATCTTGCAGGGAACCCTGTTCAACATGTAATTATCGATGTTGAGGGGGACGAATGGATTGACACAATTGACAGGAGCAATGATATTGTAAAAGATATTAAACTCGGAAAAGAGGAGATAATAAAGAGAATAGCAGAGTGCGGTGTAGTAGGCCTGGGTGGAGCAGCCTTTCCGACACATATAAAGCTGACTCCTCCTCCAGGGAAGGTCGCAGATGTGCTGCTTATAAACGGGTCGGAGTGTGAGCCTTATCTTACATCGGACTACAGGATAATGTTGGAGAACCCGGAAGAGATACTCATCGGCGTGAGAATAATGATGAAGGCGCTTGGTGTCTCTAAGGCTTACGTAGGTATTGAGGAGAATAAGCCTAAGGCAATCAAAAGCATGAAAGGCGTTGCTGATAAGGGCTATACAGATATAAAGATTGTTCCTTTAAAAAAGAGATATCCCCAGGGTGGAGAAAAACAACTTATTGATGCAGTAACCGGCAGAAGGGTTCCTTCAATGGGGTTGCCTATAGACACAGGAGCTGTTGTTCAGAATGTGGGGACAGCGCTTGCTGTTTATGAGGCAGTTCAGAAAAACAAACCGCTGTTTGACGGAATAGTTACAGTTACCGGAAAATGTATGACTGAACAGCGGAATTTCAGACTCAGAGTGGGAACAACCTTTGATACAATGATGTTTGCAATCGGAGGCTTCCCGAAAGATGCCGTCAAGCTTATAAGTGGAGGGCCTATGATGGGAAAGGCTGTTGCCTGTATGGATGCCGCCTCTGTTAAGAGTACTTCCGGCCTTTTGCTGCTTACAGAAGAGGAGACAAAGAGAGGCCCTGAAAGAAATTGCATCAGATGTGCAAAGTGTGTTGAAGCTTGTCCTATGGGGTTACAACCATATCTACTCAACAGGCTTGCCAGGGTAAACAGAATGGAAGAGCTGGAGGAGAACATGGTCCAGGATTGTATTGAATGCGGGTGTTGTTTGTATTCATGCCCCGCAAACATACCACTTCTGGACACAATAAGGCTCTCCAAGGCCAAGGTCTTGAAAATCATGAGAGGCAGACCCAAAAAGTAGATAATAAGGATTGGAAAATTTAATAATTTACGGATGAAAAAATTACTTGTATCTCCGGCTCCTCACATACATGGTCCGCAGACCACCAAGAGCCTTATGAGAGATGTCATCATCGCCCTGGTGCCTTCGTTGCTGGTATCGATATATTTCTTCGGATTCTCGGCAATTAAACTGGCATTGGTCGGAGTTGTTACATGTGTGGCAGTTGAATATGTAATTCAAAGATATCTAATAAAATGCACCGTTACAATAGGTGATTATTCGGCAGCAGTCACAGGATTGCTGTTAGCTCTGAACCTGCCGCCCAACTCCCCTTGGTGGCTTATGCTGATAGGTTCAATTGTAGCAATAGGTGTAGCTAAACTTACATTCGGAGGACTTGGACAGAATCTCTTCAATCCTGCACTTGTCGGCCGTGTATTTCTCCTTGTATCTTTTCCGGTTCTTATGACAGACTGGACAATCCCGGCATCATGGTTCAGAGAGGGCATTGATGCATCATCAGGAGCAACAGCTCTTTCAATAGTGAAAGAGGGTCTTGCACAAGGCTTAACATTGGATCAGATATTCCAGAATCATAACTTTTCATATATGCAGATGCTTTTCAGTAAGATTGGAGGATCTGTCGGAGAGGTGTCCGCCCTGGCGCTAATAATAGGCTTTGCATATCTCCTTTACAGAAGAGTGATAACAGCTCACATCCCGCTTTCAATCATAGTGACAGTAGCATTATTTACCGGAATTTTCTGGGTGGTTAATCCGGAACACTACACAGACCCTCTGTTTAACATATTGTCAGGAGGTATACTGTTAGGTTCGATATTTATGGCTACGGACTATGTGACATCTCCTATGAGCAAGAAAGGGATGGTACTTTACGGAGTCGGGATAGGAATTATAACTGTTCTGATAAGGTACTTCGGTTCATATCCGGAGGGAATATCTTTTGCAATCCTTATAATGAATGCATTTGTACCACTGATTAACAAATACATGAAACCGGCATATTTCGGAAAGGAGGTAAAGAATGGCTAGAGAATCTACATTGAAAAATATGGTGGTGGTGCTTATGCTTATCTGTCTCGCATCATCAGCTTTGCTTGGCGGGGCGTATGTGCTGACAAAAGAGCCTATTGAGGCTGCACAACTGGCAAAAATCAACCAATCGATAGCCGGTGTGGTGCCACCTTTTGACAACGACCCTAACGGGGACTCTTTTACTAAAGAGTACAATGGTGCTAATTATAAAGTATATCCTGCCGTAAAAGATGGAGAAACTGTTGGTTATGCTGTTGAAACGTTCTCAAATGCAGGATTTGGAGGAAGAGTCTCACTGATGGTTGGCTTCAGTATGGATGGTACAATAATAAATACAGTTGTCCTTAACCATTCCGAGACCCCGGGTCTTGGTGACAAGATGGTTGCAGGCAAAAGCAATTTCAGCCTTCAGTTTAACGGAAAGAATCCTGATGAATTCAAATTATCCGTTAAGAAAGACGGAGGCGATGTTGATGCCATAACAGCATCAACGATATCTTCAAGGGCTTTTTGCGGAGCAATGACATCTGCATACGAGGTATTTAAACTATGTGTTGCTGATAAAACAGAAAAGGAGGCAGTAAATGAGTAAGCTAAACCTGATAACGAAAGGACTTATAAAAGACAACCCCATCTTTGTATTAGTTTTGGGTATGTGCCCTACACTTGCGACTACTACATCGGCGGTTAACGGACTTGGAATGGGTATTGCCACAACCTTCGTGTTGATTTTCTCAAACGTGCTGATCTCGCTTGTGGCAAAGCAAGTTCCTGACAAAGTGAGAATTCCTGTATACATAGTACTGATAGCTGCTGTAGTAACAGTGCTTCAACTGTTGATGCAGGCATATACACCGGGACTATATCAGACATTGGGAATATTCATCCCTCTTATTGTTGTTAACTGTATAGTATTAGGCCGGGCAGAAGCCTTTGCTTCAAAAAACACAGTATTGGACTCTGCATTGGACGGTATTGGTATAGGCCTCGGATTTACATTGTCCCTTACAGTTTTAGGAGCAGTACGAGAGCTTTTAGGCACTGCGTCAATATTTGGGATGAAGCTGATAGATGGCGACGGTATGCTTGCTTTTGTCCTTGCACCCGGTGCTTTTATGGTTCTTGGATATCTGATGGTCCTGTTTAATATGTATAAATCAAAATTCACAGATAAGTAAAGAGTATGGAATACATAATTATAATAATAGCAGCCGTATTCGTTAACAACGTACTATTATCGCAATTTCTGGGTATATGCCCATTCCTTGGCGTATCCAATAAAATCAGCACGGCAGCCGGTATGTCCGGAGCTGTGGTATTTGTAATAGCACTATCAACTTTAGTAACTTATCTGCTTCAATACTATGTCCTGATTCCTCTTGGAATCGAGTTCATGCAGACAGTGGCTTTTATACTTGTTATTGCAGCCCTCGTACAGATGGTTGAGATAATTCTCAAAAAGATCAGCCCCTCTTTGTATCAGGCATTAGGTATTTTTCTTCCGTTAATTACAACCAACTGTTGTGTGTTGGGCCTTGCAATCATTGTTGTGTCAAAGGAGTTTGCATTCGGTGGTGACCCTCACATGCTGAATTTAGCCGAGGCTGTAGTTTATTCGACAGCCAGTGCAGTTGGATTTGGTTTGGCAATGGTACTCTTTGCCGGTCTTAGGGAGCAACTTGAACTTAACAACGTTCCCAGGGCATTCAAAGGTACCCCGATAGCACTTATAACCGCAAGTATCCTTGCCCTCGCATTTATGGGTTTTGCAGGGTTGGTATAGTTGCCTAAAATAATGAAGTCATGAAAAAGAGTTTGCTCGAGATTGAACAAACCCTCAGAGAGGGAAGCCTCCGGAAAGCACACGAAGAGTTGCTGGAATTCCTGGAGAGAGAACCTGAAAACGACGCTGCCTGGTATATGTTAGGCGGATTGTTGAGAAGAGAACAATTATGGGGAGAGGCAATCAATGCCCTCAATAAGGCGAAATTCCTCAACCCTACAGGCCCTGCGGCCTATGCTATAGACTCCATCTATGAAATTCTGAGATTCCAGAACACAGATTTAATGAATCCTTGATAAAACCATATTATGCCAACAACAACTTCACTAAGAACATTGCTCACATTTGCACTTATAGTGTGTCTGAGCACAACTCTCCCTGCCCAGAAGACTAAGGGAAGCATCGCAAAGCTACAGCAGACTGAGGTAAAGACTCCGCCTGCAGACTCTACAAAGAAGGGTCCTGAAAAATCTCCTCAGACAATTGAGAAGTTCATAAAATCCGATGCCCGTGTAATGAAGGGCATGACTACCGTCTACAATCAGGAGAACAAGTTCTTTATCAATATTAACGATTCACTCTTAGGCAGAGACCTAATGATGGTAACAAGAATATCTCTTGGTGCTTCAGGTGTGCGTACCGACTTTGAGGGTTATGCCGGAGACCAGATCAATCAGGGAGTTTTTCGTTTTGACAAAGGACCGAATAATAAGATCTTTCTCAGAGAGGTGCTTAACAGAGAGCGTTCAGACAGCACAAGTTCCATGTATGAATCGGTAGTAAGGTCAAACACAGAACCGATTGTTACAACGTTTGAAATCAAGGCCCAGTCTGAAGATAAAAAGGATAATATAATTGATATAACTGACTTATTCAGCGGTGATTCTGAGATGCTTTTCTTCAGAAAGAGATCAAAGACAGCATTCAAACTGGGAGGTTTGTTGAAAGAGAGCTCCTATCTTTCGGCAGTAAGGACATACCCAATAAACACCGAGGTAAAGACTGTAAAGACATATCAGAAGTCTGACGGCGGAGAGAATGCGACCTTTGAGATAAACAACTCATTTGTGCTACTTCCTAAGGTGCCTATGGTCGCAAGATATGCAGATGACAGGGTTGGTTATTTCACTGAGAATTATACTGATTTTGGCAAGAACCCGCAAGGAGTGGAGAAGGTTTCAATGATAACCCGTTTCAGGCTTGAACCGAAACCTGAGGATCTTGAGAAATACAAGAGAGGGGAATTGGTTGAACCGGCTAAACCGATAATATTTTATATTGATCCTGCAACTCCAAAGGAGTGGGTTCCTTATCTTATTCAAGGCGTTAATGATTGGCAAAAAGCATTCGAGAAGGCAGGTTTCAAGAATGCAATAATGGGAAAGGTTGCCCCTACAAAGGAGCAAGATTCAACATGGTCGTTGGAAGATGCAAGATATTGTGCAATAGTTTATAAAGCCTCTGCAACTCCTAATGCCAGTGGTCCTCACGTAAGCGACCCGCGTTCAGGTGAAATTATAGAGAGCCATGTAAACTGGTATCACAACGTTATGTCACTTGTAAGAAACTGGTATATGCTTCAATGCGGACCAGTTAACCCTGCAGCAAGAAAAATGGAGTTTGACACTGAACTTATGGGGCAGCTTATAAGATTCGTCTCGTCTCATGAAGTGGGACACACTCTCGGATTGAGACATAACTTCGGTGGTACAAGCCATTACACCGTTGAACAACTCAGAGATCCTGAATTCCTCAGGGCAAACGGCCATACAACATCTATAATGGACTATTCTAGGTTCAATTATGTTGCCCAGCCTGAGGATAAAATTGACAGAGACCTGTTATTCCCTAAAATAAGCCATTACGATCTTTGGGCAATTGAGTGGGGTTACAGACGATTCCCTGATATTGACAACCCTGAAAAGGAGCTGCCATATATAAATAAATGGATCATAGAAAAGACCAAGAACCCTTACTTCCTTTTTGGAACCGAAACAAGTTCAAATGATCCAAGACTTCAGAATGAGGATCTTGGTGAAAACCAGATGAAGGCAAACGAATTGGGAATAAAGAATCTGAAATTTGTCATGAACGGCCTTGCCGAATGGACAAAAGAACCGAATGAAGATTATACAAACCTAAGGACTATGCACGGAGAGGTAAACAATCAGTACCGCCGCTACATAGGTCATGTTGCAAAATGGATTGGCGGTATTTATGAGGATCCTAAGACCGTTGAGATGGAGGGCGATGTCTACAGGGTTGTGGAGAAAGAGAGACAGCAAGAGGCTATGGATTTCCTTAACAGGAATCTTTTTGAAAAGGCTCCGCTATGGCTTATCCCGACCAATTATATGGACAAGTTTGTAAGTCGTCCGGAGCTGTATATCGAGAGGGCATACAATGCAGCTTTGGGAACGCTTCTAAGTAAAAGGGTAATAATGAATCTCGCATCAGCAGAAAGAAAATACGGGAAATCAGCTTATACTCTGGAGGACATGTTCTCATCACTTGACAAGGTGGTGTGGAAGAAAAGGGTGACAGATCCTTATGAAAGAATACTTCAGAAAGCATATGTTATAGGCCTTTGTGATCTTTTCACAGGAGCCAATGCTTTCACATTCGGAGGCCCTCCGGTTATCACTTCAAACCCTAAGGATATGACCGAAGCTTCGGGAGTTGCATACAAGCAGATGATTAAGACCCTGAAACATATCAAAGGTATGAATACTGGAGACTATCTTTCTGATGCGCACTATGCATACCTGACACGTTATATTGAGAAGATTTTGAGTGCCGAGAAGTAATCGCAAAATACAAATACCGGCAATTGTTCAAACCATCCATGATAAACCGCTACTGCTTGCAGAGCGGTTTATTCATAATGGGGGAGTGGATACTGGTCACTCTGTTTTTCTTGCAGTAGCCCGGATCTGACTGAAAAGCTCCCAAAGAATAATCCCAATGCTGACTGAGACATTAAGCGAGTGCTTTGTCCCTTCCTGTGGTATCTCAACAACCATGTCACTTAGGTCGGCAACCTCCTGCTGTACACCTTTTACTTCGTTCCCGAAAACAACGGCATATTTTTTTGAGTTCAGAACACTTAGATTTTCAAGCGATGTGGAATTTTCGGTCTGTTCAGCTGTAAGAATAATGTAACCCTGTTCTTTCAGCTCCTTCACGACCTTTACAGCATCCTGCTCATATCTCCATGCAACACTGTCCTCTGCTCCAAGTGCAGATTTATGAATCTCGGCATTAGGCGGGGTGGCGCAGATGCCGCAAAGAATAATCTGTTCCGCAGCAAATGCGTCTGCGGTCCTGAAAGCCGCTCCTATATTATGCTGGCTGCGTATATTGTCTAAGACAATTACTATCGGGCTCTTGGGAGCACTTTTAAACTCCTCTCCGGATAGCCTTCCGAGTTCGTAAACTTTTAGTTTTCTGAACATTTTTATTATTATATTTGCAAATATAGGGATTTAACCTCAAAAATTTCTACGACTATGAGTACAGATGTTAAACTGAAGTTAATCCAGAACGGTCCTCTCAAGGTTGAGGGAACAGTTATGGTAATCCATCCTGATGGCAAGGAGGAACAGAAGAGCAACTGCTACATATGCAGATGTGGCAAATCCGGCAACAAACCATGGTGTGACGGTTCTCACGCCAAATAATTCCTGTGCCGGAATCTTAAACCATTTGCTATCTTTATTGTCAAATAAAACACTAATATATTGTTTTGATGAAAAAGAGGCAGAGATATATAAATTATATCAGTATTCCGGTTTTACTAGTTTTAACAGTTATTATATACAACTCTCTTTATTCTGATGTAAAGATGGGTGATGGAGATATTTCTTCCGCTTCAAAGGGAGAAAAGTCTAAAAAGGGGGGAGGCGATAAAAAATCCCTTCCGGTATCGGTATATATTGCAGATTTGCAGAGATCCGAAGATGGCCTTACACTTCCCGGAACTCTCATAGCCAGGGAGAGAGTTGAGATGGCAAGTGAGCTGACAGGTAGGGTTGTGAGCATCAATTTCAAGGAGGGGCAGTTTGTGCACAAAGGAGAGGTGTTGGTCAGGCTTAACGATGATGAGCTTCAGGCGCAGCTTTTAAGGGCAGAGTACCAGCAAACGCTTTTATCTGAAAAACTTGAAAGGCAGAAAATCCTGCTCAGTAAGGAGGCTGTCAGCAGGGAGGATTATGATCAGGTATCGACCGAGTTTAATGTACTGAAACAGGATATTGAACAGCTGAAGATAAAGATCGAGAAGATGAAGATAAGGGCACCTTTTGATGGTGTCATAGGATTCCGGAATATCAGCCTTGGCGCAATGCTGGTACAGAATTCAAAAATTGCCACAATTGTTGATGTTGCCCATATGATATTGGAGTTCTCCATACCGGAAAAGTATACAAGGAATAAATTGATGGGCACAACTGTAAAATTTATGGTAGAAGGGATAAGTGAGCCCTTTCATGCATTGATATATGCCATGGATCCCGAGGTTGATGTCAAGACTCGTACATTAATGTTGAGAGCCAGATTTGATAACAGTCGCGGATTACTCAGACCGGGGATGTATGCAAAAGTCAGCTTGAGTTCGCAGAACAATGCACTTAGCGTATATGTTCCGAATCAGGCTGTTGTTTCGGGAGTAAAAGGTCACTCAGTATGGTTGCTGAAAGGTGGTAAGGCAACAATGACACAGATAAGAACCGGCCTTAGAACAGTAGATATGATGGAGGTAATCTCCGGAGTTGAAAAGGGTGATACAGTAATAACAACAGGATTAATGCAGATTCGTGAAGGAGCCACAATAAATCCTACAAATTTAAAGGCTGAATGAGTCTCTCTACCACCTCAATCAAAAGACCGGTATTAACAACCGTAATGAGCCTCGTAATCATGATTTTCGGGGCTATAGGGTATGTGTCACTTGGAGTAAGGGATTACCCTAGCGTGGATAACCCCGTGATATCAGTCAGATGCTCTTTCCCTGGAGCTAATGCAGATGTAATAGAGACCCAGATTACCGAACCTTTGGAGGCGGCCGTTAATGGTATCCCCGGTATCAGGGCTATCTCAAGTACCAGCCGTGACGGGCAAAGCTCAATAAACATAGAGTTTAATCTTGAAGTTGATCTTGAGACGGCTGCCAATGACGTAAGAGATAAGGTTTCAGGAGCTATGCGCAGATTGCCTCAGGATATTGATGCTCCGGTTGTGGAAAAATCGGATGCGGATGCACAACCTATCTATTCAGTTACCCTGCAAAGCCAGACGCGAAACATAATTGATCTAAGCGAATATGCAGAGGTGAATTTCAAGGAGAGGCTGCAGACAATCAGCGGTGTCAGTAGCGTGAATGTCTGGGGTTCAAAAAGATACTCTGTCCGATTGCGAATGGACCCTCTTTTACTTGCTGCCTACAAGGTAACGCCGCTGGATGTGAGAAATGCAGTCAACAGGGAAAATGTAGAATTGCCTTCGGGAACAATAATGGGCTCGACAATGGAGCTTACAGTAAGAACGCTGGGTAGACTAAAAACCATTGATGATTTCAATAACCTGATAATTTCAAAAAACGAGGGAAGGATAGTACGTTTTTCAGACATCGGAGTTGCCGAGGTTGATGCCGAGAGTACAAGATCGATTTTAAAGAGAAATGGCGTTCCTATGGTTGCGTGTGTTCTTATACCTCAACCCGGAGCAAATTATATCAACATTGTAGATGATGCGGAGAAGGCTATTAAAGAGCTTAAAAAATCTCTTCCCGAAGATATAGAGGTTGGAGTTGGCTTTGATAATACAGTATTTATAAGGGATTCGATACGTGAGGTGAAATCAACCATTATGGAGGCATTCTTCCTAGTGGTGCTTATAATTTTCCTTTTCCTGAGGAACTGGAGAACTACACTTATACCGGTACTGGCAATTCCGATATCATTGATAGGAGTTTTCTTTATAATGTACCTCGCCGGTTTCTCCATCAATATCCTCACCCTGCTTGCCATAGTGCTTTCAATAGGCCTTGTCGTGGATGATGCGATAGTGGTTATGGAGAATATTTACACCAAGATTGAACGGGGAGTCTCTCCGAGGGAGGCAAGCATAGAGGGTTCAAAAGAGATTTTCTTCGCTATTATAGCGACAACAATCACTCTGGTCTCGGTATTCTTCCCGATTGTATTCCTTCAAGGGGTGACCGGGCGTCTTTTCAGAGAGTTTTCGGTTGTGATTGCAGGGTCAGTATTGATATCATGTTTTGTTGCTCTCACATTCACTCCGATGATTACATCAAAAATGATTAAGCCGGGAGTTAATGAAGGGGCATTTTATAAAAAGACAGAGCCGTTCTTTGTGTGGTTAAATGGTGCCTACAGACGCTCTCTGCAATCTTTCATGTCAAAAAAATGGTTAGCTCCCTTGTTTTTGTTGATAACAACCGGATTGATAGTCTGGCTGTGGGTCTCTATTCCTTCAGAGATGGCTCCGCTTGAGGACAGGTCGATGATATCTATCTCAAGTACTGCTCAAGAGGGGGCAACTTATTATTACATGCTTGACTATTCCGACCAGATGTGGGATATGATTGATGCTTCCGTGCCGGAAAAGGAAAATGCACTGCAGATGGTTGGCATGGGTGGTGCTAACAGGTCTAACTTTCAGCTTTCATTAGTTCCTCCGGATCAGAGATCGAGGAAACAACAGGATATAGCAGATGAGCTCTCACCGAAGGTTGCAAGGATGACAGGGGCAAAAAGTTTTGTCACACAACAACAGACATTTGGCGGAAGGAGAGGTGGAATGCCGGTGCAGTATGTGATTCAGGCCAAGAATCTTGACTCGCTTAAAAGTGCCTTGCCGCTGTTTATGTCAGAGGTTGCCCAGAGCGAAATCTTTTCAAATTCAGATGTTAACCTTCGCTTTACAAAGCCTGAGTTGAGTATCTCTATCGACAGGGATAAGACCTCTTTGATGGGTATATCTATTCAGAACATTGCGCAGACTCTTCAGTTAACAATGAGTGAACAAAGAATAGGCTATTTCATAAGGAACGGAAAACAGTATCAGATACTGAGCGAGATTAACCAGAACGACAGGAATAAACCTCTTGACATGGCAAATATCTTTGTCAGAAATGACACAGGAGACCTTATCCCGTTGGACAATCTGATAAAGATGGAAGAGAGCAGCATGCCGCCTCAGCTATACCGGTACAACCGTTTCGTTGCAGCTACTGTCTCCGCCTCACTTGCTCATGGCTACACTTTAGGCCAGGGAATAGAGGAGATGGACAGGATTGCACGTAAGGTGCTTGATCCGGACAGTTTCTCGACAGCATTGTCAGGCCAGTCAAAAGATTTTGTAGAGAGTACATCCAGCCTCTTTTTTGCATTTGTGCTGGCTCTTGTGTTGATATATCTTGTCCTCTCCGCACAGTTTGAAAGTTTCAGAGATCCCCTTGTGATAATGCTCACAGTTCCTCTTGCTCTTGTCGGAGCTCTGTTGTGCATGAAGCTTGCTGTACAGACTATGAACATATTCAGTGAAATAGGCCTTATTATGCTAATCGGACTAGTCTCCAAAAATGGAATACTTATAGTCGAATTTGCAAACCAGAGAAGGATAGCCGGTATAGATAAGCAGATTGCCATACTTGAATCATCCGCATCCCGTTTCAGACCGATACTAATGACCAGTCTCTCAACAATTCTGGGTATACTCCCTATGGTTTATGCGACAGGAGCCGGGGCCGAAAGCCGCGTTGCCATGGGCGTTGCTGTTGCAGGAGGACTTGTGTTTGCGACATTCTTCACACTCTACATTATTCCTGCAATGTATTCCTATATTTCATCATCAAAAGATCTTAAAGATATTAATGAATAAAAGATATATAACTCTCGCAACTGTATTGATTCTTGGTCTTAAAGCAGGAGCTCAGGAGTCTGAGCCTGTAACATTGCAACAGTGTATAACCGTTGCCCTCAAGGACAATTACTCTGTTATCATCTCCTCAAACGAACTGGAGATGTCAAAGAATAACGTAACTCTTGCACCTTTTCTTCCTTCGTTGACGCTCGGTTCAAAGCAAACATCAACCGAGCTGAATGAGAGGTCGTACAATCAGCAGGGAGCAGTTACCGGGGGTATTTCAAAATCAACGACCGTCCTAAGCAATGCAACCATAAACTGGAGGCTCTTCGACGGATTTTCCATGTTTGCAGAGAGGGATAAACAAATAGAGTTGCTCAGGAAAGGCGAGTATGCGTTCCGCTCTGTCGTGGAGAATCTTGTTATGGATGTTTCAGCTCAGTATTTCAAGATAATAAGTCTTCAGAATCGTGTGAAATTGCTGGATGAGCTCCTGGGAATTTCTGATACAAGGTACAATCAGGCCCTGACAAGGTACAGAATCGGTAAAGATTCTGGGCTTGAGTATAAACAGGCAAAGATCAACCTTAACAGTGACTCTTCGCAACTGTTGCTACAGAGAGAGAACCTGAAAAATGCCTATATTGAGCTTTACCGGCTCATGAATGTTTCTACAGGTTCGAAATATATAATCAAAGATACTATATTGCCGGAGCCTGTTATGAGTCTTGATTACCTGCTGGGAAAAGGCATGGAGAACAATACATCTGTACTTGCGGCAAAAGCAGGAGAGAGGGTGGCCGGTCTCGATCTGAAAATTGCAAAATCTTCTCGGTATCCGGTGCTGGATCTTTCGGCCGGTTACAACTACAATCTCTATGACAACAATTATTATCCCTCTAAATTTGATCGCTATAACGGATATAATTTTGGGCTGAATCTCTCTGTTCCTTTATTTGACGGGCTGGAGGTAAATCGAAAAATTAAAAATGCAAAAATCCTTCAGGAAAATTCAAGATTGAATCTCGAAAGGGAGAAACAGGATCTTGAGAGCAATCTGCGTTCACTGTACAATCTGTATATAAACAATATCCGGATGGTGGGATTTGAGAGAGAGAACAAGGAGACCGCATACTTCAATCTGGAGGCCGCTATGGAAAAATACAGGCTGGGAGGTCTCTCGGGTATTGAGTTTCGTGATATTCAACTCTCATATCTTGATGCATCGGACAGAATGCTGGAGGCAGTCTATCAAGCAAAGATATCAGAGATTACTCTTCATCTTCTGATTGGAGATCTGTTTCAGAATACTCTTCAGAGGTAATGTTAAAAAGGTCTCTTTGAGGCAGTGAGTCCATTCTGGAGAAAGCCTTGTTGAACATCCCCTCTACAATTTTGGGGAAACGTGCTCCTTTCCATGAACTGGTGTTAGCAAGGAATACCCATGTCAACCCATCTTTCTGACACTTAATCATAGCGCTCATTCCTGACAGGGTTCCTGTCCTTATCCAATCACCGTTAGGACGAGCCTTGGCCCAACCAATCGGCAGATGCTGGGCATCAGCTGTAGTCATAATTTTTATGCTTTCCGGAGACAGAATGTTGGGAATTCCTGGTCTGCCATCTATAGATGCCAGAAATTTAACGAGTTCACTAGGTGAGGCAACCCATCCTCCGGCACCGGACAACCCTGCCACATCATTACCGCCATAACATTTAGGGCACATTATACCACTTCCGTCGAACGATTCGATCAACAATTCATCTTTAGGCTCATAATACCTTACTTCGTTGGGAAATTTCTGGTCGTGAAAGTTTTTGGCAATATGCATGTCATATATTCCTATAGGAGCAAGTATTACATTTTTCACATAAGACTCGTATGGAATACCTGTTGCCTGTTCAATAATCCTGGAAAGCAGCACATATCCGAAATTGGAGTATTTAGTACCGTTTCCCGGCTGGTAACTGAGATTCCGGCTGAGAACATAACGAATAATGTCGTCTGTTTTGGGGGCTGAGTCCAGCTTCATCCGATTACGTATTATGTTCGGGATAAACATTGGGTCACCACCTCTTCTTGAGAAACCTCCCCTGTGTCTGAGCAACTCTTCTATTGTTATATCTCTGACACGCTTGTCCTTAATCTCACTGAATTCAGGGATATCCATCAGACCCCCTTTGGCAAAAGGTTTCTGATCCAATTTAAGAATACCCTTTTCCACAAGCTTCATCACAGTTACGGCGGTTATGAGTTTTGAAACAGAGGCTATTCTGAAAATATGACGCACCTCTGTTTTTACAGAATCTTCCTCATCAGCCCAACCGTATCCTTTGGCATAGATAAGACGATCATCTTGCATTATGGCAACCGACGCTCCTTTAATACCCCATTGGCGCATGAACTGCTTTATATATCCATCCAGCTTTTTTGTCTCGGGTAATTCGGATTTTTCATTTGAAAGCAAGTGGTTAAGGGCCAAAACCGGTTTCCTGTGTTTAGGCTCTTCACTACTCTGTGCTTTTGTAAAGAGTGTTTTTGCGAATAAAAGGAGTACGGTTATAATTATGAAAGAGATAATTAGCCCGGATATTTTGATCGGGTGACGGCGTCTTTTTCTGGATGTCATTTATTTAGTTAAAAGTTTAGAAGTGATGAGCTAAGAGTTGATAGTGAATAGATTAGTGAAAGGTTAAAAGTTTAGTCCAGGGTGAATTTGACGTATATGTTCTGAGTAAAGCTAATTTTGCCAAAAGAGAGGTCCGGCCCGGCATATTCTTCAGATACATTGGCACTCTCCATTTTGGCTCCGAGTGAAGCTAACCCCCTGATTACGATGTCTCTCTGATATCCTTCGCTGTGTTGTATATAGATTGCCTTACCGAGTTTCCTTCCCAGGGCGTTTGCAAGTATCTCAGCCCTGTTTTTTGCTTTTTCAGTAGCCATTATCATAACCTCATTCTTAACCTTCTCCTTGTCAGAAACATCCGTCTTTACAACCGAGACATTCGGTATCGAAAGTTTTTCCAACTCTTTAAAAACCTTTATCAGCATATCTGTGCTTGATATCTTGAGCTGGTATGACTTTGAGGTAACAACTGTATTTTTTTTCAGGATATATTCCTGCATCTGGGTGGCAATATCTTTAACCAGCATGTCCTTTTCAAGGTCCACACCAAGAGACTTCAATCTTGAAAACATCTCCTTCTCCTGCTTTTCCAGCGACTTGTTTTTATTGTCCTTCTCTTCAATGGTGATGCTAATGAAAATTTCATCCGGAGAAACCTCTTTAGTGGCAGAGGCTGTAATCTCTATGTAGTTCTGGTCTATAAAGTTCTTTTCCTGGGCCGAAAGTGCGGAAGTTGTAATTAGAATTGCGATTGCGGTCAATATTTTCTTCATGATTATGATGTTTTGGTTAATTTTCTGGTTACATAAATTATACCATTTTGTTTTTAGTGGCACTGATTTTTCTAATTATCATAAAGACAAATAAGTATATTTTTTAATAATCAAATATACTGATATTGTGTAAATTAGAAAAATCAGTACCACTGAAAAACTAAAAAAGAGTGGCAAAAAAAATATTTTTTTGCCACTCTGCTTTCACTTGTTCTTTTCAACCATGTTTGACGGGTTGATTTAAAAGATTAGTAATAAGGAATATAAGTTGGGTTAATAGGGTCAGAATATTCCACGCTCGGTATACTTGGTATGGAGCAGTTCGTGAGAGTGATGTCCAAGCGGCTCTTTGAGGAATTCATCATAAATTGCCTTAATTGCAGGATTCTCATGCGACTTGCGTATTGGTTTAAGAGAGTCTTCCCGATATATGGAATCTGCTCTTTTTTGCCTGATTTCCCATGTCGTCGGGATTGACTGTCCTCCTCCTCCGAGACACCCTCCTGGGCAGGTCATAACCTCAATGAATGCATACGGGGATTTTCCCTCCTCTATCTGATCCAGCAATGTGCGGGCATTTTTGAGAGTGTGTGCAACGGCAACCTTTAATTTCAAGCCGTTAATATCTAGTTCTGCCTCTTTTATTCCGTCAAAACCTCTTACGGCATTTAAATCAATCTTTGGCAGGGGTTTCCCGGTAAGGACCTCATATGCTGTGCGAACGGCTGCCTCCATGACACCTCCTGTAGCACCGAAAATGACACCGGCACCGGTAGAAATTCCAAGTGGCTCATCAAACTCTTCCTCAGGCAGATTCTTGAAATCAATGCCGGATTGTCTGAACATCCTTGCCAGCTCCCGGGTTGTAAGCACATAATCCACATCAAAGAAAGCCTCACTTTCATTAAGTCCCATTTTTTCTTTCCAGAACTCAAATGCCGATTTCATCTCAGGCCGCTTGCACTCGAACTTTTTCGCTGTACATGGCATTATTGAGACAACGACAATCTTGCGCGGGTCAATCCCGAGTTTCTCGGCGTAATATGTCTTTGCCACTGCACCGAACATCTGTTGAGGAGATTTGCATGTAGAGAGGTGGTCAAGCGATTTTGGGAAAAAGTGCTCAATAAATTTGATCCAACCCGGGGAGCAAGATGTTACCATTGGCAGAACACCCTTATTTTGTATCCGGTGTATAAGCTCGAACCCCTCTTCCATTATTGTAAGGTCGGCCGTGAACTGTGTATCGAAAACTTTGTCAAATCCAACTCTACGAAGAGCTGCAACCATTTTGCCTGTTACCAGAGCCCCGTATTCCATTCCCATAGCCTCCCCTATACCTACACGTATCGCCGGGGCGGTCTGTACGATTACATATTTGTTTTCGTTGTATATCTCGTCGAAAACAACCCGTGACTCATCTTTTTCTGTAATTGCAGCCGTAGGGCAAACAAGGGCACATTGACCGCAGTTGGTGCAGGCAACATTGCCGAGACCTTTGTCAAGATATGTGGAGATTTTGGTCTTAAGGCCCCGGCCTGTAAAATCTATTGCATTTACAGTCTGTACCTGCGAACATACGGCAACGCACCTTCCACATAAAATACACTTCTCGGGAGTTCTCAGAAGTGAGAGAGAGGTGTCGTCCACATTTCCGACAGGTTTGGTC
>JALOCI010000135.1 GCA_023227835.1 Bacteroidales bacterium
AGTGAGGTATTAAGGGTTCATCTTAAGAAAGGCGAAGCAAATCTTAAGGTTGAATCTGATATTATGATTGATCAGATAAGGGCGATAGATAAGAGAAGTCTGTTGAATAAGGTTGGAGTGCTACCGAAGGAACTTCAAAAGGGAGTAAAGGAGAACATCAAGGTAGTTCTTGATATTGAATAATATAATACAAATGAATTTTGTATTATTGTAATGAAATGAAAAGCAGAGAACAGATATTAAATTTTATTGCCGAAAACAAGCAACTGTTTCGGGAACAATTCCACATTATCCGGATAGGGATCTTTGGGTCTTATGCCCGTGGAGAACAGAATCCAAAAAGCGATATTGATTTGCTGGTGGAATTCGAAGAAAATACTCATGATCTTTATGACTTGAAATTACAGATTAAAGACTTTTTTCATAACAAGTTAGGTATGAAGGTAGATATCTGTCGTGAAAAATATATTAAGCCCAGATTCAGAAAATCTATTTTAGAAGAGACAATCTATTGTTAATAACTTTACTTAGTTATTTAAGCCGAAAACCTACTCCTATCCAACACTAATTGTCATACATCGTGTAATTTTTATAAGCATAAAAACGAGTTGTACGTAACGCGGGGACCGCGTAACCCGCATTACACCAATACGATAGCTCATGAAAACCCAGATTAGACATCACCCCGGGACACTTGCCCGGCTTGCCCCCAATCGGAGCTTGCATATAGCAATTCACGGTTTTGTTTTTGAAAAGTTACAAAACCGGTTGATGAGCGCGATATGCAAGCTCTCAAAGTTGCTGCAAGCCTTGTTCCTGCAAAATGGAATGATTATCTTTTCTATTTAGATTCTATTAGATTATCCATATGTGCTAAATTTTCTAAAACAATGATTTACAAGACAAAAATCAACTTCGCCTGCACCAATTGCCTCGAGATCTTCGATGTTGAAATGGTGGACATTCAGTTCGACAAAACCGGAGAACTGTTATTTAATCCCATACCAGAATGTTCTTTCTGCGGAGCCACTGAAGAGGTGGTTCTTAGTAATGTCGGATTAGTGCAAATTGATCACTTGATGTTTAATAACGAGATCCGGACAATTAAATAATTTGTTTCCTCACACCGACCAGTTATAAAAAATGGTGTAAATTAGTGTTTGGAATAAAGTTCAGTCATGATTGTTACACCATGAAAAATGGAGAAACAATCATGACAAGCTCAAACACGGTCGCTGCATGTGTGAATGTGCTATTCATACAAGAGAGAAAACTCATAACTGGTTTGGCGAGAAAAAGTATCGCCTTGCTAATTTCTTTGACCAATGGTGGGACATTTACTGCCAGGATCCAAAACACTTTATTTCCCCCGAGCAGTACAAAGCAGTTGCTGATATGAGAGCTTGCCGCACTGCCGCACTGGGAATTGACAATTACTCATGCCCACAGTGTGGAGACATTACCGAAGTATTTCACAATTGTAAAAACAGATTCTGTCCCACATGCAGCTGGAGTGATACAATGCGATGGGCCGAGAGAATAAAAAACAATATGTTTAACATGCCTCACCGCCATGTTGTCTTTACCATACCTCATGCTCTCAATCCACTTATCAAGAGAAATGAGTACGAGCTGCTTAACATGCAGATGAAGGTATCTGCCGGGACTCTTAAAGACTGGATGGAGAATAAATACGGATTACGCTGCGGGATTATTTCCGTGCTGCATACTGCCGGAGAGCTTAAAACATTTCATTCTCACGTCCACATGATCCTTTCCTGGGGAGGGATAGACAAGTTGGGTATAATTCAGAAGATCAAAGGTCCATTCGTTAAATATGAGTTTATCAGTGACAAATTCCGTAAAGAATATGAGGCCAGACTTACAGAACTCTTTGACAATGGGAAACTCCAGCATGACTTCAGCGACAAAGCTGAGTTTCTTAGATTCTTAGGAAGGATCAACGACAAACACTGGATAATCAATTTTGAGGATCCTATTGATACCCCTGTGGAAGTTATCAGATACATCGGGCGTTATTCCAAAAGGGCATGTCTGAGCGAGTATAAGATTACACAAATGGAGGGAGAGATTATCGGATTCAGTTACAAGGATTACAAAAGCAAAGACTTCTTTGGTCATCCGATGGAGAAAGAGAAAACACTCAACTTCCGTGACTTCTTCCCTCTCCTTTTGCAACATGTACCTCTGCCCTACTTCAGACTAGTGAGATATTACGGGATTTACTCTAACAAAGGACATCTGCCAAAAGAATACTTCACTCACAGCGAAGATACGCCTGTCAACTGGAAAGCTATTCAGGAATCTGAAACCGGTGAGGATCCTATGATTTGCCAGAAATGCAAGATCGACAAAGTTTATACTCACACTATTGTGCAAAGAAGAACAGGTCTTCACAAAATTATTCGTGACAAACTTATGGATGACAGCTCATTTAGATCAAGACGAGCATTCGTCTAATGGCTCTCATGGGATAACTATGTCATGACTTGAAAAAACATGTAAAAACGCACTATTTTGACCTTAAAAACAAATATATGACGTGATTTTATTGCAGGATTTGACCAAAAAAAGAAAATTATCATAACATGA
>JALOCI010000082.1 GCA_023227835.1 Bacteroidales bacterium
TGCCTGAATACTTGCCGTCAGCGGAGAGGGCGGCGACCAACTTGATGGCCGTGTTCTCCACGAGCTGGAGAGTGACGTAGAGCGTGTCGAAGTAGGTCTTGAGCGTCGCCTTGACGTTGGCCCAGGTCAGTTCCTTCAAGGCAGACGAAGCCTCGGAGTCGATGATTGGGAGGGTGTCGGCGTCAGCGGGGGTGGTCTTGCCGTCAACGCCAGTTATGATTGTGGCAATTGAGGTTGCGGTCTCGTTTCCGCTGTTAGTCCCGCTAGTGTTCCCGATGACGGTCATCTGCGCCGCAGTGAGAGTCGTCTGCTGCCAGACGGCTTCCTCATCGGTAGCGTCAAGGCAGACGTAGGCCGTGTCCGTCGAGGTGTCAATCCAGATGGAACCGATGGCATAACCAAGGGTTAAGTCGTCGTTGACGGTAGGGGCGGCTACGGCTACGAGGTTACATTTGATGATGGCCATGTCCTCCAAATCCTCCGGCTGGACTGCGGTATCTGCAGTGGAGCCCTGCGCGGCTGTGGCGAAGTCTCCGACAGCGGAGGCGGCTGCCGTGCCGAGGACGCCTCCATCTTTCAGGAGCTTGCCCGTGGCAGTATCGAAGGCGGCGATGTGGCCGTCTGTGGCTCCTGCGGGGCCTACGACGTCTCCTGCTCCTGCTGTCGAGAACTCAAGCCCGTCTTCCGTGGCCTTGACCCTGACGACCTTGAGGGCATGGCCGGTATAGGCGGCTGGGACGTCGGTAAGGTCAGTGAAGGCGGAGGCCCCACCGCTCGCTATGAAGGCCGTAGGACAGAAAAACAGCTCGTCCGCCGTAGAGGAATAACCTACGATACGGGCATTGGCGGGAGCGGAACCGGTGATATCCCCAGCAGTATCGCTCATGTAGACGGGGTTCCCGACCGTCATTGTCGGGAAAAGGGCGTCACACCTTACTTTTCCGAACAACAGCACTTCCGTCGCGGCGTTCTCGGCGGCCGTAAGGACGCAGATGCCCACTTTCTTGTCGTAGGCGTCGGCTTCGCCTGCGTCCGCCAACTCCCATTTTGAGTCCTCGTTGTTCAGGTAGACCAAATCACCGAAGGCAAGGGAAGCTCCAGCCGTGCCTGCTTCCGTAATGCCTGTCCACTCCAGGTCACTAAGTCCGCTTTTCAGCAATATGCTGTTTTCGCCAACGTTAAGGACTCCGTTAAGGGTAATCCCGTCGGTCGCGGCGTCAACCATCGCTTGTCCCTTGAAGGCCATATTAGATGGCGGTGCGCGAGACCTCGCGCCAGTTAGTCCCGTCAAAGCACAGCGTCAGGGTGTCTCCGGCAGACGACGAGAAGTCGGCGGCGGCGGACAGGAGCAGCGAGGCGAAACCTGCCGAGGCTGCCGTGTTGTGCTTGACGACTGGGTTAGAGTCGAACTGAAGGACGACCAAGGAACCGGCGGTCCAGCCAGACGTCGCGATTCCGTTAATCTGCGTGGCTCCGGTAACGTCGAAGTAGTTGCCCGTTGACAAGGTGGTGTCGTTGGCGGCGGTGACGTCAGACCCCTGGTAACCGAGGACGCGCCCGGCGAAATACGAGGCCCCAGACTCGACGTAAAGGGCATAGTTCGTGCCGGTATCGGCGTCGTCGTCGGCCTTGAGGTGAAGGGCGGATACGACGGAAGTCCCGGCCCCCGCAGTCACGGCAAGTCCTGTCATGTCAACGGACAGCCCGTAGTACGAGAAACTTCCGGACGCAGGCTCGGTCAGGGTGAACGACGGAGCGATTCTGGCGTCGTAGAGGACTTCCGCGTCAACCCCGGTCAAGTTTCCCGACCTGACGGCGGAGACCATCGCGGTCGCGGTAGTGTAGGCAGTAGACGTGTCGGTGACGGAGAGGACCGTCCCGGCGGCGGCCAGCGTGACCGTGGCCCCCGAGAGGGTGGGGGCGGTCGCCATCACCGAGTTGCCCGTGCCCGTGACGGAGTTCCACGAGACTGTCCCCGCGTTGTTCTGGAGAACCTTCAGGTCAGCCACGGAAGTCACGGCCAACACGGTGTCGGCCACGTTGGCCGCCAGCACCGAGCCTGCGGCGACGGCGGACAACCCCGTGCCGCCGTCCGTCACGGCGACGTCAGTCCCGCCAGCCCTGTAGATGTAGGCAGAGCCGACAGTGACGCCGGAAGCCAAGTCGCAGGTTGGCGTGTTCCCTGCCGTGAGAGTGATGAAGGTGACGTAGCCGGGGCCGGTGTCGTTGTCGTAGGCCTGGACAAGGAGGGTGTCGGCCGCCGTGTCCCCAGTCCTCAACGCGGCGGCATAGACGCCGTTCCACCTGATTGCCGACGAGCCAAGGTCGTCGGTTATGTCCGTGTCGGAGATAAGGGAAGTGTTAATCGCGACGGAAGCGAGGTTGTCCAATGCCTTGGTGGCAAAGACGCCTGAACCGCTTACGGTAAGCTGCGACTCAAACCCAGTGCTGTCACTGTAGAACAGCTCGGAAATGCCGGACGCCTGCTTGGTATAGAGGACGCCGTTGTTGGAACCGGCGGGCGGGGCTGTGCCGCGAGAGCCGAGATAGAGCGCCCCGTTCGGGTTGAGGTGGACGTAGGAGCTGAAAATCGACTCGTTGGAGACGAGCAGGGACGACGCCACCGTGACGGGGGCATTGAATGTCGCCGCGCCGCCCACCGTGAGGGTGGAAAGAAGGGAGGCCGCGCCCGTAATGGTGGCATAGGTCCCGACGGTCAAATGACCCGTGAGGTCAAGGTCGGCCCCCTGATAGTCGTCAACCTGAAGAACGTCGCCGTAAACGGTGATGTCGCCGTCGGCCTGGACGGTGAAAAGGGGCGTCCCAGTGGACGAAAGGACCTTGAACAGGTCGGCAGTCTGCCCGGCGACGCCGGTAATCGTGACTGGAACCTCGGTGACGGTGCGCGGATACAGGGAGAGGGGGCCTCGGATTGACCCTCCCGCCCGAAGCGAGTCCATGAACATATTAGTTGCGGGCGAAGGTGATAATCACTTTCTCGCCGGAGACGGAGGAGTTACACCAGACCTTGCTGATGTCCTTGACTTGGAGGGCCTCGGCTTGGTTGGCGGCGAGGGGAACGTGCGCCGAAGAGGACGAGAGGGCGTCGGCGGAACTGTCGCCTAGGTAAATCATGCCCGTATTGTCGGGGTGGGCGCGGAAGCAGGCGATTTCGCCGTCAGGAACTGCGGTGGCGGTGGGCTGGACAGGCGTCCCCGCCACGGTGACGGTGACGTGGAGCGCGAAGGGGTTGTTGGAGTTGGTTGGGCGAGACATATTGTTTCCTTTCAAGACCTAGCCCCCACCGCCGTCTGTAAAGTAACAAGACGGAGGGGGCGGTCAGAGCTTGTTTAGGCGCGGGGTTTTTCCTTCAAGAACCCCGCGAAACTTGGGAAGCTGTCACCTCCTTTCTCGGCTAAGGTTAGCCTTTACTTGTTGAGGATGGCGAACCCGACCTTGTAGACAGAGGACATTGCCGCGCTCGCGCTGACGTTGCGGACGCGGATTGTCGCGGAACCGGAGCCGGGCTTGGCCGAGAGGACGACCACCTCGCCGCCCGTGCCCTCGTCCTCAATCCACGCGATGACGTGGCTGGTGGCGGAGATTCTGGTGTTGGTGAGGGTGATGGTCTCGGTGGTGTCGGCTGCGAGGTTTGTCGTGGAGCTGGTGATGGTGCCGGTCGCCTTGTTGATGGTGACGGCATTGCCCACAGCCACGCCAGTCGCGCTCTCGAGGTTGATGAGGCCCGAGGTGAGCGAGAGGTCGCCTGCCGTGACGGTCAGCGCGTCGGTCTCGGCGGCGGAGCCGGCGATGACGACCGCGCCGTTCACGCCAATGGAGAACATCGTCGCGCCAGCCGCCCCGAGGCACTTGACGTAGTAGCCTGTGGAGATGGAGGCGGCGGAGAGGTTCAGGACGGTGCCGGACGTGAGGGCGTCCATGACCGCGCTTATCCCGGTGCCGCTGGTCGTGGCGCTGGAGGTCAACAGGACCTGCGTGCCGGACGTGGAAGCGGACGAGGCGAGGTCAAGCAGGCAGCCTGACGAGGTGGCCGTGTCGATGGAGGTCGAGGACAGCTTCATCAGGGAGCCGCCGTTGGCGATGACGCCGGTGGTGTGGGCGACCGAGACGAGCTGGCCCGTGGTGAGCGTGTTGCTCACGACCTGGAGGCCGACGCCCGTGGTGAGGGCCGTGGCCGCCACGCGGACGACGACTCCTGCGACGGAGGCGGACGAGATGAACTCCGCCAGGGTGCCCTGACCGGTGCCAGTGTCGTTGCTGGTGGAGCTGACCTTGAGCACCGAGCCGGTCGTGATGACGGACGTGGTGTGGGCCAGCGAGAGCGCCTGACCCTCGGTGAGGGCGTTGGCGTTCACCAGAATCCCCTGGCCGGTCGTGATGGCGTTGGCAGTCAGGAGGACGGCACCCGCGGCGGTGGTGGCCGACGAGGTGATGTTCAGCGACTTGGCCGCGACCGCGTTGGAGTGGGTGATGGACACGCCGTCGCCGGTGCTGTCGGCGTCCATGACGACCTCGATTCCCTTGGCGGTGTCGGTCAGCGTCCCGGCCGTCTGCGTGACGACGTTCTGGACATAGAGGACGGAACCGGCCGAGGTGAGGGTGCCGCCCGCGCCGGTCGTGACGGCGGTGCGCACGAGGCTCAAGGCGTCGTAGTCGTCGGCGACCGTCCCGGATGTCTTGGTGTAGGTGCGGGACGAAACGACCGAGGCGACGTTGCCGGTCTTGTTGGCCACGGTCGCGCCGGAAATCGTGTGGTTGAGGGACAGGAGCTCGCCCGTGGTGTTGGCCGCCGAGGTGGAGGCGATGAGCATCGCCTTGCCGGACGTGAGGGCGTCAACGGACACGTTCACGACCGCCGTGGCCGTGGTGGCCGCGTCGGCGACGACGGTGAGCGCGGAGCCCGCGCCGGTCAGCACCCCGTCGGTGTCGAGCTGGAGCAGGGTGCCGGTAGTCTGCGCCGCGCCGACGGCGGACACCTGGACGGCGGTGCCGGAGGTCATGGCCGCGACGGGGACGTAGAGGGCGGTCCCGGTCGTTAGGCCGGAGGCCGTGATTGTGGCGAACGAGGTCGTGGTCGAGCCGGTGAACGCGCCGGAACCGGCGAGGACGAACACCGAGGCCGTGGTCGCCGTGTCGTTGGTCACGGAGAGGGAGGCCGCGTCAGCCGCGTCGGTGACGGTGATTGCGCCCTCGCCGAGGGTGAGGTCACCGAGGGTGAGGGTGAGGGCGTCCGTGCCGGTCGCGGCGCCGGCGATGACCGTGGCCCCGTTCTCGCCGATGGAGTGGACTGCCGCGCCGGCGGTCACGTCCCAGCAACGCTGGTAGTAGCCGCCCGCCAGCGTCCCTTCCGTAAGCTCAAGGTGGAGGAGCGTGCCTGTGGTGAGCGAGGTCGAGGCGAACTCGACCACGCCGGAGGCCGCAGCCGCTCCGATGGTGTCCGCCGTGTCGTTGGTGACGGACAGCGAGGCGGCGTTGTCGGCGTCTACGACCGTGACGGAACCGTCCACGGTGGAGAAGTCGCCGAGCGTCATTACCAGCGCCCCCGCCGTGAGGGTCAGGTCGCCGGCCGTTACCTCGACGCCTCCCGCCGTGACGGTGAGCCCCTCCTCGACGGTACAGGTCCCGACGAGCGTGGTGGCCGTGCCTGTCATGCCGATTGAGAGCGCCCCGTCGGTGGCGTTGATGGTGCCGCCGGAGGTCAGCTCGAGGACGCCGACCGCGCCGGTCGAGACGAGCGACCATGACGGGCCGGTGATGTCGTTGCCCGTGCCGGAGTTGGCGATGGTGAGGACCGCGCCCGCGCCGACGTTGGTCTTGTTGAGCGAAAGGGCTCCGAACGCGCCGCCCTGCGAAATAGTCCACGCGCCGGTGGTGAGGGCCATCGTGGTGTCGTTGGCGTAGAGGGCCTCCCACGTCGTCGCCGCCGCGCCGGGTGCGCCGATGATGGTGGCGACGCCGTTGTAGGCGAAAGTGAGCTTGCCTGACGAGTCGACGTAGAGCATGGAATAGGTCGTGCCGCTGGAGGTCGGGGCGGTGTTCACCTTGTCGAAGGCGATTACCGCGTCATGGACCTTGCTCTTGCTCTTGACGTGAAGACCCGGGAGGGCGGACACGCGCTTCGTGAAGATTGTCTCGGACATATGTTAGTTGCTGCCCGTCTCGCCTGTCCCGGAACTGGGGAGGACTACGGGGTTTTTAAGCTGTTCCTTCTCCTTGGCCCTCGTGACGAGGGCGATGAGCTCGGTGCGCGGAGTCTCGGAGGCGTAGATGACGCCGAGCCTCGTTGCCTCGTCCTGAAGCTCCTTCTTGGTCATGCGGAAGACCGGCTTGTCGCCCTTCTTGAGGCATTGCTCGTACTCCTCAAGGGTGACGATGCCGTCGCGGATGAACTCCACGGGAATCTTGAGGACGAGGCGGGCGTGCTGCTCCTCCTCGGTCCACGGGATGCCGTGCGCCTTGGCGCGGCCTTTCTCGACTAGGTTTCCCCAATTGGGTCCTGCCATAATCTAGCGGATAGGGTTAACGGGGGGAGGCTGTTCCTCCCCCCGCAGTCTCATCAGTTAGTACCCTGACTTCCCCAGACGTAAGCCGGGAAGGCACGACCGATGGAGTAGTAGTAGTTGAGCTTCCAAATCCAGTTGTTGTTCTCGAGGACCTGCTCCGGGGCCTCAAGCATGGGACGCTTGGCCCAGAGGAGCTTGAGGGAACGGTCGACCTTCTTGGAGTCGAACATGAACCAGTAGGCCGAGGTGTCCGTGCCGTCCGGGAGGGCGGCGAGGCGCGGCCACATGATGACCTTGACGAGGCCCTTGATGGGGTTGTAGTCGCGGGTGAACTCGCCGGACAGCCCCTCGGAGTTGACGATGCGCATGGCCTCGTCGTACTTCTGCGGGGAGACGAGCACGGTGTCGAGCTTGACCGGGCGGATGATGCCGTTGGCGTCCTTGTGGACGGCGGCGGCCGCGCGGCTCGCGACGATGGCCTCGCGGGTGAGGCCCGGGTTGGTGGTGCCGGCCGGGTTCACGATGAGGTTCGAGAACACGTCCGAGTTCAGGTTGTTGCTGTGGCTCGCGCTGAACACGCACACGCCGTCGGGTCCGACCGCCGGGACGGACTTGCCGTAGACGTCGGTGTAGTTGCTGGCGGAGAAGCCGTGGAGCAGCACGTCGGCGAGCGACTGGTCAATCTTCTCCCAGGCGTCCTCGGTGACGGAACGCACCATCGCGGTGATTTTCGGGGAGTTGTAGTCGTTGAACTTGCGGGTGCGCGCGGTGACGGTCACCTTCGCGCCGAACTCGCGCTGGGTCCAGGTGATGGAGTCGCCCTCGGCGGCGGTCACCTCGGGGAGCTCCTCGCCGTCGGCGAGTTCCTTGATGCCGGAGACGCCGTGCTCGACCTGGTACTCGTAGGACCACTTCTCGGTCTCCTGGACGCCGAAGATGGTTGGGCCGACCATCTCGGCGATGCTGTCAGCCGAGCTCTCGAGGAAAATCTCGTCGAGATAGTCGCGAAGCTTCGGCAGGTCTGTGGAAAGAATCATATGTTTCTGGCGTTAGGCGATGGCCGGGGTGTTGAAGTGCCCGACGACGAGGTAGCTGGCCGCATCGTAAATGTAGTCGATGTGGAACACCTTGTCGGTGGTGGCGGAGAGCTTCACCGTGTAGGCGTCGTCGAGGTCGTAGTCGTTGCCGACGTGGGTGGCCTGGACGGGGGTGGTGGAGCAGAGCGCGATGAACTTCGGGTTGGAGTTCAGGGAGACGACATGGACCTCGGCCGCGCCGTCCGCGCCGGAGTTGGTCTTGGTCTCGAGGGCGAGGTACTGGGCCTCGTCGTCGCCGTCGGCGGCGTTGACGAGATAGCCGGAGCTGTACTTGAGGAGCTGGTGCTTGGTCGCGGTGACCCCGGTGCCCATGAGGCCGTAGAAGCCGTCATCGGCGAGCTTGGAGTCGTTGAGCGGGACGAAAGACATACTTATTTCTTCTTGTACCAGTCGGCCATGTTGGTCGACGGGCGCGGGTGGTTAAACTTCCTCTTCTCCTCCTGCCCGGACTTGCCGCCGGGCTTGGAGTCGGAGGCCGACAGGTCGGCTTCCACGGAGCGGTCGGTCTTCTTGGCCGGAACCTCCCCCTCGTCCTCCTTCCACATCCTCACGGCCAGCTTGAGGGCCTTGTGGATGGCCTCCTCGCTCGTCCTGTCGATGTTTCGCGGCAGGTAGCCGGTGACCTTGCGGAACTGGGCGTCGTCGACCAGTTCGGGGAGGTAGAAAGGGCTCTTTTCGTCGACCACCTTCTTGAGGACGCTCTGCTCGTTGCGCTTCTTGAGGAAGGTATCGAACTCGGCCTCGATGTTCGGGGCCTTGGCCTTCGCCTTCTCCTCCTTGCGCGAGTTCTTAACGGCGATGAGGTCTTTCATGGCCTTCTCGGCCTTCTCCTCGGCGATTCGAGCGCGCTCCTTGGCCTGTTCGAGGGTCTCCTCGTCGACCTCGGCAGCGTCGGGCTTAATCTCCTCGGTTTCGGCGTCGATGACGGTTTCCTCATCGAGCGTCCTCTCGTTCTTGTCTTCCATATCGTTAAACGGGCTTGTTTTGGCAGGGTTCCCGCGCCCTGCGACTCTATGGATTAGGTTTTCTGACGAAAAAGACCCTCCTTTCGGGGGGTCTCAATCGCCTCTATGCCGCTGGACAGTTCACGAACCAGCGTCAGGGAGGCAATTGCGGCCCACCGACGTTTCGTGAACTGTGACTTGAAGGTTAAATGACCTCTACCTGCTGTTTAGCCTTCCTTTTGCGCTCCTCTATCTCAAATTGTACCTTAGAATCGCGGAGGAGCGCAAGCAAGGCCTTCCTCTGCCCGAAGGCAGACCAGTATTCCTTCCCCTCAATCCCGCTTCCCATGAGCTTCAGGAGCCCGTAGAGCTCCTTGGCCATGTAGTTCTGGAACTCCGGCCGCGGGAAGGTCTGCGCGAGCCAGAGGTTCACCTTGTCCTGCTCGAAGCCGGAGAGGTCCTTGGTCTCGTGGTCCCTGGCGGTGAAGAAGCTCTTGATTCTGTCAAGCGTTTTCATGGTTTTCCGTTAAGTTTATCCTTCTCTCGACGTTCTCTGTTCAGGTTCATCCTTATCTCGACGGCAGAAATGACGGGTTCCTCCAACTTTTCCCTAGCGCACTTCTCACAGAGATTTTCCGTAGTGAAGCTCCCCTTAAGGTTAAGCACGACGACAAAAGACTTTTCCCCGCACTTACACGGGGTGTCCGTAAGCTCTGACTCGACAAACACCGTATAGGCGTCAAGAGAACCCTTGGGCCACCTAAATCCAAACCTCTTTCCTTTTGAGAATTCATTCATAGTCACGATAACGTCCCCATCTCCCCGAGGGGCTTGGTCCCTGCCGCCATCATGTCGGCCACGGGGGCGGCTCCTGGGACGCCGGGCACGGCGACGGCCTCGCCGTCCTTGTAGCGGGCGGGGTTCTGCCCGTATTGCT
>JALOCI010000104.1 GCA_023227835.1 Bacteroidales bacterium
GTCCCCATCTCCCCGAGGGGCTTGGTCCCTGCCGCCATCATGTCGGCCACGGGGGCGGCTCCTGGGACGCCGGGCACGGCGACGGCCTCGCCGTCCTTGTAGCGGGCGGGGTTCTGCCCGTATTGCTTCACCATCTCGTCGAAGAACACGCGCTTGTTGGCGAGGAAGATGCCGGGGAAGAGGGCGGCGACCTGCTCGGTCATCTCCGAGGTGAGGGCCATGTCCACGCCCTTGCCCTTCTGCCGCATGGATTCGGTCTGGATTTCGGCCTCGTACTCGTAATCGTCGAGGTATCCGGGGGGGATGGCCATGAGCTCGACGTCCTCGCCCTCGGTCATCTTGGCCTCCTGCTCCATGACGTCTGTCATGTTGAACGGCTCCCTGTCCTCGCCGTAGCCCATGACGCGGTTCATCTCCCTTATCTCCTTCTCCGGCCTCACCATTAGGCGCATGGTGCCGGTGCCGCCGCCAGAGAGCCGGGCGTTCCTGGAGTTCATGGTCATGCCCTTGCCGTCCTTCCCCGTGCGGGAGTGGTTGGCGACGATTAGGTCGGCGCGGAGGCGGACCTTCTGGAGCCAGAGGTCCTTGAGCATGAGATAGAACCCGCCCTTGTTCTCGCTCGCCCTCTCGTTCGCGAGGACGACCTCGCGGGCGGTCGAGCGGGAGCCGGTCGCCCCGCCCTGGAGGGCGTCGAGGGTGGCGTCGGAGAGGAGCTTGGAAACGCGGTCGAGCATGGAGAACTCGCCCTGCGTCGGGCCGGCCACCGGCATGGGCTTCACCTGGTCCACGTTCTCGACGTAGAGCCTCTCGCTCCCCGTGATGAGCCTGTCCTCGAGCTCAAGGCTGTCCTTGTTCACCTCGCCCACCAGCATGGGGGTGACGAGGGAGCGGTGCGTCTTGTCGAGCAGGGAGTTCTCGAGCGCGTTCTCCTCGTCCTGGAGTCCCATGACGATGTTGGGGAGGCTGTCGCCCCAGAACATCGGCTTGGCGAACGGCTCGAAGACCGCCTTGGCGAAGGGGTATTTCTTCTTCTTTCCGCCCCAGAGGAGGGGGGAGTCGAGCAAAAGGATTCCGTTGACGATTATTCGGTAGCAACTCCGCAGCTTCTCCTTGCCCTCCTCGCCCTCCAGCATCCGCTTGGCGTAGTAGCGGACGACCTCATACTCGTCCTTCTTGGCGCGGTCGTCCCATTTCCTCCCGAAGAAGGTATCGGTCTCGCCGTTGGTCTTCCCGCCGGAGGCCTCGATGAGCTTGAAGTCCGCGTACTTCCCGAACTCGGCGGTGAGTTTCGCCTTGTCGTAGTAATCGACCCAGATGAGCTCCGGCTGCTCCTGGATGTCGGCAATGTAGGCGTCGCCGGGGATGAGCTTCTCGACGGGGATTCGCACCTCGTCAGGCTTGCCGATTCCGCCGTCGTATTCCTGCTCGCTGAAGGTGACTTTGCCGGTCACGGGGTCGAAGCCGGTAACGACCTCGGTCTTGCCCGCCTCATTGAGCCAGTGCTCGTAGCGGATGACCGTGCCGTCCCCGGAGCACTCCCAGCCGTCCATGAAGATGTCCATCTCCGGGTTGTCCCCGCAGGTGAAGCTGGCGCGGACGGCCTCCTTGAGCCAGTCGGCGCGTTCCTTGGACCCCTTGGCCTCGGGGTGGAGGCTGGTTATGGAGATGTTGGGAACCTCGCGGGTGGACGAGGTGACGTAGGAGCGCACCTTGTTGCGGGTGGAGCCCGTGAAGACGTTGGCCTGCCACTCCTCCTTGCCCTGCGCCGCGTTGGTCTGGACGTAGGCGTTGAGCCGCTTGCGGCTGTCGTCGAGGTACTGCCGCAGGGTGCGGTCGTTGAACTCGGGGAACTTCCTCCCCATCACGTCAGAAAGCAGGACGTCAAGCCTGTCGTAGACGTGCTTAATCCTGTCCTGCTGTTCCCTGCTCTGGGGTGATGTGACCATATGAAATAATTATACCTTGTCGCTCAAGCCATCCGCAAGCTCCCGCCCCGCTTCCTAGACTCCGCCAGCTTCTTCTCCCGCATGGCGAGGTAAAACTTCTGCTCGTCCGCCGCCATCCCCTCGCGGTCATGGGGGAGGCGAACGATATCTGACTGGTAGGCCGCGCTGTCGACCACGTCGTCCTTGATTCCGTTGGGGAAGGCCTTGAGCTCGTCCTCAAGGTCGCGGCTTTCTCCGGTGACGTGCCAGACCCTGCCGGTCTCGTAGCGGTGGAGGAGGCCCGAGCGGATGCGGTCGCTCTTGGCCCTGCCCTTGTGCTCAAGCCACGTAAGGGCGAAGAAGACCTTGCGCTCGTCCTTCTCCTTCTTGAGCAGTGGTTCCAATGCCCTGGTGAAGGCCGTGTCCTCCCATGCCATGACCTGCGGCTTGGTCTTGCACGTGTCGGTTAGCCAGCACCAGAGGTCAACCATCTCCTTCACGACGCCTGACGGACCCATGTAGGCCCCCCAGCTCTTCAAATGCCAGTCCCCGTCCTTGGTCACCCAGTTGATTGTGATTCCGCAGCGGTCGCGCCCGTCGTCCTCTAGCCCCTCTTTCTTGCTCGGGGTGTCGATGGTCACGAAACAGGCGAGGGGGCGCATGGCAAGGACCTGCTCAAGGGTGACGGGACGGAACATCTCGTCGCGGAAGCGGGCGAGGGTGCGGGTCGGCGGGATGAGCATCATCTCGCGCTGGAAGTCCATGTCGCCCGTGTCTGGCTGCCTCATCTCGGCCTTCTTGCGCTCGACGCTGATTTTCCCGGTGGCCTCGGCCTCCTCGTCCGTCAAGACCCACCGCTCGGGCCACGTTGGCTTGCCGTCCTCCACCAGCGGGACGAACAGGGAGCGGCAACGCCCCCCCTCGGCGGCCTTGCGCAGGAGCAGGGCCACGTTGCCCGTGTCGGTGAGGTAGTTACCGAGGTAGAGGACGCGGAGGCTGCCCGATGAGAGGCCGGCCTTGAACTCGCTGATGTGCTCGCGGACGTTCTTTGTGAGCACCTCGGAGGCGGCGGTCTTCGAAACCTCGAAGTCGTCCATGATGAGGGTGTCGGGACGCTTGGCCCCGTGGATTCGTCCGCGCACCGGCTCCTGCGTGGAGTGTGCTTCGACGCGGATACCGTCAAGCCTCCCCTCGGGGGTGACTACGGGGTTGGTCACGAAGTCACCGACCCGCTTCTGCGTTATCTCGTCGGCGTTCCTGTCGGAGCTGTAGAGCTGGCCGAAGTCGGCGATGAGGCGGGGGTTGGTCTGAAGCTCCACGATGACGTCGAAAAGGAACCGCTCGGCGTTGGAGCGGTCGTAGGAGTCCACGTTGGCGTAAGCCGTCTTGCGGTAGCAGATGAGCCAGACGAGCCAGAGCTTGGCCATCGTGGTCTTGGTGCTCTCGCGGAACATGACCCAGACCAGCTCGGATATCTCCCCCTTGGTGAGCGCGTCCAGCCCCTCGAACATCGCGTAATGGAACGCGGCGAAGACCGAGGTAACATAATGCGGGAAATACCACGCGACGAAACACGCGAAGTTGAGGCCGCAGGCGTAGACCCGCGCGGCCTTGGTGATGGTCGCCAATTCCTCAAGCATTTGCGCCGTTACTTTTTTCATGCGAAAAGCTGCTTGACCCGTTCCTGCTCCTTGGCCTCGATGACGGAGACGATGGGCTTGCCGCCGGAGGTGATGTCCGTCTTGTTCTTGGGGTTGAAGGCGTCATCTAGGGCCTTGAGGACCTCGAAGTCGTTCTGCGTCTCGCTCGTGAGGGCCTTGGCTCTCTTGCGCCCCGTCCATCGCTTGCTCGCCATGCGGTGACGTTCCCACCACTCCGGCGGAGCCTTGGTCTTGAGGGCGCATAGCTCGGCTGAAGTAAGGGAGAACTCTCCTGCTATCTCGTCGTCCTTGAATCCGTGCGCGAGCAGCAGGGCCAAATGCCCGGCTAGGGGCGCATAATGCTCGTGTATCAACTCCAGCACAACGTCATTGACAAGAGAGACCATCAGGGCCTTCATCTCGTCAGACGGCGCATAGATGTCGATTGGGGGGGTAGGCTTATCCATGAGTTAATTATACCCCGTCTAGTCTCACTTCGCAACGTAACGCTTGAATCATGAAAGTGGCCCCGGCGTTGTAAGTAATCCCCTTTGAAATCGAGAGAGAAACAGACTCGCTCGTCCTGTGCCAACGTG
>JALOCI010000032.1 GCA_023227835.1 Bacteroidales bacterium
GGAGAGAGTGGTTGCGGAAAGAGTACCGTAGCCTCTCTGTTGATGAGGATACGGAAAGCAGAACCCGGCGCGATATCAGTTGATGGGATTGATATAAATAATATAAACCTCCGGCTCTGGAGAGAGTGGATTACTATAGTGCCTCAAAACCCCTCTCTTCTTTCAGGAACAATCATCAGTAACATAGCACCCGGAGAAGAGGAGCCCGATACGGATTCAATTCTTGAATTTTGTCGTGAATTGGGTTTACTGGATTTCATACGGAAATTACCATCTGGTTTCGACACGGTACTTGGTGAGGATGGCTCCAGACTTTCAAGGGGACAACAGCAAAGAATAGCTATTGCAAGGGCTTTGTACAGACATCCACGCATTCTTATACTGGATGAGGTTACCTCTTCATGTGACAGCGAGTCGGGAAGTTTGATAAAAAGGGCAATATTGAGGGAAAAAGAGAAGGGATGTATGATTATGCTTATCTCACATAACAAGGAAGAGTTGGAACTTGCTGATGATATAGTGAAAATCAGATAAGGAGGGTGCACACTCCGGGTGAAACCCGCTCACCATTTTCAGCGGGAAAATTAATAATGTATGCCATGAAAGAGTTTGTAGAAAGAGAGTGGGGAGTTGAGACTCTTGACGATGAATCTATGCAGGTGCAGGGTGGTCTTACTTTCAGGGAATTTATGAATCTTCTGGAGAAGGCTGCCGCTCTGGCAGAAGAACTGGAAAAATACTGGCCTCGGTTCCGTAAAGGATTCGTTGCCGGATGGGAGGCAGCATGATGAAAACATATGCCTTTGAAAACGACGCAATTATTCTCCTCAACAACGATGAGAATATCGCTGTTATCGGTGGTACCGATAAAGGATGGGACTACGATCTGGCCGAGTATTTAGGTATGGGTGTCGGATATGGCGCAAAAAAACTGTGGAAATTATTCAAAGCTATGAGCGCCAATCTCTATTCGTTGAGTAATAATCCTAAGTTGCTTTATCAATAGCAGATGCAATTTTAAAATGTCTAACCGGGTGTTTGTTAAGGAAAAAGTAATATATTTGTCAATTATGAAGATTTTCTACAAACTCCCGGTTTTGTTCCTCCTTTTTATCCCGGTCTCACTCTTTGCACAGAAGAGTTGGAGTCTGGAGGAGTGCATCAGATATGCATGGGATAATAACCTGACTGTCAAACAGAAGGAAATATCGGTTTACCAAAGCAAGAACAACGTAATGCAGTCTAAAATGGATTATATTCCATCTGTGAATGCTTCCCTCTCTCACAATATCAACTGGGGGCCTTCAAATACACTGGATCTTGAGAGGGCTAATGGTGCACAGAGCACAAGCGCCTCCCTGAATGCTTCTATTGACCTGTTCGAGGGGTTAAAAAAAACAAATACTGTAAAAAGCAAGAAGGTCCTTCAGGAGATGTCAGAACTGGAGGTAAGCAGGATAAAGAATCAGCTGGCCTTGCAGATTTCCAAAGGTTATCTTGAAGTTATGCTTGCCAGGGAGATATTGCAGTCGGCAAAACAGAGTCTTGCCAGCATTGAAGAACAGACTGAGAGAACCGGCAAGCTGGTTGATGCAGGAAGTGTTGCATACAGCTCTCTTCTGGAGATGAAATCACAACTTGCTGCTGAGAAGGTTCAGGTAGTCTCGGCACAGAATCAGGTGAGATCGGCACTGCTTAATCTTAAACAACTTCTAGACTTGTCCAATGATACAAATTTTGACATTGATACTCCTGATCTAGGAGAAATGATATCCGAGTTCCACGGTGAGTCTGTTGATAATCTGTACACTCAATCTAAAGACCTTCCCGAAATTAAGAGCGCTTCACTCAATTTCAGGAATTCTCAGCTGCAACTCTCAATAGCAAAAGGAGCAAGTTACCCTGCGCTCTCATTTTCTGCTGGTTACGGCACATATTACAGCGATCAGAGGGAGGCGCTTATTATGGACCAGTTTAATGATAACAGAAACCCCTCTGTGACATTCGGACTTAGAATACCTATTTTTAACAACTGGCAGACAAACACATCCATCAGAAATGCCCGTCTTGGAGTCAGGAGTGCGGAAATTGATGTCAGGACAGCCGAACAGACACTATACAAAGAGATTCAACAAGCTAATAATGATGCTCTCGCCTACTTTGAAAAATACAAGGCAGGAATTGACAATGTCAAATCAATGGAGGAGTCATTCAGATATGTACAACAGAAATTTGAGATAGGAGTTCTTAATGCAACTGATTACACAGTGGCAAAGACCAACCTTTTCAAAGCAATGTCGGAACTCTCACAGGCAAAATACCAGTTTGTATTTCAGCTCAAAGTGCTAGACTATTACAAAGGACTACCAATCACTCTCTAATATTAAATGTGATGAAGAATAAAAAGAAAACCTGGATAATAATTATTGCCGCTGCAGTTATCATTATCCTTATTATTGCAGGGATTACAGGAAAAAAAGACAACACACCGGTAACTGCAGAGAAAATTAAACTGAATAATATAACCGAGGTGATTCCTGCTAACGGAAAGATACAGCCTGTGATTGAGGTGAAAATAAGCCCTGATGTTTCCGGCGAGATTGTAGAGTTGAATTTTAAAGAGGGTGATAAAGTTAAAAGAGGGGATCTGATTATTAAAATAAAACAAGATGTCTACATTTCGGTAAAGGAGAGGGCTGAGGCATCTCTTAATTCCACAAAGGCTCAGCTTGACCAGCAATTGGCGCAATTCACTCAGACAGAAGCAAATTTTGAACGTAACAAGAAGCTTTTTGAACAGAAGGCTATCTCCGAGAAAGAGTATGAAGAAGCGATGTCTCAATATGAGGTTGCAAAGGAGCAGATAAAAGCGGCAAAATTCAATGTAAGAAGCTATGATGCAGCACTAAAGGAGGCCAATGAGAATTTATACAAGACAAGCATATATGCCCCGATGGACGGTATTATTTCAAAACTTAGCGTCGAGAAGGGTGAAAGGGTTGTAGGAACAAGCCAGATGGCCGGAACTGAGATGCTGAGAATTGCCAACTTCAATGAGATGGAGGTGCTTGTTGATGTCAATGAGAACGATATTATAAGAATCAAGGACAATGATACCACCATTATTGAAGTTGATGCCTATCCCAACAGAAAGTTTACCGGAGTAGTGACTCAAATAGCTAATTCGGCAAAGAATATAGGCTCCTCAACTGACCAGGTGACAAATTTCGAGGTTAAGGTATTGATTCTTCCTGAATCATACGCAGATCTAATGAAAGATGGTAAAAATCCTTTCAGGCCGGGTATGTCTGCTTCTGTTTCAATACAGACAGCGACAAGAAATAATGTACTTACAGTACCTATTCAATCGATTACCACACGTACCGATCTTCTTTCCGACTCAGTGAAAAAGAGTCTGACTGTCAACGAATCTGTTGAGAACGTCTTTGTAGTCAAAGGGGACACTCTTCAAGTAAGAAAAATCACCACAGGTATTCAGGACCTTAACAACATTGAGGTTCTTACAGGACTTCAGGAGGGCGAGATGGTTGTTACCGGTCCGTTTTCGGGGATAAGTAAGACCCTAAAGAGCGGAACAAAGGTGACAGTAGAAGATCCTAACAAGAAAAAATAAAATTCTGTTATGTTTCCACAGCTCCTTCTTATTGAGACCAGTACCGAAGTCTGCTCCGTAGCCCTTTCGAGAGGGGATCAGATAATATGTTCCCGCACTGTAAAGGAACCCAAATCTCATGCAAGAATCATAGCTCCGCTTATTCAGGAGATTATGTCCGAATGTTCAACATCTATCGGAAAATGCCATGCTGTCGTAGTAAGTGAAGGCCCCGGGTCATACACAGGCCTGAGGGTTGGTGCTTCAATTGCCAAGGGGCTTTGTTACGGTGCATCAATACCCCTGATTGCAGTAAGTTCCCTTGAACTGCTTGCAAGAATTGCCGTTTCCGGAACAAATAAATTCCCTCCATCGACAATTCTGGTGCCTATGATTGACGCCAGGAGGATGGAGGTTTATACGGCAAAGTACAATACGGAGTGTAAAGCTTTATCACAGACAGAGGCTGTTGTTATTACTTCTGAAAGTTTTGCCGAAGAGCTTTCAAAAGGCATAGTGGTTTTCACCGGTGACGGTGCACCTAAATGCAAGGATATAATAACACATCCAAATGCCCTCTTTTTGGAGGGAGAGGCAAATGCAACCGGAATGCTGATTCCTGCTTTGAAAAAATTCAAAGACAAAGAGTTTGCTGACGTAGCATATTTTGAACCTTTCTACCTTAAAGATTTCGTGGCAGGGGTCACAAAAAAGAGTCTCTTTAAAAAACCTGAAGCCTGATCCTATAAAAGGCCGGACACAACGCTCTCAAGCTTCTGACCGAACACATCTCTTGCAATGATATTGCCGTCTTTGGCTATCACAAAGATTGCGGGAACTCTGGATATATTATAGGTTATAACCCCGTTTGAGCGGGAACCCAGTCCGTCACAAACGCTGATCCACGGGAGATTCTGATCTGCAACAGCTCTTGCCCACAGGGTCTTGTCAATATCAACCGACACCTGATATATCTCAAGACCTCTGCCGTTATATTTCTGGTATAGTTGCAAAAGATCCTGGTTCATCATTTTCTGATTTACATCCTGAGAACTCCAGAAAGAGAGCACCACCACTTTCCCTGCCAGATCAGACAGGCGTCTCTCTTTTGCATTGACATCTGGCATTGCAATCTCCGGATGACCGGCGATTCCGGCTCCCTCTATCCTGTCGTTGAGCTCAATGTACCTCTGCTGTTTATCTACCTCTTCCTTTAGGTTGGTGACATAAGGTGAAGACGGATACTTAACCGACAGGGAGTCACAGACTCTTTTGAAGAGAAGTATATCCCTTGCATCGGCAAAGAGAGGTAACTCATTCGGAAATTTCTGATAGAGAAGCGGTATGTTTGTGATTGAGTATGGATATGTATAAAGATGCTTTATTGCTCTCTGTTTCTGCTTTATGTACAGAGAGCCGAGCTGATAGCCGATACTTCTGCTCATTGCAGTGTCTCCAGAAATATCAGACAATTGCTTGGCCTTTACAAGTGAATCATATCTAATTGCGACATTATCTGCATCTTTCTCGATCTCCTGCATCAGCAAAGTCTCATCCGAGCCTTCACATATAATTTTCATTCCCAGGGTGTCTGTTGAGAATTTTATAGCCTCACCAGGCAATATTACAAATGATGCAATTTTGTTTTCCTTATAATACAGATAATAAAACTCCGGGGAATTGCTCTTTGTTTTAAACTTGTATGAAACCTTTCCGTCTTCCGCTATAAGTGTATCTACTATCTCCTGACTGTTGAAAGCAAGGTGTTTGAGGACAATCTCTCCTTTATCAAGGCCCTCCACAGAACCTTTGATGCTTGACCTGTCTGAAGAGCATGAGACAGCTACAAATACTGCAATAAGTATTGAAATATGTTTTTTCATTGTTTATGTTTTTCTGTATAGGGTTACTCGATTGCAGCAGTTATTGAAGATGCAATCCTGTTCATCTCTTCTCCGTCAAGTTTTAGCTTGGGTTTTCTGAAATCCATGTCACTCTCGCTGTTGATAGGAATAAGGTGGATATGTGCATGAGGCACCTCCAGCCCCAAGACAGCCACTCCGACCCTTTTGCATGGTATAGCCGCCTTTATGCCTTTAGCTACATTTTGTGCAAATGCAACCATATCGGAAAGCTCTTTGCTCTCCATATCAAATATATAATCAATCTCGCTCTTGGGAATGACAAGAGTATGCCCCTTTGATATGGGGTTTATGTCAAGAAATGCATAGAAACGGTCACTCTCGGCTACCTTGTATGAAGGTATCTCTCCCTTGACAATTTTTGTAAAAATGGTCGACATTTTTATAGTGATATTTCAATTATTTCGAATTTCAAAACGCCAGAAGGCACCTTTACCTCTACAACATCCCCCTTTGTTTTCCCAATAAGGGCCTTACCTATAGGTGTTGCTGCTGCCAGCTTACCCTCCCTGAGATTAGCCTCACTCTCTGCGACCAAAGTATATTCAACGGTAGAGTTGTTGTTTAGGTTTTTGAGCTTGACCTTGTTCAACATCTGAACATGTGTGGTATTGATTTTTGACTTATCTATGATGCGTGCGTTGGCAATCATGTCCTCAAGCTTTGCTATCCTTAGCTCGAGGAGGCCTTGTGCCTCTTTGGCTGCATCATACTCTGCGTTTTCCGAAAGGTCGCCCTTATCTCTGGCTTCTGCGATAGCCATAGTAATTGCCGGTCTCTCAACACTGACCAAGTGACGATGTTCTTCTTTGAGCTTTTCAAGCCCCTCTGAAGTTAAGTAGTGAATCTTTGACATAAATGAAAAAATTAAAAAGAATCCTGCGGTTTACAGGACTCTTTGTTGCAAAGATAATAAATTTTCTTTACAAATGTTATTGTTCTATATATTTTGGTTTCATGATTTCGGAAAAGATAATCAATTGCCTCGGATCAACTGTAAATGGCTTTTCAGTTGTTTGTTCGACATCTTTTATCTCTCCCGCTGAAATATTGTCTTGCTCGGGTTCGACTTTGTCCACCGGCTCGAAAAAAGCATTTTTCGGAGTATCCAGTACTTCCTCTTGCATCTTTTTTACGGGAGGAGCAGGCTCCGGCTCAGGTTGATTGGTAAAAAAGAAGGGTCCATTATCGAATGGTTCATTACTAATAATGTTTTTTTTCGTTTTGGCGGCCTCTTTCTTTTTCTTCTCTGAATATCCCTGAAAAACGAGAAGTGCAAGACCAATCAGTATTGTAAGCCAACTTTCCATATTACCTGAGATTTACATTAATATCCGGAATAACCTTGTAGCAGCTCTCCTTATCCCTGCCAATCTGTTCTTTAAGTTGTTCTATTGACTCAAAACGTCTTTCGCTCCTGAGTCTTGTTACAAACTCTATCTTTATCGAGAGTCCGTATATATCTTCATTGAAATCGAGCAGGTGTGTCTCTATTGTCCTCTCATTGCCGTTTCCTATTGTCGGTCTTGTACCTATGTTTGTAATACCTCTGTATGTCTTCCCCGCATACTCAACCCAAACTATGTAGACACCGTCGTCCGGCAACAATTTCAATGGTTCGTACAGTCTGATATTTGCCGTAGGGAAACCCATTGTCCTCCCGATTCTTCTTCCCTCTACCACAGCTCCTTCAAGACCGTATCTGTAACCAAGAAGAATGTTGGCCTCCTCAATCCGGCCTCTCTCTATAAAATCCCTTATCCTCGTAGAGCTTATCTTTGAATCAATCTCATCTGTAGTACACTCTTCGACTCTTATGGGTGTGATTCCGCACATCCTGGCAATCCTGAACATCTCTTCCTGTGTCTGATCAATATCATTGCCGACATGATGGTCGTAACCTACAACCAGTGTCTCAACCCCAAGCATCTCCACCAGATATTTTTCAAAAAACTCCTCGGTTGTCTGACTGGCAAAATCCTTATTAAACGGCAAGACCACAACTTCGTCTATGCCGTAGCTTTTTATAAGTGTTCGCTTTTCATCAAGAGTGGTGAGCAGTCTGAACTTCGCAGCATCCTGCTGTAAAACGGCACGCGGGTGCGGCCAGAATGTCACAACCACACTCCTGCCCCTGCACTCCTTAGCCAGAGAACATACACTATTAATTACTGAAAGGTGACCTCTGTGAACTCCGTCAAAAAAACCTGTTGTACCTATAACCATCTTACTAAATCAAAATCCTGCCTGTGAGGCAACTCCGGATGTTTTGCATATACTCGCCCTGCAAAGTTATAAACTCCTGCTGTTTCTGGCATCATCTGACACCTGTATTTTGCAAAACCGTCTTTAAAACTCACAAGATCAAAATCATATATTTTCAACAATTTCATTTTGTTATCCTTGCCCTTTGTGGCAAAAACCATCTCCACACCTATATCCTCAGGTGTCAGATCCCCTATCATGAGTTCAACCTCTGCATAATATTCATTCCCCGGAGAGATATCCTCCTTTGCATTCTCCGGCTTTATATATTTTTTCACCTCTATAAGCGGCCACTCCCTCCTTACCCTCTTCTTCCAGAATGATATATCTCTTGCCAAAGCATAGTCATTCTTTACTAATTTCTCGCTCCGGCTACCAAGAGGATTGTAGAATTTTTGCTGGTAGTCCTCCATCATTCTGTGTGTTGTAAAGTTAGAAGCCACCTGCGCGATTGTATTTTTTATGTAATGTATCCACTCCAACGGTAATCCGCTTTTTTTGTCAAGGCTGTAGAACAACGGGGCAATCTCAGTCTCTATCATATTGTAGATAGTTGCCGCATCAAGTTCATCCTGTGAGGCAGGATCATCATAAGTGACCTCTTTTGGCAAAGCCCAGCCTGCACCCTCCTTGTACCCTTCAACCCACCATCCGTCAAGTACCGAAAAATGCATGACCCCGTTCATGGCAGCCTTCTCCCCGCTGGTACCTGAAGCCTCAAGAGGCCTTGTAGGAGTATTCATCCAGACATCCACTCCCTGTACAAGTATTTTGGCAACTCCCATATCATAACCGGGGATGAATATGATTTTCCCGATAAATTGAGGCATCAGGGAAACCTCAATGATCCTCCTGATAAGATCCTGCCCCGCCTTATCTGCCGGATGGGCCTTTCCTGCAAATACAAATTGTACCGGTTGCTCTTTATTATTTACTATCCCTGAGAGCCGGTCCAGATCCCTGAACAAAAGAGAGGCTCTTTTATATGTTGCAAATCTTCTGGCAAAACCTATTGTCAGGACATCACTCCTTAATGCCTCCTTGATTGCCACAACCTGTTGCGGTCTGTAATGGGCTGTCGTAACTGGTTCTGAAAGAGAGTGTCTTATAAAGGTCATCAATCTTTCTCTCAATCTGTTTCTGATATCCCATACCTTTTGATCTGCAACTTTATAGATACCTTCAAAGCAGCTTTTATCATATATGTGTTCTGAAAAACCTGCCCCGAATGCCTTTTCGAAAATTGCCTTCCAGTCTCCGGCTGTCCAGGTTGGATAATGGACTCCGTTTGTAACATAGCTTACATGTAACTCTTCCGGAAGGTATCCCGGCCATAGCGGAGAGAGTATCTCCCGGCTTACCTCCCCGTGAAGCATACTGACACCGTTTATCTCCTGGGAAAGATTGGACGCGAGGTTGCTCATCGAGAATTTCTCGTTCGGATTCGCAGGGTCTATCTTGCCAAGAGACATCATGGTCTCCCAGGATATTTTCAAACGATCTGCAAAATGGGGAATATACTCTCTCAGCAAATCCTCGGAGAATGAGTCGTGCCCTGCAGGAACAGGGGTGTGAGTAGTAAAGAGTGATGATGATCTCACAACCTCAACAGCCTCGTTGAAAGATAGGTTCTCATCCTGAATGTACTCTCTAAGCCTTTCAAGTCCTATAAAAGCTGCATGCCCCTCATTACAGTGATATACATCTATATGTTTATCAAGAGCCCTCAGGGCCAGTATTCCACCTATACCGAGCAGTAACTCCTGTTTTAGTCTGTTCTCCCAGTCTCCACCGTAAAGATAATATGTAACAGGCCTGTCTTCAGGCAGATTATCCTCAAAGTCTGTGTCCATGAGTATCAATTCAGTCCTTCCGACATCAACCCTCCAAAGCCTTGCGCTGAGTGTCCTTCCCGGAAGGGCTATCCCTATCGTGGTCCAGTTGCCTTTATCGTCACGGATTGGAGTCACCGGTATCTTCATGAAATTCTGAGGATCGTAAAGAGCAATTTGATCTCCTTGAGCAGAAAGGCGTTGCGTAAAATAGCCATATTTATACAGCAGTCCCACCCCTGTAATAGGTACCATCTTATCGCTTGACTCCTTCAGATAGTCTCCGGCAAGTATTCCAAGGCCTCCCGAGTAAATTTTGAGAGAGGAATCCAAACCGTATTCCATACTGAAATACGCAACTTTCGGCCCTTTCATGTCAGCCTTAACCGAGATATATTTGTTGAATACTGCAAAAACATGATCCATCCTTTCCAGAAAATCCTCGTCTTTCTCAAGGGCAGCGTATTTGCCTGAAGGGATGTTGTCCATCATGTTAAGGGGATTTCTGAGGCTGCTTCTCCACAGGTCAATGTCTATTGATTTAAAAAGATCCTTTGCCTCTTCATTCCAGCTCCACCAGAGATTCTTTGCAAGAATCTCCAAAGGTTTGAGTCTCTCCGGAAGCAGTTTGTTGACAAGCATTGTGCTCCAGCTCGGTGTATTGACAGAATTTACCTTAAATGTGATGTTGTCTTTCTCATCAGAAAAGAGAGGGAATTCACCGTTTTTCCGGATGATTTTTTCCAAAGCTTCAGAGTATGCCTGCTTGTAATATCGTATCTGATTCTCCCACAATGCAACCTCTGAGACATCCTTTGCATTATGTCTGTATTCAGATAGTCTTTGTTTGCTGAGTTTTGATATCTCTATGACTTTTGACTCAAGGGCAGAAATAACTTCATCGTAATTTGTATCTGAGCGTTCGGCTATTTCAATGCCGGGATGGGCCTTTCTGTAATGTTCCTTCACCCACAGACCGAATCCGGCCAGAGATGTGGTAACTGTAGGGACACTGAATGCCAGGCTCTCAAGTGGAGTATATCCCCATGGCTCATAATATGAAGGAAAAAGAGTCAGATCAAGTCCTGCCAGCAGCTGATAGTATGTCTTGTCGAAAACTCCGTCATTTCCGTTGAGGTATGCCGGAACAAACAGAACCTTAACCTTATCGCTGCACTTGTTTTGCAGATGTAACTCCTTTATTCTTCTGACAACCGGATCCCAATCGGGATCATTAAGCATGTGAGTACAGTTTGTAGTATAATGGGAAAATGTGGTAATCTTGTTTACAAGCTCCTTATTCGGGCCGTTATTTCCGGATGGCACAAATATCCAGGCAACAATTCCTCTGGTCAGTTTCGGATCGCGGTTAAGCCGGGCCAAAGTGTCCAGAAAAAGATCAATCCCTTTATTCTTATATTCATAACGACCGCTTATGGCAATCATTACAGTATCATCCGGCAATTCACATCCTGTCATGAGGGTCGCTATCTCGTTCAGGGTAACCCTTGCATTCTTGTAATAGGTTTTGTACTCTTCCGGTGATGGTGTAAAGGAATTTTCAAAACCGTTTGGAGTTACCACATCCACGTTCTTACCCAGAAAAGCCTTGCACTCTCTGGCAGTTACTTCACTAACTGTTGTAAAGATATCCGCAACATGTGCTGCTGTTTTTTCCAATGAATGTTTGGCCATAACATTGAACTCCCTGGCCTTGTCGTCTGCTATATAACTCTCGAGAGCACCGTACAGAGGCAGGTTGTTCCCGGATATACAACGCCCGACAACTGTGGCATGAGTAGTGAATACTGTTGCCACAGGTATATTTGTCAGATTCAGATAGAGAACCCCGGCTCCGGTCATCCATTCATGGAACTGGGCAACCACTTTGTGATGAGGTGAAAGATTGAATCTCACATAACTCTCAACAACCTTTCCGCATGCATACCCGAAAAGGGCAGACTCAATATAATCCCACTGGCCCGTTATTGAATCCAGTTTGAACTTGGTCCAGAACTCTGTAAGAATTTCATCCTTCTTTGTAATATAGGAACTGAAATCTACCAGAATTGCAATCGGGCGGCCGGCTACATTCCACCTTCCCACCCTTATCCGGAGTCCCTCCTCTGCCGCCTTGACACGCCAGGCTCTCAAAAGGTTGTTATCCTCATTGAATTCAGGATTCTTGTGCGTATCTCTCCACACGTCGGGTCCTATCAGAATATGCCTGTTCTGAAACTCCTTGGACAGGTTAAGGGCTTTAGTCGCAATTACTGTATGAATTCCGCCTACTTTATTGCAGACCTCCCAGCTAACTTCAAAGAGATAGTCGGGGGTTAATATTGATTTGGCTGACATCTTTAATCTTGTTTATTCCTGGGACTGTTAACCCTGTCTATCCGTAACAGAAAGTCACTCAGGATATTCATATAATTGATAAATGCTTCGTAAGGAGTTTCATAAGGGTTAAAATAACCATGTACTACTCCGTCCGAGAAAAATTTAGTGCACATATAATAGAAGTGATCGCTCTCCTGTAACTTTCTGAAATTGGCTGTCAATTCCGGATTTTTCAGTTTGTTCAGTCGTTTTTCAACAGCGTATAATTTATTGAATGCCTCATTCTGCAATTCGTTACCGAGCCATGCCGTAGTATCCCTCTCCTCATCCGCCCATGAAATCGGAAATGGTACATTGAGAGGAGCTATCGGCTGATGCCTCTTACAAACTTCAGAAGGCGTGCAGAATTTAAAATTTGTCTGTGACAATACGGCAGAAGGGAGGTATCTCATGAACTGGAAAATGCCTGTAGATGCATGCTGATGCTCTCCGAAAGTCTCATAATCCATGAAAAGATTGACTACTTCATCTTTTGCAAGGGCATTTGATATCCATGTGACATATTTGTCTGAAGTTAGTGGCCAGTTTGACCATCCTCTGTCAGAGAATCTGAAAGCTATGTCATCACTCAGGTTGAAATTTCTTAAAAGTAATTTAAGCCTCGGATTTATTGCATTTGTATACACATAGTTAGAACTCTTCCAACCCAGGATATGTCTTGCGCCCTCAGTGAGCATTGCATTGAATTTCATCCCGGCAACCATGGCTCCTATCTCATCGGAATAGATCATCTCCGTGTTTCTGAACACGACCGGTCTCTTGCCAAACAGTGCCTCAATCCGTTTAGAGTGCATAGTTACCTGTGCTTTGAATTCATCAGGAGATACCAGGGAGGCAAGAGTGTGGTAATATGTCTCGGCAAGGAATTCCACACAACCTGTAGCAGCAAGTTCCCTGAAACTGTCAATCACTTCTGGTGCATATTTTTCCAATTGATCTATTAGAGAACCAGATATGGAAAAGGCTATTTTGAAAGCCCCCTTACTCTCTCTGATAAGATCCAGCATAAGCTGGTTTGCCGGCAGATAACACAGGTCGGAAACCCTCCGGAGAATTGTCCTGTTGGCAAAATCATCATAGTAGTAAGACTCTTTCCCAATATCAAAAAACCGGTATTGTCTGAGCCTGTCCGGTTGATGTACCTGAAAATACAAACATATACTCTTTTCCATCTTTTTTTGTTATTTCCTTATTAATCTGACATATACATCCTTAACCATGGCAGCAGCATTATCCCACTTGAGGGAATTAACCTCATCAAGCCCGTTTTTGACAGCGAAGTTTGATAGGGCAGGATATGCAAGCAGTCCGTGAATTGCATCAGCCATTGCATCTATATCCCAGAAATCCACTTTTATGGCATGGTTCAGCACCTCTGCCACACCGGATTGTTTTGAGATTATGGCAGGTACATTTGCCCGCATAGCCTCAAGAGGAGATATTCCGAAAGGCTCAGAGACAGAAGGCATGACATAGACATCCGAATATGCAAACATCCTGTGCACATCAGCCCCCTTCAAGAATCCTGTAAAATGAAACTTCGTTGCTATTCCCAGCTTAGCAACCCGCCTTATAGAGCGGTTCAGAAGATCACCGTTTCCTGCCATAACAAAACGGACATCCGGATATTGTCTGAGAACCTTTGCTGCAGCCTCTATAAAATACTCAGGTCCCTTCTGAAAAGTTATTCTACCGAGAAATGTGACAATCTTCTCCGAAACTCCTCTTTCTCCATCCATCTCCCTGTAGTTTTCAAAATCAACGGCATTGTGTACTGTGACTACCTTTTCAGGACTTATACCATATTTGCCTATAACAATGCTTCTTGTCAGGTTACTGACAGATATAACCATATCCGCCTCCTTCATCCCGAGTTTTTCAAGATCATAGACTTGTGTGTTGATGTTCTGACCGCTCCTGTCAAACTCTGTTGCATGAATATGAACCACCAAAGGTTTCCCGGTAAGTTTCTTTGCTACAACGCCGGCCATATAAGTAAGCCAGTCATGGGCATGAATTACGTCAAAATCGTATTTTAGGGCAATCTCCCCGGCAACTAAGGCATATCTTGCAACCTCCTCCATCAGATTCTCCCCGTATTTGCCGGAAAATTGATATTTTTCACCTAGTTTTATCTTATAATCCTCTGCCTGGTTCTCTCTCCGAGATCCCACAAGTGTGGAGAACCGCACAGGATCTACATACGGGATCATATTTGTGCCAATCCTCAGAAACTGAACCTTTTCAAGAAAATTATCGATATTTTTTATTGACTCAGTAACCGCGACATCACTTGCATTTATTATGCTCACGGCACTCTGGTCCTCTTTACCTGAAGCTGACGGCATTACAAAAAGCACATCTACACCCTGGTTTGCCAGGCCTTTTGTCAAGCCGTAACAAGCCGTTCCCAAACCTCCGGATATATATGGCGGGAATTCCCACCCAAACATCAGTACTTTCATTGCTCAATGTTTTTATAATGTTCAATCAGACTCATCGAGCGGAGCAATGATGCCACCGAGGCTGAATAAGATGTGCATCCGTGAGGTTGGTGAGGGGGATCGCCATCATACACTTCGGAAATTGACCCTATACAATGGACGCTAAGGTCCTCCTCAAATTCATAAACAATTTCATTAGCCCTCTTAAGAAAGGATGTGCCAAGGATTTTTAAACAAGCCTCAATATAGAACTGAAGAATCCAGACTCTTGTGGTTCCCTGAAAATATGCCATACTGCGTGAATACTCGTCTCCGTCATACTCTCCCTTATACCTTGAGTTTTTAGGGGAGAGTGTGCGAATACCGCGAGTCGTTAGCAATTCCTTTTTTACACTCTGCAAAACCATAGCCTTTACTCCATCATCCAGCGGAGAGTAGTCAAAGGCACAGGCAAAAAGCTGATTAGGTCTCACGTATTTATTCTGACCCTCCGGTCCTACATAATCGGCCAGATAATCCCTTCCTTCAATCCAGAAAGCCTTCCTGAAATTTTGTTCGACACGGGACTTTATATCCTTGCATGTTTTGATAAATGGACCCTCTTTCACTTTTGGGGCTATATCCGCGGCAAAGCAGAGCGCATTGTACCATAAAGCATTGAGCTCAATCTGGTAACCGGCTCTTTCAATCAAAGGAAGACCGTTTACCATTGTATCCATCCAGCTTGTAGCCCTTCCTTCACGTTCCGCCCAAAGAAGCCCGGTCTCATGCAGAAATACCGTTTCTCTCGATTGCCCGGTATAAGACTCTATTATCCCTTTTAAAATCTCTCCGAAATCTTTCCATAATGAAGCCTTATTATCTTTGACTTTGTGGTATTGCTGAAGTGTCCAGAAAAGCCACAATGGTATATCAGGATCGCAAAGCGGTGAATAAAGAGATTCTTTCTCGTTTCTGATAAATGTTTTTAAAATGCTGTTAAACAGTTCAACATCCCTGTTTAATGCCAGAGTCAAACCCGGAAGTGATATTAATGTATTTCTGTTGTTTTTCCCAAGCCAAGGATATCCAGTATATATAACCGTATCCCCGTTGTCGTGAATAACAAATTGTTTGGCGGCCAATTGCAGGCATTGCTCAAAACTATCCCTCAATCCTCTCTTACTTTCGTTTCTTGTGAATTCGGCCGGAAGTCCGGACGGTTTCTCCACATTGGTCGAGGCGGAAAAAATAATCTGTTGTCCTTTTTTTATCGGCATTTCAAAAAATCCGGGAACAAAGAGATCTTCTGAAGACTCGTAGGCTCTTCTCCTCTCCTCTTTGTACTCTATGTTATAGTACCAATCCGGAGATGAGATAAATTCACTTTTGACACTAAGTTGCATGTTGAGATACGGGAAGCCCTCGTACATTTTAAAGGCGACTCCGTTTTCAATAAGGTCGTAATGTCTGTTAACATCATTGTTCACCTTAGAGAGAGCATGGAAATTCCTGAAAGCCATAAATGGCCTTAATCTCAATATGGTCGGTGAGTGAGCTTCGAGCAGAGTGTATCGTATTAGTATCTGCTCTTTTTTGTACGGAAACATGATATCCTTGCGAAGAAGTACACCACCGACCGTATAGGTGACCGACACAACTTTCTCTATTTCAAAATTCTTTATGTATTTATGCCCTTTCGGCTCATAAATATCACCATACCTGTGAATTCCGAGATTAAACTCTTTACCGTGCTGTATGACAGTCTCATCCAAAGAGGAGAGCAAAACAAACTTATCATCCCCGAAATTTTTTACCGGGACAACCAGCAGACCATGGTACTTCCTGGTATTGCAACAAACAATAGTTGTATTCATGTAGCCTCCGGCATGGTTAGTCGACAGGACCTCCCGCTTGAGCGAATACTCCAGGTTCACAAGTTCATCCTTATTGAATTGTAAATATGACATGACAATTATATTAGCCCTTTAAAGATAACAAATTTCCCTCATAATAACTGCGCTCCTTGACGGAAGATAGACAGACAGTGTGTCATTCCCGTTTTCCCTTGCAGTGATATACTTCATATTCTGTTGAATTCTGTCAAATCCTCCGAATTCCGGGGCATCTGAATTGAGAATAATCTCATACTCTCCGGCCTGTGATTTGAACCTGTAATCCGGGTAAGAGACTGTGGGATTAAAATTAAATGCCATAATAAGTCCAGATCTTGTGAAAATCAATATCTGCCTCTCATTATCCTCATAGATTGAAACAGGTGACTTTTCTAACAGGTTGGTCTCTTTTGCCATTTCAATCATAGCCTTATCAAAATTCAGCAGGAAACCATATTTTAACTTTTGATTGTCCGCCAGAGACCATTGCCTTCTTGCATAATGGTACGACCAGGAGTTCCCTGCCCTTGGAAAATCAATCCATTCGGGGTGACCGAACTCATTTCCCATAAAATTAAGATATCCGTCTCCTGCGGTAGCCAGTGTAAGCAGACGTATCATTTTATGCAAGGCAATGCCTCTGTCAACGTTGATATTAGTATGTTCCTTACTCATGAATTGATACATATCCTTATCCATCAACCTGAATATAATTGTTTTATCCCCAACAAGAGCCTGGTCATGGCATTCAGAATAGCTTATAGTTTTCTCATCACCCCTTTTTCTAGTCAGTTCATGAAATATACTGCTCATATTCCACTCTTCATCCCTCAGCTCCTTAATCCACTTTATCCAGTGATCCGGTACCCCCATGCTCATTCTGAAATCAAAACCATTTCCTCCATTGACAAACGGAGAAGCCAATCCCGGCATTCCGCTCATCTCCTCAGCTACAGTAATTGCATTCGGATTGATCTCTTTTATCAGAATATTGGCAAGTGTCAGGTAAACAAGGGCGTCCTCGTCCTGATTTCCATCGAAATAACAAGAATAGTCCGTAAAATCCCTCCCCAGACCATGATCAAGATATATCATACTTGTAATGCCGTCAAAACGAAACCCGTCCAGGTTATACTCTTCAAGCCAGAATTTACAATTCGAGAGCAGGAAATGCAGGACCTCATCCTTCCCATAATTAAAACATTTTGAGCCCCAAGCCGGATGATCTCCTCTTGCCCCCTGATGAAAATAGAGCGCAGGGTTTCCGTCAATCTGCGAAAGGCCCTCCATTGTATTGCTCACGGCGTGTGAGTGTATAAGGTCTATAATAACTGCTATTCCATAACCGTGGGCTGCATCAACCAGTTTCTTAAAGTCATCCGGTGTGCCGAAACGTGAACTTACAGCAAAAAAAGCCGATACCTGGTATCCGAACGATCCATAATACGGGTGCTCCTGCACAGCCATTAGTTGTAATGTATTATATCCAAGATCCGCTATTCTGGGAAGTACAGTCTCCCTGAAATAGTTGAAAGTTGCCACTCCCGGTTCTTCTGAACTCATACCGACATGAGCCTCGTAGATCATAGGGGTGAATTTCGTTTCTATCCTCTTGTTAATCCATTTATAATCTTTTGTATCCCAAATCTGAGCAGAGAAAATCTTACTATTTTCATCCTGGATACATCTGGTTGCATATACCGGCATCCGTTCACCCTCTCCCCCATTCCAGAATACGTACCACTTGAAAAGATCTCCGTGCCGTACGGTATTTGCATTTAGTTCCAGTTCCCAGTCACCGTTACCTTTTGAAACAAGTGCATATTTTTTCTCAATTTTCCAGTTGTTGAATGTACCAATCAGATAAATTGCAGTTGCACCGGGAGCCCACTCCCTGAAAAACCAGGATTTGCCGGTACGATGAACTCCGTAATATAGATGAGAGTTTACCGACTTGTATAAAGGTTTGCCATATCCGGCCAGCTCTTGTCTTTTGGTAACCGCCTTCTGATAACGTCTGAGAATATCACGTCTGTAAGGTACCAACCAGGGATCATCTTCTATCAGTTTCAACTCTTCCATAATATGCCGTATTATGTTATGTCAGGAATCTCTCTTTCAATTGCACGAAGCTGTTCCTGACATTGTTTTACAAGTTCTGAGGCCCTCTTTACATATTTTGAAATATCCTGAAGGTCTGTTTCGGGATTTTCTATCTTTTCCACAATTTTCTGGAGTTCGTCCAGAGACTCCTTATAATTCAGCTTGTTCTTTTTCATCACTTTTCACTTTTCACTTTTCACTTTTCACTTTTCACCTATCACTTATCACTTATCACTTATCACTTATCACTTATCACTTTAACCACACACTCTATCTGCCCTCCTTTGAGTAAAATTCCAATCTTATCATCAACTCTGATTTCGTTTATATTTTTTATTCGTCTGCCCTCCTTTTGAATAAGGGCATAGCCCTTCTCCAGAAGTTTTAGCGGATTGCCTGAAATTATCCGTTGCTCCAGCAGTTGAATCTTGTTTTGCTCGTTCATAATCCTGTTCTGCAGCGCCATAGAGAGTCTCCTTGTAAGATACAGAATCTGCTGCTCCTCTGCCGCAAAAAGATCAATTATGAAATCTGCCAGGGCTGTGGGCGTTTTTACAGAGGTGTGAGCCACCATATCTGCAATGTGATAATCGTGATCGTGTCCGACACCTACAACAACAGGAATAGGAAACTGTGCAATATTTGCAGCGAGTGTATAATCATCGAAGCAAGCCAGATCATGCGCGGCCCCTCCGCCTCGGAGTATGAGCAGAAGATCAAAATCATCAATCCTGTCCGCCACTTCATCCATTGCCTCTATAATACCTTCAGGTGCCGTAATACCCTGCATAGGGGCTGAAAAAAGCTCAGTATAAAATTTGAATCCAAATTCATTTTCATGAAGTTGTTTCATAAAATCACGATAACCTGCTGCCTGCTCTGAAGATATAACCGCAAGGCGTTTTGGCAAATCCGGAAAATCGAGAGTAGAGTTCATTTCGAACATCCCCTCATTTTTAAGACGGTTGATAGTTTCCTGGCGAAGTAGTTCCTGCTCACCAACAGTAAATGCAGGGTCAATATCCGTTATCACAAGGCTTAGCCCATACAATGATGAGAACTGGACCTGCACATATACAAGAACATGCATTCCTTTTGAAAGCGGCGAACCAGTAGTCGTTTCAAAAAAGGGTTTAAGCATACGATAATTATTAGCCCAGATGATTGCCTGGGCTTTTGCAGAAATCGCATCCTCCCCCGGATTCTTATCAATAAGATCAAGATAACAATGGCCTGAATAATGGTTCTTTATCTCACTTATCTCGGCAGTTATCCAGTATTTCCCGTTAAATCTCTGCTCTATAGATTGTCTCACCTGCTCCTGTAAATCAGCGAGTCTTATCTTCTCCACTTTTCCCATTTATTTTTTTTAAACTCCATTCATACAAATATAAGCAATAATGTTGTACCTTTGCAGAGCATTTATCTCTTATGAAGATCACAAAAGCCATATTTTCCGGTAGTAGCAGGTTTGTAGCAGACAGACCAAAACAAAGACTCCCGGAGTTTGCATTTATCGGCAGGTCAAATGTGGGTAAATCCTCTTTGATTAACATGTTATGCAACAACGGAGCGCTTGCCCACACCTCCTCAAAGCCGGGTAAAACACAGTTGATAAACCATTTTCAGATTAATGAGATGTGGTATCTTGTAGACTTACCCGGATATGGTTATGCGAAGCTTTCCAAGAAACTAAGGGCAGACCTGGACGAGATTATCAGAGGCTATATAAATGGATCTGCAGAGTTGGTCAATCTGTTCGTTTTGCTGGATTCCCGTCATGATATCCAGCCTATAGACCTTCGTTTCATGATGGAACTGGGTGAGGCAGAGGTACCTTTCTCAATCATCTATACAAAAGGTGACAAGCTAAGCGGAACAGCACTGAATAAGCAGATTAAGAATAACAACGAGACTCTTTTGGAATATTGGGAAGAGCTGCCTCCTCATTTTGTAAGCTCTGCGGTGAAGGGAACAGGACGTGAAGAGATTCTCGGATATATCGAAACTCTATTATAAACATATAAAATCAAAACAATGGATCATAATCATAAGATTCAGATCTTCACATGCCGCAGTTCCAGATACCTGGCAGAGAAAATTGCAGCATCCCTCAATCTGGAACTTGGTAAATCAAATGTATTAGTCTTTAGTGACGGTGAGTTTCAACCAGCTTTCGAAGAGAGTGTGCGAGGAGCCACAGTTTTCATTGTACAGTCTACATTCCCTCCGGTGGATAATATGTTTGAGCTTCTACTGATGATTGATGCAGCAAGAAGAGCCTCGGCATATAAAGTTATTGCAGTTATTCCGTATTTCGGATGGGCAAGACAGGATAGAAAAGACAGACCTAGAGTGCCGATAGGAGCCAAACTTGTTGCAAACCTTCTTGCGGCTGCCGGATGTGACAGAGTGATGACCGCCGACCTGCACGCAGATCAGATCCAAGGGTTCTTTGATTTCCCCGTTGACCATATTTATGCAAGTTCCATATTCCTTCCATATCTGCGTGAGCTGAACCTTGAGAATATGTCTATTGCGGCTCCCGATATGGGTGGAGCTAAAAGAGCCAACGCATACTCTCGAATCCTTGGTTGCCCGTTGATTATCTGTCATAAATCAAGAGAAAAGGCCAATGTGGTCGGTTCAATGACAGCAATCGGTGAAGTAGAGGGAAGAAATATTGTGATAATAGACGACATGATTGACACAGCCGGAACTATTACGAAGGCAGCAGACATGCTTATGGAAAAAGGCGCACTGAGTGTAAGGGCTCTTGCGACACACGCTGTCATGTCAGGTCCCGCTTATGAGAGAATTGCAAAATCGAAACTTAAGGAGGTTATACTTTCTGATACAATTCCTCTTACAACCGACCCTAATATAGACATGACAAAAATAAAGGTACTCACTGTATCTGAAATTTTTGCCGATGTTATTGACAAGGTATATAATTACAAATCAATAAGCACAAGCTTCGTATTCTAATATGCTCACCAACACCACTCCGGACATACTCCATGACAAGATAGTCATGACACTCCGGCACTTTATGAAAAGTGCAGGAAAAAGTAAAGTTGTAGTCGGTCTCTCCGGCGGAATTGACTCTGCTGTAGTCGCTACTTTAGCTGTAAATGCCCTTGGAGCGGATTCTGTTTCAGGGATACTAATGCCCTCGCCATTCTCCACCCTTCATTCGGTGAGCGATGCAGTCGAGTTGTCTGAGAACCTGAAGATCAAATATAGCACAGTGCCAATCGAGGCTATTTTTCACAAATATATGAGGGAGCTCACCGACCTTTTCGGAGAAGAGCCTAACAGACTGACTGTTGAAAACCTTCAGGCGAGAATACGCAGCACTATATTAATGGCAGCATCGAACCAAACCGGTGCTTTATTGTTGAATACATCAAACAAAAGTGAGATGTCAATGGGTTACGGCACTTTATACGGTGATTTGAGCGGGGCGGTTATGGTCATAGGAGACATTTACAAACTTGATGTATATGAGTTGGCCCGTTATATGAATTCCCTCAAAAGGTCAATTCCGGACTCTACAATGACCAAGGAACCCTCTGCTGAGCTAAGCATAGGACAGAAAGATTCAGATGCCATACCTCCATACGAAGTGCTTGATCCGATATTGTATTCTCTGAATGAGGGAGGTAAGACTCCTGAGGAGATAGTTGCCTCCGGTACAGACAAAAAACTTGTTGACCGGATAATCTCACTTAGAAATTCGGCATCATTCAAAGGCGCTCAGCTTCCGCCTATGATACAAGTGGGAGAAAACCCTCTCCTTCCTGCAAATAAATGTATAAGCTGTAAATAATAAAGAAAACGATATGTCACTGTTTTTATTTTCAATAGCTCTGGTAGCACTTTGTGTATTCCTGCTATGTTTTAATATAATTTTCCGTAAGGATGGCAAATTTCCAGATAAGGAGATAGGTCACAACAAGGAGTTGAGGAAACTCGGCCTGAAATGTGCCAAAGCCGAGGAAAAAGAGATGTGGGGAACCAACGGCTCCATGAAAAAGAAAAAAGGAATTTCATACTCTCCGTCAGAAGGATGTTCTTCTTGTTTCGGATCAAGCTGTGAGGGTTGTTGCTAATGGGAATAGTTGCTATAGTCGGACGCCCGAATGTGGGTAAATCCACCCTTTTCAACAGAATGGTGGGTATGAGAAAAGCCATTGTAGACGAAATGGCAGGTGTTACCCGTGACAGACATTACGGCACTTGCGAATGGTGCGGTAAGGAGTTTTCTGTGATAGATACTGGTGGTTACACTTTAAATTCTGAAGATGTTTTCGAGGATGAGATACGTAAACAGGTTCTCCTCGCAATAGAAGAGTCAGACGTGATTCTGTTCCTTTGTGAAGTCGGAACAGGAATTACCGATTACGATTCCCAGATTGCGGATATATTGAGGAGGAGCAAGAAACCTGTTCTGCTTGTTGCAAATAAGGTTGACACAGGAGAGAAGATGTTTGACACTCATGTTTTCTACGGGCTAGGGCTGGGAGAACCATGGGCAATTGCATCTGCAAACGGAAGCGGAACGGGAGATCTTATGGATAAGATTGTGGAACTGCTGCCTGTTGAAGAGAAGAAAGAAGAGAGAAGAGAGATTCCGCACATTGCAATCGTCGGCAGACCGAATGTCGGTAAATCCTCATTGACCAATGCTCTCCTGGGTGAAGACAGAAATATTGTAACACCAGTTGCTGGCACTACACGTGATTCAATTTCTTCGTACTACAATAAATTCGGCCATGAATTCATGCTGGTTGACACAGCCGGACTGAGAAAGAAAAACAAGGTAAAGGAAGATCTTGAGTTCTACTCTGTAATGAGATCTGTGAGAGCTGTCGAAAATTCCGATGTGTGTGTAATGATGATAGACGCTGCAACCAGTGTCGAATCACAGGATATGTCAATCTTCAACCTCATAATCAAAAACAGGAAGGGTTGTGTTATAGTTGTGAACAAGTGGGACACAATCGGAGACAAGGATGCCAATACAATGAAGAAGATGAGAGAGGAGATAATGGGTAAAATAGCTCCTTTCAACGATATCCCTATCATCTTCACATCTGTGACCAATAAGCAGAGAATTCTTGACGTACTTGATGCTGCGGCAAAAGTATACGAAAACAGGTCAAGAAAGATATCCACGTCCAAACTGAACGAGGTTATGCTTGAGGAGATAGAGAACTATCCCCCTCCGGCAATAAAAGGCAAGTATGTCAAGATTAAATATATAACGCAACTGCCAACCCCTGCCCCGTCATTCGCCTTCTTCTGCAATCTGCCTCAATATGTAAGGGATGACTACAAGAGATTCCTTGAGAATAAATTGAGAAAGCATTTTGATTTTTCAGGTGCACCTATACAGATATTCCTTCGCCAGAAATAGGCAGTTTAATATTAAACCTCGCACCACCCAGGAGTTCCGATTTCATATATGAAATCTCGCCCTGACTTTGTTCTATTATGCTTCTGCATATAGCAAGGCCTAAACCTGTACCGCCACTCTTGGTTGTAAAATTTGGCTTGAATAGTCTGTGTGTAAGGTTGTCAGGAACACCCGGTCCGCTATCCTCAACGGATATCTCGTAAAAACTCTCTTTTTTGCTGAGCGAAACAAGAATTTTCCCGCATTCCTGATGTGTCATTGCCTGTATGGCATTTGAGAGAAGATTTACCAAAACCCTTGTAAGTTGTGTCTTTCGTGCTATAATCTCTGCTCTATCCTGATCAGAATCAAATTTTATCTGGATATTGTCACGGGTATTGAATAATAATATCTGTTCTCTTATCAGAGCGTTGAGTTCAACCGGCCTTAGCTCCTCCGAATAAAATCTGGAATAGCTGGAAAATTCTCCGGCTGTCTCGGATAAGATATCTATCTGCTCAATAAGCGAGTTGGCAAGTGCATCAAATTTGTTAGGCCAGTCCGGAACTCCCTGGCTTTTCATCCTTACAAGATGTTGTATGCTAAGCCTCATAGGTGTAAGCGGATTCTTTATCTCGTGAGCAATCTGTCTCGCCATCTCTCGCCACGCCTGCTCCCTCTCTCCGGCAGTAAGCCTCTTGGTACTCTCTTCCAGATCATCAACCATCTTGTTGTATGCAGAGACAAGGATTCCCAACTCATCTTTATTTGTGTAATCTATATGCTCGGGTTTTTGTGAAATGTCCAACAGCTCCATCTTCTTGCTTATTTCTGCCAAAGGTTTAGAGAGGGAGTTGGAAAGGGCAATCCCTCCAAACACCGCAGCGAGAAGCAGCAGTATATAAATATTTATAATTGTAGCAATGATGTTGGAGACATCGCTCCTCATTCCCGTCCACTGAGAGAAATAAGGAATATTTATTATTGCTATCAGTACACCGTCCTTGTTATATAACGGAGCATAGAGAGAGTTGTATTCGACTCCTGCAATCTTTTCTTTGTGAACGAACTCCTTCTTGTTATTTTTCACCATTTCAATAAACGCCATATCGTTCATTCTCTTGCCAACGATAAAACGGTTGAAAATTTCAGGTTGAGTAGTTCTCATAAGGAATCCTGAAGAACTATAAAGATTAACATCAATCCTTGCATTATTAGAAACCCGGTTCATTGCCTGCTGCAACTGCATATTATTGAATCTTGGATCATTGTACATACCTACATTCTGGCTGTAAAAAGAGAGTGTAGATTGCACGGATGCCATCTTTTCCTGAAGTTGTGTCTTGTTATTCTCATTAAAATAGTTGATCGAGAACCAGACACTTCCCGTTCCCATAAATACCAGGGCTATTACAAGTGATGACAGAAGGAGTATTGAGATTTTCCACCTGAATGAATTCCTCGGCATACTTGCCAATGAACCCTTTGAACCTCGTCCTATTAGCCCGAATATTATGAGGAAATAGAAGAGCATTGTGTAAGAGAGCGAGACAAAATAGGGAAACACATTTCTTTCCGGACGGCTGAGAATTATTGTTGTCTCCGGGGTTACCCTACTGATAAAGTGAAGATAACCGTCACTTTTTTTAGTGTAGTAACCAATCTTCTCATATTTCTTTGAGACTATCGGATAGCTGTAATCTCCGTTTGATAATACAAGTCGGTCATTTATGTATTTACCATAAGAATAAATATACGGTATGGTAAAGTTATCCATCTGAATATGGTTAAGAAGCTCCGCAGGATAACCGATTGTCTCATTTATGAACTTCGAATCCAACTCTATATATAGCCTTACAGGGCCTTCATTTATTCCAATGGGAGCATAAATAAATTTCCCCAGATACCTGATTCTTCCATTTGAGTTATTCATAAAGAAGAATTTTGAGCTCTCATATAACGGAGAACCGTATCTCAGCACCTCATTCTCAAAATAATCGACACACAGTTCCGGTGGTGAATCTGGATCAACCTGCAACAGAGACATATCCCGGCAGATTTTGATGCTCATATCGTAACGCTGGAGTATATTCCAGAAATAATTTTCGGACAGCTGACTGTGAACCATATCATCTCCGCCTGGAGCATTGACAAGCAAGCTGAGTTTCGGATCAGACTCTATCTGCTTTTCAATGGTTTTCAACTGAAGTTCAATGTTAAGATCTCTTTCGGTTGACAGCTTGTTTGCCCATACCCGGTTTCTGTTATCCTCCTTCTTGAAGCCGTAATAACTAACAACTCCCAGTGTATAAAAAGATATTAAAATAATATATAAAACAAGGTTTCTGGTTTTGAGGAATGAAATCCTTTCAAACCTTGTAAGCAGAGGTCTGAGCAGTTGGAGTGAAAAGAGCAGGGCAATGAAAAGCAGAGCATACGAGAGGTAGACCAGCAGGGAATATACCGATATCCCGTCTACCCTGTATAATTCCAGGACAACACTTGAGTTAAGTATGACCGACCTCAGGCTTATATGAATATAAGGCAGTAACAGCAGGGGTATTAATACAAATACTATATTAAGAAACCTCCGTTTAATCCCCTTTGATTTTATAATAATGAGAGCCAGCGTTTTTCTCATAATGAAAAGCGCTGTTATAAGGAGCGTTATTACCAGATTAATTATCAGAAGGTCAGCCAGTGAGCTGAATAACTCAAAATCAGCGTAGAGTGTGGGAGAAAAAAGAGCCAATCCGCCCTGCATCTGTGATGACATATAAAGAGCAAACACACTTACTGCAATCAATCCTCCGGCCAGATAAAAGAAATCTCTTATCTTTCTGGTGCTTTTCAACCTGGCAAAAAGAGCAAAAACAATAAACACCAAAGCAATAAGTCTTAACAAAGACCCGGGCTGCTCCCCTTTTGCCGGGAGGTCTTTAAGAACAGAAAAAAGCACACCTCCGTCCTTTCCGTGTATTACATATGATTCGTCATAAGTTACCGGAACAATGGAAAGTCTTTTCTTAGGAGAAAGATTACGATTTATCTGATTCTTAAGCATTGAATTCTCTGTAGGGTAGTCAGTCTGAACGAGCAATGCCGTTATTAGCAGCATGTTTTTCTTCATGTACATTTTAACTATATACCACCCTGAACCAAGGCTAAGATATTGCTCCTCTCCAGGATTAGCATTTATCAGCGCAGAATAGAATGCATAGGCCAGAGGTGTATTGCTGACACTTCCGCTGTTAACATGCTGCAGTCTGTATCCAAGAGTAAAATAAACATCATCATCATTCGATATTGGAAGTCTGTTAACCCAGGACTGGAGAGTATCATCATAATATCTGTATATCACCATATCTTCGGGAAAATCCTTGAATGAGAGGAATACAGAGTCGGGAGTCTCCTCTGCAATTTTTGCATAATCCTCAAGAATCTGCTGCCTCTTATGAATTCTCTCCTGAAGATCCTTCACCGCATGATCTATCGAATTAACCGGAGAATATCTTACAAATGAAGAGATTGTGCATATAAGCACAATTGCCCAATATATGACGATTCTTCTCTTTAATATTTTTATGAAAAAATCCTTCATTACTTGTGGTGATAAGGTTCTCCCTTAATTATTGTATGCGCTCTGTACAGCTGTTCCAAAAAAACAAGCCTTACCATCTGGTGAGGAAATGTCATACGGGAAAGTGATATCATGTCATCAGCCCTTTTATAGACTTTTTCAGAGAAACCGTACGCACCACCTACAACAAATATTATATTTCTTGTTCCCGAAACAGTATGTTTTTCAATATATCGCGCAAACTCCTCTGATGTTCTCATACTCCCCCTTTCATCAAGAAGGATAAGAGTATCGGATAATTTTACATTTTTGAGTATTGCCTCTCCCTCCTTCTCCTTTATCTGCTGCTGCGACATTCCCGCAACACCTTTCAGCTCGGGCAACTCAACTCTTTTATAATCCGTATAATGACCAAGCCTCTCCTCATATGTCTCTACTGCACTTCTGAGCCATGAGGAATCATTTTTACCGACAAGAAGTAATAATATCTTCATTGTGACAAATGTAAGACTTTATTCTCAAAATATATACCAGAGCCATGGCTTGATTTTTGCTTACCGATTGAATGTTGGTTATAAAATAATTATGAGCACACTATTATTAACTTTTTTTTCGGTTCTTTTAAGTTTCACAACAGCTTCAGCCCAACAAGGCCCTGAACAGGATGTCTTCGTCCCTATTGCCAAGTATATTCAATCCGGTGATTCAGAAAAGTTGTCTGCATGGTTTGCACCGAATCTGGAGATGGATATCCTTGGGACAGTCAATGTATGCAGCAAAACTCAGGCAAAACAGATTATAAAGGAGTTCTTTACCAACAACTCTCCTAAGAGTTTTCAGATTGAACACAGAAGCGGCAAGGCTCCCCTCAAATATGCAATCGGCTCCTTAAGTGCAGGAGGGAGTAAATTCAGAGTCACGCTCTTTGTAAAGACACAAGACAACGGGAATTTCATCCAGCAGATCCGTATTGAGATGGAGTGACCAGCCGGCGTTAATCCATATTGTTATTTGAAAACAGGACGGGCGTAATTCAATACGTCCTCTTTTGTTATGGTATTATTACTGAGAATTAACAGCCTCTCGGTAACATTTCTGAGCTCCCGGATATTTCCGGTCCATTTATATGAGGCAAGTTCGTTTAATGCGTCTTCCTCAATCTTCCTGTGTGGCATCCCGCTCTCTTCAGATATCTGATCAATAAAATATCTGGTCAGCAATGGGATATCCTCGGCTCTTTCACATAGAGGCGGAACATGTATTATGATTACGCTCAGACGATGGTATAAGTCCTCTCTGAAATTCCCCTTCAGAATCTCTTCCTGGAGATCCTTATTTGTAGCAGCCACCACTCTTACTCTTACATTTATGTCCTTATCACTTCCCACCCTGCTCAGTTTGTTTTCCTGGAGAACCCTCAGAACTTTAGCCTGGGCTGCAAGGCTCATATCACCTATCTCATCCATAAAGAGTGTACCTCCGTCTGCCTGCTCGAATTTTCCTTTATGCTGCTTTACAGCTGAAGTAAAAGCTCCCTTTTCATGACCAAACAACTCGCTTTCTATCAACTCACTAGGAATGGCAGCACAGTTAACCTCAATGAAAGGCATATTGCTCCTGCCACTCTTCTCATGCAACCACCTTGCAACAAGTTCCTTTCCCGTTCCGTTAGAACCAGTTATAAGCACCCGCGCATCAGTCGGGGCAACACGGTCAATCATATTCTTTATTCTGGTTATTGCCGGAGAGACACCTACAATCTCCTGAATTTTGGCAACCTTTTTCTTTAGTATTTTGGTCTCCTTGACAAGATCTCCCTTTTCGGTGGCATTCTTCAATGTTATAAGTATCCTGTTAAGATCCAATGGTTTCTGAATGAAGTCATACGCTCCTTTCTTAATACACTCTACTGCCGTATCAATGGAGCCGTGTCCGGAAATCATGATTACTGGAGACTCGACACCGGCTTCAAATGCTTTGTCAAGAAACTCCAGTCCGTCCATATTGGGCATCTTGATATCTGAGAAGATTGCATCAAAACTGTTCGATGTAGCAGCAGCCAGCCCCTCAGCCCCATCTGCAGCCAGAACAATTTCATGTCCCTCAAACTCCAGAATCTCTTTTAGGGTGTTCCTGATACTCTTCTCGTCATCAATAATCAATATCTTCATTTCAATCTGTTTTTTTCTGATTTCTCAGCTGAGCTGCCAATTCCGACATATAGCCCTCTTTAAGCGAATATGAGGATTGGTACAACTCTTTTATTTTACAATTCTTCAATACTATCTGAACAAAAATACTCCCGAGAACCATGTAGTCAACCCTTATAGGAGACATTCCCGGCATTTTCAACCTTTCTTCCCGGTTTGAGAGCACCAGTTTCTGATGAAGCTTCTCTAGTCTTGCAATATCAATCTCTTTTGCAGGCAAGGAGCCGTCATCATCAGCATAAAGCAGCTCTCTCAAAGTGTCAAATGAGCCGGAGGAGCCGATCATAAGTCCCGGAGAGTGTTCTGTGCAAGCATCAAAAAGAGGTTGTAACTCCTTTTCAAGATAGTTTTCTATCATCTCAATCTCCTCCATTTTAACAGGGTCACTGGGTAAAAACTGTTCACGCAGTCTCAGCATACCCAGATTGAAGCTTCTTTTCCAGAATATCCTCTCCCTATCTGCGATTATAAGTTCATTACTGCCTCCGCCTATATCACACATCAGAACCTTTTCATCCCATATAAGTAAAGACTCCCTTATACCTTTACATATCAGTTCAGCCTCTCTCTCCCCTGAAATAATCTCAATGTCAAATCCGAACCGGTCGTGTATCGCTCTTGCAAATTCCGAACCATTTTCTGCATCTCTGAATGCAGATGTGGCAAAACCCTTTATCAAGGTCACCTCGCCCTCACGATCAATGATGTCTTTAATCTCCTCAAGAGCCTTCAAAGACCCGCTCATAGCCTCGCTTCCCAAACGTCCGGCCTTGAAACCGCCTGCACCTATAAACGAAGGCATCTTGGCAACTTTGATAATTTTGCATGATTCTTGTTCTATCTCTGTAATAAGCAGATTGAAGACATTGGTTCCCAGGTCGAGTATGGCGACTTTCATTGATTAATTTTTTACAAAGATAATCCTTTTTCGTATGTTTGCTTTTTATGAATGACATGAACATTTCGAAGATAATTATAGCGGTGGACGGCCATTCCTCTACGGGAAAAAGCACATTTGCCAAAGCTATTGCCCAAAAGTACGGCTTACTTTATGTCGATACCGGAGCACTCTACAGGGGTGTAACACTTTTTGCAATCGAGAACTCTCTTATAAATAAGGATAACATTATAGACTCTGAAAAACTTGAACCAATGCTTGAACTTCTCCGGCCGGAATTCAGAAACACCGGAGAGAACGGCAAAAGTGAGCTATATCTTAACAACCGCCTGGTTGAAAAAGAGATACGGAGTCTCTCCGTATCATCTCAGGTAAGCTACATAGCAGCTCTGCCTGTGGTGAGAAATTACGTGGATAAGATATTGAGGTTATATGGTGAGAGAAGAGGTGTCGTTATGGATGGCAGAGATATCGGAACGGCTGTATTCCCTGATGCGGAACTTAAGATATTTATGACTGCTGATGCAGAAGTAAGGGCAAAAAGAAGGTACAATGAAATGATTGCCAAAGGAGAAGAGGCCGATTTTCAAAAAATACTGGATAACATTATCCAGAGGGATTATATTGACGAACACCGTGAAACAGCTCCACTCAGGATGGCACCAGATGCAATCCTTCTCGACAACAGCCATATGTCACAGGAAGAACAGATGGAGTGGCTGTCCGGAAAAATTCCAAAAAAATGAAACTGAAGGTCGAGGTCGACACCAAGTCCGGTTTCTGTTACGGAGTTGTTAGAGCCATTGAGGAGGCTGAAAGCTTCCTGGACAAAAACAGGAAATTGTACTCCCTCGGCTCCATAGTACACAACAATACCGAGCTTGACAGACTAAGGAAAAAGGGTATGGAGGTGGTAACCCACGAAGACATGGAGGGACTAAAAGACTCTGTTCTCTTCATAAGGGCGCACGGGGAACCGCCGTCGAGCTACGAGACTGCCAGGAGAAACAACCTCAGGCTGATTGACTGCACATGCCCTGTTGTTCTCAAACTTCAGAAGAGGATTAAGGAACACTTTGAGGAAGTTAAAAAAATTAACGGGCAACTACTCATCTTCGGTAAAAAAGGTCATGCCGAAGTCAACGGACTAGTCGGACAGACCGATGGCCGGGCCATTGTGATTGAACGAGCCGATGACCTTGATTCCATAGACTATACAAGGCCTGTTGTGATATTCTCACAAACCACAAAAGACCTGGATGAGTACCGTGAGATTTGCGGGATTATCGGACAGAATATCGAAAAAGCAGGAGCCCCTGCAGAAAATTTCAAATCCTTCAACACAATATGCGGACAAGTATCTTCAAGACACCCTCATTTGAAAGATTTCGCTGCAAAGCATTCCGTTATTGTATTTGTCTCAGGAAAGGAGAGTTCTAACGGCAAAATTCTTTTTCAAAGCTGTAAGTCGGTAAATCCCGGCTCGTATAAAATAGAGAGCATTGAGGAGATAAAGAGAGAATGGTTCAATGACGGAGACACGGTTGGAGTATGTGGTGCAACCTCGACTCCGAAATGGCTGTTGGAAGAGGTCGCAGGATATATAAAGGGTGAAATGTTCGTCAATGTCATTCTTCCGCTTAAGTTCAGGGATGAGGTGACATACGGGGTGCCCGAAGAATTTCACGGCAATATTCAGATCGGGTCTGTTGTAAGAGTCAACTTTGCAAACAAGGAGTATAATGCCGTTGTCTCTGCTATTACTCACACAAAAGGAGACTATAAGGGCAGAATAAAGGACATTATTGATCTGCGGCAGGATTACCGGATTACCGGAACAGAGCTTAAACTCTGGGATTGGATGGCAAAGTACTATCTATGTACATCTGGTGAAGTATACAAAGCGGCATACCCGGCAGTAATTGCAGCTGCAGAGAGTAAAAGAAAGAGACGCACACT
>JALOCI010000018.1 GCA_023227835.1 Bacteroidales bacterium
AGCCGGAAGTTCTTCCGGAACTTTCAACAGCTCAAACTGATGCGTTTGTATCCATTAAAGAGGCTTTCACATCCGGAAAGGTTGCGTTACTTAATGGGATTACCGGTTCCGGCAAAACTGAAATATATATACGACTGGCATCCGAGATTATTGAGAAGGGAGAGTCTGTTCTTTTATTGGTCCCGGAAATCGCGATGGGAAGACAGTTAAGCTCAAGACTTGAAAAAGTATTTGGAGAATACCTCCTTGTCTATCACTCTAAACAGACACGAAGCGAGAGAGAAAGAGTACGGCGTTTACTTCAGAATAGTCCGGAAAGCTATCTTATTCTAGGCACAAGATCCTCCATTTTTCTTCCTTTTAACAAACTAGGATTGGTGATTGTGGACGAAGAGCATGATCAGTCATACAAGCAGTCAGATCCGGCGCCGAGATACAATGGAAGAGATACTGCTCTCATTCTTGCCGGTTTCCACTCGGCAAACACTCTTCTCGGTTCAGCAACACCTTCACTGGAAACACTCTATAACACACATAACGGCAGATATGCGCTCGTAAAACTTAATGAACGTTATTTCGGAACTGAATCCCCGGATATAGAGATAGTTGACACAATAAGGGAACGGAAATTCGGACGAATGGAGGGAGAGTTCTCAAGAAAAATCCTGGACGCGATTAAAGATGCCATTGATTCGAAAGAACAGGTCATGGTATTCAGGAACAGACGGTCATATTCACCGATGGTTCAGTGTATGTATTGTGACGAGATACCGGTCTGTCCCCACTGCAATGTCTCTCTGAGTTATCATAAAAGAAAGAACGAATTGAGATGTCACTATTGCAATTACAAAATTCGTTTTAATACGATTTGTACCAAATGTGGGAATCCAGGTTTGAGAGAGAGAGGAATAGGTACCGAAAAGGTCGAAGAGCGGTTAAGGGAGTTTTTCCCTTCGGCAAAGATTGAACGTTTCGATTTTGAAACGACCAGGAGCTCAGTAAATGAGAAGAAGATTCTTAAAGAGTTTTCCCAGGGTAAGACAGACATACTGGTTGGAACCCAGATGCTGAGTAAGGGTTTTGATTTTGAGCATCTCTCGCTCATTTGTGTTCTCAACTCAGAGAGTATGCTCTCTGTTCAGGATTTCAGAGCTGAGGAGAGAGCTTTCCAGATGTTGCGCCAACTTGCCGGAAGAGCCGGAAGAAAACACTCCAGAGGCAGGATTATGATACAAACATCCCGTGCGGAGCATCCGATATACAAGAGTATGTTAAACAATCCTGAAGAGCAGGAAGGCACAATTATTGCGATGCAGCAGCTCAACGAGCGTGAGGAATACGGATTTCCTCCGTATGTGAGGCTGATTAAAATCACGCTGAAAAGCACTAATACACAGAAGTTGAAAGAGACAGCCGATATAGTCTCGGAGAGAGCTCAGTCATGGGGCGCACGTGAATGGAATGGTCCCTTCACTCCTCCCTTGGAGAAGCTCATGGATGAACATCAGCTGCAATTTTGGATTAAACTCTCAAGAAATAATTTATTATTTGAAATCAAATCTTTGATTGCTGCTGAAATTGAAGCGATAGAAAAGAAAGCACGAGGATCAGTCAAGATAATAATTGACGTAGACCCCAATTAAATGCGTAAGCAAAAAAAGATTTTTGTAATTTTGTCCGATTGACTACATATCAAACGAACTATAAAAATATATGGGAAAAGTAATTGCTATAGCAAACCAGAAGGGCGGAGTCGGTAAAACAACCACGGCAATCAATCTGGCTGCTTCACTTGCCGTCATGGAGAAGAAGGTGTTAATTGTAGATGCTGACCCACAAGCGAACTCTACATCCGGGTTTAATTTCGATCCTGACTCCAACTCGAAACTCACCATATATGAAGTAATGATCGGGAAGGTAAAGATTCAGGATATTCTTCTCGACACCGAAATTAAAGGGCTTAAGCTTGCTCCTTCTCACATCAACCTTGTAGGTGCGGAGTTTGAAATGTTGAACATTCCGGACAGAGAGATGGTTATGAAAAAAGCCCTTGACACAATAAGGGACGGGTTCGATTTTATAATAATTGACTGTTCTCCTTCTCTTGGTATAATTACCATTAACTCTCTGACTGCTGCAGACTCGGTTCTGATACCTGTACAATGCGAATACTTTGCTCTGGAGGGGCTTGGCAAACTTTTGAACACCATCAAGCTCGTTCAGAACAGACTTAACACTTCTCTTCAGATAGAGGGATTCCTTCTTACAATGTTTGATGCACGGCTCAGACATGCAAATCTTGTCGTAGACGAAGTCAGGAGCCACTTCAATGAAATGGTATTCAACACGGTAATACAGAGAAACGTAAGACTTAGCGAGGCTCCGTCATTCGGAAAGCCGGTGATTCTTCACGATGCAGTATCTGCCGGTACTAATAATTATCTAAATCTTGCCAAAGAGGTTTTAAAAAAGAATTCATAGGATGAAGAAGTCAGCTTTAGGAAGAGGGCTTGGTGCCCTCATCTCGGACGTAGATAATATGTCCTTTAACAACAGACCTCTTGTTGCCGAGAACCAGGCAACCCCGGCCTCCATTTCAGAGATACCGGTAGACAAGGTTGAGGCTAACCCTTATCAACCCAGAAACACTTTCGATGAGGAGGCTCTAGCGGAACTCGCAGACTCAATCAAGACTCTTGGTGTAATCCAGCCGATTACAGTCAGGATGACAGAAAATGATAAATACCAGATAATAAGTGGAGAACGCAGGTTCAGAGCTGCAACTTTGGCAGGACTTAGCGCTATTCCGGCGTACATCCGTAAGGCAGACGACCAGGGAATGCTTGAGATGGCCATTGTTGAGAATATTCAAAGGGAGAATCTTGATGCCATTGAGATTGCCCAGAGTTTTCAACGGCTCATTGAAGAGTGCAGTTTAACTCAGGAGGAGATGGCAGGAAGGGTCGGCAAAAAGAGGGCAACAGTTACAAATTACATCCGCTTGCTTAGACTTCCGCCGGAAATACAGCTTGCAATCCGGGCCAAAGCCATATCAATGGGACATGCAAGGGCGCTTCTTGCTATAGAGGATCCCAAAAAGCAGATAAAACTTTGTAATCAAATAATTGAAAATGACCTGTCGGTAAGACAGATAGAAGATAAAATACGCAGATTTTCAGACGAGGAGCAACCAAAACCGGCACAGGAAGAGCTCCCGGAAAATCCTCAGCTTGAAGAGGCATTCATACGTCTTCTTGAGATATTCGGTAAATATTTTGATAATAATATTAGCCTGAAAAGGGGCGAGAAAGGAACGGGGTCTCTAACTATCCATTTCAATGGGGATAATGAGATATATCAGTTTCTGAAAGCTCTTGAGCAAACAAACATTTAAAGCTCGATGGCCAGAAAGATCCTCATACTTGCAGCCTCGCTCCTGATAGCTCTCTCTATGAGTGGTCAGGTAAGAACAAGAAATAATATTGCAGGCGCTCCGGGAGCTTCAATGTTTCAACAAAACACAACTAACACAAGAGATACCACTAATTACAGTGATACCTCAACCGTTCCCCGTTACACAATAAAAAGATACTTTAAAAGTCTGGCACATAGGGATTCAATGAGAATCAACCATATGTGGATGGGTTCACTTGTACTTCCGGGAACAGCTCAGATCTACAACAGGCAATACTGGAAACTTCCTGTCGTATACGGAGGGATGGCAGCCCTTATATATCAGGGCTATAGTAACGGAGTAAAGTTCAAGGAAAACGGGGATGTTAAGTATAGAAACAACCGCGATTATTATTACATAGGCGCCGCAATATTCCACTATGCGACAATCATGGATGGAATAGTATCTTACAAATCAGAAAAAACGATACTTCCAGCCAGAGCATCACTGTATTCTGCCATGCTTCCGGGTCTCGGACAAGCTTATACCGGGAACTACTGGAAGATTCCCATCATTTACGGAGGTCTTATAACCTGCGGTTATTTCGTAAATTTCAACAACCTGCAGTACCTGAAATACAAGGAACTTTACATTGAAGCATCAAACAACCCTCAGGGAGAGGTTGCTCAAAAGTACAGTCTGGAGACTCTTGGTTATTTCAAGACTGCCTACCGAAGATACAGGGACTACTCCATATTGGCAGGAGCCCTTGTATATGCACTGAACATCATAGACGCAAATGTGTTTGCTCACTTCAGCGAATTTGATGTAAGCGATGACCTTTCTGCCTCGTTCGAACCGGTCGTTATCAAACCCTTAAACAACCAATTTGCCAACAATCTGTCTCCTGCCTTTGGATTTCAGATGAACTTAAATTTTTAAAATGAAGATCAGAACATTATTTTTTGTATTGCTGACAGTTGTTTCCACCACAGAATTATCATACGGACAACTTTTAACAAAAAAACCGACAAAAAAGGAACTTCTTACCGAGATAGAGAGTCTCAGAAAGACTATCGACTCACTGAAAAATGAACTCAGCGGGGCAGCTATTGAACTTTCTGACACAGTAAGCACAAACGACACAATAAATCCCGGAGTTATCAACTTTTTTGAGGGAGAAGACCTTATAGAGAGCAAGCTGTCAACAGACAGCCTATTGAGCCTCTATTATGTTCAAAAGAAGTTCTCAATGGTTGATGATTTGTATGTTGATCTTGACAGTGCAAGATTCACATCAGACATTCCGGACTCTGTTTTTATTAACCGGCTGAAAGCCATGAACTCGTTTATCCCGCTTCCTTACAATGAGATAATTAAGAACCATATAGTTTTCTACACACAGAAGATCCCTCATAAGATAGATCTTATTCTCGGGATGTCAGCATATTACCTGCCTATCTTTGAAGAGATAATAGATCAGTATGACCTGCCCAAAGAGTTGAAAATAATGGCTGTAATAGAATCTGCACTGAATCCGAACGCTTGTTCGAGAGTTAAGGCGAGAGGTCTGTGGCAATTTATGTACAGGACGGCACTTCAGTACAACCTCAAGATAAATTCTTATGTAGACGAGAGGCTGGACCCAATCGCAGCCACTCATGCCGCTTGTAAATATCTTAAAGACTCTTATACTATTTTCGGAGACTGGGCTCTTGCCATAGCATCATACAACTGTGGAACAGGGAACGTAAATAAGGCTATCAGAAGAGCTGGTTCCAGAGATTTCTGGAAAATATACCCATACCTTCCCAGAGAGACCCGCGGATATGTGCCTTCTTTTGTTGCCGCATTGTACACACTTAACTATTATAAAGAACATAAAATTGTCCCAAGAGCGATTTCAATGCCGGCCCACGTGGATACTTTCATGATACACAAGCCTTTACACTTCGGACAAATATCAGAAGTTACAGGTGTTTCTGTTGAAGAGCTACAAAACCTTAATCCTCAATATATTAAACAAATCATTCCCGGATCACCTGAAGGTATGGTGCTAAACCTCCCTTATCAGTACACTACAACATTTGTCAATAATGAGGATTCCATATACACATACAAGGATTCTCTCTATTTCAACCCTATCATATATAAAGAGGCAAAGGGGAGCAATCTTGCATCATCTTCGGCAGGTGGTGAGAGAAGTTCAACATATACTCATATCGTAAGAAAGGGGGAGACTCTGGGCGGCATAGCCATGAAGTATGGAGTTAAACTCTCTGATATTCAGAAATGGAATCATACTAAATCAAAGATAAGTATAGGTCAGGCAATTTTAATACACGGGTCACGCTCATCATCCAACGACGAGCCGTCGTACTCTTCAGCGCCGCAAACAAGAAAAAGTGGCGGGTATGTATATTATACAGTCAGAAGAGGGGACACTCTTTGGGGCATTTCAAAAAAGTTTGAGGGTGTTACTCTCAATGATATTCTTGAGCTCAACGGTCTCACAAAAAACAGCAAGATTGCTCCTGGCAAGAAGTTAAAGATAAAGAGAGCCTAAATCAAAGGCGGAATCTTAACTGAATTTTCGCTTCGCTTTTTAAGGGGCCGGATATCAATCCGGTCCCTTCGCTTATACTATCTCTGTCCAGATATCTGGTTGCAGCTATTCTGAACCAAATGTCGCATCTTCTGACAGGAATTATATGAAGATTGAGATAGCATCTTAAGCCCTCACCGTAGTATACCGGAACAGAGAAGTTATAAAGCATGTCTCGTTCATAAACATATATGCGGCTATCCCACAGAACTGCATTAAAATATGCCAGCCTCAGAGATGCGTCAATCTTACCTCCTGGTGTCTTGAAAATGGTCTCGCCAGAGAGATGATAACCGCATTTGAAACCATTATCATCTATCAGGTTAATATCTCCTCGCCCTGCTATCCTGAACATCGGAGATAGTCTGAATGTGTGGTTGTACCTGAGAGAATGTCTCTTCTCGCTTAATGCATATTTTAAGAAAAGCTGACTTTTAGCCTTCTCTGAAGATGATGCAGAGAATGTAAGATAAAATTTAGCATTGCAGTATTCAGCATCAGCAGTTGTTTTCCAATAATTGCCCAACAACAGCATCGCTGCAATTCTAACAGAGCTCTCACCTCCTATAGATGATTTTCTGGAGATCGGGGATGCAAAAGGGGCTCTGTACTGCCCGGCATAATCTCTAAGCAAAAGGGCTGTCTCCAGTTTACCCGTCGGAGAGTATAGAAGTCCTCCTATGAAGGCACATGAGCCTGTATGATCTGATGCAAGCTCTCCGAAAATTCTGTATTTACGGAACACCCGGTATGCGTCAATCGAGAAGTTTGCCTGGTATCCGCCCATCTGCCTGTCACGCCTGATCTGGGTAGTGTCTCTTCCTCCGTATGGAAGAGAATACCAATAAAGGGCAGTGGTCTGTGATATTCTAGAACTATTACCCGACCAGGATATATTGCTTCCGATAAGTGTTCCATCCAGAGATCCTTTTCTTTCAAGAGTGGTTTTCGTATTGTGCAAACCGGTCGTAAGAAGTGATGTATACTCACCTTCTGCCACTCTTGCGTCATATTTTCTGTGTGATGCAAGAATGGTGAACCTCCAATCATCATGTTCCAGTGTTGCAGAGATACCCCTTAATGCACGGTTTTCATCAGTGGAGTTATAAGGGGACAACCCGCCAGGGTGTTTTGACAAAGATCTGGCATCTGTATATGAGTCCATTGCAAATGAGTTCCATAGAACAAGGCCTTGTCCGAAACGGGCGGAAAAGTCTCCTGCCACCAATCTGTTAATGATTCCGATTTTAGAGACAGAGATATTGACAGATTTGTAATCCACCCCCTTTTCACCAGGATCTCTCTCAAGGGTAATTGCCGCTTTTATATGTTCAGTCGATTCATACTTAAGCTGAGAATAGAATGATCCTCTCGGACCAAGATATCTGCTGTCCGGTTTTTTATCAAAATCTGCCTTTTTAATCGGAAAGTACCCCTGCTCCTTCTGTATGACATATCTGCTCTTTAACAGTAAATCTGCTCTGGAATCCCTCAATATTGACCCGGGAGAAAATCTGAAATTATCATCTTTAGTACCTGTCGTCAAAAAAGGAATCAACAACGAGACAATATCCGGATTTAAACCGGGAATAGTATAGAGTTCATTCAAAGAGAGCAGTTGTCCGTATTCTTCTCTGTAAGATACAATTGCACTGATTTGCCAATCAGAGAGTAACTCAAGTCTCTCCATATCCTCTCTCTCTGCCGTGTTGATATTCAAAGGTGTGACCAGCATCTGCCTGTAGTATTCCAGCAGCTCCTCCATACGGCCTTCATCCGGGATGTTTCCTCCCTCCTCTGCGGCCTCAGTTATTAACTCAATAATTCCTTCCGGAATCTCTTGTCCCTCTGCCCTATTGACAAAGAAGACCCCGCTGCCCGAAAAAAGCAGCATTACTAAAATCGCTCGCCTCATAAATCCCTCCCCTCATAAAAAATGTTAATTATCCAACCTTGAATCTGTACTCAACCTTTTTTAAATCTTCATTAGCCTTGGAAATCTTAGCGGCAAGTTCTGACTTGAATGCTGAAAGCTTGCCCATGAGTTGCTCATCGCCTGTGGCAAGCATCTGAACAGCCAATATTGCAGCATTTTTAGCACCGTCGAGAGCCACTGTCGCAACCGGTATCCCTGCCGGCATCTGAAGAATTGAAAGAACCGAATCCCAACCATCCATTGAGTTTGATGATTTAATGGGAACACCAATAACGGGAATAGGAGTAAATGCGGCAATTACACCCGGAAGGTGCGCTGCCCCGCCTGCTCCCGCAATTATAACCCTCACTCCCCTTCCATAAGCATTTTTTGCAAATTGTGCTACCATCTCCGGTACTCTGTGGGCCGACAATGCATTTATCTCAAAAGGGATCTCCATCTCGTCAAGGAACTCTGCAGCCTGTTTCATCACAGAAAGGTCAGAGGTGCTGCCCATAATAATGCTAACTCTTGGATTCATTGGTGTTTCAGTTAAATTGGTTTAAGACAAAATTAATACTTAATTTCGCGAGCACAAAAACAATTTATATGGAAAAGATCACCCTGCACGACAAGAGTTTCCGCATATGCATACCTAATGAACAGATTGAAGAGAGTATCAGGAAAGTAGCAGACAAGATAAACACCGACTATAAAGATGTTGAATGCCCGTTGTTCCTTGCGGTACTGAATGGTTCATTCATGTTTGCCGCCTCCCTTCTGAAGTACATAAACTTTGAATGCGAAATATCATTTGTCCGCCTTTCATCATACTGTGGCACGTCATCAACAGGCGAGGTTAAGCAAATTCTCGGATTCAACAAGCCTCTTGAGGGAAGAAGCGTAATTGTAGTTGAAGATATCGTCGACAGCGGTGAGACAATGGTTGAGATGAACAAGACACTGCTTTCTGCTAATGTAAAGGACGCAAGGATCTGTACCCTTCTGTTAAAACCGGATGCGTACAAGAAAGATCTCAAGATTGACTACGTTGCAATGAGCATCCCTAATGATTTTATTGTCGGTTTCGGACTGGATTACGATGAACTCGGAAGACAGTATAAGGATATATATGTATTGGATGAATAATCTATAACAATATGAAGTATTATATAATTTTCGGCCCTCCCGGTGCCGGTAAGGGAACACAATCCGTGCTTCTTGCAGAGAGGTACGCCCTTAGACACATTTCTACAGGAGAGCTGTTAAGAAAGGAGATCGGGAGTAAAAGTGAACTTGGTCTCAAAGTTAAAGCCATTATAGAAAATGGAAAACTTGTCGATGATGACACGATACTGGAACTGCTTAACAAAGTGATATCCGAAACTAAAAACGGCACCAAGGGATATATCCTTGACGGCTATCCCAGGACTATCCCACAGGCAGAATCCCTGGACAAGATTCTTGAGGCAAAGGGACAAGAAATCACGGCAGTAATCTCTCTTGAGATAGATGAAGAGGTTATATTCCAGCGTATAGCTTTAAGAGCGCAGATGGAAGACAGGAAAGATGATATGGACAGGGCAACCATCGAGAACAGGATTGTTCAATATCATAAGAAAACTGAACCTCTTATCGCCTATTACAAAGAGAGCGGAAGATATTACCGGGTTAACGGGAATAAGAGTATAGACGAAAACTTCAAGGATATCTGTGATATCATTGACAAAATTAAATAATTAAGATGGGCAATTCCAACTTTGTAGATTACGTCAGGCTTCTTTGCCAATCAGGTAACGGAGGAAAAGGTTCTATGCACCTTCGCAGGGAGAAATTCGTGGCAAAAGGCGGCCCTGACGGAGGGGATGGCGGACGAGGCGGCCATATTATCCTTAGGGGAAATGCCCAGACTTGGACTCTTATACATCTTAAATACAGGAAGCATATCAGAGCCGAACATGGTGAGGCGGGTGGCGGCCAGCTAAGACATGGAGCTGACGGAAAGGATATCATACTTGACGTCCCGCTTGGAACAGTTGCGAAGCTTGCCGAGACCGGAGAGATTCTGTTTGAGATTACTGAGGATGGAGAGGAGAAAATTCTTGCTAAAGGAGGCCGAGGTGGATTAGGAAACGATTTTTTCAAAAGTGCCACTAACCAGACCCCCAGATTTGCACAACCAGGTGAGCCTGGTACTGAGAACTGGTATATTCTGGAGTTGAAGATTCTTGCCGATGTCGGTCTTGTCGGCTTTCCAAATGCAGGAAAATCCACACTTTTATCGACCATCTCAGCCGCTCGGCCAAAAGTTGCAGACTATGCCTTTACAACTCTCGAGCCCAGCATCGGAATAGTTGAGTATCACGACAACAAATCCTTCGTTATGGCGGACATACCCGGTATTATTGAAGGAGCACACGAAGGCAGGGGACTTGGTCTCAGATTTCTGAAACATATTGAGAGAAACTCAATGTTACTGTTCATGATTCCAGCTGACAGCAAGGATATAGCAACTGAATACAAGATACTTCTCAATGAACTCAAACAATACAATCCTGAATTACTGGACAAAGAGAGGCTGCTTGCTGTCACAAAATCCGACATGCTGGATGATGAGCTTGAGAAAGAGATAAAAAAGCACCTTCCCCGCAAGATTAAGCATATATTTATATCCTCAATAACCGGAAAAAATATAGCTAAGCTAAAAGATATGATTTGGACATCACTAAACACTTAAACGATGTTTGAGAGAATTATTGATTTTGACAAATCGCTTTTTCTTACTCTGAATCATGCTACAACTCCATTTCTCGACGGAGTGATGATATTTGCATCTGAAAAATTCACTTGGACACCTCTCTACATTGCCATTATCTTCTTTACATTTTTTAAAGTTGACAATCATAGGCTTGCCCTAAGGCCCATAAAACCTGCTTTTCTTACTCTTGCAGGCATTCTTTTAACATTTGCACTCACAGACATGATTTCGGCAAGTGTTATCAAGGACTCTGTCCAAAGATTGAGACCGGGACATGACCCTGAACTTGAAGGATTTGTAAGAATGCTTGACGGTAAGGGGGGATTGTACGGCTTTGTGTCAAGTCATGCCGCCAACGTGTTCGGACTGGCTTTCTTTACCTCTTTCACTTTCAGGAAGAGATGGTATTCGGTAATGATTTTCTCATGGGCTTCACTTGTAAGCTATAGCAGAATATATGTCGGAAGGCACTTTCCTCTTGACGTTATCTGCGGTGCTTTACTTGGAATTCTTATTGGATGGATTATATATAAAATTATAAGCCCTGAAGGGTGGTTTAACCATTTTTTCAAAAGAACATGATATACATAATTGACAACAACACTGATCCATACTGGAATCTGGCTGCTGAGGAGTATCTTTTCAAAAACATGACACAGCCTGTCTTCAGACTGTGGCAGAATGACAATGCAATAATAATTGGGATGCATCAGAATGCTCTTGCCGAGATAAATATCGACTATGTAGACAAAAACGGTATAAAGGTAGTGAGAAGGATTTCCGGCGGAGGTGCAGTATACCATGATATGGGCAATCTTAATTTCACATTTATCGATAACAGGAGTGAAACTGAGGAGAGTTCCGCGATGTTCGCCAGATTTACCAAACCTATAATCGATGCATTGAAGAAGCTGAAGATTGATGCTTACCTTGAAGGGAGAAACGATTTGTTAATTGACGGGAGGAAATTTTCAGGGAATGCCGTTGCTGTATATAAGGACAGAATTCTGCAACACGGCACATTGCTCTTTTCGTCATCTATGAAGGACCTGTCTCAGGCTCTGGCCGGCAGACCTGAGAAATTTGTCAGCAAATCCGTAAAGTCAAACCGGGCAAGAGTTACCAACATAACTGAACATCTGAAAGAGGACATGTCTATCGATGATTTTATCTTGTTTCTGGAGAAGGAGATTGCTGTTGCGGAAAGATATGAAAGATACCACTATACCGAACAGGATATGGAAGCCATCAATCATTTAAGAGAGACCAAATACAGCCAGGATTGGTGGAATCTGGGCTCTGCACCTGCTTATAAATTTTCTAAAGTATGTCAGTTCCCGGGAGGGCTGGTCGAGATATACATGGAAGTCTCAAAAGGTATAATAAACGACATCCGTATATTTGGCAGTTATTTCTTTACAAAGGAGACTTCCGACATTGAGAAATTGCTGACCGGCTGCAACCACAACAGAACGGAGATTGAGAGGAGGCTGGAAACAATAAACCTCTCTCATTATTTCAATAATATAACGAGAGAGGAGTTTATTACATTATTCTGGAATTAACCGGAATTATCTATCTTCTTTCTTTTTTCTCTTTATGTTTTATTAAAATATCCTTAAGCACGTCTACGCAATCTACCAGTGCATCCTCAAATTTCATTGAGTGTCGCTCTACGACAACCTCATCCCCCGGTACTTTAATAATCAACTTTACATTTTTGTTATCATACTCGGGAAGAAGGCTCAGCACAACATCTATGCCCAGTATTCCCTCATAGAAACGAGGAAGTTTACCAAGTTTCTTCTCAATAAAGTCGATCAGCTTCTGATCTGCATCAAACTTGAGAGATTGAATTCTAATGTCCATAATTATCCTCCTTTTTTTGCTCTTGGATGAGCGGTTAAAAAAACTTTTTTCAATTGTTCAAAAGAATTGTGAGTATACACTTGTGTTGCCGCAAGTGATGAATGCCCAAGAACCTCTTTTATACTATTCAGGTCTGCCCCGTTATTGAGCAGATGCGTTGCTATACTATGCCTGAGCAGGTGAGGGGATCTCTTGCCGGAAAATCCTTCCACTCCGGTAAGCTCTCTCTTTACTGTATTGTTAACAAAAGAGAGGTATAATGGTTTACCGAAATCTGTAACAAATAAAGGTGAAGACGGGGTTGACAGGAAAAGTTCCGAGTAAGAGGCCAGATATCTTTCCAGCTCCTCCCGCAAAGAACCGGTAACTGGAATCTCTCTTTGTTTGTCACCCTTTCCGGTAACACGGAACAGAGAGCGCCCCCTGTCCCAGTCAGAGATCTTTAGCCCTGCAAGCTCTGCCCGTCGCATTCCGGTATTGTACAGTGTTGCCACAATGGTTCTGTCACGAAGTGATCTGAAATCGTCATCCACCTCATGTGAGAAATAATTCTCAACTGCCCGCTCGGTATAAAACTGCGGTAATTTCTTTGACTGCTTCGGCCTGTGTATTCTCTTTACAGGATTTGTCCCAAGCTCCCCGTTCCTGACAAGATAGTCGCAAAAACTGCTCAATGCAGAAAGTTTGAGATTCATAGTCCTTGAAGAAATTCCGGATTCAAGTCCGGAAGCGACAAATCCTCTTATGAGATTCGGAATAAGCATTCCGGTACTCTGATTGCCAGTATCTCCCGATGCAAATGCAAAGAACTCCTTTATATACCCTTCATAAAGTGTCAATGTCCTGGGAGAGTATCTTTTCTGAACTTTGAGATATTCGATAAACCCTTCAACCATACTCCAAATTTCTTCTTGACACTAATATACAAAAAAAAACCGGCACTCCGAAAAAACGGAGCGCCAATTTTAATATTTTACGTCTGATACTACTCCTCGTTCAAACGAAGAGATTGTACATAAATTGCTTTCTTAATTTCATCGCGTCTCTTGACAGATGGCTTTACAAAAGTCTTTCTGCCTCTGAGCTCGCGGACAATGCCGGTTTTCTCAAATTTACGTTTAAATTTCTTCAACGCTCTTTCAATATTCTCACCCTCTTTGATAGGTACTATAATCATACGGCAAACACCTCCTTTTTTTAGGATTGCAAAAGTATGGATTATTTTGATAAAAGACAACTTACCGGAAATATTTTTAGTAATTTCGTATAAAATTAAATAAAAATGAACTTAGTGGACTTTAGAAAATCGATAGTGCAAGGCATCCCTGACACTCTTCCTGAAATGAGAAAATATGAAACCGAAATCAATCATGCTCCTAAGAGAAAGGATATTCTGACAACAAAGGAGAAGGAACTGGCACTCAGAAACGCATTGAGATACTTCCCGCAAAAACATCATAAGATACTTGCCCCGGAATTTGCAAAGGAGCTTCAGGATTACGGCAGGATTTACATGTACCGTTTCCGTCCGGATTATAAAATGGCTGCCAGGCACATAGATGACTACCCTTATAAATCACGTCAGGCTGCTGCAATAATGATGATGATAAACAACAATCTTGACTATGCGGTTGCCCAACACCCTCACGAGCTTATCACTTACGGGGGAAATGGCGCCGTTTTCCAGAACTGGGCTCAGTATCTTCTTACCATGCAGTATCTCTCTCAGATGACCGATGAACAGACGCTTGTCCTCTATTCAGGCCATCCGCTGGGACTATTCCCTTCACACAAAGAGGCACCGAGAGTCATTGTCACCAACGGGATGGTTATTCCCAACTACTCTTCAAAGGATCACTGGGAAAAGTTCAACGCTCTCGGAGTATCACAATATGGTCAGATGACAGCCGGATCTTTCATGTATATCGGTCCTCAGGGCATAGTCCACGGAACAACCATTACAGTACTTAACGCTGCCAGGATGAGGTCCGAAAAGGGATTAAACAATTTTGGCGGTAAAGTCTTTGTAAGCTCGGGGCTTGGAGGAATGTCCGGTGCCCAGCCTAAAGCAGCTGTGATAGCAGGTGTAATAGGAATTGTTGCAGAAATCAATCCGAAGGCTGTTCAGACAAGATACACACAAGGATGGGTAGATGAGGTTTTTACCGATTTGGACCTTCTTATGACAAGGGTAATCTCAGCAAAGAAGAAAAAAGAATCGGTATCTATTGCATACCAAGGCAATATAGTTGACCTATGGGAAAAATTCATCGAAGCCGGTGTGGATGTTGACCTTGGAAGTGATCAGACTTCACTTCATAATCCGTGGTCGGGCGGATATTATCCTGCCGGCATTTCGTTTGAGGAATCAAACCGTTTAATGGCCGATGATCCTGATAAGTTCGGACTATTAGTCCAGGAGTCTTTAAGAAGGCAAGTGACCGCAATTAACAAGCTAACAAAAAAGGGCATGTATTTCTTCGATTATGGAAATGCCTTTTTACTTGAAGCATCCAGGGCCGGTGCAGATATAATGTCGCCTGACGGCACTTTCAGATACCCTTCATACGTTCAGGACATCATGGGGCCACTCTTCTTTGATTACGGTTTCGGCCCTTTCAGATGGGTATGCACCTCATGCAAGCCGGAAGACCTTCAGATCACAGATGAAATTGCAGCCGAGGTACTTGAAAAAATCCTGACGTCCGCACCTGATGAGATAAAAAGTCAGCTTTCCGACAATATACACTGGATAAAAGAGGCAGCTAAGAACAAACTTGTTGTTGGCTCTCAGGCACGTATACTGTATGCTGACTCAGAAGGAAGGACAGAGATTGCCCTTGCCATGAACAAGGCAATTGCAGACGGCAGAATTTCGGCCCCGGTTGTACTTGGAAGGGATCATCATGATGTCTCTGGAACAGACTCTCCATTCAGAGAGACTTCAAATATTTATGACGGTTCCGGTTTTACTGCAGATATGGCTGTTCAGAACGTAATCGGGGACTCTTTCAGAGGGGCTACCTGGGTCTCTATACACAATGGTGGTGGTGTCGGTTGGGGAGAGGTTATAAATGGAGGCTTCGGAATGGTTATTGACGGAACTCCTGAATCTGAGAAAAAGATCAGGGAGATGCTGCTTTGGGATGTTAATAACGGAATTTCAAGGAGAGCCTGGGCAAGAAACACAGGAGCAATATCTGCCATTAAGAGGGAGATGGAGAGAACTCCTCTTCTGAAAGTAACTTTACCGAATATCGCAGATGATAAATTAATAAGCGAGACTGCGGAACATCATTTTAACAGGATATCCTAGCTTGGCCGCGTAATCTTTCATTTCAAGGATTACGCGGGCATCAAGGTCCTTATCCCTTGCAATAATCCATAAAACATCTCCTTCAGGAGAACCTACCAGCGCGGCGGTGTAATCCGGATTTACCTTAAGAACCCAGTAATCTTCCGAAAATGGCCAATTGAAAGAGACCTTCATTTTGGATGGGTTCATCTTATCCGGAACCCAACCTTTTCCTTTCCACTGCTTGATTCTTGTCCTGTCACTAATCAGACGGCCCTCATTAACAATAGTGAAAGATCCGTCCTCCATCAAGGTAAACAGTGATGTACACTCTTCAAGTCCATCCTGAATCTTGTTTGGGAGGCGTTCAATCTCATACCATCTTCCCATATACTTTTCTGTCTCGAAAGGCTTAACTGTCTCAGAAACAATGTATGCTGACGAGCACGATGACGCAGTTATTAAAAGAATTGCTGAAATTAAATACTTCATTTACAATCTTGATTAGTGTAGGTTTTTATTCATCAAATTCTGTACCAAGTGTATCATATATTACACTTGATTTGTGTAAAGAGGGATATTTTTGTAAAAAAATATTAAAAAACATGAAAAGAAGTGTTATTAAAATCGACGAGGCTCTTTGCAATGGTTGCGGAAATTGCGTAAGCGGGTGCCACGAAGGAGCCCTTCAGCTCATTAACGGCAAAGCTGTTATGATAAGTGACCTGTATTGTGACGGACTTGGCGCGTGTATAGGCGAATGCCCGGCTGGAGCAATTGAACTGATTGAAAAAGAGACCGAACCATATGACGAAATTGCAGTAATGAAGAGAATATCATTAAAGGGAGAAGATGTGATAACAGCTCACCTTAAGCACCTGAAAAATCACAATGAAATCGAATGGTTTAACCAGGGAATAAAATGGTGCGAAGAGAATAACATACGAATAGATACCTCAAAACTGGATGAAGAAAAACCAAAGATGGCCTGCGGTTGTCCTGGTTCCATGGAGAGAGATTTCACACATGCAGCTCCCTCAGTAAATAAAATTGTGACAGGCCCCTCCCCTGCTACAGAATTACGTCAATGGCCGGTGCAGCTACACTTATTAAACCCACAGGCATCATTCTTCAAAGAGGCCGATGTCCTCCTGGCTTCAGATTGTTCAGCTTTTTCATTTGGCAATTTTCACGGCAGGTTTCTAAAAAACAAAGCTCTTGCAATCGCCTGTCCGAAACTGGACAACAATCTGCAGAGCTATGTAGATAAACTGTCAGAAATGATTAGAAATTCAAGGATTAACACACTGACAGTTCTTATAATGGAAGTTCCTTGTTGCGGAGGACTGCTTCAGATAGCCAAAACCGCAAGAGAAAAATCAGGAACAAATATTCCTATAAAGAGCATTATCCTCTCTGTACAAGGAGAAATTATTTCTGAGAACTGGGTTTAAAAATAACGTTGTCCACAGAAAATTTCCCAGGACCTGTAATAAACAGAATTACAAAGGCCACCATATAAACAAATGCAAGCTCTTTTACCTGAAAGGCATCTGCAGCATGAGTCACAAAGAAGGCGACACCCATTGTAAAAATCATAGGAATCAGGGCCAATCTTGTAAGAAAACCCGCTATCACAAACAAGCCTGCAAAAAATTCCGCCCCTATAGCGAGAGTCAGTGAAAGCTGAGGACCAAGCCCTACAGGATCCGGAAATACAGATGAGAGCACAGAGTAGCTCTGTATCTTCTGCCATCCGTGAAGTATCAGCAGTATTGCAAAAGCGACCCTGAAAAGGAGCAGGGTCGCAGATTGTGCGTTCTCCTTAAGTGGAGAGCTGTATAATATAAAATTCTTCATTTTTTCATTAATTGTTTTTAATTTGGTTCTGGACATAAGCACCGAGAGGCTCAGGCAAGTCTATTTCATCTTTTAGGACGATCTCCAGAGTCGACTTCCCCTCTTTGGTCAGAGTAAAGTACATTTGCCTCTTATCGATCTTCCCCAGATTTCTGGTGATAAACCCCTTCTCCTCTACAGCCCTTATCAGTTTGGATGTATTCGAACAACTAAGGCTTAGTTTTTCAGCAATTTCCCCCGATGAAAGCTGCCCCTCCTTGAGAGAGCACAATAACATTCCCTCATTGAGACATATTCCGTACCGACCGTGAAAACTCTCTTCATAGGAGCATATTGCACGATATATATCTCTTATTGCACAAAGCCTTTCCATTTTTATTCTATATTTATTTTTTTACAAAAATAATGTAATTATTTACTTTTTAAGCAGCACCTGTTCTATTGCCTGCTTAAGGTTTGCCTTAGGAAGCGCACCCTGAGCAATCTGAGGATTTCCTGTCATTGGTGCAAAGAGGAGAGTAGGAATGCTTCTTATCCCGAATGCAGCTGCAAGCTCTTGCTCCGCCTCAGTATCTACCTTATATATGTATATCTGCCCCTCATATTCAGCTGCCAGCTCCTCCAAAACCGGTGCGATTGTCTTGCACGGTCCGCACCATGATGCGTAAAAGTCTATGAGTGCCGGCTTATCTCCCAGATACTTCCACTCGTTAGGATTACCCTCAAAATCCACGACCTTCTTCAAGAACTCTGCTTTTGTCAAATGTATTGTCTTCATTTTTTTCTCGTTTTTATTTTTTTCTGTGTTACTAACACCATGATTATTTTCTGCCTGAACCTGGTTACCGGTGTTTGCCCCACAAGATACTGCCAGGGCTGAAAAAAGCAGTAATGCCAGATATTTTGTAACTTTATTCATTATTGTGAATTTTAATTTCTGCAAAGGTAAACATTATTTCCAAACAAACAAATTTCTTTTGGAAAATTTTTATTTTAGAATATATTTTCTTTCCTTTGCAGAAGAAATAAAATATAAATCTTAATGAAGTACATAATTATCGGAGGTGTTGCAGGCGGTGCAACCACAGCGGCCAGAATCCGCCGCGAAGATGAAAAGGGAGAAATCATTCTTTTTGAAAGAGGTGAGTTCATCTCATATGCAAATTGCGGATTGCCATATTATATAGGAGGAAAAATCAAACACAGGGAAGAGTTGCTTGTTCAGAGCGTAACAGGTTTCTCAAATCGTTATGATGTCGACATAAGGACATTCAGCGAGATTCTCTCTATAGATAAATCAACAAGGAGTGTAACTGTAAAGAACAAGGCTAACGGTAAAACATACAGCGAAAGTTACGATAAGCTTCTTCTATCCCCCGGAGCAGAGCCTTTCAGACCACAAATTCCGGGGATTGATGATCCAAGAATTCTGACATTAAGAAATATTCCCGACACAGACAGGATTAAAGAGAAAATCTCCAATCAGACAATAAAAAAAGCGGTAATTGCCGGTGGCGGATTTATCGGTCTCGAAATGGCAGAAAACCTGAAACATTCCGGTATTGATGTTACAATCATAGAGATGGCCCCACAGGTTATGGCTCCGCTGGATCCTGTCATGGCATCAATAGTCCATAACGAGCTATTGTCCAATGGTGTGAAACTTCTTTTGAATGAGGCCGTTTCTTCTTTTGACACAAAAGGAGATACTCTTAAGGTCATACTGAAAAGCGGAAAAGAGATTCCGGCAGATATTGTAATTTGGAGCATAGGAGTAAGACCCGAGACACATATTGCCCAGGAGGCAGGTTTGAAGATCGGATCTACCGGAGGGATAAGTGTTAATGAATATCTCCAGACATCCGATGAGAATATATATGCTACAGGAGATGCTATTGAAATTTTAAACCCTGTTACAGGACAACCGGCAGTTATTCCTCTTGCCGGACCGGCAAATAAACAGGCCAGAATTGCAGCAGACAATATGGTTCACGGAAATATCAGCCGCTATAAGGGTACAATCGGAACCGGCATTGCTAAAATTTTCAAACTTACGGCAGCAACAACAGGTGCTAATGAGAGGACCCTGCAAAGATTCGGGATTGACTATCTTACATCTATAACACATTCCGGTTCTCATGCAGGTTATTATCCCGGAGCGGAACCATTGTCAGTAAAGATCCTCTATGCACCAGTTACTGGAAAACTATTGGGAGGCCAGGTTGTCGGGTATGACGGCGTGGACAAGAGAATCGACACAATAGCAACAATTATTGGTCTAGGTGGTTCAACAGAAGATCTGACAGAAATCGAACACGCCTATGCACCTCCGTTCTCTTCGGCAAAAGATCCCGTTAATATGGCCGGATTTGTTGCCGATAATATTCTTAAAGGTAAAATGAAAGTTGTAACATGGGAAGAGGCTGACAATTATAACCCGGAGAGGGATTTTCTGCTGGATGTAAGGAGTAATCAGGAGTGCAGACATGGGATGATTAGCGGAGCTGTCAATATTCCACTTGAGGATTTAAGGTTCAGACTTGATGAAATACCAAACGATAAGAGAATCATTGTATACTGTGCTGTCGGGATGCGGGGATATCTGGCCTACAGGATACTTTCTCAAAACGGGTTCCATGATGTGTTTAATCTTTCCGGTGGATATAAGAGTTACTTCTACGCCAAATCAGATCAGAACAATAGACTATCGTGAACTAAAATATCATGAAAAGTAACCTACTGCTTGCCTTTATATTTCTGAACATCCTATTTGCCAACGGCTTAGTGGCCAATGCCCAGGAATACAGAATAATGACATACAATGTACACCATTGCAACCCTCCTGCCCAAAAGGGAGTTATTTTAACAGACAGCATTGCTTCAGTTATAAAAAAATCAGGAGCGGATATTGCTCTTCTCCAGGAGGTGGACAACAAAAGCGCCAGGGTGCATGGAATTGATCAACCGCTGGAGCTTTCTCAGAAATCAGGATTGCCATATTACCGTTTTTTCAGAGCAATAGATATCCCAGGCGGTGAATATGGCGTAATGATATTGTCAAAATATCCCATTATCTCATCTTCAAGCTATCCCCTCCCTGCGATAGAAAAAGGTGAACAGCGAATAATCGGGATTGTTCAGATAAAACCCTCCGGCCAAGCAGATATATGCATTGCTTGCACCCATCTTGACCTTCCTGCAAATATCAGGTATAAACAGGTTGTATTTATTGACTCGCTGCTTGGCAGCAAGGAGAGGCTGATCTTTGGCGGCGACTTTAATGCCGTTCCAGAATCTCCGGAAATCAAATACCTGAGGGAAAGGTACATATCTACAACGGAAACATTTAAGCATACATTTCCAAATACAAATCCGGAGGTATGTATAGATTATATATTTACAGGGAAAGCCAAACCGGTCAAAATATTATCTCACAAGATATTAGAGAACATCTCCCATTCTGACCACTTGCCTCTCATAACTGAAATAAGCTTGTGAAAGCTCATTCGAATAATATATTGATTACATTTGCTGGCTCAAAATTCATGAATAATGAAGCATATTGCTAAATTTTTACTGAAAATGGCAGGATGGAAAGCATTAACTCCTCCTGTCCCGGAACCCAAATGCATAATTCTGGGAGTACCGCACACCTCTGTATGGGACTTTGTAATATCATATCTTTACTACAAATCTTTTGGTGCCACAGCTTATGTTATGGTTAAGAAAGAGTTCTTCTGGGGACCTTTAGGGCCTCTCGTGAGGTGGATGGGTGGAATTCCCGTTGACAGGAAACACGCCTCATCTCTCACCAGACAACTGATAGATGCATTCAACTCTGCAGAAACGCTTCATCTGGCTATTGCGCCGGAAGGAACCAGGGATAGGGTGGAAAAATGGAAAACCGGATTCTACACTATTGCCAAAGCGGCAAACGTTCCTGTGTACCTTGGTTATTACGACTGGGGCAAAAAAGAGGTCAGCCGTGGTGTCCGGTTTGAACTGACAGATGATGTCAATGCTGATTTGAAAAAGATAAGACAGCACTATAAAGATCTTGGAATAAAAGGTAAATTCCCTGAAAAATTCACCACCGGAAGTGATTTGGAATAATTCTTGCTATAATTACACTTTGCTTAATAAAAATTTAATGGGCATTACACAATTTCGTACTTTAAAGGATCTATTCACATACAGTACCAGCACTTACGCAAATAATGCGGCATTCTCATACGTAGGCGGAATTTCTTACACTTACGCAGAATTCAGACAAAAAACAGAAGAGATTGATAGTATACTGACAGAAGCGGGCATAGGGAAAGGCGACAAGGTTATATTACTTAGTCAGAACATGCCAAACTGGCCTGCAGCATACTTTGCTATAACAGCTTACGGTCGTGTGGCCGTTCCTATACTTCCTGACTTTTCAGAAACGGAGGTAAGTAATGTTATAGAGCATTCTGAAGCAAAAGCAGTGATTGTATCCGAGAAACTAAAATACAAGCTACCTGCCGGAGCAATAAACAATCTTAATGCCGTTATTAACATTGAGACTCTTGAAACTGAATACAATGAGGCTCTCATTACCCCTGCCGTACAAGGAGATGCTTCCCACGAAGAACTTGCTGCAATAATATATACTTCCGGAACTACCGGCAATTCAAAGGGTGTTATGCTGACTCACAGGAATCTTTGTACACACCTGCATGCAGCAGCAATATTACGCCCGGGATTCAGCAATGATATCTGGCTTTCAGTACTTCCTTTGTCTCACACATTGGAGTGTAGCCTGAGCATGCTTCTTCCTATGGTAAGCGGATCTTCTGTTTACTATATCGAAAAGGCACCTACTCCGACAGTTCTCCTGCAGGCACTTAAAATCGTCAGGCCTACGACAATGCTGAGTGTACCTCTCATTATGGAAAAGATATACAAATCCTCAATCCTGCCGAAATTTGAAAAGAGTACGTTAACAAGGCTTATTTATGGCACAACTCCTGGAAGGAAAATTCTGAACAGAGTAGCAGGCAAGAAATTAATGGAGACATTCGGAGGAAGAATAAGATTTTTCGGCATAGGTGGTGCCAAACTGGACCCTGAAGTTGAAAGATTTCTTTATGAAGCCAGATTCCCATATGGTATAGGATACGGTCTGACTGAATCTGCACCGCTTCTTGCCGGGGCAATCCCTGAAAATGTAAAATGGCAATCAACCGGACCTGCAATTTATGGCATCGATTTACGTATCGATAACCCCAATCCTGAAACAGGAGAGGGAGAAATCGTTGCTAAAGGGCCGAATATAATGGTCGGTTATTATAAAAACCCAGAAGCAACAAAAGAGGCATTTACAGAAGACGGGTGGTTCAGGACCAAAGACCTTGGAATAATCGACAAGACGGGAAGGTTATATATTAAAGGAAGACTTTCAAATATGATACTCGGTCCCAGCGGTGAGAACATTTATCCAGAGGAGATAGAGTCCGTTATTAATGCTCACGCCATGGTTTCCGAGTCAATTGTCACACAAACAAAGGGCAAGCTCGTAGCTCTGGTTCATTTTAACCCTGAAAAACTAAAGGCTCTCAAAGATGTGAAGGAGGAGGCATTCAACACCTATTACGAAACAAAAGACCAGATAAGCAAGAAGTTTGAAGAGACAAAAGAGGAGACAAAAGAGGCAATGGCAGCCTTTAATGAAAAACTGGAGCAATTAAAGAGAGAACTTACGCTGTATGTAAACGAGAGAGTAAATAAATTCTCGAGGATATCTTATATTATAGACTGCCCACAACAATTCGAAAAGACAGCCACTCAGAAAATCAAGAGATTTCTGTATAATCGTCAGAAATAGAGATCTATTCTCCCGACATAAACTCCGGCCGCTCCCATCTGGGTGACTAAGACACCTTTCCCTACCCTGTTGGTTATCACAACAGGTTGTTCAAGAAATGTATGAGTATGTCCTCCTACTATTATGTCGATATTTGTACTGTTCGATGCCAGATCCGTATCCGACGGAGATAAGCTACCCTCTTCATGCTCATAACCGAGATGTGTCAGAGCAATTACAATATCGCAACCTTTCTTGTGTTTGAGATATCTGGCTGTTTTATTTGCACTTTTTATTACATCTAGATATTTAATACCGGAACGGGCTGACTCGGAAACATATCCGTTAAGGTTCAGTAAAAGGCCCAGAACGCCTATTCTTTTTCCACCTTTTTCAATAATAACATATGGTTTTATAATATCTTTCAGAGGGCTGCCTGAAAAGTCATAGTTAGAACACACTGTAGGATATTTTGCCTTAGCCAGCCTCTCTGCAAGCTGCTTCTCTCCATTGTCAAATTCATGATTGCCGAGACAAACCGCATCATATCCCATTGCGTTATATAGCATCACCTCAGCCTCACCCTTAAAGAGGGTAAAATACGGAGTTCCCTGATTATAGTCACCTGCATCAAGCAACAGGACATTTTGCATGTCGTCTCTTACCGACTGTATAAAATTCGCTCTTCTCTGAAATCCTCCAAGACCTTTATTTTTGCCACTTGCAACAGGTTCAATATTGCTGTGCGTGTCATTAGTGTGAAGTATGACAAGATCCTGAGAGTAAAGAGGTAAGGATAAGAGAAATGCCGTCAGGATAATTATTATTCGTCTGTAATTCATACGCTATTGTTCAATTTTCACCCTATTAGTAATTTTAGTCTTTATCTTCTCATTTTTGGATGTCAATTCAGCAATTTTTTCAAACATTACATCTCTGAGAAGCATACCGGTATATTCAACTTCAACGGCTTTTTTAAGCGGATGCAGATTATCCCCTCCAGTCATAAGAAAATCCAGGGTTGCTATTCTATATATCCTCTGATCATCAATCTGCACACCGTCAATCAATGCATCGTTCAACTTTCCGGCTTTTATATGTAAGAATACATTTGAAGATAATGCCTCAACCTTTTCGGCCATTATATTGAAAAGCTCCCTTACATCCTCACCCTTAAGATCCAGTATTACAAGATAATTCTCAAAAGGATAAGTCGAAAACACATCGTATCTTCTTACTTTTCCGGCAGGAATTGCAGCCCTCAGTCCTCCGAAATTAGTAAGTGCAAAATCCACCTTCTTCTCACTCTTTCGTTGTGAAATTTCCAACATTGCATCTACTGTGAAATCAGAGAGTAAACTCTCAGGTCTTCCGGAACGCATCTCACATTCAGACACACCTACAACCTGCTGCATTCTTATATCCATCTCGGGTTTATAATAATCAACAATACCCTTTACAACAGGCTCTTCCGGAGAGTTCCAGGTGCTGTCCATAAGAACTCTTTTGGCTTTCCATTTAAAAGCAGTCTCCTGCGATATGGCCGTATTGGCCAAAAGCAGGAGAACCGCCAGTATCAGAATTTTTCTTGGCATAAATGTCAAATTGTTAATATTTTAGCCACTTCATCAGATCTTTCCATGTTGCCTTTTTGCCGTATGAGAGAATCCCGACTCTGTATATCTTGCCTGACAAGAATGTCATGAACAGGAAAGTAAGTAAAAGGAGCACTATAGAGAGGGCCAGCTCCCATGCAGGGACTCCGAAAGGCACCCTTGCCATCATCACCATAGGAGATGTGAACGGAATCATCGATCCCCAGAATGAAAGGGCACTGTCAGGGAATCGGAAAGTGTGTATCATAATAAACAGACCGATTATGAGAGGCAAAGTCACAGGAAGTGTAAGTTGCTGTGTGTCTGCCTCGTTATCCACTGCCGAACCAACTGCCGCAAACATTGATGCATACAGAAGATACCCTAAAAGGAAGTACGCTAAGAATGAAAGAACTATATATACATAATTAAGACCGGCAAGCGCAGCAAAGATATCTCCCATTGCTCCCCCGGCAATAGGGACGCCGTCAGGAACCGCTCCCGGCACACTTCCTCCGGCAGCTGCGAGATCAACTCCCATAATAGCCTGTGCCCCGAACACTATCCCTACTGTCAGGAGAATCCATATTAAGAATTGCAGTAAAGCAACAGCCCCTACACCTAATATTTTACCCAGCATGAGTTCAAACGGCTTGACAGAAGAGATGATAACCTCAACCACCCTGTTTGATTTCTCATCTATTACACCTCTCATAACCATTGATCCGAACATAAAGATGAACATATAGATAAGGAAGCTGGCAATATATGAGATTGCCATATTAATCTCCACCATACCGGATTTCTCCTTTCCTTGTTCGCTTACTACAAATGTTTTTACATTAACATCCGCGTTTATGTCTTTTATAATGGTATCCAGGTTCTGTATATCATAGCCAGCAATTTTCTTCTCCCTTACACCCTTTTCCACACATTTTTCAATCTCCTCTTTTGTGTCGATGTTTATCTGCTTCTTCGAATAGGCTGCTACAGAAACGTTACCGGCCGAGTCCATTGGTGATATCTCAACAATAGCATATAAATCAGAACTTTCAATTCCTTTCTTAAGGCTCTCTATATCTGCATTCGGATCGAATTGATAGACATACTCTTTGTCTGAGACGAAAAATCTTTCACACTCACCAGATTTGTCAATCACCATTATTTTTTGTCCCTCCTCTCCCGAGGACATTGTCATGATAACTGTAGGCATTACAACAAGCAACGCCATGAATATAGGAGTAAGAATTGTAAGAAGGATGAATGATTTTTTCTTTACTCTGATTAAAAACTCCCTTGATATTACTAAAAATAGTTTGTCTGTATTCATACCTCTCAAATTAACTTACAAGTTTAATAAATATGTCATTCATTCTTGGAATCAGCTCCCTGTATGAAACAATATCCAACTCTTTTATCAGCTCGGAAAGTACCTGTGACGATGTAGCATCCTTACTTATTTCAAGTACTGCACGATGTCCCTCTTTTTGCTTTTCCTGTGAAACGACAGAATACAAACCATTGCTCAGCAAATCCTTTGCATCAGACGAGCGATAGATCAGCTCCACTTCATTTTTTCCGTAGTTTCTCCTTATTTCATCAAGACCGCCAGAGACGATTAACTTGGATTTATTTATAAGCGCTATATTATCGCAAAGCTCCTCAACCGATTCCATATTGTGTGTGGAAAGAATTATAGAAGCCCCATTATCCCTCATTTTGAGAATCTCGTTTCTTATAAGCTGAACATTTACAGGATCGAATCCGCTGAAAGGCTCATCCAGAATCAACAATGAAGGTTTATGCAGGACTGTTGTGATAAATTGAACCTTCTGGGCCATACCTTTTGAGAGTTCCTCTACCTTTTTATTCCACCACCCCTGTATCCCGAATTTTAAAAACCACTCTTTCAGCTCTTTTACTGCCTGAGCATTGCTCATGCCTTTCAATCGGGCAAGATAAACAGCCTGCTCTCCGACCTTCATCTTTTTATACAATCCTCTCTCCTCCGGCAGGTATCCTACATATGCAATATCCGAAGGGGATATGGGTTTCTCGCGAAATAACACCTCACCGGAATCGGGAATAGTAATCTGTGTAATAATCCTAATCAATGTGGTTTTACCTGCACCATTAGGACCAAGGAGTCCGAAAACAGTCCCCTGAGGCACATTTATACTCACACCGTCCAGCGCGGTAAATTGGTTAAACCGCTTTACCACATTGTTGCAGCTTATGACATCCATAAATGTTAAAAAATATTTAAAAAATTAATATTGACAAAGATAAAATAAAATTTACCTTATATAGTATTTGAGAATCTTATACAATTCAATTTTAATAATATTTGACATTAAAAGAGCTGAAAGATCTGTTTCCATCCCTGTTCTTGACTCTCTGAACCTGATAATTGATCTGGCAAGATAACCTCCTATATACGGATTCACAGAGAGCTGTTCATAAGTTGCCTCTTTTATGTCTATCTTGGATATGGACGTAGAATCCACAATAATCCTGCCCGAAAACATATCGAATCTCTCCTGATCAATCCCGAAGATTTCCATCAACTGCTCCTTTTCTGCAAAACCACCCAACTTTTCCCGGTACTGAATAATTTTTTTGGCGTAATATGGCCCAATGCCGGGTAAAGAAACAAGTTCAATGCTGTCTGCCGTATTGAGTTGTACCATTTTAGCCGTTTTTTTCTCTTTTTTAAATGAACTATAATCCTCTTTTTTGGGTTTGTACGGAAATAGCCCGCTCTTGTGGGACTGCGCTGTGTGAATCGCTTTTCCACCTTCGTCCTCCGGCATCTTATTAATCGTTTTTTCCACTTGTGCTTTTTGGGGCCGGGAAGTATCCATATTCTCATTAATATGCAATTGCTCCCTTTTTACATCCGGTATCACGGGTTCATCCTTGCCAAATAAAAACAGGATTCCCTGTATGGCAAGTAAAATAAAAACTAAAGTCACAATTTGAGATGCCTGTGACTTTGAAAATTTCTCTCTCCTCATATCTCCCTCCTTTTTTAAAAATTTTGATTATTCTTTCTTACCGGTAACTGTCAGCACTATTTCACCTCTTGGCTCATTGGCTTCATACCAGTTGTGCAGTTCCTTAAGTGTTCCCCGTCGGTTCTCTTCATGCAATTTTGATATTTCTCTAGACACACAGGCCATCCTCTCCTCTCCAAACACCTCCGCCAGTTGTCCCAATGTCTTTACCAGCCTGTAAGGAGATTCATAAATAATTATGGTTCTATTCTCCTCACTCAACTCTCTTATACGCGTCTGCCTTCCTTTCTTCACCGGCAGAAACCCCTCGAAACAGAACCTGTCACAAGGGAACCCGGAATTTACCAATGCCGGGACAAAAGCCGTCGCTCCCGGTAAAGTTTCAACATCGATTCCCTTTTCCCTGCATAATCTCACAAGAAGAAATCCTGGGTCGGAGATGCCCGGTGTACCGGCATCTGTAATGAGGGCTACACTCATCCCGGAAATCAGCTTAGCAGCAATCTGATCTACACTGCGATGCTCATTGTACATATGATGAGCCTCCATTCTTGTAGAAATACCGTAGTGTTTGAGCAAATGAGAACTGGTCCTTGTATCTTCAGCAAGAATAAGGTCTACCTCTTTGAGAATTCTAAGTGCACGAAGTGTTATATCCTCAAGATTGCCAATAGGGGTCGGTATGATGAATAGTTTAGCCATTTACCTTTCTTCTGACATTCATATAAAAACGGTATGTAGCCTGAGTGTCCTCGTCCCAATCCGGAAATGCATTTCTTGTATAATCCAGGACCTCATCCAGAGAAGACATTTCATTCAGACGCTGAATGCTTAATCTGTACTGTTGGTCATCTCCGTTAAAAAGCTCGTTTATATACAATATTTTATCATTGAGGGTTATTCCGTCATTGATATCTGAAAGGTGTGGACCGGGAATATCAATCATCCATGCAGGTCCCTTTCCGCGTGTAATATCAAGTATTGATTCTCCCTGATCGTAGAAAAGCTCGAATTCTTCCTCTTCTTCAGGAAATATCTCAGGTTGTGGTATTGCCTCTGGTTGGGATATTACCTCTGGTTGGGATGTTGTCTCAGGTTTTGGCTCCTCCTTGAAAATAACCTCCACAGGTTCAACCTTCTCCAATACAGACTCTGTCACAATTTTCACCTCCTCAGGAAGTGCTCTATCCTGAACTGATCTGTGCAGCTCCTTAAGCGCAATCTCGATATGCTCTATATATAGTGAATTTATTTTACACCTTATGCTGTCAACGGCGAGTATAAGCTCTTCCCATCTCGCCGGACTGATTTTACCATCCTCTTTAAGGGCTTCAATGTCTTGAGACATCTGAGCTATTATTATCCCTATTTCCTCAATTTTATTGGTGTTTAACATCTGAACAATTAACTTTGTATATATACAAAAATAGATAAAATGTTTCTAGAAAGTGCAAAAAAATCTGGGTGGATAGAGATAATCTGCGGGTCAATGTTTTCAGGGAAAACCGAAGAGTTAATAAGAAGATTGAAAAGAGCAAAGTTTGCCAACCTCAAGGTTGAGATTTTCAAACCTAAGATTGACACGCGATACTCAGAAGAGGATGTGGTGTCACATGACTCAAATGCAATAAGGTCTACCGCGGTAGACTCTCCTATGAGCATTCTTCTTTATGCATCTGATGTGGATGTAGTGGGAATAGACGAAGCCCAGTTTTTTGACGATTCTATTGTTGAAGTTTGCCAGCAACTGGCCGCGAACGGCGTTCGTGTGATTGTTGCAGGACTGGATATGGATTATCTGGGTAAACCTTTCGGATCAATGCCGGCTCTGATGGCCGTTGCAGAATATGTCACAAAGGTTCATGCAATTTGTGTAAGATGTGGCGACCTCGCTCATCACTCACACAGATTAACAAAAAGCGACAAACTGGTCATGCTTGGTGAAAAAGACACCTACGAGCCAATTTGTCGCCATTGTTTCAATGGTCTTAGGAAGACCGATTAATTACTGCTGTACTGGAGCAGCCTTGCGGGTTAAGTTAGCTTTACCACTGTGAGTAGTGTTAGCAGCTGCGTTAACGGCTGTGAAAGTAACGTTAAGAGCTTCTGGCTCAACAACGAAAGTCATAGAACCACTAAGATCCATAGGCTCTACACACTGCATTGAACCTGTGAAGGTAACAACGTCCTCAGCGATAGTAGCAACGCCACCTACGTTGATGGTTGTAGAATCATTAACTTTGATAGCAGCTGTGAAAGTAGAGTCAGCAAAGTACTCGAGGTCGATAGGAGCAACGAGTTCCTGTGCTACTTGATTTCCAGTTGAGTCAACGACTGTAACTGTGATAGAATCTGTACCGGTCCATTGACCAACCAATTGCTCAGAAACAGGTTTAACTTTCTGACCGCAAGAAGCAAGTGCTACAACTGATGCAGCAACAGCAAAAATTGTTTTTAATTTCATTTTTATTATTGTTTTAGGTATGTCTTTCGGGCGCAAATGTAGAAAGATTTTCAATACAATGTTTTTTTTTTTGAACATTTTTTAATTTTGTTTCAAATTATTCTACAAACATGGACTACTCTCAATTAACAATCAACAAGGCCAACTTTAAGCACAACTATACATTTTTCCGCTCAAAGCTCTCACCTTCAACTAAATTACTCATTCTCGTAAAGGCAAATGCATATGGCCACGGGGATATTGAATGTTCGAAACTTCTGGAAGAATTCGGAGCTGATTATCTGGGTGTGGCAACCCCGGATGAGGGCAAAAGGTTAAAAATTGCCGGCATTAAGTTACCAATTATTATACTTACACCGGGAAACGACAATTTCAAGGAGATAATAACACACGCTCTTGAACCTAGTATTGTGGATTTCGACGCTGCTCACTCATTTTTAAAATCATTAACCGAATCAGGCAAAATGAAGTATCCTGTACATATAAAATTGGACACTGGGATGCACAGAGTGGGATTTGTCAGAAGTGAGATAAAAGAGCTGGCCAAGCTTATAAATTCAAACCCGTCAATTGAAGTAAAATCTGTTTTTTCTCATCTTGCTGCTGCGGATGAAGCGGTCCATGACGACTTCACCCGTTTCCAGATTGAATTGTACAATGAAATGTATGAAGAGTTAAGCATCTCAATCGGCTACAGGCCTATCAGACACATACTCAACTCTTCCGGCACAGAGAGGTTTACCTATGCTCAGATGGACATGGTTCGTGTTGGAGTAGGTATCTATGGTACAAGTTATGTTGATGAATCAAAATTGAAACCCGTCGGATATCTTCAGGCTCCAATCATACATATAAGAGAAATTTCAGAGGGAACTGTCGGATATGGTCGTCACGGCAAGCTGGAAGGTAAAACAAAAAAGATTGCAACTATTCCGCTTGGATATGCTGATGGAATCAACAGACACCTTGGCAGGGGGGCTGCATCATTTTCGCTAAATGGTAAAAGAGTTCCCACTATTGGTAATATATGCATGGATGCGTTGATGCTGGATATAACAGAAACCGAGGCAAATGTCGGAGATATTGTTACTGTATTCGGAGATAACCCGACTGCAACAGAACTAGCACATATCCTGAAAACAATTTCGTATGAGGTATTCACCTCTGTAGCTGCAAGGGTAAAGAGAGTGGTATCTTAGAACTAATGCACCATCTTGAAAATCAACTCCAGAAGCATCTCCTTATCGGATGCCTCTCCCCTGTCATTACTTTTACTTGCCGAGTCACACTTTCTTATCATGGATATTATCTCCATGCATTTGATGTATGAATAGTTTTGCGAAGCAGAAATATATTCCTGAATATGAAACGGATATATTCCCAGGGCAGAACATATCTCACTACTTCCGGCATTTCTGTTTTTATTTATGATCGCGTGATATTTAAGGATTTTTGTAAAGTGCGAGAAAATTATCGCGAGCGTCATAATAAGAGGATACTGTTTAGGAGAGTCTCCAAAATGGCCGGCTATTCTGAATGCCTTAGACAGATCTTTCAGCGAAAGAGCCTTTGTTAGTTCAAAAACATTGTACTCCCTGCTTATTCCTATATTTTCCTCTACATGCAGGGGGGTAATTACTCTCTCAGAAGCCCCCATGCTTACAATCAGCTTGTCGAGCTCCAGTGTCAGCTTTCTCAGTTCAGTGCCACAATAATCGGCTAACAGCACTGAGGCATCAGGCTCGATAGACTTTCCTGCATCTTTTATATACCGGTCAATCCAGAAAACAAGCCTATTCTCTTTTATCTGTGAGGTTTCTAGTACCTCACCCCTTTCCAGTGCTCTTTTATACAAAGTACTTCTTTTGTCAAGAGATTTGTTTGTCATTGCAAGAACGAGAAGGGTTGTTGAAGATGGGTTCCTGAAATAATTCTCAAGAAGATCCATTTTATCCAGCAACTGAGCCTCTCTGACAATCACAACCTGCCTTGCCGCCATCATAGGAAACTTCATAGCTGCCTCCACAACCTCGCGCCCGCTGACATCCAGACCATACAGTACCAAAAGGTTAAAACCCCGCTCCTCGGGAAGCAGAGCTCTCTCTGTTATTTCATCTATCAATTTGTCAGCATAATATGGTTCGTCACCCATAAACAGATAGAATGGTGCAAATTTCCCTGCTTTGATGTCTGTAAGTATTCGCTGAAACTCCGCTTCTGTATCTTTTTCCTTTGTTGCCACTGTATACTCTTTAGATTTGGCTAAATTATGAAAAAATGTAAACCTGACAAATTTTATATCTTTGTATTCATAATGCACAAACAATGAAGGAACAGGTTTTTGATCCGGTCAGGAAAAAATGGATTGTCTTGACTCCAGAAGAGAATGTCAGGCAGCAACTGATCGGATATCTGAGTAACAATCTGGGCTATCCTTTATCAAGAATGGTTTGTGAATATTCTGTCGTCATTAACAGATTGAGGTACCGTGGAGATCTGGTTATTTTGGACAAGAATCTTAACCCTTTTTTTCTTGCGGAGTGTAAGGCACCATCTGTCAAGATAGGAAAGGAGACTTTTGAGCAGATCCTGCGTTACAACAGTGCAATTAATGTCAGGTGCCTTTTACTCACCAACGGTATGACAACATATTTCGCCGTGCAGGACCTTATAAGCGGCAAGTACGACTACCATACCGAGATACCTTCATACAATGAACTTTTTAAATAAGAAAATATTTACGATTATTGCCGAAGAGGCCAGAGACCTTAATGTGAGAGCGTTTGTGATAGGAGGATATGTAAGAGACTGCTTCCTGGATCGTAAGAGCAAAGATATAGACATTGTCGTTGAAGGAAGCGGAATAGAACTGGCAGAAAGGGTAGCACAAAGGCTGAAGGTTAAAGTTTCCGTGTTTAAGAATTTCGGAACAGCTATGCTAAGAAGCAAGGATACGGAGGTGGAATTTGTCGGCGCACGAAAAGAATCCTATCGTTCTGACTCCCGTAAGCCCATTGTGGAGGACGGTTCTCTTGAAGATGATCAATCAAGAAGGGATTTTACAATAAATGCGCTTGCATTTAGCCTTCAAAAAGAAGATTTCGGAAATCTTGTAGATCCTTTTGGAGGTGTCAGAGATCTTCAGAACGGCATCCTCCGCACACCGCTTGACCCTGACACAACATACAGTGATGACCCTTTAAGGATGATCCGGGCAATAAGGTTCGCCTCTCAACTCTCTTTCACCATAGTCCCTGAATCAATCGAATCTATAAAACGAAACAGAAAAAGGCTTGAGATACTTTCAAAAGAGAGGATTAATGACGAGCTCGCAAAGATACTGCTTTCACCGAAACCATCTGTAGGGTTCTCTCTTTTAGAGAGCACCGGTCTTCTTGACATCATACTTCCGCAGCTTGTCAAGCTTAAAGGGACAGAGTCAATGGAGGGCAAAGGGCACAAGGACAACTTCACACACACTCTGCAGGTCCTTGATAATCTGGCGCAAAAAAGTGACAATCTGTGGCTTAGATGGGCCGCTCTTTTACATGATATAGCCAAGCCTCAGACAAAGAGTTATGAACCGGGAATAGGATGGACATTCCACGGGCATGAATTTGTGGGGAGTAAGATGGTCCCTAAAATTTTCCAGCAAATGAAAATGCCTCTCAACGAAAAGATGAAATATGTCCAGAAATTAGTACTTCTTCATCTGAGGCCGATTGCTCTTGTTCAGGATGAGGTCAGCGATTCTGCCGTCAGAAGATTGCTTTTTGAAGCCGGAGATGACATCGACGACTTGATGCTGCTTTGTGAAGCGGACATTACTTCAAAGAATCTTAAAATAGTAAAGAAGCACAAATCCAATTTTGCCCTGGTCAGGGAGAAGCTTATACAGGTAGAGGAGAAGGATGCCGTAAGGAATTTCAAGAATCCCATAACCGGTGAGTATATTATGGAGAGATACGGGATACCGCCTTGTAAAGAGGTAGGACTGATAAAAGAATTTATCAAGGAGGCAATTCTTGACGGTGTAATTTCAAATGATTTTGAAGAGGCAAAGACGTTAATGGAGAAAAGAGCGGGAGAGCTGGGCCTGAAACAAATAACAAATTAAAAAGCGTCTTACAAAATATCTCTTTGTAAAACGCTTGCCGCCAAAATATATTAAGCCTTATCGATAATTAATAGGTGGTGTTCTGCGGATTAAAGTTGGCCCATCCGGCTGTCCAGTCATCTACTGACACATCCGACCTGAATGCACCTATGAATGTCACCTTATCAAAGAAAGAGGATGACAAGTTCTCATCTGTAAACAAATTGGATTTACCGGTCAAAGGGCTTCCTGTCAACGGACCCCAGTTCGGAGATGCCAATAGAGAGTTCGGTTGTGAAATCTTCACATCAGTATATGATGAATAAAGAGTGTTTGAATTCCCTGTCGTTTTAAAATATGATGATGAAAAAGACTCCTTTGCCGATTTATCAAATGTTGAGGCATTGATGGAGAGAGAGTCCTTGAATGATGCATCTTTGTCGCTTCCCAGTATCCCCATTCCTGCAAACACTATATTTTTCAGATTTATTGCCCCGGATGTGGCAGATGATTGTGTCAATGACCCCTTGTCATTACAAATGAGAAGCCCCACAGGATAACCTATAGCGACAGAGTTGTAGCAATTAAGGTTTGAACTTCTCCTTATCTGGATTGCAGACTGGAACTGACCCAGTTTTGAACCATTTCCGGGATAGTAGTTGCCTCCTGTTATGTACGCCGTAGTATTTTCAAATTGATTATCCTGAGCTGCCGGGCCGATAAATGTTAAGTTGGAGAAAACCGGTTTCGTAACAGGTTGTTGAGTTGTTCCCTCAGCATTATTGTCCGATTCAAGCCCGTTTGAGGATGATTTGTCCGCAATCCTGGGATTCCTTACTATCAGGCCGTATTGTATTTTCCCCCTGTATCCGTTATCTGTATCAAAATCATCGTCCCACCCGTGATAGGCAATAAGGTATTTGGCATCAACAGTCCCGCCGAACCATTCAAAAGAATCATCATTTGAGTATGAAACCTGTATATGATCAACTCTTGTTCCATTACCAACCGAGCCGAAAGTAAGCCCGTTGATCTCCTGGTCTGTCTTAAACGGATACCCGGCAAATTCTATCCTCACATAAGAGAGTATTCCTGAATTATCACTGTCCTGAGTTCCTCCGTGACTTGAACGCGGCCCCCCTTCAATAATCATCTCTGTCTTATTATTTGTGGCTTTGCCGCAAACTATCACTCCTCCCCAATCACCCGGTTTTCTGAGACCTGCCGCTTGATTGGATGTAAATACAATAGGCTGTGTTTTTGTCCCCTCAGCTATAATTTTTCCGCCTCTCTCCACAATAAGAGCAGCCTTTGTCTCCTTATCTCCCTTGATAATTGTCCCCGGTTCAATTGTAAGAGTTGCACCATCTGTCACATAAACCCAGCCTTTAAGTATATACGTCCCTTTCTTAAGTGTATATGATGTCTTGATTTCAAATTCCTGTTCTCCGTTTCCAATTTGATTACCATTAAATACCACGTTGTCCGCCTCAATATTTTCCGGTTTTTCACTCTTGTCACACGAGACAAGTAAGCAAGAAAACGTTATTGAGAAGATTAATAAAAACAATTTTTCCGTTAAATTTTTCATAACTATATATTTAAAATGTTAGTTGTATTCCGATCAGGATATCTGCACCAGGGTTGAGACTCTTACTTATTTGCCGTCTTTTATGTACAATACCGTTATTGTCTTCAAATTTAGGATATTGAACAAAGACTACTTTCTGGGCAAGCAGGTCTTTAACAGAGGCCTTAATCTCAGTATGCCTTCCTATTCTTTTAGTCAAAACGAAGTCTATCAAATCCCTGGGTAATTCATACGTATCAGGGACATCATTATTGATACTTGCGCCGGAACCTGTATCCACTCGTCCTATTCCGACAATACGCTTCCCTATTCTATTGTAAAGAAGTCCTACGGTTATTCCTGCCTCCTTTTTGTCATAATACAGAGACCCGTTTATCAAGTATGGAGACTGGCCTTGCATAGGCCTGTCAGCCTCTATAGAGGATTTGTCAAAAGTTACATGACTGGAGATCACCGATGTGTTGAATCCCAAAGTGAAATTTTTCAACCCTATACAAGAGAGGTTTTTTCTCATATCTATCTCCAGACCATAATTGTTTGCAGAGGCTGCATTCTCAAAAGTGTATGTATATGAGCCACCGGCATCAAGATATGTCCATTCTATAGGATTTCTGAAGTATTTGTAGAAAACGGATATAGTTACATATTCGTCATTTGAAGGATAGTATTCATATCTAAGATCCACATTGTGAATTGTGGCATTCTTCAGATCGGGATTTCCCTTTACATCAGAATAAAGGTTGAAATCATAATAGACAGAAGGGGAAACCTCTCTGAACTCCTGCCTGTTGGTTGAAGAACCGTATGCCAGCCTCACCGTTTTTTTGTCATCAATATTGTAACTTGCATTCAGTGACGGGAAAAGCTCCGTTTGAACATAATCACTCCTCTTTGTGTCGAATTCATATATTTTAGTATAATTGATCAACCTCATCATACTTCCTTCCAGACGGAGGCCGGCTAAAATATTAAATCCCCCTCCACAAAACTTGTACGATAAATAGCCGGCCCCAAGCATATTTAACCCCTTATAACTGTTGCGATTGTCTGTATCCTCATATACATAAAGCTTGTCATGGCCATAGTTCATTTCATCAAAGACCTCAGATAAGTCTCTGTAAACAAAATCTTCAGGAAGGTTATTCTGATTGAATCTGTAAAAAAATTGCCTGTTAGAATATGAACGCCATTTATATTCTCCTAAAATTCCGGCTTTAATAAAGGATTTATTGCCCTTGTCAGCATTAAGTGGTTTGGAAAAGTTCACAGAACCAGAAAATGTATGCTCGTCAAGGTTTACAAAATCACGGGTAATTTCATTCTGGTCAATTGCCATCTTCCCATAATACTTATCTCCGTATATGAGATTTTCCTCCCTGTTTACCATTCTTCTGTCCGGCTGATTCAGGTTGGCATAGGAATATCCTACCACCCAATCCAGATCAGAACCTGCAAGTCCGTGATTTCCTGACAACTGACCGGAATAAGTAGATCGGCTTGAATAGAGATACTCTCTTTTCTCCTGATTATACAAAGCACTTATGTTTTGCCAACCTTCACGGAGAGTATATCTGTTTGTCCCTTGCTGGTTAAAAATATTCCGGAATTCCAGTTTATTATCTCCGGCGATGTATGTTATGTTAAGCATACTTCCGACTCTGGCATCAATACTATATTGATTGTCTGAGTATTTGTAGATATATTCCGGCTTGTCCGCGACTGTATTATACACGCCGAATCTGGCGTTTTGCATATCAGTGTAGGTTCGGGAACCATACGAATAATTCAATGCCGCAACAATACCTACTTTATCACCTCTCTCTAGCAGCTTGTACCTGTTAATCATAAAATTGATCTTCTGATCTGCTGCCGGTCGGCCAGTTGAAACAGACCAATCATTTCTGAAGCCCCTCTTAGTTATCTCTGATACAAGATCTGAATTAGCGTTGTCCACTCTTTGAGGGACAAAGCCTCTGAGAGACCGTTCACCATTATCAAAACCAAGGAAATCAGTCGGAGAAGAAGCATTTATGGTTCGCTCCCTGAAGTGAGTAACAGTATTGAAGTTCATACTATATGAAAGAAGCATGTCATTAACCTCAGGCATACTCTTCGTCATAATTTTGACAAACCCTCCGGAAAAATCAGCCGGTATCTCAGCTGATGGAGATTTAATAATCATTATGCTCTCTACTTGTGAACTCGGCATCATATCAAAGGAAAAAGCTCTTGTGTCCGCTTCTGTACTAGGTACGGAAGAGTTGTTGATCCATACATTATTGTATCTGCCCGACAGCCCTCTGACCATTATGTATCTGTCATCCATTACAGAAACCCCGGGAATCCTCTTCACAACCTCGGCAGCATTTTTATCCTGTGATTTAGAAATTTGAGCACCCGAGATACCGCTCATTACAACATCTGCTGTTTTTGTAGCATGAATCACTGCAATTTCAGAATTCATTCGTCTGGCAGAAGTGACAACTATCTGATCTAGTATATTAGTCGCCGGATCAATAAGAATATTAAAACCGGTGACCGAACCTGTGACCTTTAGCCCTTTTACCGAAAGGGGAGTGTAAGATATGCCTGACACATCAATGTCGTAAACACCCTGAGGTATGCCTGAAATTTTATAATAACCGTTAATATCAGTAACTGCACCTTTTTTAAGTTTAGCTATATAAACAGATATCCCGACAGCCGGTTCCCCCGTAGATCTTTCTGTAACAGCCCCTTGAAGAGCTGATGTTACTTGAGAGAATGCGTTATTCCCGGAATTGACGAATAGAAAAATAAGGAGTACTTTAAATAGTTTGTTTGCCATTGTGTTAAATTTTCGACGGCAAAACTATATCTCAGATGTTACGATATTGAGACAAAAAAATTAAGAAAAAATTAAGGAGACGATGATTACTTAACGGGAATACGGAACGTTACCCTGCAACCCTTTCCCTTATTATTTGATATAGAAAGGATACCATTGTGGCACTCTATAAAATGCTTACATAGTATCAGGCCAAGGCCGGAGCCCTTCTCCCCTTCCGTCCCGAAACATGAATTCTGCTTCTTATCTATTCTGAACAAATTCTTCAAAACACTATCTGTCATACCCTTACCGCTATCCAACACACTAACTTCAACATCATCCGGCCTCTTTATGGTATTTATTAATATTGTCCCTCCCCGCGGTGTGAATTTAATTGCATTGCTGATAAGGTTCCTGAGGATTGTGTTAATCATGTCAAGATCAAAATCAAAAACAATATCATCAGTGTTTTCGTATAAAATCTTTATATCTTTCTGCGTTGCCTGCGCCGAATACAACTCCAGGTTGGCCCTTATACGCTCTGACATGTTGTCCTGCTGACGATTAACTTTAATAGAGCCAGATTGAATTCTTGACCAGGTCAGAAGATTCTCCAAAAGTGCATATACTTCATGAGTATATTTATTCATAGAGGCAACCGATTCCTTTATCTCCTCCCTTGAAAAATTATCAGATTCATCAGTAAAATAATCCAGGAAGGCAGATACTGTACCAAGAGGGCCCCGCAGATCGTGAGAAATAATTGAAAAAAAACGATCTTTTGAGTCATTTATCTCCTTGAGCCTTTCATTTACGAGGCGTGCCTCCATAGCTTCCCTCCTGAGCGTCTTCTCCTTATTTGATGTAATCCTGATATGTATAATGACCAGGGAGAGCATAACAATATATACCAATATAATAAATACAAATGAAAGCGTAGTTGAGTACCCATCCGGAAAGGGTATATACTCAATTATCAAATTTGGGAAAAACAAAACGAAGAGGAAAAATATGATATTCAGGGCAAAGAGGGTCAATGCCTGTGACCTGTGCTGACGATTAAAAGAGATAAGAGGTATTAGCGAAAGAAGAAGAAAGTAGTTTTGAAACCCTGCTTCTCGCCCGAAATAGACTATAGACAAACCAAAAAAAAGCGCACACGAAGAGCAATTTAGCACTAAGCCTCCGACAAATAAATAACCGGAATTAGAGACATAGAGAGATGCCAGAACAAGTACTTCAATTATACCCAGAAATATTAATACATGCTTGTAAATATTGTAATCAGAACTATATAACAGTATTGCCAAAGAGATGACAAAGCCCGACAATAATATAACAGCCAAGAGATTCGATCTCTTGACTAAAATATCGGCAAATGCGATGTTATTGTTTATTTCTCCTTTCGGGGTTTTATTAAAGGAGATCCTCATATAACCGGATTAAACTGAAGTTTCGACAAATATAATTACTTTTACACTATATTATAGTTATATGGCTGAGACGAAAAAAATTTTAGTGGTCGATGATGAGGAGGATGTGTGCGAAATCCTGAAATTCAATCTAATGAATGCAGGTTATGAAGTAGATATTGCATTTTCTTCCGAAGAGGCATTAGTTAAACTTGCTAAAAACTTCGACCTTCTTCTACTCGATGTAATGCTCGGCGGGATATCCGGTTTTACTTTAGCCGATGTAATAAGAAAGGAGTTCAGAAATGATGTGCCTATTATATTCATCACAGCAAAGGACAGTGTTAACGACAAACTTAAGGGTTTCGGTGTAGGTGCTGATGACTATATACTTAAACCTTTCTCTGTAAAGGAAGTTGTGGCCAGAGTCCAGGCTGTACTAAGCCGGACTGCTTTTTATAAAAAAGCAGAAGAAGAGAAAAGAGAGTATGACAGAAAACACCCTGAGAACCCTGTTATAGAAATTGATGGTCTCAGAATAGACACCGGAGCCAAGCTGGTGAGTGTTGATAATAAGACTGTCTCATTAACAAAAAAAGAGTATGAGATTTTATTCATGCTTGCGTCATCTCCCCATCGGTTCTTTTCCAGACAAAACATACTGGATGCAGTATGGGAGAATGAGGTTTATGTACTTGACAGAACAGTAGATGTTCACATTGCCCGCCTCCGGAAGAAACTCGGAAACTACGGAGCCCTGATAATAAATCGTTCCGGATTTGGTTACTGTTTTAATACAAATGATGTTAATTAAGCTTAAATACAAGAACCAGATGGTTCTGTACATAACCCTTATGCTATTGGTCGTAGGTGGTGCTGTTGCATATATAATGATCAATTCGCAGGAAAAGAACATTATTGCAATTGGTGTTGTGCTTATTGTTTCTGTGGTATTGCTTTTATATTTCAGCAGCAAAATCAACCAACCAATGAAAGCTTTGAAGGAGTTTATCGACATTGTACAAAAAGGTAACGGAGACTACGAAAAAATTAACTTCCCCGATAACGAGTTTGGTGAGGTGGGTGAAAAGATAATACAGACATACCGACAACTGGATGAGGCAAAAAAATATAAACAGCAACTTACTCACAACATCGCTCACGAACTGAAGACTCCTGTAACCAGTATCAGAGGATATCTCGAGACTCTTATGCAACAAGAGATGGACAAAGATCAGAGTCGTTTTTTTATTGAGCGTGCTTATGCTCAAACGCTTAGGCTCTCTTCGCTGATATCCGACATCTCGACACTGAATAATATAGAGGAAGCAGCGGGTAATTATGATATAGAGATTATACACATACGTCAGTGTATTAGAGAAATTGAGAATGACCTGGCCTACAGGCTTTCTGAGAACGGTATAAGTCTTGAAGTTGAAATCGATGACCACATCATAATAGAAGGTGTCTACCTTTTAATCTATTCTCTATTTAAAAATCTAATTGACAATTCAATAGATCATGCCGGAAAAGATATTTCCATACATATCCTGACTGTAAGCATTGATCCTGAAATAATATGGTTCAGATATTACGACACAGGAAAGGGAGTCCCTGCAAGTCATCTGGATAGACTTTTCGAGAGATTCTACAGAGTAGAGGCAGGTAGAAGCAGAAAAAGCGGAGGATCCGGTCTCGGGCTTTCAATAGTCAAAAATTCCGTTCTATTGCACAACGGAACAATAAATGTCAAAAACAGAGATGATGGCGGACTTCAGTTCGACTTCTCACTCAGTGTAAAGATGTACCGATAAGACTCATAAACTCTTCTCGTGTCCGAATATCCTTTAGGAAAGCCCCGGTAAATGCAGATGTTGTAGTTACCGAATTCTGTTTCTGAACACCGCGGATTTGCATGCACATATGTGAAGCTTCAATAACAACTGCTACTCCAAGCGGGTTAAGGGTATTCTGTATACAATCCCTTATCTGAACCGTCAGCCTCTCCTGTACCTGTAACCTTCTTGCATAGGCCTCCACAACTCTGGCAATTTTGCTAAGACCTGTTATATAGCCATTCGGAATATAAGCAACATGGGCTTTCCCGTAAAACGGAAGCATATGATGCTCACACATGGAATACAGTTCAATATCTTTAACAATAACCATTTGCTTATAGTCTTCCTTGAATTTTGCAGAGTTCAGTATTGATGCCCCATCCATTTCATATCCCTGCGTGAGAAATTGGATTGATCTGGCCACTCTGATTGGAGTCAGCTGAAGACCCTCACGTTCAGGATCCTCACCTATCAGGCTGAGTGCCTCTTTGTATAGGAGAGCCAGCTTCTGAGTAACCTCCTCATCATAGTGTTCAATCTTTGTATATGCCATAATAAATAACTAATTTCGGGCAAAATTAAGAAATAAGACCAAGAAATTATTCTCATAATGAAAATTTTAATCACAGCAGCCGAAGAGGAGGAGATAATCACTGCCCGTCAGGCATACAATTCTCTGCCAAAAGAGAGAAAGGAGAACCTTGATGTAACATTCATGCTGACAGGGATAGGAAGTACCAGTACCAGCTACCGGCTGACACGAGTTTTATGCACATCCGGTCCGTTTGACCTTGCAGTTAACATAGGCATTGCCGGAAGTTTTTCCCCGGCATTTCCTATAGGATCGACAGCTATCATAAAAAAGGAGTATTTCGGAGATCTTGGATTCGAAACCTTCAACGGATTCCAGACTCTGTTTGACTACAATGCACTGGATTCAGACACCTATCCGTTTAAAAGCGGAGCTTTGCACTGGCCGGGGCTTTCATCTGAAATTGAGAAGGCTCTCAGTCTGTATGACAGAGCCACTGGCGTGACAGTACAAACTGTAAGCGGTCTTCCGGAGAAGACCAGACAACTCAGAAGCAACTTTTTGCCCGAGATTGAAAGCATGGAAGGCGCTGCCTTTTTCTATGTATGTATACAAGAGAAGGTGCCTTTCATTGAGATTCGCTCAGTGTCAAACGAGGTCGGAGAGAGAGACCGGACAAAATGGAATATTCCACTGGCTCTTGATTCACTCAAAGAAGCAATGAAAAACCTTCTTACTGCACTATGAGGTTAAAATTGGCCTATTCCCCCTGTCCAAATGACACCTTTGCTTTTCACGCAATGGTACATAATCTTATAGATACTGAGGGTATCGAATTTCTCCCAGAACTGGCCGATGTTGAACTATTGAACAAAAGGGCTGCGGAAGATGTTTATGATGTTTGCAAATTGAGTTACAGTACTTTCTTTTCACTATGCGACAAATATGTGATGTTACGTTCGGGCAGCGCTCTGGGCTATAACAATGGCCCGCTTTTTGTCTCCCTTGACCCGGTTATCGGAAGAGAGAGTTATTCAAATCTTAAAATTGCAATTCCAGGAGATGGAACGACCGGGGCACTCTTATTGAGAAATGCCTTTCCTGAATGCAGGAACCTTACACCGATCCTCTTTTCGGAGATTGAGAAGCGTGTGCTAAGAAGAGAGTTTGATGCCGGAGTTCTGATACATGAAGGAAGATTTACATACAAAGAAAAGGGGTTACACCTTATAGAGGATCTCGGGAGTTATTGGCAAAACACCACAGGATTTCCCATACCACTAGGAGGCATTGCCGTTTCAAGAAGACTTGACAAAAATTTACAACAAATAGTCAACAGAATTTTAAAGAGAAGCATAGAATTTGCATTTGCACATCCGGACAAGTCGGCGGGATACGTTTCAGAAAATGCACAGGAGATGGACATGGAAGTTCAGCGTAAACATATAGCCCTATTTGTAAACGACTACACTCTTGACATAGGTGATACCGGAATCAATGCAGTGGAGGCCCTGTACAATAAGGCGCTCGAGTTAAATCCCGGCGTTATAAGACGAGAGGATCTTTTTATTTAATTTCACAATTTAAAAACCATGGATATGAATCAGGAGGTTATCAGGATAAAAGGCATAAAGAAGATCTATAAGGTAGGTAATCAAGAGGTAAGAGCACTTAACGGAATTGATATCCGGATTAACAAAAATGAATATGTTGCAATTATGGGTCCTTCCGGCTCGGGAAAATCCACAATGATGAATATCCTTGGCTGCCTTGACAGTCCTTCAGAGGGTGAATATATACTTAACGGGACAGATGTAAGTAAAATGGATGACAATGATCTGGCTGTCATCCGCAATAAGGAGATCGGCTTTATATTCCAGTCATTTAACCTTTTACCGAGATATACGGCTTTGGACAACGTCGCTTTACCTTTGATTTATTCCGGAGAATCCCGGGAAAACAGGGAAGAGAGGGCAAGAGTTGCACTTGAAAATGTCGACCTGCATGACAGGATGCATCACAAGCCAAATGAGTTATCAGGTGGTCAAAGGCAAAGAGTGGCAGTTGCAAGGGCACTTGTAAACAAACCGTCAATAATTCTTGCCGATGAACCTACCGGAAATCTTGACACTAAGACTTCTATTGACATCATGAAGCTTTTCGAGGAGATTCACGAAAAGGGAAATACGGTAATATTAGTTACACACGAAGAGGATATTGCAAAACATGCAAAAAGAATAATCCGTCTCAGAGACGGTTTAATTGAGTCAGACCACACAAACGACCATCAGATAATATAGATATGAAGATTTATACAAAAACAGGAGATAAAGGAAGCACCTCTCTGGTAGGGGGGGCTCGTGTCAGTAAAAATGATCCCAGAGTTCATGCATACGGGACTGTTGATGAGCTCATATCTCATTTAGCACTGCTTAGAGCAGAGGCTGCAGATGATAAATATATAGACAATATAAGAAGGATTCAGAAAAACCTCATGTTGGCCGCTGCTCACCTCGCAGCAGATGCAAAAGGAGCAGAAAAACTTAAATACTGCAATGATGGAGAGATACTCTTCCTTGAGGAACAGATAGATGAAATGACATCAGCACTGCCGCAACAGACAGCATTTATACTTCCCGGACCTCACAAAGCATCCGCTGTATGCCATATTGCCCGAACCGTCTGCAGAAGGGCTGAACGCTCTGCTCTTGCTCTTGAGGCAGAACCAAGGATAGAGCTTTGCATAAAATATCTCAATCGTCTTTCCGACTATCTGTTCGTGTACGCCAGACATTTGTCTATAAATGGAGGTATCCCAGATGATTTTTGGGCTCAATAATATTGAAAATCAACAATTAATTATTACCTTCGCACACTATTATTAAATAATATAGTAACTGTTTAATTATTAATCATTTGCGCTATGTATTGGACACTTGAATTGGCGTCAAAACTGGAAGATGCACCATGGCCTGCAACCAAAGAGGAGTTGATTGACTACGCAACCCGTTCCGGATCTCCCCTAGAAGTTATTGAAAATCTTGAAGATCTGGATGATGATGGAGAGGTATACGATAGCATCGAGGACATCTGGCCCGATTATCCTAGCAAGGAAGATTTCTTTTTCAACGAAGAGGAATATTAATATAATTTAGAATGAAGATAATTATTGCCGGGGCTGGTGATGTCGGAAGCCACCTGGCTAAGATGCTCAGCAATGAGTATCATGATCTTACTATAATCGATAACGATGAAGGAAGGCTTAGCAGGGTATCCGAAAGTTCTGACGTAATAACTATTTTCGGGTCACCTACGTCTATAACCACTCTGTCACAAGCAGGAGCTGCCTATGCAGATCTATTCATTGCTGTCAGTCCTGCTCAGGAGCAGGATGTTAATATTATCAGCTCTCTTCTGGCAAAAAAGATGGGAAGTACACGTGTGACTGCCCGTATAAATAATGACGAATATCTTCAGAACGACAACAAGATACTCTTCACCGAAATGGGTATTGATCTGTTGTTTTATCCTGAAAAAATTGCCTCTCATGAAATTACCGACCTTCTGAAACAGACCGGGACATCCGAATTTATGGATTTCTCCGCAGGTAAGCTTCAGTTGATTGTATTCAGGCTTGATGACGGGGCTCCTTTGATTGACAAAATTCTGGGAGATCTCACCATCTCTGGCGAAGAGCCTCTGTACAGAGCTGTAGCAATAGCTCGGGACGGGCAGACACTTATTCCGCGCAGGAATACCCGTTTTAAGGAGCACGACCTTGTCTTCGTGATTTCAAAGAGGGCCGGAGTACAGGAGGTGATGAGCTATTCGGGAAAGGATAATATCAATGTCCGCAAACTCATGATTGTCGGCGGAGGCAGAATCGGCGAGATGGTTGCCAAGAAGCTTGAGAATACCGTTGACTACATAAAACTCATAGAACTGAAGAAAGAGAGATGCGAAATCCTCAATGAAAGACTTTCCAAGACACTTGTCATCAATGGGGATGCCCGCAATACAGACCTGCTCATTGAGGAGGATGTAAATGGTTTTGATGCCTTTGTTGCTGTTACCAGCAGTTCTGAGACTAACATCCTCTCCTGTGTGATGGCAAAAAAGATGGGCGTTGCAAAGACTATCGCCGAGGTTGAGAATATAGACTACATCAAGTTAGCTGAAAGCATGGGTGTTGATGCCGTTATAAACAAAAAACTTATAACCGCAAGCCGCATATTCAGATTCACTCTCTCCAACAAGGTTCAGTCTATTAAGTGCCTAAATGGCTCAGATGCAGAGGTTCTTGAATTTATCGTTAATCCTAACAGTCTTATAACAAGAGACAAGATCAGGAATCTTGGTTTCCCTAAAGATGCAATTATCGGGGGTATCATCAGAGGCAACCATAGCGTTATTGCTCTGGGAGACACTGAGATAAAAGCTTACGACAGGGTTGTCGTTTTTGCCCTCCCTTCTGCTTTGAAAAAAGTGAATAAGTTTTTCCTGTAGTTTTGTCTAAATTTGCAGCATGGCAAGCATACTACAAGCAGAAAAAATCTCAAAGTCCTACGGCACTAGAATCCTTTTTGAAAAACTAGACATAAATATAAACGAGGGAGAGAAGATTGCCCTCATTGCTCCCAACGGCAGTGGTAAGAGTACTCTTCTCCGCATTCTGGCCGGAAAGGACTCTTCTGACCTCGGAGGAACAATCCGCTATAAAGAGGGTATCAGAATTGCCTGGCTTGAGCAAGAGCCTGAATACGACCCGGAAAAGAGTGTATTTGAAGAGGTCTTTTCCTCATCTGACGAGCTCTCCCGTACAATTGCGGAATACGAGAATGCAATTCTTGCAAACGATCCTAAAAGGCTTGAGAATGCGATAAGAGAGATGGACAGAACTGAGGGTTGGCAGTATGAACTGAAGGTAAAACAGATACTAACCACTCTCAACATAGGAAATCTCAATCAAAAGATGTCCGAGCTATCGGGCGGACAACGGAAAAGAGTGGCAATAGCAGGAGCTATGCTGGCTGATGCCAATCTTATTGTACTGGATGAGCCGACAAACCATCTTGACCTTGAGATAATCGAGTTTCTTGAAGAGTATCTGACCAGAACATCTTCTTCTCTCTTAATGGTAACACACGACCGCTACTTTCTTGACAGAGTGTGTAATCAGATTCTGGAGCTTGACAATGGAAAGTTGTACAAATACCAAGGTAATTACTCATACTACCTGCAGAAAAGAGATGAGAGAATCGAGAATTTCAACTCAGAGACAGAAAGAGCCCGGAATCTGTTCAGAAAGGAGCTCGACTGGATGAGGAGAATGCCTCAGGCAAGGGGGACGAAAGCCAAATACCGTGTCAATGCATTTTATGACATCAAGGACCGGGCCTCTCAGACAATTTCCGAACAGAGCATGAAGATTGATGTAAAGAGTGCAAGACTCGGGACAAAAATTATCAACTGTAAGGGTGTCTCCCACAGTTACGGAGATTACAAGACCATAGACTCTTTCACATATAACTTTGCCAAAGGAGAAAAAGTAGGATTGGTAGGTTCAAACGGAGTCGGAAAGACAACATTTCTAGAGGTTATCACAGGGTCATTGCCTCCTGTTGCAGGAACAACAGATATCGGGGAGACAGTCGTTTTTGGCTACTATAGACAAGCGGGACTTGAATTTACACCGGATGAGACGGTTATTGATGTTGTAAGAAGATATGCCGAAGTTGCAACTCTGTCTGACGGGACTCAGGTTCCTGTAACGCAATTCCTCTCGAAGTTTCTCTTCCCCTACTCTACACACAATACCAAGGTTGAAAAACTGAGCGGAGGAGAGAGGAGAAGGCTTTACCTTGTAACTGTGTTGATGAAGAATCCGAACTTTCTGATTCTCGATGAGCCCACAAATGATCTTGACATTATCAGCCTCAATGTTCTTGAGGAATATCTTGCGGAATTCCGGGGATGTCTGATTATTGTCTCACACGACAGATATTTTCTTGACAAACTCGCTGATCATATTTTTGTATTTGAAGGGGACGGAGTTATAAAAGACTATGTCGGCAAGTATAGTGAATACCGCGAATATGTCAGGGAGCTGGAACGTGAGAAGACTCCCAGACCTGTAAAAGAGCCTAAAGAGGAGGCACAAACAGCCAGGAAAGGTTTGTCATACAAAGAAAAGCGCGAACTCGAAGCTCTTGAATCAGAGATAGAGTCTCTTGAAAAAGAGAAGAGCGACCTTGAGGCCGCTCTCTCGTCCGGTATTTTGTCACCTAAAGATCTCACAGATAAATCTGTAAGAATCGGAGAGGTTATTTCATTGATTGAAATAAAGAGTGACAGGTGGTTGGAGCTCAACAGCTGATACTACTCCATCAACTTCTTATACTTAAATCTTTTTGGCGTGAGATCACCAAGACGTCTCTTCTTGTTCTCCTCATATTCAGAGTAGCTGCCCTCGAAGAAATATACATTTGAGTCACCTTCAAAGGCAAGGATGTGAGTTGCGATTCTGTCAAGGAACCATCTGTCATGTGAAATTACGACAGCACAACCGGCAAAATTTTCCAGACCCTCCTCCAGAGCCCTTATTGTATTTACATCCACGTCATTTGTAGGCTCGTCAAGCAGTAACACATTGGCCTCCTCCTTTAGGGTAAGGGCAAGATGCAACCTGTTCCTCTCACCTCCGGAGAGTACCCCGCACTTTTTCTCCTGATCTGCTCCGGAGAAGTTGAATCTTGACACATAGGCCCTTGCATTTACCTCCTTATTGCCAAGTTTCACAAATTCAGAGTTGTCTGCTATTGTCTGATATACAGTTTTTTCAGGATCTATCTGTTTGTGTTGCTGGTCAACGTAGGCTGCCTTCACGGTCTCTCCGATAGAGAAAGTTCCCTTATCCGGCGTTTCGTAACCCATAATAAGCCTGAACAAGGTAGTCTTGCCTGCACCATTTGGGCCGATGATGCCAACAATTCCTGCCGGAGGTAATTTGAAGTTGAGGTTTTCGAAGAGTACCTTATCTCCGAAAGATTTTGTTACACCAACAGCCTCAATTACATTGTCTCCAAGACGTGGCCCGTTAGGGATAAAAATTTCGAGCTTTTCATCCTTGGCTTTTCCATCCTCATTGAGCATTCTTTCATACTGTGACAGACGTGCCTTGGATTTTGCGTGTCTGGCCTTAGGAGCCATCCGTACCCACTCAAGCTCTCGTTCCAGCGTTTTCTTTCTCTTGGTCTCCTGTTTCTCTTCCATCGCCAGTCTTGTTGTCTTCTGATCCAACCACGACGAGTAATTGCCCTTCCACGGAATTCCCTCTCCACGGTCAAGTTCAAGTATCCATCCTGCAACATTGTCGAGGAAATAACGGTCGTGGGTAACTGCTATCACAGTTCCCTTGTATTGTTGAAGATGTGCCTCAAGCCACTGTATACTCTCCGTATCGAGGTGGTTGGTCGGCTCATCCAGAAGGAGTACATCCGGCTCTCTTAAAAGCAACCTGCATAAAGCCACACGCCTTCTCTCGCCACCGCTTAGAGTCTTAACTGATGCCGAAGGGTCCGGACATTGCAGGGCATCCATTGCTCTCTCAAGTTTTGAATCTATATCCCAGCCATTTACATGGTCAATCTTATCAGTCAGTTCGCCCTGAAGTTCGATAAGTTTGTTCATCTCATCATCCTCCATCGGTTCTGCAAATTTATTGTTGACCTCCTCATATTTTTTGAGCAGATCCATAACCTCCTGCACACCCTCCTGCACTACCTCAAGAAATATGAGGAGGTCAAC
>JALOCI010000064.1 GCA_023227835.1 Bacteroidales bacterium
TTAAGGAGGATAAAGCCAAAAAAGACAAATTAACTTTATGTCAATACTTATAAATAACGGAAATATAATCAATGAAGGACTTTCATATAAAGGAAGTCTTTTATTGGTTGATGATAGAATTAACAAGATTATTCATTCCGGGGAATCTTTGCCTGATGCTGATGTTATAATTGATGCCGAAGGAATGAATATTGTTCCAGGTATTATTGATGACCAGGTGCACTTCAGAGAACCCGGGAATACACATAAAGGGAATATCGAGAGCGAGAGTGCCGCTGCAGTATTGGGTGGTGTAACGTCATACATGGACATGCCAAACAACAATCCGGCTACTACAACAATAGAATTGCTTGAGGCAAAAAATGAAATAGCAAGCCGAAGCTCATTTGCAAACTGGTCTTTCTATTTGGGAGCAACCAATAGCAATATTGAAGAACTAAACAAGGTCAATCCGGAATTCACGTGTGGAATAAAGGTCTTTATGGGCTCATCTACGGGAAATATGCTTGTCGATGATCCGATTATGCTGCAGAGGATTTTCAAAGAGTGTAAAATTTTAATAGCTACTCATTGTGAAGATGAACCCATTATTCAGGAAAATCTCAGAATTGCGAGGGAGAAATATCAAGATAACATTCCGTTTTCTGAACACCCATACATAAGAAGCCGCGAAGCTTGTATAAAGTCCACACAAAAAGCTGTGGAACTTGCGGTCAGACATCACAGCCGTTTACATATACTTCACATAAGTACGGCTGAAGAGATAGAGATAATAAAAGAGGCATCCCTGAAGAATCCCGCAATTACCGGTGAGGTTTGTGTACATTACATGCTACTGGACAAATCCGATTACGACTCTTATGGAAGTTTAATGAAATGTAATCCGGCAATAAAGGAGGAGAGAGACAAAACAGCCATAATAAAGGCAGTTAAAGAGGGCACAATCAAAGTAGTTGCGACTGATCATGCACCTCACACCATGGAAGAGAAATCAGAAGGATACCTGAAGGCTCCGTCAGGGCTACCTCTCGTTCAACACAGCTTTCAAATTATGTGGGATCTGCATAAAGCCGGACATTTTTCACAATTTGATGTAATTGACAGACTCTCCCACTCTCCCGCAGCTAATTTTAAAATTAAAGACAGGGGATACATAAGAGAGGGATATTACGCTGATATTATGATATTCAATCCAGACCTTGAAGACTGCATAACTACAAAGAATCCTGCTTATAAATGCGGATGGTCTCCATTCAAAAAAGAGAGTTTCAGTTCTTCTATAATTCACACTTTTGTAAATGGTCAGCACATTGTCGAGAATGGGAAGCTTACAGGAAGAAAAGCCGGAAAAAGATTAGAATTCAATTATGGGAAATAAGTACTCACCTGTAGTTTTCATATCTGTCACAACAGCAATAATATTATGGGGATTCTCTTTTATCTGGACCAATATGCTGCTTCAGATTGAAGTGCCGGTATATACGATAGTGTTTTTCAGAATAGTTATTGCTTCCATTATACTGACAATCGTATCACTCTCAATAAAACGTCTGCAGAAGATAGCCAGGCGAGATATTCCGTGGTTATTGCTTTTAGTTCTTTTTGAACCGTTTCTTTACTTCATTGGAGAGACTTTCGGGTTAAAAGCAGTGAACTCTCCCACTCTGGGGGCTATAGTTATAGCAACAATACCTATTTTTTCTTTGATTGCCGGTATATGGATATACAAAGAAAGAATCTCAAAACTTAATATTTTCGGAATAGCAATAACTCTTCCCGGAATACTTCTGGTAGTACTTGAAAACGGATGGGGCAACGGAGCTCATATCAATGGTGTAATATTACTGTTTCTAGCGGTCTTCTCTGCAACAGGTTATTCAGTTGTTGTAAAAAGACTTGCGGCTAAGTATAACAGTTATACTATTGTAACATATCAGAATATTATAGGGATGTTTTATTTTCTGCCTCTGTTTTTGAGTTATGACTTTAAAGAATTCTCCCCGGAGCGTGTTTTAAGTACAGAAATAATAATTCCGATAATAGCTCTTGCCGCTCTCTGTTCGGCGCTTGCATTCATACTCTTTGTCAATTCAATAAAGGTGCTTGGTGTTGCAAGAACAAATATTTTCACATCACTGATACCTGCCATTTCAGCCTACGGAGCGTATATGTTGGGACAGGAGAATATGAGTACGAGTAAAGTTGTCGGCATAATAATAGTTATAGCCGGCGTAATAATTGCGCAAAAAGAGAAGAGGGTTATTTCGTCCTGAGACTTAACTGGACACGACCTCTTTTCAGATCTACTTCTATCACCCTTACATTAACATGTTGCTGCAGTTTAACAACATCGGCAGGGTTAGAGATATACTTGTCGGCCATTTGAGAAATATGTATAAGGCCGTCCTGCTTTATGCCAATATCAACAAATGCTCCAAAATTCGTGATATTTGTCACAATACCAGGAAGTAGCATATCTACACGGAGATCTTCAATCGTTTGAATATCCGGAGAAAACTCCATCACCTTTGCTGACTGGCGAGGATCCCTTCCCGGTTTGGCGAGTTCAGCCATAATATCATTCAATGTAGGAAGTCCTACATCTTCAGCAACATAACGTTTTATATCAAGTTGTTTTCTAGTTAATTCATCATTGATAATATCCGAAATAGATCTCTTTATATCCTTAGCCATCTTCTCGACCAATGCATATCTCTCGGGATGAACAGCAGAATTATCAAGAGGATTCTCAGAATCTGGTATTCTTAAAAAACCAGCACACTGTTCAAAAGCTTTGTCTCCAAGACGTTTTACTTTTTTTAGCTCCAGACGTGATCTGAAAGGGCCGTTTTTATCCCGGTAATCTACAATACTCTGAGCAATAGATGGCCCAATTCCCGATACATAGCTGAGAAGATGCTTGCTGGCTGTGTTAAGGTTAACACCGACTCTATTTACACAACTTTCAACTGTGTTATCCAGCATCTCTTTTAAAAGAGTCTGATCAACATCATGCTGATATTGTCCGATGCCAAGTGACTTAGGATCAATCTTAACCAATTCTGCAAGCGGGTCCATTGCTCTTCTTCCTATTGAAACAGCACCTCTTACAGTAACATCATAATCCGGGAACTCCTCTCTTGCTACAGATGAGGCGGAATAAACAGATGCTCCATCCTCACTTACAGCATATACCTGAATTGAAGATGGTAAAGCTATTTTCTTTATGAACGATTCTGTTTCACGGCTTGCTGTACCGTCTCCTATTGCAATAACCTCAATTTTATATGATTCAACTAAGTTTGATATTTTTTTTATTGAGGATATCTTGTCATTCTGAGGAGGGTGCGGAAAGATGGTATCATTATGGAGTAACCTTCCCTGAGCATCAAGACACACCACCTTACATCCGGTTCTAAAGCCCGGATCAATGGCAAGAACCCTCTTTTGACCTACAGGAGGAGCGAGTAAGAGTGCAGTAAGATTCTCCCCGAATACTTTTACAGACTCCAGATCTGCCTTTTCTTTTGCTATGCGTAAGGTTTCATTCTCAATAGAGGGATTCAGGAGTCTTTTGTATGAATCGTCTATAGCACCTGTGATCTGCTGCAGAGTGCTTTTACTATAACTTGCATCTCTAGGTAATATCTGTCTTTTTATAATTTCAATCGATTCATCTGTATCAGGCTCAATCTTGATTGTAAGTTCTCCGTCTTTCTCGCCCCTTAATATGGCCAGCAACCTGTGAGAAGGGATATTACCCAAATTGCCGCTGAAATCAAAATAGTTTTTGTACTTGCTGGAATCCTCATCTTGAACTTTTTTTTGAGGTGATGAGCAAATTTTAGCTTTTCTAAGGTAGTTTGCTCTTAATTGCTGCCTTATTACAGGATGCTCACTTATCCATTCAGCAATTATATCCCTTGCTCCGGAAAGAGCCTTATCAATATTATCTATAGTGTCATTAAGATAATTATATGCAGCCTTTTCGCAATCATTAACTTTAAAGGAAAATATAAGAGTTGCCAAAGGTTCCAATCCATTCTCCTTGGCAATGGATGCTTTTGTCTTTCTCTTTGGCTTATACGGAAGGTATATATCTTCAAGCCTGTTTATATCCAATGTCTCATCGATAGCGGCTCTCAGATCATCCGTCATCTTCTCCTGCTCTTCAATACTCTTTATAATGGCAGACTTTCTTTTGTCCAATTCTATGAACCGGGTATAGTAATGCTTGATCTCTGAGACCTGAACCTCGTCCAGTGCTCCTGTCCTCTCTTTTCTGTATCTGGAAATAAAAGGGATTGTGGCTCCTTCATCAAAAAGCTGTATACAATGTTCCACCTGCCATGCAGAAATTGACATTGTAGAACAGATGTATTTAATATATATGCTATTCATGTGAAACTTGTTGTAATTGTTCTCTGTAAGCAAAGAAGATTTTAGATTTGGAGACAAATCCCTTATAGTGGCCTTCCAGATCTATAACCGGAAGATTCCACGCCTTACTCTCTTCAAATTTCTTCATAACGGATTCCATCTTCTCTCTTTCGTATACATAAGCCGGTGGTTCAACCATAATATCTGACACCTGTTTTGTATCATATAGCGATAGATCGAACATTATATGACGGATATCGTCAAGTAAAATAATTCCGGCAAAATAACCATCTGAAGTAACAACCGGAAAAACATTTCTTTTGCAATTTGCTATTACATTTACAAGATCCCTAAGGTATCTCTGAGGCTCTATTGTGATAAAATCAGTTTCAATTAAATCTGCTGTCTTTAACAATGTAAGTACTGCCTTATCACTGTCATGTGTCAGTAAATCTCCCTGATTGGCGATTCTTTTTGTATATATAGAGTACGTTTCAAACCTTCTCATTGTAGCAAAAGAGACTACCGAAGCAATAATCAGCGGCAAAAATAAGACATAACCTCCTGTTATTTCAGCTATTAAAAATATTGCAGTCATTGGGGCCTGCATAACTCCGGCCATAAGTCCGGCCATACCGACAAGAGTGAAGTTCGCTTCCGGGATATCATATCCTCCAGCTAAATTAACTATTCTGCTAAAAACAAAACCTAACAATCCCCCTACAATAAGAGTCGGTCCGAAAGTTCCTCCGACCCCCCCTCCGGCGTTAGTCAAAGACATTGCCAAAACCTTAAGTATAAGGACAGCAAGAAAGAAAATCGGAATTGCCCAAGGGTTGCTTAGCAGGCTTCCAAATACAGTAGTACCTATAGCCTGATCAGTATTATTATTTAATAAAAATGTTAAAGAGTCATATCCTTCACCATATAAGGGAGGGAATAGAAAAATAAGAAGGCCCAGAGATAATGCCGAAATAATCCATCGTAAATACGGTCTTTTAATCATTCTTATCTTATCTTCCATAAACAGGGTCGTCCTCATGAAATAAAGCGAAAAAACACCGCAGACAACTCCCAGAATTATATAAAACGGGATGTTCTTCATATGAAAAATCTGAATGCTGTTACTAAAGACGACAGATTCTCCAAGACAGATGAATGATACAGTAGCAGCAGTAACTGCAGATACAATTAAAGGGACAATTGAGGTCATCGAGATATTAAACATCAGTATCTCAAGAGTGAACAAAATACCAGCAAGAGGAGCTTTAAAAATACCTGCAACGGCTCCGGCTGCACCACAACCAAGCAGGATTGTCATATTCTTATATGACAGGCCTAATTTTTGAGCCAGATTTGAACCTATCGCAGCACCGGTATATACTATAGGAGCCTCAGCACCTACAGATCCGCCAAATCCGATAGTAATTGAACTGGAGACCAAAGAGCTCCATACGTTATGACTTTTTATCTTTGATTCATGCTTTGCAACAGCTTTCAGAACCTTAGTTACACCATGGCTGATATTGTCCTTGACAATATACTTTACAAACAAAAATGAGACCAGCATTCCTAAACCGGGGTATACAAGGTAGGGCCAACTTTCAGAAACCCCACTAAACCAGCCTTTGAGAAACTGGCTGACATAATAAATTGAGTATTTAAGAGTAACTGCGGCCAAACCGCTGCATAAGCCTACTATAAGTGCCAGAAAGAGCATTTTGTTACTCTCCGGCATCTCATGGATTTTATTTTTCAGATTATCTGATAATGATGTCATATATAACACGAAAATACAAAAAAAGGCTGAATAAATACCCAGCCTGACAAAAGTTAAATGCAGAAAATAGATTAGTCTTCGGGATCTTCCTCGTCTGCAAAAGCAGGTGCAGCATCGTCATCTGGAAATTCATCCGGTTCATCTCCGTCATCGTCAGAAATTCCTGAACCAAATAATCCCTGTTCTGCATCCTCATAGTCATCTATTTTGACGTCAATCTTTACAAGATAAATAGCATCAGGGACTTCCAGAGAAATTGCATAGAAGAAAGTTCCATCAGGTTTATCCACCTTGAAAATCTCTCCCATGTAATCCGCATAGCCCTTTGGATACTTCTCTTTAAAAGCAGCCATGAGCTCAGGGTTCATATTGGCATAACTAATTACAGCTCTGCGCTTTGTCGAATTCATTTTAGTAGTATTACTCTTCTTATCCATTACTAAAGTGGGTTCAATACTGTTTGGGCTGCAATTATAGTGCAAATTTTTATAATACAACCCATTTTAATTCTTTTTCTTAAAAAAAAATGATTTTTGCCTTTGTTTCTCTTTCGGATTTCTTTCTACAAATATGTTTTTCAAAGTTTTAGGATCAACACCGGTATAATACGCGACAGATGATCTGGTCATTGGTGTAGGTGTGAAGTCCTGAACTTGCTCCAACGTGATACCAGAAAGATCCTGATTCTCTGATAAAGCCTTCATATCACTCATTTTACAGCCAGGATGGCTTGAAATAAAATAAGGAATAAGCTGATATTTTAAATTTGCCTCCCTGTTTATCTTTTCAAATTCCGACCTTAGAAACCTGAATGATGAAAAGGACGGTTTACCCATATTATCAAGTACCCCTTTTTCTGTATGTTCAGGTGCAATTTTCAGTCGTCCAGAGGTATGTTTGGTGACTAGATCCTTAAAGTAGATACGGCACGTTTCGTCAAGATACCCTCTTTCATTTAATATCAAATCATATCTTATACCGCTGCCAATAAAAACCTTTCTGACTCCCGCAACGTTTTGCACGCTTTCGTATAATTCAATAAGAGGAGCAAGATTCCTATTAAGATTCTTACAAATAGCAGGAAAAATACAGCTATCCCTTTTACAGTTATAACACAAATCAATATTCTTACCTCTCATGTTATACATATTGGCTGTTGGTCCTCCAATATCGGATATGACCCCCTTGAATTCCTCCATAGATACCATTTTGGTGACCTCAGATAAAATCGATGTTTCTGACCGGGATTGTACAAATTTACCCTGGTGGGCAGATATTGTACAAAAACTGCAAGACCCAAAACATCCCCGATGAGTATTAATTGAGAATTTAATCATCTCATATGCCGATATCTGTTTATCTTTATACCTTGGATGCGGTTTGCGCGAATATGGCAGGTCGTAGTATGAATCCAGCTCCTCAGACGTCAGCAGGTCATACGGGGGATTTACATGTACAAATTTACCGTCTGAAGGCTCTACAATGTGCCTTGGGTGTAAAGAGTTAGACTCACCCTCAATTATATTGAAATTTTCCACAAAAGCCATCTTACTTCTCAGACACTCTTCATATGAATGTAAAAGAATTCTGTCTTTCACGCCATTATCTTCATATTCCGCCACATAAGCCACCTGTGGTATCAGATAAAGCTCCTGCATGGCAGCTCCCGTTTGTATTTTCCGGGCAATATCTATAATCGGTTTTTCGCCCATTCCGTATACAAGCAAATCTGCACATGACTCGATGAGTACTGATGGTTTCAGAGAATCTTGCCAGTAATCATAATGGCAGAACCGTCTTAAGGATGCTTCTACTCCACCGATGATAACAGGAGTAGCAGGATAGAGCTTCTTCAATATTTTTGTATAGACTGTCACAGCATAATCCGGCCTCTGCCCAGCCTTTCCTTCAGGAGTATATGCATCATTGCTTCTTAGCCTTTTATTTGCAGTGTAATGATTTATCATAGAATCCATTACGCCGGCATTAACACCAAAGAAAAGTCTAGGTTCACCAAGTTTTTTGAAGTCCCGTAGGTCATCTCTCCAGTTTGGCTGAGGTACAACAGCTACTCTGAATCCCTCATTTAAAAGGACTCTTGCAATAACAGCCGTACCAAATGAAGGGTGATCAATAAAGGCATCCCCGGAAAAGATTATAACATCAATATAATCCCATCCGAGAGCCTCCACCTCTTTTTTTGAGGTTGGGATCAGATTATCGATATTAATGGCCATTTTACATTCGCTCAGGCAATGATATACCAAGTATGCCCATCCCCTTTGAAAGTACTTTTGCAATCTGAAGAATCATCATCAGCCGTTGATCTCTTAACTCTTCATTGGTCTCTTTGAGTATTGAAACTTCGTGATAATACTGATTGAACTCCTTTGCCAGATCATAGCAGTAATTTGCTATTATTGCAGGAGAGTGTTCTTTTCCTCCCTCTGCAATCTTGTCAGGGAATGTGTTAAGAAGTTTTATAATCTGAATCTCCTTATCACCAAATGTGGCGCCGTATAGAGATGGAGTATAACCTAGATCAGCAGCCTTTCTCAGAATCGATTTAATCCTGGCATGGGTGTATTGTATGAACGGACCTGTATTTCCATTAAAATCAATGGATTCTTTAGGGTCGAAAAGCATTGTTTTTTTAGGATCGACTTTTATTATAAAGTATTTTAATGCTCCTAATCCAAGTGTCTCGAAAAGCTCATCCTGATCTTTTTTTGACATATCTTCAAGTTTTCCCAACTCCAAAGATGTCTCTCTGGCTGTTGAAACCATATTTTCAATCAGGTCATCAGCATCTACGACAGTTCCCTCCCTTGATTTCATTTTACCCTCAGGAAGTTCTACCATACCGTATGATAAATGGTAGATAGAATCCGACCAGTCAAAGCCAAGTTTCTTTAATATCAGTTTAAGAACCTGAAAGTGGTAGTTCTGTTCATTTCCCACCACATAAATATGTTCGTCAAGTTTGTACTCTGAGAAACGTTGATGTGCAGTACCCAAATCCTGTGTCATGTATACAGAGGTACCGTCTGATCTCAGCAATAGTTTTTCATCCAGTCCGTCTGCAGTTAAATCACACCAGACAGAGCCATTATCCTTTTCGTAGAATACGCCTCTTTTGAGCCCCTCGTTAACCAGAGACTTGCCAAGAAGGTATGTCTGAGATTCATAATAGGTTTTATCAAACTCCACTCCCAACCTTTTATATGTGGCATTGAATCCATCATATACCCACGAATTCATTGTAGACCACAGATTCCGAACCTCCTTGTCTCCCTCTTCCCACTTAACCAGCATACTCTGTGCGTCCTGAAGAATTTTAGCTGATTTCTCTGCCTCTTCTTTTGAAACCCCTTCAGCGACAATCTGTTCCACCTCTCTTTTCAAAGCATTGTTAAATGCCACATAATACTTGCCTACTAAATGATCTCCTTTAATTCCGGAAGTCTGAGGTGTCTCACCATTAGATTCTCTCTGCCATGCAAGCATAGATTTGCAAATATGTATACCCCTGTCATTTACTAAATTAACTTTAATAACATTGTGTCCGTTAGCTTCAAGTAACTTAGCCACAGACCAACCAAGAAGATTGTTCCTTATATGACCGAGATGCAATGGCTTGTTAGTGTTTGGAGATGAAAACTCGACCATGACACTTTTTCCTGAAGGGGGAGCCTGACCGAAATCTTTTGATTCAGCAATAGAGCTGAAAGAATCATACCAAAAACGAGAGGAGAGTTTTATATTAAGAAAACCCTTTACGACATTGAAGGATTCAACTTCTGGTGAAATCTGCTTGATGACAGTACCGACTTCGAGACCGGTCATTTCAGGGGTTTTCTTTGAATATTTCAACAGAGGAAACATCACGGCTGTAATGTCGCCTTCAAACTCTTTCCGTGTTGCTTGTGTCTGGAAAATCTCTTTTCCGGCATCAATACCATAGAGTTTAAAGACAGCCTCTTTTAATTTTTTTGTAATAAGGAGTTCTGGATTCATAAATTATTTGTTGTTAGCAAAGTATTTTTTCATCTCCCTCTTAACTTTAGGAGCGAGTATAATTAATGTTATCATTGTTGGAATGGCCATAAGGGCATAAGCACTGTCAATAACGCCTACTACAACATCAAGTGAAATCACGGCACCTACAACCAGCATGATTAAAAAGAAATAATTATAATAGCCGGCATATTTTGCACCGAAAAGATAGTTGGTACATTTCACACCGTAGTATGAATACGAAAACATTGTTGAGAAGGCAAAGATTATTGCCATCATCATAAGAAGGTAACTGCCCAGTCCCGGGATAGATGTCTCAAACGAGTTAATAGCCATTTGGATCCCCTGAATCTGAGAGACTTCATACTGTCCGTTTATAAGAATTGCCAACGCGGTAAGAGTACAAACCAATCCGGAGTCTATTGAAGGGCCTATCATCGCCACAAGACCTTCTCTTACAGGCTCAGTATTCTTTGATGCCCCATGCATCATAGAGGCTGTTCCTACACCAGCTTCATTTACAAAGGCAGCTCTTCTTGCTCCGATTACAATTGCAGAACCGGCAAGGCCTCCTAACCCTGCTTTGAATTCAAATGCCTGAGAGAAAATATCATAAAAAACATTCGGTACAGCAGATAAATTGGTTAAGATAATATATCCTACAAGTATAAAATAGAACCCTACCATAGTTGGTACAAGTCTGGCAGAAACTTTGGATATTCTTTGAATGCCCCCAAGAACCACAACGGATACAAGCAAACATATAAAAATGCCTATTCCAAGTTTAAGCCCGAAAGAACTCTCTACGCCATTAGGAGTTACAAATGTGGCAATTAATGCCTCTGTCAGCTGATTCGCCTGCATAAGGCACAATGTCCCTACAAGTCCGAAAATCGAGAAAAATATTGCCATAGGTTTCCATTTCGGCCCCAGTCCTTGGGTAATCATATACATAGGACCACCTTGCGGTTCTCCGTTGGAGTCTTTCCCTTTAAACATTATTGTAAGAGTCCCCTCAAAAAATTTAGTGGCCATACCGACAACAGCACTTACCCACATCCAGAATATCGTTCCGGGCCCTCCCATTGTTATTGCAACCGCCACTCCTGAGATATTGCCCATACCAACAGTTGCGGCAATCGCACTTGTCAGGGCTTCAAAAGAGCTTATCTGCCCCGGTGCATCATTTTCCTTCTTTTTCAACGATTTTAGTGCCCTGCCATAATACCGGAAAGGTACAAATCCGGAGTATATAAGAAATCCAAAACCTCCTCCAATTAATAATAAAAACAGGGGCATACCCCATATCCAGTTGCTAAACCAGACAATCGACGCACCAATTGTCCCCCAGAATTCTGTCATATTAAGTTTTAAAGTTTAATTCAGATGTTTCACAAATATAGTTATTCCGGAGGATTGGACAATTTTAGTTTTTCTGCCGAATAGTTTATTATCGTTCCCTGTATTATTAATGATATTGACGTAACGGAAGAAACAATATTAAATTATGTCCTGAATTTTCCAATCCGGCTGTTAAAGGGTATGTGGCAAAAATTATCGGAACAACACCTTTTAACCCGATCCATGATATATAGTGTTTTGCTCGGTTTGATATTTTTCTTAAAGGTAAAAGAGATAGAAAAGCTGATGCAAAATCTGTAGATGACATTACAGCTGTAAGCAACATTGATTCTGACAAAGACAGCGTGACGAATCTATCTGTTTCATTTACAATGCCCTGCTGGCAAAAAAACTTGTCAAAAAAGTACTGATCCAGCTAGTAAAATGTTCTGCGGAGTATATAACATTATTGGAGTCCCCTGTTTTTAAGCAGCGGCTCAATACCTGGCTTCTTCCCTCTGAAGTTGACATAGAGAGTCATTGCATCGTCCTGACCTGCTCTTTCGAGAATCTCCTTTCTGAATTTTGACGCCACGGTTTTGTTAAAAATATCTCCTGTTTCAAGAAATGCCTCATATGCATCACTATCCAGTACTTCTGCCCAGATATATGAATAATAACCTGCAGTGTATCCTCCCGTAAAGGTGTGTTGGAAATAGGTGCTTCTGTAACGCGGAGGAATCTGTGAAATCAGGCCTCTCTCTTTTAATACCTTGTTCTCGAAAGAGAGAACATCGAAGTCCGAAGGAATGTTTTTCAGAATGTGATAATCCATGTCAAGCAGTGATGCAGCAAGGTACTCTGTTGTGGCAAATCCCTGGCCGTATTTGCCAGAATTAACCATTTTATCTATAAGTTCTTGCGGGATAACCTCTCCTGTCTTATAGTGCCTTGCATACTTCTTTAGCACAATAGGCTCAAACGCCCAGTGTTCCATGATTTGCGACGGTAATTCTACAAAATCTCTCGTCATTCCTCCTACTCCGTTGTAATGTACATTTTTAAGCAATCCGGCCAATGCATGGCCAAATTCATGAAACATGGTTTCAGTTTCGTCTATGCTTAATAAAGCAGGCTCATTTCCTGTAGGTCTTGTGAAATTACCGACAATAATCATAAGTGGTGCCACCCTTTGTCCATTTTCATAGGTTTGAGAACGGAAACTGCTGCACCATGCTCCCCCTCTTTTCTCTCCGGGTCTGGCAAACATATCCATAAAAAGAATTCCAAGATGTGAACCATCTGCATCCCTACACTCAAATGCCGTTGTCTCGTCATTTGGCATTGGAACAGTTTCAAGTTTGGTAAATGTTATCCCATAAAGCTGATTAGCTACATAGAATATACCCTCCCTGACATTTTCCAGCTTAAAATAAGGTCTTAGTTCAGAATCACTGAGATTGAACTTCTTTGCCATACTTTTTTCAAAGTAATATCTCCAGTCTTCTGCACCCAAATCACCTTTCACACCATCCGCATCAGCGATAGACCTCATATCAGCCAACTCATTCCTAGCCGAATTCAATGCCGGTTCCCAAAGTTTATTCAGGAGTTCGTATACCGCTTCTGGAGTCTTCGCCATTCTGTCATCAAGCTGATATTGTGCAAAAGTCTCGTAACCTAATATTTGCGCTTTTTTCAGACGCAATGATATAAGCTTTCTGATAACCTCTTTATTGTCATTGGTATTACCATTATTGCATCTATTAAGATAGGCATCCAGGATAATTTTTCTTTGTGCCTTGTTTTCAGATTGTTGCAAGAAAGGCATTATG
>JALOCI010000136.1 GCA_023227835.1 Bacteroidales bacterium
CCGGCGATCCGCTGCACCATCCTGCGGGAGGGCCAGGCGCTCGCCCGCCTCATGAAGTTGGGGATCCGCGGGCAGGCCCCAGGCGGCAAGGCGTTCAAGCCGCTGGCCGCGAGCACCAAGAAAATGAAAAAGAGCAGCAAGGCGCTGATCGACAAGGGCGACCTCATCGGGTCGATCAACGTCACGCCGCTGCCGCTGTCCGCCGAGATCGCCGTGTTCGTGGGGATCAACCGCGGCAAGCGGTCCAAGGACGGCAAGGACCTGGTGAACATCGCCGAGATCCACGAGTTCGGCACGCGCCCCTTCATGATCCCGGTGTCGAACAAGCTGCGCGCCTGGTGGCGGGCCATGTTCAACCGCGGGGTCTTCGCGCACAACCTGTCCCCGCGCACGTTCATCCTGAAGCATCCCGGCGTGCCCGAGCGGCCGTTCATGCGGCCCTCGTTCGCTGCCTGGAAAAGCGGCGCCGAGGGGCGAGCCCTGAAGGAAATCGCGCGGCAGATGGGGTTCGGCAAGTTCCAGAAGCCGATCAAAAAGGTCTTCAAGTTCGCCGGCAAGGGGTTCAACGCGATCGGCAAGATGACGGGGATCACCAAGAGCAAGGGGAAGGGCGGCGGGAGCAGGAGCAAGGGCAAGGGTAAGAAGTAATGGCGATCCCGACGTTCACAGCGATCACACCGAACGGCGGCCTCACCCGAGGGCGCAACGTCGTGCAGATCACCGGGTCCAACTTCCGGCTCCCGGGCGCCCCACCTCCGATCGGCTACCTGGGCGGCGCCGAGCCCGTGACCGTCAAGGTGACGTTCGACGGCGTGCGCGCACCGTGGGCGGCTGCCGCCACCAGCTCGCTGATCCTCGCCACCGTCCCGACTTGGACCGACCCCGCGATCGCGCTGCCGCGGCAGGCCACCGTGCGCGTGGCGAACCTGGACGACATGGGCGCCGAGATCTTCCACGAGCACGTCACGGTCCTGCGGGCGTACACGTACCGACGCCCGGCGCTGGACGGTTCAGGGCACCTCACCCGCGTGGTGGAGTCGCTGATCAACCTGTTCAGGATCCACGTGCTGGAGAACACCGTGGTCGTGTCTGGCCGCGACTACAGCGACGACCCGGCGCACGTGGCGCGAGCGAAAGCCGAGGCCCCAGTGGTGTACCTGGTCGGGCCCCGCATGCCGATCAACAGGTTCAGCACCGTGAACCGCGAGGACGAGGCGAGGGACCCGACCGACCCTCGCGTGTGGGGGCGCGCACCCGTCCCCGTGACCGTCGATCTGGGGTTCGACGTGAACGCCTGGATCAGCGGGACGCGGCCGGCGCTCGCCATGGCCGCGGCGATCGCCGAGATGTTCCGCGAGATCACCACGGTGGACGTGCGGGAGGACCCGAACGACCCAGCCAGCCCGCTGCACCGGCACCCGTTCACCATGCCCTGGGACAGGTTCCCCGAGGTGGGAACGGCACCGCACCCCGACGATCTGCGGCTGATCAGTTGCGGGCTTTTGATAAAGGGGGTGCAACTCGCGGGCGACTTTGATACACTCGTGCAGTACGGTTGGGAGACCGAGACGATCGGACAAGAAACCCAGACCGGACCATAGCAGGAGGCAAGCCCATGGAACCGACCGTCACCTTGAAAAACCGCACCGGCCGCGTGCTTTCGTTCGTGCTGCCGCACGCCGTGGTGTGCGTCCGCCTGGGCCGCTGCCTGTGCAACAAGGCCACGGGGGTTCCCTCCAGCCTCCTGCTGCCGCCCAGCCCCGCCGAGCTGTCCGACCTGCCCGGCGAGGTCCTGGAGGCGCCGGACGTCCAGATCGCCAAGCGGCTCAGGTCCATCGAGGTGCGCATTTCGACGCCGCCGAGAAGGGCCACCGCGGGGGGGCCGAAGCCGGCGCCCAAGGTAGAGACCAGGCACAGCGCAGGAAAACGGACGGACCGAAAGTAGGAACACCGACCGCCGGCGCGGCGGCCTGAACGGAGGAGCCCATGGCGAGCACCGAGCTACTTGCAAGCAAAATCGTGATCCTGGAGGAGGAGCCGGCGATCCCGTCGGTCCCGGCGCTCCCCAGCGCCGTGCTGTTGGCCCTCGGCCTGGCCGAGCGCGGACCGATAGCCGACCGCACGCTGACCACGGCGTGGGACGAATACGTGCGCACGTTCGGCGGATTCACCACCTGGTCGGATCTCGCCGTGGCGGTGTACGGGTTCTTCTACCAGGGCGGGTCGTTCGCCTGGATCGGCCGGACCTGTCACTTCACCGACCTGACCAACCCGGCGAGCTACACCGCGACCGTGGGATCGAAGATGCTCCAGACGAGCAGCACCGGCGCCACGCCGGCGCAGGTCGGCCCGGGCACCGCGGGGCCGTGGGCGATGACCGACGGCATGCACATCGACATCAACATCGGGGCCGGCGCCGTCGCCGCCGCGTTCCACATGACCGCGGCCGACGTCACCGACTCGGCCACCTACGACATTGCGGATCTGGACGGCCTCACCAAGATCTTCGGGAT
>JALOCI010000137.1 GCA_023227835.1 Bacteroidales bacterium
CCTGCAATGGCCCCAAGTCCAAGCCCTGGACGAGACGGCACTGCACACCCGTCTGATGGGCGCGCCCCAGCGTGCCAGCAGCTTTGTGGCCCCCGACTATGGCTACTTGCACCAGGAGCTGCGCCGCAAAGGCATGACCCTGATGCTGCTGTGGCAAGAGCACAGCGAGCGCCACCCGGGCGCGTCGGTGCACAGCTACTCCCAGTTCTGCGAGAACTACCGCCGCTTCGCCAAAACCCTCAAACGCTCCATGCGCCAAGTCCATCGCGCCGGCGAGAAGATGTTCATCGACTATTGCGGCCCCACCGTGGCGCTGACAAGCGGCGAACGTGCCCACATCTTCGTGTCTGCCCTGGGTGCCTCGGGCTACACGTTTGCCTACGCCACAGCCAGAGAGAGCACCGCCGACTGGCTTGAAGCCACCGCACAAGCGCTGCGCTTTTACGGCGGTTGTTCTGAGCTCATCGTGCCCGACAACCCCAAGGCCATGATCGTCAACCCGGACCGCTACGAGCCCCGGGCCAACGACACCGTGCTGGACTTTGCCCGCCACTACGGCTGCTCCGTGCTGCCCGCGCGACCCCGCCGGCCCCAGGACAAGGCCAAGGCCGAATCGGCCGTGCAGGTGGTCGAGCGCTGGATCCTGATGCGCCTGCGTCACCACCGACTGGAGAGCGTCGATGATGTCAACGAGGCCATTGCACCGCTGCTGGTGCAGCTCAACAACAAGCCGTTTCAGAAGCTCTGCGGGTGCCGCGCCAGTGTCTTTGCGCAGATCGACGCACCGGCCCTGCGCGCCCTGCCACTGCAGACCTGGGAGTGGGCGGTGTTCAAGACGGTGAAGGTCCACATTGACCAGCACATCGAGTACGAGGGCCACCGCTACAGCGTGCCCCACGCCCTGGTGGGCGCAACGCTGGAGGTGCGCGTGACCCAGCGCACGCTGGAGGTGCTGCACCGCGGCCAGCGGGTGGCCAGCCATGCGCGTTGCGCCCACAAAGGAGGATTCACCACCGCGCCCGAACACCTCTCGGCGGCGCACCGTGCCCACATGGAGTGGAGCCCTGAGCGGCTGATTCACTGGGGACAAGACATCGGTGTGGCCACCGGCGGTTTGGTCACGCGCATTCTGGCCATGCGCCAACACCCGGAGCATGGCTACCGGGCCTGTCTGGCCCTGCTGTCGCTGGCCAAGCGCTTTGGCAAAGCACGCCTGGAGGCGGCCAGTTTGATCGCGCTGGAGTTGGGGAGCACCCGCAGTGCCGACGTGCGCGAGATTTTGCTCAACGGGCGCGATCAGGTGGTACCCCAGACGACACCCGAGTGGGTCAGTCCGGCACACGCCAATGTGCGCGGGGCAGCGCATTACCACTGACATGACCACTGACATGACCACTGACATGACCACTGACATGACCACAGCTATTCAAAGGAACACACCATGATGATGAACACGACATTGGAACAACTGCGCAGTCTCAAACTCGCTGGCATGGCCGCAGGCCTGCAGGAGCAGCTCAGCCAGGCTGGCATGACGGGCTTGAGCTTTGAGGAGCGCCTGGCCCTGCTGGTGGACCGGGAGGTGCATTGGCGCAGTGACAAGCGCCAGGCACGTCTGCTCAAGGCCGCCGGGCTCAAGTACCCGCAGGCGTGCATTGAAGACATTGACAGCCGAGCCGGGCGGGGCCTGGAGCGCAGTGCGGTGATGAGCCTGGCGCTGGGCAATTGGATCGAGAGTGGGCACAGTGTGTTGATCACGGGCCTGACGGGTGCGGGCAAGACCTGGCTGGCTTGTGCCCTGGCGCAGTACGCTTGCAGGCGGGGTCACAGTGCGCTGTACCAGCGGGTGCCCCGCCTGGGTGAGGAATTACGTGTGCGTCACGGCAATGGCAGCTTTGGCAAGTGGCTGATTGCCTTGGCAAAAACAGATGTCTTGTTGCTTGACGATTGGGGCATGGCTGGCATCGACAGCCAGACCCGAGCGGACTTGCTGGAAATCATCGATGACCGTGCGGGCAACAAGGCCACGATCATCACCAGCCAGTTACCCATTGAGCACTGGCATGCGTGGATTGGAGACGCAACCATAGCGGATGCGATTCTGGACCGGGTGCTGCAGAAGAATCACCGCTTCAATTTGATGGGGGAGTCGCTGCGCGGTGGTGCCAAGTCGGCAAAAGCTGCTGCAATCCCAACACCGCAGGAGACCGAGAAGTCCGCCTGAGCGGCAGACCAAAACCGGGCAGGTCCAGCAGCGCGCCGGTATCTCGAGAGCCGTGGATAACTGATCTGCCCACACCACAAAGGTGTGGACAGCCGGTGGTGCCCACCGGTGCATCAGTTACCCACCGCTCCCCGGCATTTCGCCTTCGGCCTGACGCGCTAACGCTTGCCCGGGGCAGCGTCCTGCCCCGCCCCTACGGGCTTCGCCCGGGGGCCCCACCCCTAGACTTCTTGAATTCCCTTCTGAAACTCCAAAACCGCCAGAGTCGGGCGCCGTTTGA
>JALOCI010000065.1 GCA_023227835.1 Bacteroidales bacterium
AACATCCCTGTCGGCAACAACAATGAATAACCACTCTTTTGCATTTTTCTCTTTCCTTTTTCGTAACGCAAAGATAAAATTTTGTTACCCCTGTCCCCAACTTTTACTTATGATCCATATAAACGACAGTATTTTTGAGCGTAAGCGAAAAAACTGTTTTTGTGTGGGTAAGTAAAAGATACCGGGTCCGACGCAGCAGCCACAGGCTGCAAGTCACGACAGCTGGAGTATCACAATCTCAAAAATCATCTCCTTTTCGAGAGAATTAAAGCATCCAATAAAGCATTATTAATTTCTCCATTCATATTCTCATTCAAAGGGTCGTAGTATATCTCCAGTTTGTTGTTTCCCTTTCTAAGTTTAATCTGTAATGTATTTGAATATCCCCAATTGGACCACTCATTTGTGCCTCTTTGAGGGAAAACAAAAACTCCGGCCTTTTGGCCATTGACTTTTAAAGTTCTTATAGCACATTTATTGTCTGTATTAATCGGGCCGGAACCATTTGCGTAACGCACTCTTATTGAGTATATTCCTGAAACAGAAATACAAACAGGCACCTCCACTTTTATATTGGAAGTTTTAGAAATTTCCACATATTGCTTATACTCTCCGATTTTATCAGTTTTTTCGATATTATCCTCAACCGGTTCAGTGGCAAAAGACTCAATGCCATTACTGTCTATGGCAACAACCTGATATTCACCCCCTCTACCTCTCTCAATCTCAATTGAATTATCATATATTTTCTTCCACGCCTTGCCATTTTTTATAATGAGATATGCTTTGGCATTTTTTATCACATCCCAACGCAATATTCCATTACATAGATCAATACCAGGAGTTTCCGGTGCATTCTTGTTTTCAACCCTATTTATTGAATCACCTCTTGCTTTATTGTTTTCCAGGATAATCTTTATTGAATGAACACCCGACAATGTGTAGGGAACACTAAATTCGGAACTGGGTTTTCCGTCAATATAAAATGCCCTTATCTTATTGCCTGATCCTGACATCTCGATATTGAGAATTGCGCTGCGTACCCGCACATTATTAAGTGTTCTCTTACCATCGAATGCGTTTGGCACGAAAGGGGTAAATACAAGTGAGTCTTTACAATAATTCAAACCAAAAAACACTCTGTATATCAATGCGAGATTTCCCGCCAGGCTCCATAACATATTGCTGGAGTTAATCTGAGTTCCGGCATAGTCACCGGACTCTGCAACAAAGTTCTCTTTATTTGTAAGAAACATTGCCGTCGGACGGTAAATGGCAGCAATCGATTCCAAAACAGCTTTTTCATTTTGTGCCTTAGCTGATGCCAAAGCCCAGTAAGACTGGACAAAAGGCCACACAGCATTATTATGATACGGAGGAATATGTGGAATCTGAGGGAAAATACATGAAATACCAAAACTTGTTACCGGTGTCTTTGAGACAATACTCCTGCTCTTTTTATCATCGGCAATTCCGAAAATAACAGACAAGGCTTCACCTAAAGCTTCGGAGCGCGAAGAGATGATTTTATAATTTCTGCCATAAAGATATTGGCTATAAAAGCCTTTATCATCCATCCAAAGATATTTATTGACACCCATTTTAATTTTCCGGGCAATATCAATATGCTTTTCTGCAACATCTCTCTCATTTAATATTTCAGCCATATCCGACAAAACCATGTTTGCCTTAAAATGTACGGCATTAGTCCCCAGACATTCTGACTCATAGATGTCGGCCGGTTCCATCCAATTTGGATAGGTCTGCTCCCTCCAGTCAAGAAAAGATGATTCACCTTTAACCATACCGGTTTTATTATCATAGACGTTAAGAATATCTTGTTCTACTGACCTTTTAATAACATCATAGGCTGTACGGAGCCATTGCATATCTCCTGTTACTTTATAGAGTTCCCAGGCTGCTATAGCCCATACCATCCGATCAGTCGATACCGGATATGCCCCTCCCGTGCCTGTATCCTGGACTATTACACCATTCTTTACTTTACGCAACAGACTGTATTTTGCCACCTTTGGTTGCAAATAAGCCAAAGATAGGATTATGCTATAGCTTATGTCCCTTGTCCATACTCCGGACCACTCTTTGCCTGTGCGAAAAGTACTGTCCGGTTCTATTGCATTTATCATCTCCTCCAGAGAGAGATTATAGATAGCATCAGAAATAGGAAAATCAGATTTATATTGGGGAAATTCAGAGATATCCCTGCTCAATTTCCAGAATGGCGAACTCCTCTTTATATTTTTTTTTGAATTCATGATCAGGGTTGTCTCATAAATTCTGTCACCATCCGGATCTTTAAGTTCAAGTTCAGGATGGCGGTAAAGGTTATTAAAATCCCATATCAGAGGAGTTGAGCTCCCGGCAATGTACACTTTTTTAAAATCTTTCTGATACAATCTGTCTCCGTTAAAAAAAGTATAATAACCCTCTTTATCAAATGCTTTAAAAACATGACGCATATCAAGAATTACTGTCCAACGGGTCTCTTCCTGCAGTGTTGTATTCTTTAATTCAGGTAAAATCTTAACAACCCTCTCACCGAACTTTATTAATGTGGTTAAATGGCCATTGACAGGAGTCAAGGTTACTATATGATCTCTCCCTGACATCATTTCATTATCCCTGCCATTAATGCTGAATTTAAAAGATATTTCAGGGCTGTAGCGTTCACTTTCGGAACTTTTATAATTTGAAATAATTTCATTATCCGAAATTGCCTTAGCCATAAAGCCTCCCTGAACAATCATATTTGGGAAGACTTTATAGTCTGTTGATTTGTATATTGTCTGGCTAAGTGCAGGCAAAGAAATGTATAACGCTGTAATTAGCAGCATCAGTTTACTATTCATGAAAAAGGATATTAATGGTCAGTACTCAACAACAATCATGTCCCAGTATTTGAGATATGGGACAATAAATCTCACTTGGTCATCACTTTGTGTGAAACTCAGTGAAACCGAAGATCCTCCCGCAAGATCAGGACTCGCAATCCAGACCGATTTAACTGTTTTCTCTGCAGAAAAAGCCATGGTGGCGTTCTTTATAACAGACGGTGCTACCTGCACCCCTTTGTTATCCCTCCAATTCATTGTTGTAGAATTGGTGAAATTCAGAAGATGTATAACCTGGCGTGTGCCTACTTTTTTTCCAAACCAGGATACCGATCCGCATGATGCAGGCCAGGGTGATAATAAGATTTTACCATCGGTACAGCTCAAATTTGTGACGTTGAACTCCCCTTTATCCCTCAAAAGATTCTGATAGGCAACCATGAAGTCATAATAACATATCAGGTTCTTTTTAAGATCGTCTTTCATAGAGAGATTATTGTTTGGAAAATACTCTTTGCATAGCATGTGTTCGCCAAGTTCTAGATGAGAACCCCCGAAAGCAAAAATAACCGCATCAGACATAAGCACTGAAGGTGTGTTGAAAAATCCCTTATGTTCTCCAAGATCATAATTTACGTATGCAGCTAGCACAGTATTCTTTGAATTATTACTCATCAGATTGTTCTGTTTTATAATACTTGCAAGATCATTATAACTATCCCATGGAGACCAAACTTCGCTGTAAAGAAAATCTGCAGTTGAGGATGCAATAGCTTGTTGTCCGTATTGAGCAACTGCATTCATAACATTGTATTTTACGGGATTAATATTATCAATGCTATTTATGTATAATTTGTACGAAGCTGCGACATCTATCGCAGACCCGTCATAACGGTATCTTTTCCCTCTATCACCAAGCTGATCCATGTGATATCCGTCAAAATCAAGAAAGCGATAAACAGTAGCAACTTCGCTTTTCATATAATCCTGCCATTCGGAATTACCAGGATCCAATAAAAAGAGATTGCTTATAAAAGGATTGCTCAATAAAAAAAGGTCAACACTGGTGTGTTTATTATCTATATACATATACCACTCAGTTTTGACACCCTCCTTTTCCGCATAATTCCATGCTCCATAAACCAAATCATAGAACATAGCCCTCATATTGTATTTATGAGCCTCATTTATATATGATTTCACTGTATTAAGACTTATCTCTCTGTTTCCTATATCTCTCCAGTTTTCCGCAGGGAGACCACCGAATAAAGGTAGTGGCTGGTGATGCTTATTATGCCAGTCGTAAAACTGAAGTCCGTTAATATGGAAACGGTTTAAATATGATATGACACTTTTTGCGGAAGATTGATCCGAAGTACTGAAGTTTGAAATAAATCCGTAACGAGGGAATTTAGTCCAGTCTGAAGAGACATCTATTCCAATAACTGCATAAATAGTCTCTGAATGGTCCGTTTTTTTGTAAACTTCAGCAGTATACCCGGTAAAATCCTTTCCTGGTGCCTTCCATGTCCAGTTAGCAGAGTTAATTTCTTCTTCAGATATTGTGTTGTTCAGATGCTTATACCTGACTTTTGTTCCTGAAGGTAAAACAGCCGAATTTATGGTGAAATATATTTCTTCTCCCGGCTTGTAGCAAGATTTATCAACAAAAACAGCCATGTTAAAAAATTCAGGAAGAGCAACATTGTCTAAAGGTTCAACAACCTGTAATTGTTCAGCACATCTGCAACTTGATGCAAATAACAACAGACAAATTACTACAACAATATGAATTAGTTTCATCAATTCAATTATTAATATTTAAACGTAAACCATGCGAAATCACAAATGGGCTTCAAATCACTCATAATTACCTAATTTCGCATGATTTACATCTACAATTGGTATGCTTAATTTAATCAGTTTTTAACAACAGTCATTCGTTCCGTTAATTGATTGATTGTTATAGTATAATTTCCACTTGATTTCACACTCCACTTCCTGTCAATTCCGCCATTCCCTGCAATGCTCCTATCCACAAATGTAATGACCTCATCTGTCACAGGCAGGAATTCCTTATCCGATTCTGACGGCATGAACCACGCTCCGTTCCAATCGCTTTTCTTGTCACAGGTAAATTTTAAAGCACCTGTTTTCAGATAACCCGTCCAGGTAAAAGTATACACATCGCCTTCAGGATTCATTGCTACTGCTTTATCGAGGCTCCATGAAGCATCAGTTGCATCTCCAACCATCCAGATGCCGGTAAATGGGGTAAATTTGTTCATTACAAATTTTTCCTCACCCGGTGTGATATCCAATGACATCTTGTATGCGACCCCGCATTCAGATTCTTTCATAACCCATTTGTTATCTCCTGAAGCGTTTAAAGTAACAGAAGTATGCGTATAAGGAGCTTTGGCAATCGTTGGGTGATACATATTGTCCCAGCTTTCTGAAGTTGTTCCTAACTTAAATTCCCCATCAGGAGACCAGTTTAAAACCGTTCCAAAACGAAATATGAATGGATTTATCGGGTCTTTTGTCATAGGAGTAAAAGACCAATTATTGAATGAGCCCACAAAATATATGTTAGAATATGGGGGATCTTTAACAATGACCCTGGTTATTGAGACCGTCAGATTAATCAAGTCAACACTAAGGCTGTACTTACCACTTTCTTCAATCCTGAATTTTTCATCAGGATCTGAATCTTTAATTCTATAATTTAATTTATTACCCCCTGCATTATTATATGATGGCATGAACGAACCCAAATCGGTGATAAACTTAAAATCTCCTTTCTGAAGAACTCCTATCCATTTGAATAATCCGGTTGTACCGGTAACTGGTTTTAAAGCCGTTGCATCATTTGCACTCCAGCCATTCGGGGTTGCATCTCCGATAAGGTACAAGGTTTCTGAAACCGGAGAGAAGGGAACCACTTTAAATATTAATTCTGATTGTTGAGGATCCACTGAATCATCAGAAACATTGGCAGTAATCCGCACTTTTATCTGAACCTCCTCACCAGGTGTACAACCAAGAGTTTTAACCAACATTTTACTCAATTCCTGTTGAGTTATTTTATATTCTTTCACAGACTTGCCCATATTTATAGAAATACCACTGGGGTAATCATTCCCGACTTTTGTAAGGTCAAGAATATATGAGATTGCTGCACCAGTTCCTCCATTGTTGCCACTAGACCAGATCAACTTTAATGCAGGACTGTCAGCCATTAATATATCAAGCGTTGAGGCTAATTCTGAGACGGAGAGTTTGAGTTCGTTCATCCCTTTATTCAATTCCATTTCATCGGGAGCGCAAGAGGTAAATGGAACTGATAGAATAATAATTAAGAAAACCTTATAAATAATATTTTTCATACGATTATTTCAATTTAATTTTCATCGAATATTTATAATCTCTATTAATAACCCGGATTTTGGGTCATCATTGGATTTGAGTCCATCTCTAGTTGCGGTATTGGCAGCAATAACCTATTTTTATTTACATTTACTTTTCCCAGAGATTTTAAAAACTTTAACGCATAATCACCATTATCAATACGAATAAGGTCAAACCAACGGTGTCCTTCAAACGCAAGTTCAATTCTTCTTTCATGAATAATAATCTCTTTCATTTCTTCCTGCGTCTTATTACTTACCGCTGGTAACCCGGCACGGCTACGGACAATATTAAGAGGGGCTTCTGCCTCTGCTGTCCTGCCTAATTCATTTAAAGCCTCAGCCTCCATAAGTAATACATCAGCATATCTGTAGACTACGAAATTAGCGGGACACTGATCTCTTGCTTCGACAATATTTATGCTCACTAAAAATTTTCTGACATTATAAGTTGTCAAAGAATACGATGGAAGATAAACCATTCCATCGAAGTCCGGACATCCTTCATAAAGAACCGTAATATCTTTACGTAGATCTCCCGATTCATATGATGTCATAAATTCCAAGGTGGGAAGATTCCATCCATACGAACCGGCCACGAATCCAGAACTTCTTGGTCCCATAAACGTACTCAGCCAACTAGCCTGATTATCATTTCCGTTAAAATCATATGCGCTGCTTCCTGTATATTGAACTTCAAATATTGATTCAGGATTATTTTTTATACTTGAATCAAAATTATCAGCATACTTACATTTAGTTAAATCGTATCCCATTGCTGTGATCTGTTTGCAAATACTGACAACATCGTTATAATTTCGTCCCAATGTAAGATATACTTTTGCCAGCATTGTCAAAGCTGCTTCCTTACAGGCCCTTCCCTTATCCGAATCTGAGTAATTGCTTTTTTCGGGCAATAGAGTAATAGCATTTTCACAGTCAGAAATTATCTGTTCATATATTTTATCTGCAGATGTTCTTGAATATGTTATGTCTTTGCCCGGGACAGGTGGTGTAAGAATCAACGGGACACCGCCATACATTCTAACTAATATGAAGTAATAGTGAGCACGAAGAAAATATGCCTCACCCAGACATCTGTTCTTTAAATCATCCGGAATATCAAGATCAGGAACTTTTTCCAACACCAGATTACTCCTTAGAATTCCCGGATTTGCCCCTCTCCAGATGTCTAATGCAATTTGATTGTCAGTTGTTGTTATGAAATTTGCAAATTGAGTAGTCTCCGTACCATCAGTTCCTCCATCTCCACCAACAATGCTATTACCGGCAACTATATCCAATGTCCATAAACGCATGTTATATAAATTCATCCACTGTATTGGCTGATATGCAGCATGTGTCAATGCTAAGGCTTGCTCTGTATTTATTTCGGTATCCGAACTTACGCCATTTAATGGCAACCGGTCAAGATAACCGCTGCATGATGTTAGAAAAATAATACAGATAACGATATAGGAATATTTTATTTTTTTCATTTCTCTCAGTTTTAAAAAATTATCTTACAACCTATACTGATTGTCCTCACAACAGGATAAACATTAAAATCGATTCCGTACAATCCGTCAACTCTTTGGTTCAACCCAATGAGTTGTGGATCGATTTCAGCAATTTCTGGATCAAGACCGGAATAATTTGTCAATGTCAAGAGATTTTCACAAGAAGCGTATATTCTGAATGAATCAATACCTGCCTTATTAATAATTCTGCCCGGAATCGTATAGCCAATTGTAACATTACGTACTCTCAGGAAAGATCCATCCTCTATCCAACGATCTGAAGCTCTGTTATTGTTGCTTGGATCTTCATAGACAGCGCGCGGCATCTTATTGCTGGAGCCCTCTGATGTCCATCGATTTAATGTTGCCTTAGACTGGTTAACGGCACTTGACATACCTTCTGTTATGGTTCTGTTTCCGTTATAAATCTCATTTCCGGCAACTCCATACAAGTATATATCCATATCGAAATTTTTATATCTTAATGTATTGGATAGAGAAAAAATGAAATCCGGGTTCGGGTTACCTATATACGTACGATCATCCGTATCAATAACGCCGTCATTATTCAAATCTTTAAATTTAATATCACCAACAGATGTAGCTCCCTCAATCTGAACAGCATGATTTGCCACCTCTTCTTCAGTTTGAAATATTCCATCCGTTACATAGCCATAAAAAGAATTTGCCTGGTGTCCAACAGATTGTATGGTAACATAGGAGTTGGAAACTTGATTTAAATACATGGGAGTATCATTATTCAATTCAAGTATTCTATTCCTGTTATATGTGAGATTAAAAACAGAGTTCCATTCAAAGTCACCTCTTTTAATATTCGTACTTGAAACAGAGAGCTCAAGACCCTTGTTAATCATTCTACCTGCATTTATATCCGGAACATCATAATCCGAGTATCCTGTAGAGACCGGGACAGACATGGGAACCAACATTTCATTTGTATATTTTAAATAAGCATCAAATGTAAGATTGACACGCTGTTTAAACATATTGATATCAAAACCCAGATTTGTCTGCTCGACCTCCTCCCAATGGATGGAAGGATTCGGCATCTTGACTATTGCCAAAGAAGGGACCACATTGTTGTTAAAAGAATATACACTGCTTGTCTTATATAATGAAGCGAAACTATAAAGTCCGCCGACATTTTGGTTTCCAGTAACACCATATCCTAATCGGATTTTCATATAGTCAAGAAATGCCGGTTTCTTGAACCATGGCTCTTCAGTAATTCGCCAGGCTGCAGAAAAAGATGGAAAAGTTCCCCATTTATTATCTCCGGTAAAACGGGAAGAGCCATCCCTACGAACAGTTGCTGTTAGAAGGTACTTGTCAGCATAGTTATAATTCACCCTCCCGATTAAAGAAAATATAGCCCAATCTTCGGTATTACCTTTCAAAGATACAATTTCTTCTCCATTTTCAAGCTGATTGACATCATCGTACAGGAAACCAGTTTTTTTACCGTTAAAGTATTTATGTTCATTATTCTGGGCACTTGTCCCAGCCATAATATTTATCCGACTTTTACCAATCGTCGTGTCATAGGTAAAATAATTATCCCAGAGGTAGGTTAAAGAACGGTCGCTACTTTGATATTTCTCGGATTTAAGTACCGGATCTGGATTCCAATTGTATTTCTGATTAAAACTCTCTGTGTACCAAAATTTTGCATCAACACCCCCCATTGTCTTGAATTTCAATCCTTTGAAAAGAGAGATCTCGACAGAACCATTAGCCAACAGATTATAACCATTTGTTACACTTTTGTATAGTTCTGTCACCCCTATAGGATTACGAACTGATCCATACCAATATGGGTTATCGGTTGGTCCGCTCCAACTCCCGTCCTCATTCTTAATTGGTTGAGTTGGTATTGCTTTCATGGCATCCAGAATATTGTGTCCTCCTTTAGTTTTATTATCAGTACTAAAAGTGATGTTACTGGATACCTTCAACCAATCCTTTATATATGAATCGTTGTTCGACTGGAATGTATAACGCTGGTAATTTGTTTTTCGAACGACCCCCTTCTGATCCAATATACCAAGAGAAAGATAGTGATGCGACTTGTTATTGCTCCCTGAAAACGATACTGTATGACTTTGTAAATAGCTCTGTTCAAAAAGAGCATCCATCCAGTCTGTACCTTTTCCTAATGAGGCAGGATCTTGCCACTCCGGGTTCGCTGGTTTGCCTGCATTAATCATCATATCATTACTTAATGCCGCATACCCTGAAGCATCAAGCATATCAGGGAGTTTTACAACATTTTGGATTCCATAGTTACCACTATACGAAAACTCTGATTTTTCTTTCCCGGTTTTTGTTGTAATCATAACGACACCATTTGCTCCTCTTGCACCATATATTGCAGTTGCCGACGCATCCTTCAATATATCAACAGATTCAATATCAGCAGTATTAATGGAATTCAGACCTAAATCCGTAGGGAACCCATCAATGACAATTAGTGGATTACTGTTATTTATGGTTCCCAGACCTCTGATTTTCAAGGTCACATCCTTTCCCGGTTCTCCGGCATTAATAACCTGAAGACCAGGCGCCTTTCCTTGCAGAGCCTCACCGACACTTGTAAGAGGCTTATCACCAATATCTTTGCTCCCCACAGAGCCCACAGAGCCAGTCAGGTCTTTCTTTTTCATTGTACCATAACCTATTACGACAATCTCTGATAATTTATTGTTTATTTCATTCAACACAATTCTTATACTGGAAAAAGATGTCGGTTTTATTTCTTTTGTTTCATAACCGATATAAGAAAAAACCAGTGTCGGTTCTGGTGATTTGGTTTGTAACGAGAAAGCTCCGTATTCATTTGTTGTTGTCCCTGTGTCAGACCCTTTAATGTATACAGTGACACCAACCAATGAATTTCCGGATACATCTACAACTGTGCCGCTTACAGTTGTTTTCACCTCCTGAGCTCTAAGATCAGGAAAGGACAACAGTATACCAAATAAGCATAGTATACCGAGAAGGCAGTTTCTGACTTTTTGTTTCATGTTCAGATATCTTTTTAAGTTTAGATTAACAATAATTGTGGCTTCTCCTAAAGGATAAACAAAAGTAAAAAGTCGTGCCTGACATTCTCTTTGGTGGAAAATAAAAGTAGTTCAACTACACAATCCGACACATTAAACTATCTCAATATTAGCTATATTGACTTTTAAGGAGAGTAAAAAAAAGTAGTCAGTTTGTAATCAAATGTTGGAAAAAATATGATTATCCCAAGTAAAAGCAGATAACTATTCAGGGATTACTCCTATCCGCATGACTTTTTGTTCAAACTCGTCACGAACACCTTTCGCCTTGTTCCTGATTTTTGTTCTGTAATTATATATCGTTGACAATGAACAGCGTAAAAAATGAGAAATTTTAACGCTATCTGATATACCCAGACGTATCAGGGCATATATACGTAACTCTGTATTCATCATTTGACCCGGCTTAAGCTGAACACATTCGTCATCAATAAGAAGTTCCTTAAATTCTTCTACAAAACGAGGGAACAATTGTAAAAAAGTAATGTCAAAACTATGATAGAACTCTTTCAACTCTTTTTCGATATATTCTTTTGATTGAATTGCTTGATATAGGTCATCGGCCTTACCGTTTTTTGCTATACGTTTTAATGATCTCCTGTAATTATCCAGTTTATCGATGTACTCAGAACACTGATCCATATAACGTCCAATGTACTCCTCTTTTATCAGGTTACTCTCAACAAGTGTTCTGTTTGTGTTTTTTATTTCAAGATTAAACCTTGATAACTCTTGGTTCAAATTACTAAGTTGATCATTTGAGCAACTCAACTTTTTTCTGGCTAAAGCTAACTTTCTCATCTGACGATATACAAAATAAACTGCAATCATCAACATCAATGATAGTAAACTTACAATAAAAATGGTACCCATCATCAATTTCTGTCTGGATTCCGATTGATGTTGATATGCTTTGTCTATTATCGGCATCATAAGTGAAATTTCATAGGTTCTCAGACGGGCATTACAAAACAGAGCATCTTCAAGGGACTTTTTAATATATTTATAAGCTCGGTCAATATCACCATCTTCATATAGCATAAAAGCAAGATTTCTAAGAGAGATGTACTCCTTTGTGGCAGACTGGATGTCATTAATGGAAGAAATTATCAGCCATTGCTTCTCCAATTCCCTATCTTTCTTCTTATTATAAATAACAGCTATTGAGTAAGCAATAATAGCCTTTGTATGTTTGTCTTCCTTTAATGTAGGGTAATAAGAGAGCAAATGTATCAACGCTTTGTTATACTCTTTGTTTGCAATAAGCTGATCCGATTTTACAATAATATGGGTATCAGAATTTGGAGGATTTTCTATCAGTAAAGAATCTCTATAATCTGAGACTATCTTTTCATACTTCTCTTTTTCAGTGGACGTCACAGCATAATCAGCCATAAATCCGTATACAGTCCTATATATGTGAAAATAGTAAGCCTTCAAATATTTACATTTGCTAATATCAATACTGGACAAAAGGTCCATTGACTCTTTGTATAGCCCTATTACTCCCATAATAGAGGCAAGGTTAAGACGAGAATCTATAAGATTGAATTGATTGTTTAAACTTTCTGCAATCTGTAGTTTTTTTCTTGCATATATCAGGGCAGAATCTGATTTGTAGTATCTGTATTCGTCATAAATTTGCCCACATATTCTATATTTCTGGTCGTCATTATCTGTATACCTTAGAAGCTCCTTGAGCTTGTACAGATGTTCCTCTTTTTGTTGAGAATATAGATTAGCATTTTCAATAGTCTTATCTAATTCAATCAACAGAGAGTCGACTCTGTCATTTGCAGGAACTTTTATAAAGAATAATAAAAAAAACAGAAAAAGTGGTATTTTTTTCATTTTCAGAGATTAAGTATGCTAAGATAATTACTTTCCAGCAAAAGTTAGATTGTCCGGTTGATATATTTTTCTTTAATTTTTGTTGTTATAATGCCTTTTAATCCACCCCTTGCTATGTTTTGAAACTTTTGTGGAAATTATACAAATATCTTTCAACGGACGATCATTCTGGTCTGTGCCAACTTTTGAGATTCTTTCGACAATGTCCATACCATCCAATACCTCTCCGAAAACTGTGTATTGCATGTCAAGATGCGGAGTCCCGCCAATAGTCCTATATATCTCTCTTCTTTCGGGGGAAATTTTATAGTCACTCACGCCTGTTGCTTTTGCAATTCTTTTCTCAAACTTGTCCAACTCCTGATCTGTGAATTTTTTTCCTACTACAATATAAAACTGGCATGCAGATGATTTTCTTTCCGGATTGACATCATCGCCCTCTCTGGCTGCAGCGAGGACTCCCCTTTTGTGAAA
>JALOCI010000066.1 GCA_023227835.1 Bacteroidales bacterium
GCAGCCCTGGTGCGATCAGTAGCGTTTCAGTATCGAAGCCGACGAGCACGGATCCTCCTAGAACGCGGGCCTTTTGCGATCATGCCCGGGATCATCCTTGCCTTGCCTAGCCGCGCCGAGCCTCGCCCCGCCCTGCCGGGCCCGGCCAAGATTGTTGGGCCTTTTGCGATCATGCCCAGGATCGTCCTTGCCTTGCCCAGCCGCGCCGCGCCATGCCGAGCCCTGCCACGCCAGGCCCAGCCGCGCCAAGATGTATTTTCCCACGGCTACCACCCCCGCTCTTTCTGAACGAGCGACCACCGGCGCCGCCCGCCCCGCCCGGGTCCGACGTTGCCCCGCTCGAGGGCGGTGCGTATGCGATCACGCGGCGGCAAGAGACACCACGCCGCGAAACGGATCGAGCTCGGCCAAGCGCCGAGCGCCCGGGCGATCCCGCGCCAGCGGGGACGGGCGCTCACGGCTCCCCCGCGGGGGGTTTAGGCTCCTCGAGGGCCGCCGGTCCGCCCGTCTCCCCGAGGTCGAAGCTCAGCAAAAACAATGCGTTGCACGCGAGGTGCGCCAAGTGGGGCAAACCGGACTCCGGGTCGAGCCGCTCGCCCTTGACCCACGCGACGGCGTGCCGGATCGCGGCCGCGAAGTAGCGCCGGCGCGCGTCGGGGACGTGGCGCCAGTTTTCCGGCACGGGGTATTTCGCGGCCCCCAAGGTGAGGGCTTGCGCGACGAGCTCTAGCGCCGGCCAGGGCAGAAGATCCCAGCGGGTCTTCGCGCCGTCGAGCTTGACGCCGGGGGGCGCGGTCGGCGCGGGGCGCGTGTCGGGGAATCCCACGTAGCACGGGCCGGCGTCGCCCCAGGGCGCGACCACACCCGCCGGGCAACCCGACGCGGGGGGCTCGACGGGGGCTTCCCAGCGGCTCCCCCCCTCGTCGGACCGATATACGCAGAGGGAACAAGGCTCGACGTCGATCGAAACGCACCCATGTCGGCAATTTTCGCAGTCACGGCGCATCGGGCCCCCCCGCTTCCGCTACGGTCGTAAGCGCGTCGCCGTAGCAGCAGATCAGGCGCGAGCCCGGGATGTTCGTGCAAACCGAGATCCCTTCGAAGAACGTCCGGACGATCTTCGTGCACGTCCGGAGCCCCGTCGCGTCACGGCGCGCCCCCCGCGCCTCTAGTAGCCGCTGCGTCGCCTTCGGCAACGGCCGCCGATTCTCGTCCCCGTGCGCGGGCTCGGGGGCTGACCAGACGATTTTCCAAAGGGCTCTCATTGCTTAACCTTTCTCTCCGGCACGGATGAAAACGAACGAGGGGACGAGTGCTGCGCCGGGGACTTTCCCGGCTTTGAGCGCCTCGGCGACGGCTTTCTTATCCGGGCTGCAGAGCCCACGGGGGACGGCGCCGGCGTCGACGATCTCGACGCCGGTTCGTTGCTGAACACTCCACCCGTCGGGGAGGGGGACGCCCGGGGCCTCGTGACCGGCTAGGAGCTCGGCCCGGCGGGCCTCGCCCGCGGCGGCGTAGAGCTCCCGGGCGGCTTCGTTGGCCGCTGCGGCCGTCTCCTCGGCGGAGGTAAGGAGCTCCCGGTAGCGTGCGCTAGCGGCCTCCGCGGCCGCCTTGTGCGGGGCTTCTAGGCGCTTGATCTCCGCGGCCAGCCAGTCGCGAGCGTTGCGGGCGGAGCCTAGCCGGTCGAGGATCGCGGGGAGGGTTTCGGGGAGGGCGGGGTCGGTCATGGTGGCGGAGTCCACGCCGGGGGGAAGGAGAGCCAAGCGCCCCATCCGATGGCCACGGCGTCTAAGCAGTCTCCCAGGCGCGCCGCGCTGGCGCAAGCGAAAAGCGACCGCTCCGACGAAATAAGGGAGCGCTCGATCCGGGCTTGAACTACGCTCTTATTCACGGCGGAGCAGCCGAGCGCGTCCCGCCAGCCCGGGCGGTCCGTGCGGCTGAACGCTTGCGGGTGGATTACGTGAGGCACCGCGGGAGGCGCCCCGCTAAGCGCGTCGACCGCGCGGCAGAGTTGCCAACCCGCCTCGACGGACAAGCTCAGGATCGCGTTGCGCCGCTCCCGGGCGATCGCTCCGTGTTGCCCCTCGATCACGATTCGCGAATAGCGAACGCCAGACGGGAGCTTGTCAAAGGCGAGCGCCACGGCCACGACGAGGGGCAGGCTCGGCCGTTGCGGGAGGTGCGCCCGGGCGAGTAGCTGCGTCTCGTCCAGGAGAACGTAACCAGGCTTGCGCCCGGGGTCGATGGCGAGGATCAATGGCGAACCCTCCGCCGGTGACAGGTAACGGCGGCGTCACAGCCGAATTGCATCCCGCACACGGGACAGGCGACGCGGGGGAGCGGCGGGGGGAGCGGCGGCGGGGGAGGGCGCGCGGCCTCGATCTCGCGATCGATCGCGCGGAGCTTGCGCCGCTTGTCCTCGCCGCGGAAGCGCCGCGCCGCGGGGTCATAGTCGGGCGGGGGGTGGACGCACACACCCACCGTGCCAAGCGCAATGTCGGGGCGAAAGCGCGCGAATTCCTCGACGATCTCGATGCGGCGGCGTCGATCGGCGTCGGTCACGTCGCGCCCCCGCACGTTGCGCAACGCCACTCCGCGCCCGTGCGAACCCCGGAGAACGTCTCGCACGTTGAGCACCACAGCGGCCACACCTGCAGCCGGCCCCCGCGGAGCACGCGCTCCGCCGCCTTGCTCCAATAGGCCATCGCTACCACGTCGCAACGGAGCCTAACGTCCGGCATGACGACCGCGGGCGCCTCGCACATGATCGCCTCGATCTCCGCGGCAGCTTCGTGCACGATAGAGAGCGGCGCCTCGAACATCCAACTATCGTGCACGTGGTTAATCACTCGACAGTCCCGGAGCGCGCCGTTCCCGTGCCGGTACGCTTGGCGGAGCGCCCACCCTACGTGGATTTGGACGATCGCCCCGAGCGACTGGAACCCACTATTGCAAGCGCTGCAATACGTGATCCCGCGCCGCATGATCGACGTGCCCGGGATCTGCACCTGGTAGCCTCGCGAGTCCTGTGGCCGCCGGCTCACCCAATCGAGGTATGCCTGCAGATCCGGGACCGCGCGCGCGTGCGCCGCGATGTAGGCTTTCGTTTCGGCCTCGGTCCAGTCGAGATGCCCCATCTGCTTAGCGATAAACTGGAGCTTGCGCCACCCAGCGCCGCCGGGGCGCCCGAAATTCAGATACTTCGCGCATTGATAGGGGCCGTCTGCAAAAGCCTTGTCCCCGGCTTTCTTGCGCGCTAGCGCCTCCTCATAGGAGCACCCCGCGATCGCGCTCGCGACCAGGCAATGAAGGTTCCCCCGGCTATTGTAGAAATCGGCGAGGCCGCGCCGGCCGAGCTCGGTAACGCACACTTGCGCGAGCGTCGCATTTTCAAGCCCTTCGTGATCGGCGTCTATGATCGCATAGCCCGGGCGGGGGACGATACACTCCCGGATCCCGGCCTTGCGCCTCATGTTCGTCAGGTTCGGGGCAGAGCTTGAGATCCGGCAGGAGTCAACGATCCGCCACTTGGTATGCAAGGGCTGATACGTCCCCGCGGACAGGGCGGGGATCACCATCGATTCTACAGAGGCCCATTCGCCATACTCCGCGATCGCTTCGAGCCGCGGATCCCCGGACTCCTCTAGGACGGCGCGCGCCGTTTTCACCGACGGGACGAAGCGCTTTGCTCGGGGCGCCTCCCCTTTCTTGGCGCGGGGCGGGTCTGTCATCGGGGGCCGCCCGCCGTAAGCTTCGGCGACCATGGCGCGCAGCCGCTTCATGTTCTTCGTTCCGTTGGCCCGGAGCAAGCGGAGCGCGTCGAGCTGCGCCTCCCGCGCGCGCCCGGGGGGCGTCGTGGGGAGCGTCTCCCCTTCGAGAAGCATCGGGAGCATCGCCGCGGCGCGGAGCTCCTGCAGGTGTTCCGTCGCCGCGGCGGAGAGCTCGGCTAGCCTATCCGGGTTGACGCGCATCCCCCACGCGCGCGCGTCGGCGAGGGGCAGGAGGCGCTTGAGGAGGAGCGTTACTTGCTCCTGCCCGATCTCGGGCCAGCGCGCCCGTTGCCGGCGTAGCAGGCGGAGCGGGGCGATCGCGTCGTTGGCGGCGTAAGCAATCTGCAGCGGGTGATACTCGCTCAAAGGCCGGCGGTAGAGCGGCCCGTAGCTTAGCCGAACCTGCCGACCGTCGGGGAGGGGTTGCTCTTTCGGGAGCTCCCCGAGCCCGTGCGCGGCGTAGAGATTGGCGAGGCTTAGATCCTTCGGCGGCGTAAGCCCGCCGATCTCGGCGAGCCGTTCCACGATCAAGGTGTCCAGGATTCGCCCGGCTTCGACGGCCTGATCGACGAGCTCGGACGCGCCGGGCCACCAAGCCACGGCGCAGCCTAGATCGTAAACGGTGTTATGACCGACAAGGGTAACCGCCGGATCCGAGAGTAGCGCCTTGAAAACGGCTTCCGCTTCGGGTGTCGGTACCACGAAGGGCGCGGCTTCCTCGACTGAAAGCGACAGGCACACGGGCGGCGGATGCTGCAGCCCTGGTGCGATCAGTAGCGTTTCAGTATCGAAGCCGACGAGCACGGATCCTCCTAGAACGCGGGCCTTTTGCGATCATGCCCGGGATCATCCTTGCCTTGCCTTGCCCAGCCAAGCCGCGCCCTGCCTGGCCGCGCCTCGCCAAGATTGTTGGGCCTTTTGCGATCATGCCCGGGATCATCCTTGCCACGCCTTGCCCAGCCCAGCCCAGCCCAGCCCAGCCGCGCCGCGATTATGTTCTACTTCGGGGGGCGTTGGGGTTTGAACCCAGTCCGCGGCGGCTTGCGTCGCGAGGTGTCCCAGTCCACCCGTCGACGCCCCCGAGCCCTCCCCTTGCGGGGAGGAACCCGATCACCCAAGCGGGATGATCGTCTGATTGTAGAAGAACGATCCGGGCTTGTCCCGCTTCTCGCTCCCGCGCACGGCGATCGCGCGCAACCGGATCCCGAGGGACGGCACGGCGCGGGACTTCTCGAGGAGCTCGGCGCTCTTCGCGTTCACGCCGGCCGAGCCTTCGGGCAAGCCGGAAACCTGCCGGACGAAATCCTTGAAGCGCCGAAGGGAAGCATCGCTCTTGTCCTTTTCCTTCCCGAACGCGCTCGGGTTGTAGTACCAGCCCCACGCCCGGTGAGTCCCGACGAGGAGCCCGGCGGCTTCGGCGGACGGGCTCGCCTTCGTGATCGTGATCGTGGCGTAGAAGTTCGGCCCCGAGCGCTCGCTGAATCGGTGCTGAACTTGATCCAGCACGGCCTCGAAGTCGTACTCCCGATCGAAGGGCACGAATTCCGGACCGCGGTTGGACTGGTCCGGGATCCCGTCGAGGTCGGGGACGCCCGGGGGGAGCGCCCGGGTCGCCGGAGCCGGGGTTGCGGCGCCCTGCGCGGTGAACGGAGCGCCCGCGTCCGGGGCGAGCCCCTGCGATCGCAGGTATTCCTTGGTTGCGTTCGGAAGCGAGTTGAATTGTTCTGCACTCAGGCGGTCGGTCATGCTTGCTGCTTTCCTTTCGCGGCGCGTTGTGCGCCGATCAGTCCGTGATGTGTAGGGCGACGGCGACGCTCTTGATCATGCCGGGGAGGGTGCGCGTCTCCCGGATCACGAGCTCGCCCCCGCGGCGCTCCCCTGCGCGTCGTCGCCGGCGCTCGCGTCGGTTCTCCTGCCGCACGTGGGGACGTCCGGCGCGGCTCGTCATGCAGGGCACGACAACCCCCAGGAATGCAGATCGTCACCGACCTGGATTAGAGACATAGGCCGGCGCCCGATCAAGTTAGTCGGGCCAACCCACCGAACCCCCTTGAAGTAGTATCGGCCCCGGTGAAGCCCTGTGAAGCGCACGGGTCGCGGTTGTGCGTCGAATGCTCGGCGGTCTACTGCTTTCATCGCATCTCCTTGATCTCGCCATAGGCGGGGCCCTTAGCCCACGCGATCGGCGGTTCCGTTGCTGTCCAACGTAGCAGCTTCTGGGAGGGCATCAAGCTCTTTTTGCTCATTGACGCGAGCGCCTTGCTCTGGAACATCGCCACGAAGTTTTCAAGGCACCCGACGAGATAGTCAACGTGCACGGCGTGCGCTTGTCCGTCCCGATGCGTCCGCCCGATGCGTTGCTCCCAATCCGCCGCGGCCCGCGGGGGCGTGGTAAACAGGTTCCGCGCGTAGCCCGGTCGATTCTCGTCCCCCTGCAGGTTCTTTCCGACCTCGGCCACCTTCATCGAGACGATGATCACGGGGTCGGCGTCGCTCCGCGCGTCGCCGAGCAGTCGCCCCCGCGAGTCTTTTCCGCCGGGCCCGAAGAACGGCCACCCCGCGCGCTCGGCTAGCGCCTGGCCAAGCGCGGTGTAATTGCTCCACACGATCGCGCCGTGCGGCCCGTGCTTCCGCCCCCACGCCTCGATCGCGTGCACGGCGTGAAGGGAGAGCCACTCCGGCACTTTCTCCGGGGTGTAAGAGTCCCGGATCTCGGACCACGGATCCCACGCTTGCCGGGGCAGGCGCCCCGCAAGGCAGGCGTTCCTAACGTCGACCTCGGTATCCAGCGTCGACGAAGCTTCTAGGATCTTACGACAGAATCGGCACCACTCCCGGCGCGCGTCGGCCCAGTCCTTCGGGGGGCGGGGAACGTGCCGATAGTAGAACCCGAGGGCAAGTTGATTCGCGACGTTCCACACGCCTAGTTGCTTGTCGGGCAGGGTCCACCCGTCCGGCGCTTCCCAAAGCTCCCGGAGTGTTCTCCAGTGCGGATCGATCACGTCCGGCGTTTCGAGCTTGATCGGCTCGATCGTGAGCGGCACGGCCTCGAAAGAGTCTTGCGACACGACGATCCCCGGCGTCCAAATCATGCGCCGTTGGAACGCCTCCCGGGCTGACTCGCGATCGGCGACGGGCCCGAGGTGCGGGGATAGAATTTCGTAGCTCGGCAGGGCTGTATAGCCCTCCCGGGTTGGCTTCTCGTCGTCCAAGAGGAGAGCCCATTCATCCTGGACATCGGGATCGAGGGGCACGGGCGCGCCGTGTTTCAGGCACCACACGACGATATGCGCATAGTCTCGGAACGAATCCCGGACGGGCGTTCCCGAGAACCCGCACACGGGGACGGCCGGCCGCTCGTGAAACCAACGCGCGAAGCGGCGCGCGCACGCCGCGTCTTTGACCCGCTTGAGCCGGTGGACTTCGTCCAAGAGCACGCCGTCGGCGTCGTAACGATCCAGGAACCCCGGGCCCGGGTCTTCGCCGCGCTTGATCCGGGCGCGTTGATCCGTGCTCCGGTTGCTGATCTTATGGTAGCTAATCACGTTGATCGGGGGGATGTACCAATGCTGCCGATACCGATCCAAGAGCTTCCGCGTATCCCCGACGACGCTGGCATCGGTGACGAGAAGGGGCCGCTTCAAGTCGAGGAGCCGGGCGGCGAGCCCGGCGGTTAGCGTGTTGTGAGTAAGCACGTACCCGTCGATTGCAAATAGGCCATCGGAGGCACCTACGCGAATACACGTGCATTCCCGCGACGCCGCCGGAGCAATACTCACGACCGCGCGGTAGGGGGGGCGTTGGTTGGATCCCCTGCTTCGGTACGTGTTTACTTTTCGGGAGCAGTAGAAAGGCAACACGTGCTCAGGAATCAAACCGCGAACGCGAAACGATCCGGCATGTCCTGGACCAAGGGTCGCGACGCCCCCCAGACTCTCGATCAATTCGCGCACGCCACATACTAGCTGCTGACTCATTGAGCCAAACTCGATGCGCTCGGGAGCAGCAACAGATCCGTCCGTATCTAGGAGCCCTCGTAACAAATCTAACCGGTCCGAAGTCGCGCTACTCAAATAAGCTGTCGGTATGTGCTTGTCTTTTGACAGCTTTCCCCACAAGCCCAGCTCTTTCAAGATCACTGTTAGCGGGTTAGCCGCGCCCCCTCGGTTGCCGCACGTAAGGTTGTATTGCAGCGCCTTTCCGGAATGTTGATGCAGCGCTAGGCGCGGTTGCACGGGCTGCGGTAGGCGCAGCCGCGAGACGATATCCGGATCCATGCTGGTAAAAGAGGGGGTCGGTCCCACGAGTCCGCCGTCTCCGAGCAACGCGCCCAGCGTGTAGGGATCGAGCGGCAGCGCTTGATCGAGCCCCGCTGCGGGTCCTGCCAAGATCGGGGCAAATACGCGATGCGCATGATGCTCGCCGCATTTGCGACGAAGGGGGGTGATCGCCCATGCCGCCGTTGTCTGAGTGATCCACTGATTTTGCCGCAGCCTAAACGTCCACAAGTGATCTTGGTCGCAGATTGTTTTATGGCCGTCGCTGAAGCTCACCTCGAAACACGGGCGCAGCCCTTGGGGAAACACCCCTAGCACGGGCGTTGCCTGTCCGGCACTATCGATCACAAGATCCCCAGCGCGAAGCGCTTGGATCGGTATCCAGCCCCGGGGCGTAGCTACCGGCGTATCGTTGGCGAGGGCTTTGCCCGCGCCCACCCGCCCGCATAGCAGGAGGCCCCGCACCCTCAAGATCTCGAGGCAGCTCCGCGCCTGGATCGGGCGGAGCTGCATGGTCCCTGCAGGGGTGCGGAGCCAGCGCGTTAGCGGGCCGATCTCGCGTTCGTCCAGGTCGGGCGAGCGCTCGGGTAGGTTGCGGATCCGGCTCACCGATCACCAGGGGGCGTAGCGCCAAACCAGGTAGAAGATCCCGCCGAAAACGGCGAGATAGGCGGCCGTTTCACAGATCAGATCATGCAGGCGATCGGACATTGCTTCGCTTCCCTTTCTTGGGCTGTGCCATGCGCTCGAACATCCCTCGCGCGCCCCACCCGGCGAGCCAGCCTAGCGCGGCCTCGATCGAGTCAGCGCGGAATAGTTCGGCTTGGGGGACTAGGCCGAACCGCTTTACGGTCGCGGGGAGGGCGCGGAGCGAGATCGCGCCCCATCCCCCGTCGATGTAGAATCCGGCGTGCTTAGCGCGGTCGCGCAGGTACTCCGCTTCGCAGAAGTCTCGGGGGGTTCCCACGGTCACCCCGCCAGAATTTGGGCCGCGCCTAGGACGGCCTCGGTTAGTTCCTTGGTCGCCGCCGTCTGAGCTTCGACCGCCGCGCGGATTGCCGTGAGCTCGGCCACGATGCCCGCCGGGTTGATCGTCGCCCGGATGCTCTCGAGCTCCGCCACGATCGGGGCGAGGGAGGGCGCCGCGTCGATGACCGCTTGAGGGATAGGCTCGTTCGCCGCCGCGGGCGCCTTCGGGGGCCGACCGCGCCCGCGCTTGGGTGCGGCTTCGACGTTCTCCGTGGCGCTGGCGACGAGCCCCGACGCGGCCTCCGGTGGGTTGACCGGGACGGCCTGCGCGCCCGGGCCGGACGCGACGAGCGCCCGCACGTCTGGCGGCATGGATTCCCAATCCTCTTGGCGACAGTCGGCCGGCTTCACCGGGCCGGCCGCGACCGGGCCGGCCCCGGCGGGGACGATCGCCGCAGGGGGCGGGGGCTCGGGTTCGGCGACGACGGGGCAGGCCTGCGCGGCAAGCTTTGCCTCCCGGGCGGCCGCGATCTTGGCGAGTTGAGACGAGACGAAATCACTCACGTGTGAGCTCCTCGAGTAGGCCGGGATTTTCCCGGCTGCAGTAGGCCAAATGGGGACAGGGACGATTAAAAGCCATGCAGTCGTGCGGGTTGCACGGGATGGCGTCTAAGAGGGGTAGCGCCTCTGTGGGATCCTGTCCAGCAAAAAGCGCACGGACCCCGGATAAAAGACGCCAGGCCGGGATCAGCCCCTCCCGCGCCGTCTTTTTGGCGTCGGTCAGAGGCAGGGTTGCGTCGACGGGGTTGCTCGGCTTCTGCCCCGCTTTGCGTTTCTTCAAGTTGTAAATCCAGCGGAGCCGGGTTGTTTCCCAGAACGGCGCCGCGAGCGTGTAGAGCACGGCCGCCGGATCCCGGACGAGGGACGCGGGCGATTCCGCGTAGTCAAGGGAGCTGACGAACTTGTGATCGAGCTTCGTGCACTCCGCCTCATGGATCGCGTCGATCCGCCCATAGAACCACGCGCCGTCGAGCTCGAAAGCGAAGGGCACCTCGACCGCCGCTTCCCCCGGGCGGGGAAGGAACGGGATCGATTCGTAAACGAGGCGCCCCTCCGGGGTGTGAAGGTCGGGCGCGATCCCGTCCCGGAGAAACCGCTCTGCCTGCTCATGGCCCCGAGTGCCGAACGCCGTGGCGCTTGTCTCGGGTTCCTTAAGCCGGCAAATTTCCTTGTAAGCCCACCGGCGAACGCAGCGTTTTGCAAGCTTGTAACTCGAAGCGGAGAGCATAAAAAGCCCGCCGTCGAGGAGCCGCTGGATTTCTTCGGGCCAGGGGATCAAGGCTTGCTCCTCTCGTGTTGCTGCAGCCACTCCGTCACGCGCGACGGGTCCCCCGTCCCGGAGTCCCGCGACCATTGCACAAGCCGCGATGTTTCGATCACAAACCAGCCTTCCCCGTCAAATTCGGCACGTTGTCCGAGCCCGTCGAGCGCCTGGATCAACCCGGACGTTTCCGGCCGGGGTCGGCGCCCGAGGTGAACGTCCCAAGCGTCGGGGATCCAGTCCACCCGGCAAGCGAACATCCCGCCGCCCACGCAAGCGCCGTCACGAAGCGGCGTCTTATCCCGGAGCGCCTTCACGATCAATTCGCACAACGCCGCGCGGGGCCCGCCCCGAACGAGCATCCGATCGACGAGATCGGGCTGGGACTCTACCCCGAACCGACCCACCCAAGGGTACCGCGCGATCTTGGCAAGGTAAAGAACATGCGAAGCGATCCCGTCGCCCTCGACCCACGGCACCGCGCCCGCGTGCCCGCCGCGCGCCGCTAGGAAGTGAGCCGCCTCGATTCGCCCCGGCACATGTAGGAACCGGCATGCGATGGCGTCAACGTCTTCGCGGGACAGGGAGCCCCCGAGCGTCAGGACGTTCAGATTGTTCGACGCGATTTGCACACGGCAAGCCCCCTCAAGGGGCAGCAAGTCGCGGTATTTCTGGTCCGTCCGGCGTCGCGTGGCTTGGATGAATTCGCGCAAGTCCTCCGTGCGCTCGCGCCCCTTGAAGTCCCGCGGGATCCGGCCCTCGTCAGCAAAGCAGAAGGGGCAGGTTTCTAGGATTTGATCGTACTTCCCCATTGCATCTTGGAGATCCGTCGGGCCGTCCGTCGTCCAGATCCGGGAGAGCCCCTGCGCAAGTAGAGACTTGCCGATCGAGGGGTCGCCGGTAAGAACGAGCGCCGCGGTCGGGCGCGCCAAGCTCGGCACCCATTGAAGCCACGCGCAGAGCTGCTCATAGTGATCCCCGGCGAGGAGCTGCAGCCACCGATCGATCGCCGGGTCGAAGCGCGGCACAAGTGAGCGCCGCGGGCAGGTCGGCATTGTGATCCGCCGCGCGGGGAGCTCTAGGATTGGCTCGTCTATCACCAGGGATTTTCTTACCTCCTGCAACGGCAGGGAGTAGCGCTCTAGCAGCGTCCGGCGGGACATCCAACGCCGACCCCCCGCGTCGATCTCGTGTAGCTCTATCGGTGCCGGGGCAAGGGCGACGCGCGCCGTGTTTTCGAGCGAGTCCCTGGTAGCGTAGCAAAGCTCCCCCTCCGGCCCGATTAGCCAATAGCCCGCCCCAAACTGCAGGATCCAGGAGTGATCGAGCTCGGCACGGGACAGCCCTACCCGGGATTGGATCTCGATCAATTCGTCGTCCGTGTAGGGGTGTTCCCGATCGGACCCGAACGCCTGCCGGATCGCCGCTTTGCGTTCGTCGGGGAGTAAGGTGTCGACCGCGGCGAGCCGTTCGCTTCGCGCCCGTTCCAGTTTCTCGACGAGCTCGGCTTCCGTGAGGGAGGAGCCAAGCGCCGCCATTGCTCCGATCGACAGGCGGAAGAGCGAACAGACCGACTCGGCGGACACCTCGGGGTAGGCGAAGATAATCGACTGGACGAGGTGCCAAGTGATCGTGTCTCGCTCGCCGTGGTCGGCGTATGGGATCCCCTCGAGGATCTTTTTGAGCCGCTCGGCTAGATTGATGTCCCGAGACTTCGTCGACCTCGCCCACCGTGCGGCAAGCCGCGTCCAGACGGCATCCGTGATCTCGATGACGGCCGCGCCCGCCGGCGCGGGGCCCGGCGACCCGCCTGCCGTTCCTCCCGAGGCTCGGGGCTCGACGCGAAGCCCGGCGCCCGGCAAGTAGTGGAGCTCGCTCGCTCGTCCCGGGGCGCACGAAGGAACGTAGAAAGCCCGGTGGACGCCGCCCGCTTCACGATCCGCGTGCTCCGCGTAGCGGCCCCAAAGCATCCCCAGGACCGCGTCATACTGCGCGCCGGGGATCGGCTCGGCCAACGGCACGATCACCCGCCGCCGTTCGTCCGCCGTCGCGCCGGGGCCGAGAAGCGATCGCGCTTTGGCGTGCTTAGGATTCGTCGGATCGAGCGGCTCGCCGTGGCTCCAAGTCGTGTGGAGCAGACACGCGATCCCGTCGGCCTGCAGCGACGCGACGCACGCGATCACGTGTTCCGCGGGGACGTGATCGAAGTCGAGGCAGACCCCGAAGACGGTTTCGACGTCATCATTACACCGGCGCCCCCCGCGGCGCAGCCGATAGAGCGCGTGAAGCGGGGCGGCCTCTTTCGCGGTGTAGGCCGGGACGCCTTCGACTAGGATCCCGGCGATGAAGGCGCCCCACGTCGTTTCCTCGTCGGTCCACTGTGCCGGCGCGTTGACCGCGGGGAAGCGAGTCACGATCACAGGGATCGCGCTCGCCGGGTCGCTTTGGGCGTGCGCTAGCACCGAATCCCTGGCTCCTGGATTCGCATTGAAATCCTTTCTCCCACGCCGCTCCGGCGCGGTCAAGAACTATTTTCGCGGCTCACTCCGGGGAGAACCAAGAGACGATGATCACGATCCCGTCATGCCCGGCGCC
>JALOCI010000009.1 GCA_023227835.1 Bacteroidales bacterium
TATCAAGCATAAGCACAGCCCCGGAAAAGTCTCTTTTATTCTTTGAAGACGCGTTGATGCTTGTTAAGCGTATCAACGACAAACATGGAATTGGAAAGTACACGAATGCAATAGGTACCGTTTTCGGAGCCACCGGTCGTGATTCTTTAGCCGTTATACATTTTCATAAGGCTATTGATATTGCCCGTCAAGCAAATGATTCGCAGGAGTTGGGAAAGTATCTGAATAACCTTTCTCAGGCATACAATAGAATGGGAAAGATTGACCTGGCGATAGCAGGGTATAACGAAGCCCTCGAAGCTTTTAACGTTGTTGATGATAAAAAAAATGCTGCGATTTGTTACAATTCATTGGGAAATATCCATACAAGCCGGGGCAATTACCCAATAGCGCTGGAGTGTTTTCAAACCGCTTTGAAGGTTTTTGAAGAGATACATGATGTAAACGGAATCACCAAAACACTAGTCGGAATTGGCAGTATTTACTTCGCACAGAAAAATTATGAAAAAGCGCTGAAATACAATGAAAAGGTAATAAAGATTGCAGAGGAATCCGGTAACAGGCACTCTTTAGCCGGAGGGCTCCTCAATGTCGGGCTTATTTATCTCAAGACTAACAATCAACAGGCATTGGGCTATTTCATGAAAGCGCTTGATATTAGTAAGAATTTAAAAATTATTCCCCTTCATACCAGCATTCTCATAAACATAGGGCAACTATACTTTAACCAATCAGAATATGACAAGGCTTTAGAGAACTTCACTGAAGCCCTTGTGTTATCTGAAAAGATAGGTTTGCAATCAACAATTTGTGTCGCGAAATTTAATATTGCCCAAGTATATCATATCACAAAAAAGCTTTCTCTAGCAATAAGCTATGCTGACAGTAGTCTTAAAATTGCCGAAAACCTCAAACTGATTGTATTTCAAAAAGATTTGCACAAACTTCTTTCAGAAGTATACGCTCAAACAAACAACTATCAGCAGGCATATATCCATAGCCAACAATTCAAGCAGCTCAGCGACAAGATATTTAATGAAAGTAATATCCGGCAGATTACAGAACTGGAGTATGCATACAAATTTGAGAAGGAGAAGCAGGCCTTAACTTTAGAACATAGCAGAAAGGATGCCTTGCATGCAGCCAAGAGAAAACAACAGAACACGATTATAATTACGCTCGCGGTCTGCTTTTGCCTGGTATCACTCCTTGCATTATACATACTACGTATATATCGCTATAAGCACCATGCCAACAATTTGCTAACCAAGCAACAGAAGGACATTCAGAAATTAAATGACGAACTGGTAATGGTTAACAATAATCTCAGAGCTTCAAATCAACAGTTAAACAATGCAAACGAAATAATACAAGAGCGGGAGAAACTACTGTCACAGATTACCGATAATATTCCCGCATTCATATCACTTATGGACAGCGACCGACATTATCTCTTTGCTAACACTGGTTACGCCAATCTTTATGGTTTGAACAAAACTGAAATAGCAGGCAAAAATGTTGATGAAGTAATTAATAATGAGTCTTTTCATAGAGCAAATCAATATTTTGACATGGTACTCGAGGGAGAGACGGTTCAATTTGAAGATCACATTGATAATGGAGATGATAGAACTTATATTTATAATTCCTGTTTGCCATATAATTTCAATAACAATACACCTGGAGTGCTGGTTTGCAGTTTCGATATTACTCAACGAAAACAGGCCGAACAGGCAAAGCGGGAACTGGAACAGGAGAAAAAAAGGATTCTGGAACAAGAGATTGAACGTATCAACAAGGAGCTTGAACAAAACCAGAAATCTCTTACCGCTGCATCGCTGAAACTTATTCAGAATTCCGAGAGAGATGCCGAAACCGTCAGAAAACTTGAGGCAGTTCTGGAGAGTGTTACACCGGAAGGGAGGAAAATAGTACTATCACTGATTACAAATTTTAAAAGAGCCTCCGTTAATTCAAACTGGAATGAGTTTGAGTTGCTGTTCCAAAAAGTACACAAATCATTTTATGAAAAGCTTAACGAAAATTTCCCGGATCTTACCGGGAACGAACGGAAACTATGTGCATTTCTCAAGCTGAATATGAGCAGTAAGGATATCGCCAATATTACATTCCAGTCTGAAGAGGCTCTGAAAAAAGCGAGACAGCGTTTACGCCAGAAACTTGGTATTGATCGTGACACCAACCTGGTAATCTTCTTGCAGAATATATAACTGATAATGGTTTTATCAACATTTTTGACTGGGAAAACTGCCGAGAATTCACTATTTTTATACTTTATTTACCAATCTTAAACTAAACGGAAAATATTGAAAATGAAGAAATTTGTCTTATTCCTGCTTTTATTGGTGACTATACCGTCACTTCGTGCACAAGAGTTTAAATATACAGAGGCCAGCACCCTTAACCTTATCGGAAAACCATTACCAAACACTCCTAATCCGTATCACCGCGTAGACACTCTGGTTTTCAAGGGATTCAACGAGACCGAAAACAAACAGGTACGTTGCCCGGTAGGGATGGCCGTGCTGTTCAGAAGCAACACCAGTAACATTTCTATCAGTACAGATTGGGGATATATCTATAACTCCCTAGCCACAATGCCTATCGCTTACAAAGGATATGACCTCTATATAAAGAATTCAAAAGGAGAATGGCAATATGCAGCCAGCGGAGCCGGCAAAGAGAATGAGAAAGGTAAGGCAGACATTTTCAAACTCATAGAGAATATGGATGGAAAAATGCACGATTTCATGCTATATATGCCTATGTATTCAGAGGTAAACTCTTGCAAAATAGGTATTGACCCGAATGCTTCAATCGAGCCTCTGGAATCACCTTTCCGTCATAGAATTGCTGTTTATGGATCCTCATTTACTCACGGTGTAAGTACCAGCCGTTCGGGAATGAGCTGGCCGATGCAGTTCATGCGTCATACCGGACTCCAGATTTTATCTATGGGATCAAGCGGCCGCTGTATGATGCAACCCTATTACACTACCGTTCTTGAATCAATGGATGTCGATGCATTCATTTTTGACACTTTTTCCAATCCGGATTCTGCCATGATAAAGGAAAGGCTGCTCCCTTTCATTGACAGGCTTGTTAAAGCGCATCCCGGAAAACCACTGATTTTCCAGAGAACCATATACCGTGAAAGAAGGAATTTCGACACTGCTCTTGACAAGAAAGAAGCAGCCAAGGCACATGCTGTTGAAGAGATGTTCTACGAGATTAAGAACGGCAAGGAGAAGGCCAGATATAAGGATGTCTATCTTATAACACCAAATGCGTCCGACAACCATGAAACGTCGGTTGACGGAACGCATCCGGATAATTATGGATATTCATTATGGAGCCGCTCAATAGAGAAACCTGTAATGAAAATACTGAAAAAGTATGGTATCTATTAGATATCCAAGGCCTTAAACCCCTCCGACACGTTGTGTTCCACAAAGAATTCATACTGAGTGACAAATGTCGGTTTGCTTTTTAGACTAAGGCCGGCAAAAGGTGATAAATCAAAGAAATCCAGCGGAGATTCTCCTTTAAGGATTTCTTTGTCTTTTATGGAAATGTGTGGCTCAAATATGTCTATTTTTTCACCGTTCTCAGTACGTTCGTGCTTCAGATACTTGTAATAGCTTGCCAAAAGAAATGCGAGACGTTTTGTCTCTTTTCCTTCTTCAAGCATCTTGGCTAAAGTAGGGACAATATAGACAGCAAATTTTGCAATGCCGTCCCCACAAAGGCGGGAAACCTGGTCGCTGATGGCAGCATTTGAAAATCTCCTTAATAGTGTCTCTTTATATTCCGAAAGGTTGACTCCCTTTGGTTCCGGCACATAAGGAGTAACATCCACATCCATGAAATCCTTTATCAATGTCAGGTAACGGATATCTGCCAGTACTTCGTCCACTTTTTTGAAACCTTCAAGATATGCAGGGTAGCATAGAAGTGAATGAGAAGCATTCAGCAAACTGAGTTTCATATTCTCATACGGAGTAACATCATCTGTGAATTGCACCCCTACTCTTTCCCAGGCAGGTCTCCCTGCAATGAACTTGTCTTCTACAACCCATTGAATAAAGTCTTCGCAAAAAACATCTGTGATTTTCCCTGATTTTGTTGACGGCGTAATCCTGTCAACCATTGAGTTGGGGAATGAGACAAAATTTCTTGCCCAGGATGCTATTTCAGGATACTTTGCATCGAAATAAGATAAGAAAGCATTTGCTGCCGTATTGCCATTATGTTGTAAATTATCGCATGATAGTATTGTAACCGGCAATCCTGCAGCCATTCTTCGCTTGAGGCCTTCTGCAATATACCAGAAAACCGACTTGGGAGTATCCGGATTAACCACATACCCACCTTCAGTTATTGTAAGTGTTATAATTTTAGTCTCAGGTGAGGCAATCTGTTTGATAATCGGCTCGGTATCCTCCTCTCCCCAGCAAAGACCTATCAGAGACCTTACAGTATGGGTTTCCATATCACCTGACGGATAGCAGATCTTTAGGTCGTATATTCCTTCCTCACTCTTTAAAACAGAATATAACGGGCCGTCTCCGGGCATAATCATTGCTCCGTAAATCCCCCAACTCTTTTGATCCTCGTTTTCCAAGAGTATGTTGTTATAATATTGAAGATGTGCCCTGTGAAAGTTCCCTACCCCAAAATGAACTATTCCGGCAGAGATAGTATTACGATCGTACATAATTTATTTTTTAATAGTCTTTCGGTAAAGGATTTATAGCACCATGCTGAGTACAAACAAATGCGGAAATCCTAACGGCAGTTTCGTGTGCATTCATAACATTTTTCCCATTAAGACGAGAAACAATATAGGCAGCAGTGAAAGAATCACCGGCTCCGACAGTGTCTGCTACAATCACCTTTGGTGTCATTATTCTTGATATCAGTCCGCTTGAATCATAAACAGAACTGCAAAGAGCTCCCTGAGTATAAATAATCTCATGTAGATTGAACATTTCGATAAGAGATTTTATCACTTTAGGCTCTTTACCCTGAATTCCGTACATATCACCAACCTGTATAAGTTCATCATCGTTTAATTTAAGGATATCAGCCCTTCTCAGAGACTCATCAATAATATCTTTTCTTCCATAGTGCTGACGAATATTGATATCGAACACCTTCAGGCAACCTGGTGAAGCCTCGTCAAGCATTCTCAGAATGCTGTGCTTTGATTTTTCTGAACGTTGTGCAAGTGAGCCCCAACAGATTGCATCAGCTTCACTTACAATATCAAGTTCCTTTTGCGAACACTCTATTGCATCCCATGCGACATTTTCGAGAATATCATAATGGGGAATACCCTCTCCTTCAATTTTTACAAGCACTTGCCCTGTCGGCAGTTTATTTCTTTGAAGAGCGGAGATATTCACTCCGAGACCTGACAATTTTGCGAATGTTTCATTTCCAAGTTCATCGTTTCCGATTGCACTTATTGCATAACTGGTGACTCCGAGTTCTTTGGCCATATATGCAAAATTCAAGGGAGCGCCTCCAAGCTGTTTACCGGCGGGTAGCATATCCCAGACAATTTCTCCTATGCCTACTATTTTATTATCCTTCATTACTTATCAAGATTTATAATGACCTTCATAGCCGTTGCACGATTTTCATCTATGTATTTGTATGCCTTGTCATAATCCTCAAAAGAAAATCTGTCAGAAATAAATGGCTCAAGGTTTATTTTTCCCTTTGAAATCATCTCTACAGCTGTTTCAAAATCCTCATGTCTGTACATCATCGAACCTGTAAGGGTTAATTCATGCTCACCAAGATAAAACATACTCAATGCCGGATCTTTTGCGAACACAGCCACAATTACAATAGTGCTTCCCTTCTCTATACATTCCATTAAAGCTCTTACAGATGATTCGATACCAGCAACTTCAAATCCTACCTGAAAACCTTCATCTCCGAATATCTCCTTCACACCCTCTTTGAGTGGTGTTTTTTCAACGTTCAGAGTATTTTCAATCCCACATTTCCTGGCAATATCAAGCCGAATGTCACTGATATCTGTTATAAGAACCTTTTTGGCACCTCTTGCTATTGCAAATTGTGCAACAAGATTGCCGATTGCACCGGCTCCTGTAACAACTACGTTTTTCCCCTTAAGATCACCTGCTCTGGAGGTTGAATGGGCACCTACTGCGGCAGGTTCAACCATTGCCCCGTAGTCAAGAGAGATTCCTTCCGGCAGTTTAACCACCCGATCTTCATCAATAACAAAATAATCCTGTGCTGCCCCATCGGCCTGAAAAGCCTGTACGCGCAAATGCTCACAGACATTGTATTGTCCTCTTTTACAAGGATTACATTCACCACACACGAGCTGCGGCCTGGCGGTTACGAAATCCCCGGGTTTTGCAATTTTTACACTTTTCCCCACTGCTACAACCTGTGCAGAATATTCATGCCCTTGCACTACCGGATAAAAAGTTGCAGGATGCAGCCCGTGGTATGAATGTATCTCAGAACCGCAAATGCCTATTCTTTTAATATTTAGCAACAACTGATTATCTTTCAAGTCACCGGTGCCAGGTGAAGGCACCTCGCGAAACTCTAAATTCTTTGGTTTTGTCAATATAACCTGTCTCATTTGATATCTTTTATAAATCAAACAACTCTATACCAATACCGCTCATTACACTCTGGAGAGCAGTAACATCCAGTTCCCTTGGTGTACAAGATCTTTGTGCTGACATTGCTGCTGCAATTCCGACAGCTTCGCCCATTGCCATACAAATTGACATTACACGATATGATGCATGAGCACGATGAGTCCCGGAGATACAACGACCTGCAACCATCAGTCCTTCTATCCCTTTTGGAAGAAAACACCTGTACGGCAAATCATAAGGCTGGCAATACTGTATCTTTTCTTCTGCCTGCCCCGCGCCTTCCGGATTGTGTATATCTACGATAAAAAGCGCCTTGTGTACAATAACATCACCGAATCTGCATCCGGCTGCAAGTTCATCAGCATCAATTATATAGTCTCCTACCACACGGCGGGTTTCACGCACTCCTGTGGTACATCCGCTTCCAATGCAGGTAATGTTTTCGTATCCGGGCACATTTTCACGAAGAAATTCTGTCAAAAGACGTATCTGTTGCCGAAGCTCCAGATCTGCAGGAAAAATCTGCTCCACTCTTGTGATGTCAACTCCGTTAACTTGTGTTGTATTTACCTGGCGGCGGCCTTTTTCAACACAAGGGTGAAGGCGTAAAGCTGCAATTTTTTGAGGGATTTTTCCTTTATCGGCCATACTTTTGCACCAATCCAAAAAGCGGACACCATTAAGTTGGACATTGTCCACATCTCCAATACATATAAGACCTCTGCTCTCGTCCACTCCGTCTATTGTAAATTCGAGGGTTACGGGCTGCATCAGTCCGTCTTCCCTCCCTTTTTCCACCTCTGCTCCTGCAAGGAATGCCACAACACCATCACCTGTGCAGTCAATTACGACAGGAGCTTTAAAACACAAAGGCCCTTCATTTGAGGCACATATGACTCCTTCTACAGTTTTTCCGTTTTTCAAGACGTCGAATATACTGGTCTGAAGATATATATCTATATTTTTCTCAGAAGCTATCCACTCTGCTAAGGACAGTTTTGCCTGTTCAAAATTATGAGCGTTTCCCTGCTCTCCTATCCAGTCATTCTCCTTGACACCGAGAATTGCACAGAGCTCGTCCCGCATTGTACCCTTGCCGACACTGCCAAGTATCGGACCTACATAACCTGCTGTAAGATTACCTCCCAATATCCCATAACGCTCTATCAAAGAGACACTGGCTCCCTGTCGCGAAGCTGCCACTGCCGCGCATAATCCGGCAGGCCCGGCCCCGACTACTATTACATCATATTGTCTCATTATCTGCATTTATAAGGCCCTGATATTGACTTAACAACCAACTGCCCGTCTGAATCCGAAAGTGTATATACTTTATACTCATCCCCACCGGCAGAAACACGAATTAAAAAATGCCCGTTTTTACCCTTTACGCGGGCTGCCGCTTCAGTTGAGATATCTTTGTCGGATCTGGGAGAAGTTACAAAATTTGTGATAAAGAAATCTGCTGTTGGTGCAGCGGATTCCATAGACTCCAGAACCGTAGTTCTCGGATGTAAATCTTGCCAGCTACATATCACGATAGTCTGTGGATTAAGAGCCTTTACTGCATCTTCCTGATTTGTGTTGGTGACTCCATGATGGTTTGCCTTCATCAATTCGACCTGACCGACAACTCTGGCCACAGGTAACTCTATATCTTTCCAGCTCTTGTATGATCTTCCGTCGTACTGCATGTCTGCTCCTGCGTAGAAATCAAATTTGCCGTAAGAAATTTTCATCACGACAGAGTTATGATTCTCTTCGGGGCAGTTATCGGTATTTTGAAGATTTTCATGTCCGTAAGCGTCAAATGTACATTGAATATCTTGCAGAGCCGGGAATGTCTTTGTCACAGATGTACCGGATCCTGTCCATATTTCTCCGTTTACGGCAATGTTCTGTACTTTGACCGCCGGGTACTGCGAGGCTTTGTAATTGAGAATAAATTGGCTGTTACTGCCGGATTTGAACACCTCTGCCTTCATCCCCTTGTTATCCGCATGCCACTTAACTGCATCGACATAATTTTTGACTCCGTTATAATTACTTGACTTATTCACCAGATCAAACGGGTAATTATAGTCTGGATATGCCCTGTCAACCATCTTACCGATTTTATATCCATCAACGGAATCGAATTTGTCAAGAATTTCTGCATATCCGTATTGTCTGTAATTGCCACCCAGCGGAGACATCACATACTTTGTGTCATAACCGCCGAAATGATCGTTATGGAAATGAGTCAGAATAGCATAATCCAGGGTCTTGTTACCGGTCCACTCCATACATTTTTTTATGTATGAAGTAATCAAAGTGCTCCCCGGTTCTGCCGGATTCCACCTCAAGTCCATCTGCGTCTTGCCTGTGGTAGCTGCTGAGCTGCCACAGTCAATAAGCATCTGGGTTTTATCCGGGAAAATGACATATATACTTTCGCCGTCTGTTGTGTTTATGAAATGAATGTCCATCTGGCCCTCAGACCATGCTGATATCGGTTTATTCAATTCTGATCCGCCCCCGGGTTGATGAATATCCGGGGGAGTTCTTTGATTGTCCTTTCCGCAACTCCATACAGGTAATGAAAGTATTACCATGACAATTATCAGCCTTACCCTTTGCATGATATATGTAAATTTAAGAACATCTCTCCGCCTTTTATGTCTACAGCAAGACGAAGATAGTTGCCAAAATTAGGTTGAACTTTAATTACATGCAATCCTAATCCTTTTAATGATACAGGATTACTACCATCTGATGCCCAATGCACTCCATCCTGGGACAATTGTACCTGTGCAGTGAAGGTGGGATCATCTTTAATTTTTTCAACCATCACAAAAAATATTGCCTCATTGGCCCAACCCACCTCATAAGGGTGTGTTTCGAAAGTGCCTGAGAAGAATTTTTTCACCTCTAGGTGAGAGTCATTAAAATTTTTCATATTACTCCTGGGATACTACTACTGAATCAATATAAAGGAAAACTCGTCTGTTGGTGTCTGTTTCCACCCAAAACAAAGGATTGATAAGATTGTCTATACGACCATAAGCATCTGTTAAATCGGATTTTATACCTCTCATGTCCCAAATCTTGTCCTGACACTGGAAATCAACATATTCACGGAGCTGAGTATCTACTTTGAGACGCATGTATTGCCAGTTAAGCTTGCAGTCTGTCTCATTGTAAATTAATTGCTGATGCCCGTCCGGAAGATCCTTGAAACCATCGTGGTCTCCATTTGGGAAACGACGTCCAAACCACCAAGGGTCAACTCCTTTTTTACACCAGTCTCCTTCCAGTCCAAATGCCCAGTCCTTATCGGTAATATCGTCGCTTGAGAGCTCATATTGCCATTTCCTGACCATTTTGCCATCAACGGCATTCAAATAACGGAGACCAACATGGGAGCGTTTCCCGTTAACCTGAATGTCAAAACCCATTCCGAAATTCCTTATTGAGCTTTCATGGAGTCCTGGTTGAGGACGTTCTCCGCCATCTACAACATCCTGTTCTGCTGTGTAACTAAACCAGCATTCTATCTGGAGAAATCTGCTGCCAGGTCGATAAAAAGACATACGTTTAATAGCATGTCCAAGGCATCCTTCAGCAGGCTTCTCTGTATATGGTGCTGCTACAGGTCTTGTGGAGAGTTTGAGAGAATATGTCCCGGACATTGCACCATGCGTTCCGGGATAACGGAATGTCGCAGAGCTAAGCATCACGGGAGGCCACTGGTCTTTGCAGACCAGTGTTTTAGGTACATCGAAGTCAGGATACTCTGTAAAATTTGGCATTAACGTCATCCAGCCATTTAAGCCGGTATCGAAAATGTCATAAGAAAGAACATTTTTTAAAGGAGTATACCTGCTCCTCAACAGAATTTCATCTACACTCATAGTTTCTAATATCCGGTGTTTTGTATTATGTTTTTATTTATAAGAATGTCTGTGTTTGGTATTGGCCACAGGTAAGATTTTGGATCAAACTTGCGTTCGCCGTATTGCATAATGTAACCTTTTTCAAACATTGGCGCAAAGTTGGCAAAACCATCCTCATCGATCTCCGGGGTCTCCGGCCAGAACCATTTTCCTGAATTGTAATAACTCTTTATACCTTCCTGATTCAAGTGTCCGTACATATTGTGGCTGTAAGCTTTTTCAAGCCAGCCCCAACGAAGGAGATCAAAATAGCGACGTCCTTCCCATGCAAACTCCACTCTTCTCTCTTTTCTCAACTGACGACGAAGCTCTGCCTGATCACTTCCTGTTACAGCAGGATATTTGCTTACCTGTGCTCTTGGCACGCCATAAGCGCGGGCACGTACATCGTTAATTGCATTAAGAACTGTTGCATCAATCTGATTCAGTTCAATCTTAGCTTCAGCATATATGAGTAAAACCTCTGCATAGCGCATTATTACCGTAGGGTTTTCATTGTATGTAGACACCCAGTCCTCTTGAGCTCCTTTCTTCAGGCAACAACTATTATAAGCTGCATATTGGTCATTTACCTTGTTGTCTTTATTCTTTATCATTACTCCGGTAGTAACATTCAAAACATTTATAGTGCCCGGACAAGGATCAAAAACGAATCCGTATACTGCAGTGCCGGGTTCAACAAATGTTTCGTTACAACGAGGATCGCGATTTTTGAATGGGTTGTGAGGATCAAACAGCGGAGATTCGTCAATCGGCTTACCATCTGTACAATCAAATGCGGCAAGAAGCTCCCATGATGGTTGTGCAGTTGCTGTTCCTCCTGCTATCCTTAAAGTAAAACTTTTTATACTCTGTACATCGGGTTTACCTGCAGAAGTAAGCTCAAGACTTGCTGAATGAGGAATAGTGAAAATTGTTTCAGAATTAATTTTCTTGTCGCGGAAATACTCTCCGTAATCAGGATAAAGTGAATAATTCTCAAGCTTTATACAAGCCTCAGATGCAGAAAGAGCTGTTGCATAATCCCCGAACTGAAGTGCCCATCTCGCTTTCAGAGCCAGTGCAGCACCCTTGTTGACGCGTGTTACACTTCCTGAATTATTCTCTTCCGGAAGATACTCGGCCGCATAGTCGAAATCTTCATATATTTGCTTGATAATGGTGTCTTTAGGAACGCGACCCATCTTAAATGCCTCCTCAATTGACAGATATCCTGTATAAAACGGAACATCTCCATAAAGTGTTATAAGGCGCGAATAGAGGTATGCCCTGAAGAATAAAGCTTCTGCAAGGAGGGGATTCAGTTCTGATTCAGAATACTTATCTTTTAATTTTTTTATAGATTCCTGAATACGGTTGGCACGGCTGATACCTTTGTATGTGTTTGTCCAATAGGAGTTATAGCTCCAGGTGCTTACAGCGCTGCCGTTTGCAAGTTCATATATATAATCCCGCTGACTCCAGTCGTCTGTCCTGCGGTCAGTCCAATAACCGTTTTCAACCTCCCAAAGGTAATCGCGGTAAAAGTCGTTGAGTGATATCACCAATTCTGTTGGATCTGAATACCAGTTTTCACTGGAAGCTTCTGAAAGAGGGTTGAGATCGAGCTTTGCGCAGGAATTGCACAATGAAAGGGTTATCACAGCAATTATTATGTATAATATCTTTTTCATGATAATTAGAAATTAAGGTCAACACCAAGGGTGAAAGTCTTTGCAATATAGGTTGAAGGGCCGGCTTCCGGATCCCATCCCTTTAGATAGTTGTCTATACAGAACGGATCATCTGCATTGAAATATACACGAAGCCCCTTTATACCCATCTTATCGAGAGCCTTCTGAGGAACTTTATATGATAAGTTAATATTTTTAAAGCGGAAATATGCACCGTTCATCAACCAATAATCCGATACCTCATAATTACTTTTCTCTGCAGAAGTGTAACTCAGACGAGGATAATGAACGTGCATATTCTGCTGTTCTGTATTATATGTACTCCAATAGTCTCTGGTTCCGTTACTGTTTAGAAGTACTCCGGGAGCGGAGAGCCACTGGGCCATGAATGGACGCACCATATCTTGTGTAACAAGACTTGTTTGTTTTCCAACACCATTGAAGAGAACTGAGAGACTGAAATTTTTCCAGCCGAGGCTTATAGTCCCGCCAAACACATAATGAGGAAGAGAGCTGCCAAGGGTTGTCCTGTCGTAGGTTGCTGTAATCTTGCCGTCAGGGGTGCCTGCATCACCGGAAAGGTCAACATACTTAACATCTCCTGCAGATGTGGTTGCTATAATTACTGCATCACTTCCTGTAGGATTTGTCTGCCACAGTCCGTCTGATTTATAACCATACCATGCGCGATATTCTTCGCCCTCCTTAATTATAGTGCCGTCACTGTTTATAACCATTTTTCCGCCCAGATCACCCATAACTGATCTGTAATCTGACAGATTGGCGCTGATTGCATAGCTGAAATCTCCGATATTATCCTTCCATCCAATACTTACTTCCCATCCCCGGGTGTGCATTGTTCCGACATTCTGATCAGGTGCTTCAAATCCGGTAAAAGTAGGAATCTCAGCGGCAAGAAGCATATCTCTGGTCTCTTTGAAATAGTAATCTGCTGTTAGATTAAGGCGATTTTTAAAAAGAGCCGCATCCAAACCTATATCCCAGCTGTATGTTGTTTCCCATGTAATGTTACGTACAGCATAGTTTATCTGGGCACCTGTCATCTGAGACATTACACTCTGGCCATTTGCATCATACATCATTGCTTTGTTGAAGTTGATACTTGACTGGTAAGGGTAGTTACCTATTCTCTCATTACCAAGAGAACCGATTGATCCGCGAAGTTTAAGGTAGTTTACCGGGGTTATGTTCTGCATAAAGCTTTCATTAGTAACAACCCAACCTAATGAGGCCGAAGGGAAGAATCCCCATCTGTAGTCCTTGTGGAAACGGGATGATGCATCTCCGCGTGCGTTCAGCTGCATATAGTAGCGACCTTTATAATTGTACATCAGTCGGCCGAAGAAAGAGCGATATGCATTCTGATAAGAGCCACCCCTAACGCCAAGATTATTGGTGTTTGCAAGATCCAGATATGGATAATTTCGTAGTTCCATGTCATTTGTGCTTGCAGACATGGTCTCAAAGGTGTACATATAGTCTTCATATCCGGCCATTAGGTTAATACTATGATCATTAGCCACCGTCCTCTCATATGTTGCAATTACCTGAGTCTCCATTGTTTTGGCATCAGATCTTGTTTCAGTAAGGCCGGTTGCAGTATAGCCGCTCACATATCCGAGAAGAACATCTGTGTCATATGCATCATAATAAGGGATAGTCTTGATGAAATCCTTCTGCTTGGTGAAACTGTATGTTGGTGTTAAACTTGCAGTCAAATCAAAGCCTTCCAGCGGCTTCCAGCTAATAGATGCTTTTCCGGTAATATAATCATTACCATTTATCTGATTTCCACCCTCAAGTAGTGCTGCCAAGGTATTGGAGCCTGTCTTTCCTTCTGCAATTCGGCCATCGGGATACAAACCGGCATAAATTGAAGGATACATATTTGCTGCTTTTATCGGGCTATCGCTTTGAGGATCATTTTTAACAGCATGCTTAAGAGAAAAATCCAATGATCCGGACCAATTTTTTGCAAAATTTATAGAATTGCGGACACGAGCCATTAAGCGCTCATGGTTAGAACCCTGATAAAGTGCATCAGACTTATCATAAGAGATTGATGCCCTAGATTTTATTATTTTATTACCATATGTCAGTGTCAGATTATGACTTTGACGCAGAGCCTGTTTCTTGAGAATATTGGACTTCCAGTCAAAATCGGGATAGCTGATAGGATCAAGAGCATTGCTTGTTTTGTAATTATTAATATAATCCTGCGAGTATTGCTGGTAGTCGCCGCCTATAGGGTTTCCTGCATCATTCCACTTGTACTCGTTGAACATTGTCATATAGTTGTATGGATCGGTCAGATAACTTGCCAGCTCTGTTGCCTTAACTACAGAGACCTCGCCGTTGTAGCCAATCTGCACATCACCTTCACGGGCAGATTTTGTTGTGATAAGGATAACACCTGCTGCTGCTCGTGCTCCATATATCGAAGCAGAAGCGGCATCTTTTAGTACAGTAATCTGCTCCACATCTTCTGAGGCAACATTATCAATGCTATTTACAGCCATACCGTCTACAAGTATAAGCGGACTAGAATCAGAGATGGTTGTTACACCTCTGACCTGAATAGAGGCACTCGCACCAGGCATAGTGCTTGAACGGGTAACCACAAGTCCCGGAATTGCACCTTGCAGACTCTGAGACAACTGAGATTTACTTTGTTGTTCAAGAATGTTACTGTTTACAACACCAACAGAGCCTGTGAGGTCTTTTTTCTTAACTGCTCCGTATCCGATTACTACTGTTTCATTCAATTCAAAACCTTGTTCTTCAACAATAATGGTAAGCGGATTCTCCCCATTCCATTCTATGGTTCTGGTAGAGTAGCCCAGGCAAGAGACTTTGAGTTTGTCTCCTTTAGTCACCCCTTCAAGGGTATAATTTCCATTTTGGTCGGTAGTTGCCCACTTACTATTATTCTGATTAAGAATAACCGCACTAATGACCGGGCCGGTCGCATCCTTGACTGTTCCTTTCAGAGTGCTCTGGGCGAATGCTGCAAAAGGCAGTGCAACAATCAGGATAATACTTAATATTATGCTCTTTTTCATTATTCTGCAAATTTGAGTGTTACATGCTCGTTATATTCTTTTACAGGCGTTCCGTCCGGATTGCTTATGTGCTGTGCAGAGAAACGGGATTGGCAACTTTGGCTTATATAATCTATATATCTGCCATCTTTAAATCCAACTCTTCCCATCGGCTTAAACCTGAGTTTGATAGACTTCATCGGTGCTGAAATGGTGAATTTTCCCTGAACTGCATGATAAGCTCCGTTACCTGTGTTGTCTAATGTACCGGCTACGTTGTAGGTAATCTGGGCTGAATAAGGAGTCGCAAGAGGCAGCCCTGTTGCTCCGCTGATAGTAGCAGACTCATTAATAGTACTGGTTTGCAAAGCCGGTTTCCAAGCAGAACCATCCAGGTATTCAACAAGCCAGTAATTTGAGACATAGGTTCCGAACTTAGTGACAAAATAGAAATCGATGGCTGTTCCTGCAGGAATATTTCTTACATATTCACCTGTAACCAACCAATAATCACCGACAATAGTGCCTTCTACATATGGATCTCCGTTACTTCCCACAAGACGTTTGCAGTTATAACCCGCTTTAATGGTATAATCCGGAGTTCTTTCACATGCGTAATATTCAATCTTTCCGCTGCCTGTACTTGCAGGAATATATTTGTTTCCTGTTCCGGGAGTGGTCTGAAGATCTGAATCTACAAAATAATTAGTTGTTGATTCTTTAATCTGACCAAGCGCCCAGTCTGCAAGTATTCCCTGTGGCTTACCCAACGCTTTCTGTGTGATTGAGACAGTATATTTCTCCCCTACAATTACAACTTCGATTGTAGTTGTTTTATCTGTATACTCTTCATTCGCAGGGAAAGTGACATTAACCTCCATTTCACCTATGCCACTCTGACTACTTAGCTTATAATCAGGATTTGCACAGCTTGCACTCCATGGCTTGTCTCCGAGAACAGTAAACTTGGCACTTGTTGCTTCAGGATTAACAATAATTGAGGAGGGATTTACACCTCTTGGGACTACTCCTGCCTGAGAGATAATGAACTTCAGCGGAGTTACACCATCACCGATAAAACGAATGGTTCCTTCTCTCGGTGTTGTTTCTGTGTTTGGCGCGATGGTGAGATTGTAAGTCGTTACATCTCCGGCATCAGTCTTGTCCACAATGGACATCCAGTTTTCATCTACCAAAACGCGATAATACACATTGGCAGAAAGATCGAAAGAAACAGCACCTCCATCTGCTGTCACGCTGACTTTCTTAGCAGAAAGCATCATGAACGGCTCTGTCTCCTTCTGGCAGGATCCAAGCGCCAATAGCGCAAGACCCGCGAGGATGAGTTTTTTTAATTTCATTCCCGTTATAGTTTATAATTGGTTAAGTAATTTTTTTCGATATAATCACAACGATCTGAATAATATTTATATATGTCAGACCATTTGTAATAGCATCCAAAAGAAGTATTTAAAGGGAGATTACACACTTTCTCATTAAGCATTACTTTTACCAGGATCTCAGGGTTTTTTCCGCTCCTGTAAAAGATAAGCTGGATGTTGGAAGCCATTGGGATATTCCACATTTTCCAAAGTTGTGCTGCTTCTTCCGGTGAATTGACTTGTGTATCCCAATCATTCACCTGCAATACGGTTAAAAGGGACATTATCACAGCATCGTGTCCAAAGCGCAGGTTGACTCCGTTAAGGCCGGCAGAAATTTCTTTGTCTGATGTATTAATTATGTCGCGAACGACGCGCGAGCCTAAACCCCAGCCACGACCATGATTCACAGGATGCGGTCCCTTCTGCATATAACTTTTGTATGCCTCACAAGTATACCAGGCTAAAGTCTCCTCCGGCGTAAACAAATCCCAGAAGGGCACTTGTCTGTCGAGACACTGGGTAAGAGAAGCGAGAAGCCAGAAACGGAACTCCAGATCAAGTGGCTCATAGGTGTTTTTAATACTCTCAGGATTTTTGAAAATCCTTGATAAAAATGCATCCGTATCAATCCTTGAAAGGCAATACTCCTTGTATTTTCCATACCATTCACCTCTTTTGTCTCTTAAAATCTGGTCTGTTTCCAAATTTCCGGGACATTCACCGGTATAGGGATTCAGGAAAGGGAGATATGATTTTGAATAACCAACCAGACTCCACTGCAAATCAGGGTAACGGGATTGTACTCCCTGATTGAAAGCACCCATTGAAGCAGTGACTCTGAGAACGTTTGTTGAATATGTCTTGAGAGATGGATTCCCGTTAAAAACCTGGGGATAATTATCTGCCATTCTTTGTCCGATAGCTTTAACCTGACGATATCCTATCATCGTAAGGTCTCCCTCTCTATTTTGAAGGTTCGGCCAGAACTGCTCCAGACGATTCCAGACTTCCTCTCCGAATTCTGTCAGATTTTTCGATTCATGCCCATTTTTCAATGATTCATAAACAATTTTGTATGTTTTGTCATCATCTATCTGACGTGCTCCGTGCCTGAAATATCCACTGATATAAAAAGGCTCGTATCCTTCAGGAGAGGGTGTTGAATCCGGATCAGAAAAAGTATCTATAAAATATGTTCCCCCGGCTTTTTCCGGACACCGGCGTATTTCATCCAGAGCTGTAACCGGAAGAGAGGCAACTTTAGGTAAAGAGACTTTGTACACCCGTCTGCTGTTTGTATTGACATACATCCAACCGTTTCGGACAACAAGATCTTCCATCTCTTCAGGCACTTCATTTTCGAGTTCGTAGCGATTGCTTATAACACGTCTGTCGGTATCATATATTCTTATACGAGATGTTGTAAGTTCGTATTTCTTTCCAAAACCAAAGCAGTAATATATTTTGCCATCATGAACACAGCCTGCTTGTGTAGCCCAGACGTCAAATGGAAAAACGACCTGATCGAGAATATCTGCCCCGGAAAGACGTATAACTTTCCCCTCCGACAACAAAGGGATTCGGAACTTAGTTGCAACATATTGGTTCTCCCACGCATTCTTTGTGACACTGATAACCGTGCGCTTACGTGCTGAGAATACCCAGAGAAAACCTCGCTCCCTGTCTACCATCCAGGAGGGAGCACCGAAAACAGGCGTATAGCCCAGGGATGCCCAATCGCTCCCGTCTAGGACGATAGTCTGGGCTATTTCAGAAGAGAATCTCTTACCCTTTTTTGTTATACTTTCAACAAAACAGGTCCATTCAATATCACTTCCAACCTTGCCATTTGTTATGTATAAAAGAGGAAAACTCGCGCCCTTTTTTGTCTCTGTTCCAAAACTTGCGTTGTTGGCATGATTGTCATTTCCAAATGATGCAAGTTTGAATTGAGCTATAGGAAGGGTATCCTGTCTTGAAAAGCTGTAAACATTACAGTATCCTTTGTCCATCAAAGAGAAAATGTGGTCTCCCCAAATTTCCATACCCTGTTGGCTGATTTTCTTCCCTTCTGAGTTAAGTATGTCACCTTTGTTGAACCATACCGAACACTCAACCTGCTGTTCCGGTTCCACCAACAGCTGTCCCTGCGCCGTAAACGTTATCGAGAGTGCAAGGAGAAGAAGCGTTAATGTCTTTCTCATTTTCTTTTATTATCAACGATGCGATATGCCATGTATCCGGTAACTATAATGACTATTGATGCGACAAACCACAATACAATATTCTTTACAGCTATTGTTTTTGTATCTCCGGCAATCAACAGCCCTATAAGCAGAAATGCTATAATTGCAAGTGTTATGCAAAAAACATCCATTGCCAGATGTGAGTATACCTTGACAGATTTTTTTATCTCCTCTCCGGATGGTATCTCAGCAATAGGGTCGGTATAAACTCTGATTGCCTCATAACCCTTGTCTGTAACACCTTTGTATTTTGACCAGAACTCCATTAATAGAAGAATTACCACAGGTAGTACCAGGCCACTTATAGATTCCAGAAGGCTAGCACTGAGAACTTCAGAAGGGACGGAAAACTTGGCCGAAAAACCGACAACCCAGGTAATAGCCATTGACCAAATCAGCTGATTGCCATTGAGACGTTTGGAGAAAAGCCCCCAAATAGAAGGGATATAAAGAGGACATATGACCATAGTCAAAATAGTCACAACAACCCTTTCCGCGCCCCCCGCGAAAGGAACCAAAAGCGAAATGCCAAGAATTACAAGTCCGAATATGAGAGTAAACCTTCTTCCGACCTTAATCCGTTTCTTTTCATCTGCATTCTTGTTCTTCTCAGAATGTCCCCATATTTCGTAAGTAAACACATTCGCGTAAACGTTAAGTATGCCGGATACATTGCTCAGGGTGGCGGATAACATAGCTGCAAGCATCATTCCCAACATACCGCTCATAAGTACAAGCTTACTCATATTAACATAAGCATGTTCTCCGTTGAAAGTCATGGTAGTTGGATCAACATCAAGTGCCAGACCCGGCTCCATAACTCTGTAAATCATAGTTGGAAGGTACCATATAAGAGGTGTCAGGAAATAAAAAATACCGATCAGATAGGTACTCTTCTTGGCATCCCTGACAGTTGGCACACTTATATATCGCTGTACAAATGGCCAATCTCCTCCAATCATTGCAACATTAAGGAATAACCACAGGAAAAGCCACACCCAGGTGTAGGTCTCCGATGTTCCTGAAAAGAATCCGGGTATTTCCGAGGCCCTGGTTAAAAATTCTCCTGCTCCACCTACAGCATTAAATGAAAGAGGAATCATAAATACAATAACAGCCAACAGAACGCCGAACTGAACCACGTCTGTCATAAGCACGGCAAGAAAACCTCCGGCAACAGTATATATAAGTGTCACAGCACCAAGGATTATCAATGCCCACCATATACTCAGATAGCCCGCCGCAGCATCTCCTGTGAGTCCTGTGGAGGCAAGAAAACTCCCTTCGGGAACCTTTATTAACCCGCACATAACAACTGCAACAGCATAAAGAGCGATTGCCGTATGGATTGCCCGGCCGATAATTCCGGAAACTGTATAGAAGCTTACTGTTCCGTGCCCAAAACGTACTGTAAGAAACTCGCCGGGAGATTTGATTCGTAATTTTCTCCATTTCCCTGAAATCCACCTTCCTACAATCAAGGAGGCAAATCCCAGGCAGATAGCTACAACAACGGCTACAATGCCGGATTTATAGGCCACTCCACCCCAAACCACAAAAGTGCTTGCAGAGAAGATTGTCATGTAAGACGAAATACCGGAAAGCCACCAAGAAGAGTTGCGACCGGCAATAAACATATCCTCAGAACTTTTTATTTTCCGGGATACAATCATACTTACGGCAATCAAGCCGATGAAATAGAATAAAATTACGATGTAATCTAGGCTTCCCATATAGTTTTTAATTAAATAACATTAAATAGCTGCTCCAAGTATTCTCAATTTTTCAATCAGTACACCAATATTAACTTCCTGAACATTGCATTTTTCTATGGCGCAAATTGCCGCAGAAACACCAGCTGCCTGACCCATTCCCATACAGCTGGCCTGGACTCTCAAGGAGGCGAAAGCTGTCTTGTCTGCACTTATACTACGGCCTGCAACAATAAGATTCGGGTAATCCCCGGCAATTAAAGCTCTATATGGTACAAACGCCGGTGTCTTAAGGAATGTAACACTTTGAGCCGCTCCCTTGGCAACATGAATGTCAATCGGGTGAGCTCCTCTCGAAATACTATCCTGATAGCGATATGCGTTCAGATAGTCTTCTCCTATTATCGTGTAAACGCCTTTTATACGTCGGGTTTCACGGATTCCGGCATGAACGGCAACATGGGTTACGTAACTATCCTTAAACTCTTCAAAGTTTTCTTTAAGGATTTTTGCCATTTTGAAAACATCTTCTCTTAATTCAGATTCAGCTCGTGTAAAATCCCGGTTATCGCATGCATTTCCCGATGTACGGGTCATATTGACAGTAACAATACCCGGTTGAAGTGTTGTACAGAACCAAGGTCCACCGAACTCAGGAATTCCCAAAGATTTACTGAGAGCAAGTAATTTTTCCCGAACGGGCATACAGTGACAGTTAACACCCTGCTTATTATGATGCATGGCCTCTTTTATAATCGGTGATTCGGTATCCACACCACCCAATACAAAGTATGTAGAAAGAGGCTGAAGAGGATTTTCCTGATCGTGTTGCATCGGAACTCCGGCCATTGCAGCCAGATCTGCATCACCTGTACAGTCGATGAAAACATCACTTTCTACAGCTTCTGACCCATTTTTGTTCTCAATGATTATATGACTGACAGATGTTCCATTACAGACACATCCGCTGATATATGAATGCATATACATATCCACACCCGCCTCAATCATCATCCTTTGGCAACAAAGTTTATACAACTCCGGTTCAAACGCGACGTTTCCAAGTGGTTTCTCAATAAGAGCACCCCCCATTCCCTGTAAACGCTCGATAAACTCCCAGGGAATCCCTCCAATTACTTTTTCATTATTATAGGTAAATACGCTTAATGGGTTCACAAGGCCTGCGGTTGCCATACCACCCATAAACCCATACTGCTCAACAATTGCAGTTTTTGCACCTTCCCGTGATGATGCAATTGCTGCAATAAATCCTGCAGGACCACCCCCGCATACTACTACATCATACTTCCCTACAACGGGAACCTCTTTTTTTAAAGAAATAGTTAATCCAGACACAATTTTATTAAAACGTTTCAATTTATATTTTATGCAAATATAAAAATTATTTAAACGTTTTAATGATTTTTTGGATTTTTTTATAACTTTTTCGACGAATTCCCTCTTATAAGTTCCGGGGTTAAAACAACAGTGCTTGCATCTGCGTTATTCTCAATCATATCAACAAGCATTTTGAAAGACTCATATGCAAGTTGCTCTGCCGACTCATGTATGTATGAAACTGTCGTTGCATAGACTTCATAAAACGGAGAATAGTCGAATCCGACAAATGCCATATCTTGCGGCACTTTTAGATTGAGATTCTTTATTGCAATCATGGCCAGAATAGTAATTGTATTGGAAGTCAAATACAATGCCTCTGCTCCCCGGTTTTTTGCACTTCGAAGCACCTCTTCAACCTGATTAGCTTTTGATCCATTCTTTACATAGTTAATATGGATATTCTCTTCCAGTCCCCATTTTATCATTTCTCTACGATACCCTTCAACACGAGTTTGGATGGTGCTGATATTCATGTCGTTTGCAAGTAACTCGATTTTACGATACCCCGAATCGTATAGCTCTGATAAAGATAATCTGATTGCCTCTTCATTATCGAGCAGAACCCTTCCCGCTTTGGGAAAGTCGGGCACATCCCGCTCAAGAAATACAATAGGAATTTCAAGTCCTGAAATTTTATTGAAAGTCGCTTCTCCGTTTGGAGAGGGAACCACAATCATCCCTTCGACACCAAGGCGAATTGCGGAATCCACTACTTTTGAAAGTTTTACCGGGTTTTCGTCCGAACTCGCAAAAATTATGTTGTAACCCTGGTCATATGCCAGATTCTCTATATACTTGGATATTTCAGAGAAAAAGCTACTGGAGATGTCGGACGTAATTACAGCAATAGTGTATGTCCTTCCACTTCGAATAGATGCTGCAGCCTTGTTGGGTATGTAACCAAGTTTTGCCACGGCTCTCAGTATTCGTTTTGCTGTCTCTTTTCTTACAGGGCGGTCCGGTTTTCCGTCCGGGCCTATGGTTGAATTCAAAACCATCGATACAAGAGCTATTGATACTCCTGCCTCTTTTGCAACATCCTTTATCGTAACACGCTTCATCATATTTTGCAAAGATAGCATGGAATTTTTATATATTTGGCGCAAATTCAAAAACATGAAACGTTTTATTATCATATCGGCATTAATAGCCAGTCTTTTCAATTGTGTGAATGCAAACGCATTCGGCCGCCGCAATCACGCGACTATTGCATGTATCGCAGAGCAACATCTCTCACGTGCCGCTCGCAAAGCTGTACAGGAAATTTATCAAAAAGAGAGCCTGATTGAACATGCTACCTTTCCTGATGAAGATAGATATAAAATTTGTGTCCCTTTGGAAGAGGGTGAGTATATAATTGTTGACGGAGCTCCTGTGCTCAAGGGCCCTGATGGTAATGCATTCAGCTTTGGAGCATTTTACAGTACTGATGACAAAGGAAGAGTATGGAGTACCATCCCTCATGGATGGTTTGCTGATGAATCCGGCAATTACCTGAATGTAGACAAGGGAGAATGTATTTGGGCAATAAAAAAGTATTCTGAAGTACTCCGAAACAGGAAGAATCATTCTGCCGAGGAGGTTAAACTTGCCCTTCAAATGGTAGTTCATCTGGTTGGAGACATGCATTGCCCTTCACATGTCCACTTTAAAGACAAACGTGACCGCAATGATTTAAAATACAACGTTATCTATGGTGGCAGGGAAATCAGGTACCATAATATCTGGGATACTGATATTCTGGTTGATCGCTATATTGGGGGACCTGTAGATTTTGCATATTATTGCGACCCGTTCATTAACGGAGCTTTAAGCAAAAAAGAAGCTGTCCGCTGGCAGAAAGAGATACAGAAGGGCAGTATTGAGGATTGGTGCCGTGATATTACAAGCCGCCTGGAGCCTGTCTTTGAGCCGGAACCAGGTAGCAAAATCACCAAAGAGCAACTACAGGTTTTCGGACCACTGGGTCGTGACATGGTTCTAAGAGCCGGGTATCGCCTTGCCGCATTGCTAAACGAGGTTCTATAGAGATTTTTCTATATTTCTAATTTTTATGCTTTTATAGTTGACATTTATTCCAAATGTCATAACTTTACATTTCATTGTCTAAGATGTGGTTAAGTAAATTTCCGCATACTATTAATCTGTCCCCGGAAAAATATGAGTTTAAATCATATTTGAAGCATAAATTTTTTGAAATAATTAATAATGAGAATATTATCTGTTTATTTAACACTTTTGCTTTCTGTCTTTTATATCTGCGTCTATGGCCAGGAAAGATGGAAATCCTACTATTATACCGATAAAAATTTTAAAATCGATTTTTTTCAACAACCCATTATCTCCGCTGACACTTCATTTTTGCAGGATTCTCCTCTGCTGACATATAATTGGGAAATCAATGTTGACGATACTTTACATGAAAACAAATACTATGGGTTAAGCTTCACAAAATATCCATCCGAGTACATATGCTCAGACTCTCTGCTGTCTGTTGTGGAAGGTTTTATCAACTCTTCCCAGAATGAATTATTTGAAGATAAGGAATTTTTACTTTTATCGTCTTCATTAGTTGAAAAGGACGGATATCCCGGAAAGATCTTCAAGTGGAAAAATACTAATACAAACATATTTCTTGAGTTCCGTATATTTCTTGTAAATAGCTCTTTATATCAATTATCGGTGGTTTCACGAGAAGATCAGAGCCATAATATATTTATAAACAATTATTTTGATTCGTTTAACCTAATCAATACTACCAAGGGGAGTTTTGTTGTCCCGAACGATTCGGTTGAGCAAAAATATTTAATTGATTTTCCTTCCAAACCTACAGCACAAAATAAACTCATTGATTCTGAATACGGGAAATTGACTATTAATATCCAGACACTGGAAACAGATGAAACTGCAGATAATATTGTATACGTTTCTCTTCAGACTAAATATCCTAAGAAAGTTGTCAATCAGGATGAAATCTATGAATTAAATAAGTTTTATAAAAATGTATTGACAATTCATTGGAATCAGTAAATGGGGAGCTGATTTCAATCAACGATGTGTTTTACAACAATATACCGGGCAAAGAGTACAAGTGTTATTTCTCTAAAGGTGAATTTCTTATGGTTTATCGAGTATTTTACATCGATGATTTTTTATATTCTCTCGGAGTCTTAACATATCCAAATAAAGATAAAAACAGAGAGATGTCAGATTTTTTCAACTCTTTTAGAATTGTCAAATAAACTATAAAAATTATGAATCATCTACTATCTGAAACGGCCCGGTGGATTACAGAGACAGAATTTGTGTATCCGGACGGGAGCATATCTAAAGGCAAAGGCGAATCAAATATTGATGTAAAAGCGCAAATTGTTATAAACAATAGTCGGACTATGTTCGGTCAGACAGAGATTACTAATGATTATGTGATAAGATTGAATTCTGACAACGAATATATGTTTGAATCCGTGAACCCGGAACTTGGTATATTGAACGGAGTTTTCAACATTGACAGAAATCTGATTTTTTCAAAATTTGTAATTCAGAATACAACTCTGAATGGTTTCGAGATTATCAGTAGAGAAGAAGACACATGTTTTGCACATGGTGCATTATACGATGGTCAAACTTTGATTAACACATGGAATGCTGTGATGAAAAGGGTTTTGGGCTAAATGAAAAGGTCTGGTTTTTTAGATAAAATAGATAAGCAAATAGAATTTAATCAAGACAAAAACATTTTTCTTGAAAATCTGGAAATTTTTAAATTCGCCAAAGAGACTGTTGATGTTATTTCTAAAATTGACAAATTAAAGCCAAACACAAAATTTTCTTTAATAGATTATACCACAGATAAAGCAATTGAAGAGTTTCACAGAGTAAACCAATATTATTCATTTGATATAGAGGCAAGAAGCAAGTTGAAGAATATTTACACAGACTTAATTGATGACATTCAACTTAATAAACATTCAATTGAAGATATATCCAATAGGCATTATGAGAAATTAAGAAACTGGATTAAAGAAAGTAATTCTTTCGCTGAGAAAATCTATAAAAATGCAGATGAGAAAGTGACTCCTGTTGCTTGTTTTGAGTATACTCCGGAGCTGCAAATATCAATTTTAAAAATCGACATTAATACTTCAATAAATCCCTTTCTGGATATTGGCTGTGGCGCAAACGGGCGCTTAGTAAATTATCTGAAAGATAGGGGAATTGATGCCCATGGTATAGACCGAAACGTAATTCCGCACTCAAGTTTTGAAACAGCAGACTGGCTGGAATATAAATACGGAAAAGATAGATGGGGAACAATTGTCAGTAACCTGGGATTTTCAAATCATTTCAATCACCACAATCTGAGAGAAGACGGCAACTATATTGAATATGGAAAAACATATATGAATATCTTGCAATCGCTGAAGATTGGAGGAAGTTTCCATTATGCTCCCGACTTACCATTTATAGAAGAATTTCTTGATTATAACTGCTTTACGATAGCAAAATATGATGTTGATAAAAATGACTTTAAAGCAACAGTTGTAAAAAGAATTAAGTAAGACTTCTTTATGGGACAGAGCATAATTACTTTCCGCTTTGGCCGGACGGTAAACCTAATTATGACATATTCAATTGGGACAAAGTTGTCAAGGACTGGTTAAAATGGTTATAAAAAGAGAGTTATGAAATGCTGGGTAACAAAAAGTGGTTATAAGATAATCCGCGTCCTTGCCGGAAGAAGCAATGTTTTCTTGTTGACTAATGGAGAAAAGAACATCCTTATAGACACTTCAACATCCTATTTATGGGGAAAGCTCCAAAGGAGACTTGGGTTGTTAAATATAGAAACCATTGACTATCTTGTTTTAACTCATTCTCATTTTGATCACGCCGCAAATGCAAAAAGGATAAAAACAAAATATAAACCCACTATTGTAATACACAAGAACGAAGCCTTGTCCCTATCACGAGGAGAGATGGCAATACCAAATGGAACCTTAATATTTACAACATTATTAGTCCGCACACTGGGCCGGCTTATTCCCAAATCATTACTAGAATACACTCCTTGTGAACCGGATTTGCTTATTGACTCTGATTACAGCTTTAAAACCATTGGTTTCAATGCCTGTCTGACACATACACCGGGACACACGAAAGGCTCCTTGAGCCTGATTGTTGATGATGAAATAGCAATTGTAGGTGACACATTATTTGGTGTTTTCAGATGGTCTGTCAATCCACCTTATGCAGATAATCGGAATACAATGATCAATAGCTGGAAAAAACTATTAGATACCAAATGTTTAATATTTCTGCCTTCTCACGGAAGTGCAATTAAAAGATCATTATTGAAACACAATTTTAGAAAAATTCAAAAGATTGATCTTGGTCAGAAAAGTGAATAATTTTTAAAATGAATACACAAGACCGAAGCCGACAGGAATACACGGCAAGAATCAACAGAGTGACTGATTATATTGAACAACATATAAATGAAGAACTCACTCTGGACATATTAGCCGATATAGCGTGCTTCTCCCCTTTTCACTTTCACCGTATTTTTACGGCAATTACTAAAGAGCCGATTAATGCCTTCATTCAAAGGGTTCGTATCGAGAAAGCGGCACGAAAACTTATAAATGAAGATATTTCAATAAGTGAGGTTGCATATAATTGTGGTTTCGGCAGTGTTGCCCACTTCAGCCGCACATTCCGTAAATATTTCGGAGTTACGGCAAAAGAGTACCGACAGATAGAAAAGGCGGTTTTTGCGAAAGACGGATTGTATTTTAGCAAGAATGGTCAACTCAGGAGCAAGATAGATCAACAATACCCCGATTTTAGAAATCAACTTTGCAGTGAAGAAATCAATCAATTTAATCACTCAAATTTAATTATTATGGAGACTAAAATCGAAATTAAAGAGATGCCTGCTTTCAATGTAATCTATTGCAGACATACAGGACAGTTTAACCAAATCGGTGAGGCTTACGAGAAGTTGATGAAATGGGCCGGTCCAAGGGGTTTGCTGAAATTTCCGCAAACCAAAACCTTAACTGTCTATCACGACGATCCTGCCATAACAGCTATTGACCAGGTACGCCAGAGTGCTTGCATAACAGTTGAGAATGATGTCAAGACAGAGGGAGAGATCGGGAAAATGAAAATTGACGGCGGCAGGTATGCTGTCGGTCGCTTCGAAATTGATGTAACAGGATTTGAGAAAGCATGGAATACTATGTGCTTGTGGCTTACAGAAAGCGGATACCAGCCGGGGGAGGGCTATCCTTATGAATTGTATCACAATTCTCCGCAAGATGATATAAACCAGAAGTTTGTATTAGATATCTGCATCCCGGTGAAACCACTCTAAAAAGGGTTGGTAAATAATAGGCAGGGTGAATGCAAATAATGCACTCACCCTCTTTTTGATATATTTGCATCATATTCAAAACCATCAACTATTACAAAAATGAAAAGATTCGTGGAAAGATCTCTATACAAAAGACCCCGAAACGGTATTGGCAGAGAGCGGAATATTAAAATAGCAGATTTATAAAAAAAATTTGTAAATTGAATTTTACTCCATATCTTTGCACTCCCTTTCAAGAGAGGGATAGTTCTTATAAATCGGGGTGTGGCGCAGTTGGCTAGCGCACCTGCTTTGGGAGCAGGGGGTCCTCCGTTCGAGTCGGAGTACCCCGACAAAATTGATTTCAAAAAATAAAAAACCTGTAATTCGTAAGATTTGCAGGTTTTTTAACTTTTAACTATTCACTACACACTATTCACTAAAAACCACAACACCTCCCTCCATGAACTTTCAGTATATAAGGCCCTCCGGCTTTTTAGCACAATATATAAGGCATTACTGGATTCTCGAAGCTGATGCCTCAGACGGAGAGGTGTGTGAAAGGGTCATACCGACAGGAAACATAGAGTGGATGTTCCATTATCGGAACACTTTTATCGTCAGAAATTCAGGAGAGCAAATCGTACAACCACGCTCTTTGGCAAGCGGTATTAGCTGTAATTACTTCGACGTGGCAACTAGAGGAGAATCTGGAGTTATTGCAGTCACATTCCTTCCGGGCGGAGCTTCCCGCTTCTTACGTTTTCCGTTATCCGACCTGGAAGACTCCTCAGTCTCTCTGTCAGACATCTTCAATTCCAGGATAAAAGAGACAGAAGAGCGTGTATGCACAGCTAGTTCAAACAAAGAGAGAATACAGATAATTGAGCAATTTCTCACAGAGTGCTTCCGACAAGTTAAAACAACTGATGTACAGTTAATTGAAAGGTGTGTGGAATTAATCACGCAAACCAGGGGACAGATGAGGAGTTCCGACCTCTCCAGGAGACTCTCAGTTACAGACAAATCACTGGAACGAAAATTTTCAAGCTATTTAGGTAAAACGCCGAAACAGTTTATCCGTATAGTCCGTTTTCAAAGCGTGATTCAAAACCTCTCCTGCACAGGGCCCAAAGATCTTACGAGATTTACATACGATAACGGGTATTTTGATCAGGCACATTTTATTAAAGACTTTAAAAGCCTGTCAGGCTATACTCCGAAGGAGTTTCTTGCACTTGGCCCTTGTCATGCCGACTACTTCGAATAGCTGATTGTCGTTTTTTTACAATTTTGTCATTTTCAAACCCGATACTTTTGTCCCCTCAACAAAAATATCAAGATAATGACAACAGCAATCAAAGTCAAAGATCTCAGAAAGAGTTATCCTGACGGAACGGAGGCACTAAAAGGTGTCCATCTTGAAATCCCTGAAGGAAAGCTTTTTGCCCTTCTTGGCCCGAATGGGGCGGGCAAGAGCACCCTTCTAAAAATCCTTACCACACTTATCAAAAAGAGCTCAGGAGATTTCCTGATAGAAGGGATTAATCCTGAAACAAATTTCTCCAAGATTCAACGTCACATAGGTGTTGCCTCCCAAGAGAACGAACTTGACCCGTCAGAAACAGTAGAATCGTTACTGATATTTCAAGGAAGGCTATTCGGCATGACTAAAGAGGCCTCAACTGAAAGATGCGGGGAGCTGCTTTCTCTCTTTCAACTGGAAAGTGAAAGGAGTAAAAAGACGGGGAACCTCTCCGGAGGCAATAAACGTCGTCTCCATTGTGCCCTGGCACTTGTTCACAAACCTAAGCTTCTCTTTCTTGACGAACCGACTGTCGGAATGGATCCCATGGCTCGCCACACCTTTTGGAATGTCATCTCCGATCTGAAAAGTAATGAAGGACTTACAATATTCCTGACTACCCAATATCTTGAAGAAGCTGAGAGACATGCCTCCGAAATGGCAATTATTATAAACGGAGCTATTCACTTCAGAGGTTCTGTTTCCGAATTCAAAAAAGAGGTTAATCCTGATGAGAAAGCTTCTCTTGAAGATAGTTATCTTCTATTTTTAAAATCTTACAGTAATGATATAAAAACTAAAAAAAATGAATAATATTAAAAACGTATTGATTTTGAGAGGTATTCTAAAGTTGGTCAGACAACCGGCAGCCCCTTTGATGGGTTTTGGTATGAGTCTTTTCTTTCTTATTGTATATAACGCCGGTATCGGGGGAATCGGTAACATGGAAGTATTCGGGGCAGGTGGCTATCTGGCATTTATATTCCCCATCACTATCATCTCTCTTTCAATGGGCTCTTCAGCCGGGGCGGGGCAAACACTGAATGACGACATGCAGTCCGGATACTTCCGAAGGTTGTACCTCAGCCCCGCCCCCCGCTGGATGCTTGTAATTTCACCTATGCTTGCCGACACACTCTCGTCAATCCTTTTCAGCGGAATTCTCCTGGTTATAGGGGCTATTTTCGGACTACCCTTCCGCTTCGGTATCATCTCAATATCAGGAATATTACTAATATCCGCTCTCTGGTCTGTCACACTTTGCGGATTGTCGGCCGGAGTGATGCTAAGATCCGGAAAGCACCAGAACGTCTCTTTGGTTACTAATACAGTATTCATTCTCCTTTTTCTTAGCACTACATTTTTACCCCGAGAACTTATCACTTCCAAATGGTTGCTTTTTGTATCCATGGGAAACCCTGTCACATATATTCTTGAGGCCTGCAGGTATCTGTTGGGAGGAACTTCTTCACTAAATTATTTTATTATCAGTTTTGTAATCCTTTTATTATCTTCATCTCTCTCAATTGCTTTTGCATTGGGAAGTGTTAAAAAAATCAAACTCTGAGAAATGAGACAAGAGAACATTTTAATCCAAAACGCACATACTAACAATCTCAAGAACATCGACCTTGAGATACCCAAACACAAACTTGTAGTATTTACCGGTGTCTCAGGCTCAGGGAAATCCTCGCTCTTGTTTGACACAATATACACAGAGGCTCAAAGACAACTTATAGAGACATTCTCAACCTTTGCCCGAACCAGAATGCCAAAACTTTCAAGGCCGGACGTGGATGAGATTCAGAATCTTTCAACGGCTATAATAATAGACCAGAAAAAGATGGGCAACAATCTGAGAAGTACGGTTGGAACCGCAACGGAGATAAACACATACCTCCGCTTGCTCTACTCGAGAATTGCCAAACCATTTATCGGCCCCTCTTTTTATTTTTCGTTCAACCATCCGGAGGGCATGTGTACTCACTGCCACGGCCTGGGTAAGGAGATAACCCTGGATATTGACCTTTTTCTTGATAAGGAAAAATCTTTGCGGGAAGGGGCAATAACACACCCCCATTATAAAATCGGAGGCTTTTTGTGGAAAGAGCTTATAAGCCTGGAAATCGTAAACAATGATAAACCATTGAAAGAGTTTTCCGAAAAGGAGCTTAATCTCTTGTTGTATACTGAACCTTTTGAAATAGACAAGAAAAAGAGAGGGTTAACATACACCAAATACTATGAGGGAATTGCGCGAAAACTGGAAAAGGCTGTTACAGGAAGAGCCGATGATGAGTCTGATGAAAATGAGAAAAACGCTTATACAAAATATTTTGTCTACAAGACATGTAGCGTCTGCGGCGGTTCCAGACTAAACGAAAGGGCACGGTCCGTAAAGATCAAGGGGCACTCTATTAATCAACTATGCGAAATGGAATTGATCGACCTTATCTCTTTTCTCGCCGGCATAGATGATGAAATATCCCGGCCTGTTTTACGTAAAGCACGTTTTCTGCTTGAACAGCTTATTGAAATAGGTGTGGGATACCTGTCACTTGACCGTGCTGTCAGCACCCTTTCGGGAGGCGAATCCCAGAGAGTAAAGATGGCCAGACAGCTGGACTGCAACCTTACCGATATGCTGTATGTCCTGGACGAACCGTCAATTGGACTGCATCCTAGAGATACCGGGAGGTTGCTCACTATTCTTTCACGTCTGAAAGAGAGGGGAAACAGTGTCTTTGTGGTAGAGCATGATCCGGAAATAATAAAAGCCGCCGAGTGGATTGTAGATATAGGGCCTCTGGCCGGAAAGAACGGAGGAGAGATAGTATACAGCGGCTTTCCTCAAGGCATATCTTCGACAGAGAGTATTACCGGGAAGTATCTTTATACATCAGTAAAGAGTGCTTATAAAAGAAAAGAGTACTCTGATTTTTTCGAAATTAAAAATGCCACCGCTAACAATCTGAAAAATGTTAATACACGTATACCCAAAGGTGTGCTGACCTGTATTACAGGAGTTGCCGGAAGCGGAAAAAGCAGTCTGATACATGAATGTTTCGTCAAAGAGCATCCAGAATCGGTTGTAATTGACCAATCGGCAATCGGAAAGTCTTCCAGAGCAAATGTTGCAACATATATCGGTGTTTTTGACCTTATCAGGAAAGAGTTTGCAAAAGCCACTCAAACAGAGGCATCACTTTTCAGCTTCAACTCAAAGGGTGCCTGTCTGAAATGTAACGGTCAGGGCTCACTCACATTTGAACTCCATTTTCTTGACTCAGTGAAGACAATCTGCGATGAGTGTGAAGGAAAAAGATACCACAAAGAGGTGCTTGATCTAAGGTTTCAATCAAAAAACATTGCCGAGGTTCTTGATATGACAGTAAATCAGGCTTTGGAATTCTTCAAAAACGATAAAATCAGGAAGCAGATAGATCTCCTACGTGAAGTAGGGCTTGGTTACCTCAAGCTCGGACAATCATTAAGCACCTTATCGGGAGGAGAGTCTCAAAGACTGAAAATAGCAACCGAACTCAAAAACGAAAGCAATATTTATATCATGGACGAACCTACGACAGGACTCCACATGTCTGATATAGAGAATTTCAGAAGAATTATCAACGCTTTGGTAGATAAAAACAACACAGTTATAATTATTGAGCACAATCCGGATATCATAAAGCACGCCGATTGGATAATCGATATGGGACCGGAGGGTGGTAAAGCGGGAGGAGAGATTATCTTTGAAGGGACACCTGAAAATCTTATAAATTGCAGAAATTCATACACAGGAAAATTTCTTAGATCAATTATTCAATAATATTATTACTTTTGCCGCATAAATCAATTTATGCTTAAATCATTACATAGTTCCGTGTTGGACATTGCATAAAGAGAGCCACACCATCATAAGGCTCTTATAAAACCTCACTTATCGGTGAGGGCTATTCTTCTTTTTAAATATTTATACATTCCGGACAAACCGGATGGATAACATCATTCAAACCAATACAATGGAAACAAATAAATCAAATAATAACGAATGCATTACCCCGATTTTAGATTTCAATCTAATAACCGACTTCTTCAAACAGATTGACAGACAAGGACCCGGAGCCTTAGAAATGACAATTAAGGCTCTGGAATTTGTCGGGCCAATGGATGAAAATACAAAAATAGCCGATATCGGCTGCGGAACCGGAGGCCAGACCCAAACACTTGCGGAAAATACAAAGTCTTCAATAAAAGCCGTGGACCTTATTCCTCAGATGATTGAAAAACTGAGAGATAGAATCTGGGAATATAGTCTGGGTAAAAAAATTGAGGGCATAGTTGCTTCAATGGACAACCTTCCGTTCCGCGATGAGGAGTTTGACCTGATCTGGGCAGAGGGTTCCATTTATCATATCGGCTTTGAAAGAGGTATAAATGAATGGAAAAGATTTCTTAAACCCGGAGGCTTTCTGGCTGTGTCCGAAGTTACCTGGTTAAGGAAGAATCCTCCGGAAGCCATTAAAAAATATTGGACTGATGCATACCCGGAAATTGATTTCACCTCAGCAAAAGTCAAACAAATGGAAAAGGCCGGTTATGAACCGATAGCAACCTTTGCCCTACCTGAATACTGCTGGATGGAAAACTTCTACAAACCTATGATTCCACTGTTTGACAAGTTCCTTGAGCAGCAGAAATACAGCGCCTCCGCAAAAGAATTCGTGAAAGAGATGAAGGAGGAGATATCATATTTCCAACAATACAAAGAGTTTTACAGCTATACATTCTTTATCGGGAGGAAATATTGATATGGGATCAGAGTTTAAAACAGACGGTTTCGAGACAGGAAGGATAATTGCAGAACATAAGGAGCTGTATATTGTCAGAACCGACCTAGGTGAGATAGAGGCAGAAGTTACAGGCAACTTACGTTTTACGGCAAAAGGCAGGGAGGATTTCCCTGCCGTTGGCGACCTTGTTACCTTAAAAATATATGATAACTCTTTTGGTATAATTTACGAGATACATCCAAGGTCATCCTGTATTAAAAGGGAGTCAGTCGGAAAGCAAAGTGATATTCAGATAATCGGAGCCAATATAGATTATGCACTGCTTGTCCAGGCTGTTGACAGGGATTTCAATCTTAACAGGTTGGAGCGCTATCTGACAATATGCAATGAATCACACGTTTCAGCAATTATTGTAATGACAAAGACGGATATTGTACCTGAAAAAATATCTGAAGATATACGTTTTAGAATATGCTCCCGTATAAGCGGAATACCTGTCATATTTATCAGCAATGAAACACGTAAGGGGTATTCTGAACTTTTATCGCATATAAAACCGGGAAAAACGTATTGTCTTCTGGGTTCTTCCGGCGTCGGAAAATCAACATTGATAAACAATCTGACAGGAAAGGACCTTATGAAAACGGGGGAGATCGGAACTCAGACTAACAAAGGAAAGCATACTACTTCACACAGGGAACTGATTTATCTTGAAAATGGAGCAGCACTTATTGATAATCCGGGGATGAGAGAAGTTGGAATAACAAACGCCTCTGCAGGAATGGAAGCCACGTTTGACACAATTTACCGCCTTGCAAAAGGCTGCCGTTTTAATGATTGCACCCATACGAATGAATCCGGATGCAGGATTCTCAATGCTCTTTCCAATGGTGAGCTTAGTGTTGAGTTGTATAATAATTATATGAAAATGGAAAAGGAGAGAAGTTTCTTTGAGCTGTCTGAACTAGAGAGGAGAAAAAGAGACAGATCATTCGGGATGATGGTAAAAAACTATAAAAAAGAGCATAGAAAGAAATAAATACCTAATTTTGTCGCGATAATTCTGCCGGTTTCCACAACAAGAAACATAAAGGAATTAAAAGGGAATCCTGTGAGATACAGGAGCTATCCCCGTAGCTGTAAGTCCGTATTTGTGACTGGCTCTCTTAAGCCACTGCCCTGTCGGGCGGGAAGGCAGCCAGGAAAGGACAAGCCAGAAGACCTGCCGGCAAATAGTATTCGTAGCTTTCGGGTGAAAGGCAAGATATATAGAGTCTTCGAACCTTATATGTTTAGCCCCCCGAAAGTTGACAAAATAAAGGTTGTGTTATGCATTATTTCAGGAAATGTGCTCTTTTGGTTATCTTGCTGTGTCTGACTATATTCGGTTATTCTCAGGCGGCTAAGAGAATAGTTTCTCTCGCCCCATCCGTCACCAATATGATTTATCTGATGGAGGCTCAGGAAAAGCTTGTAGGGTGCACAAATTACTGTCTTGAGGGTGTTAAGGACAAAAAGAGCATTGTTGCATCGGCAATAGAGGTCAATGTGGAAAAGGTCCTGCTTCTGAAGCCTGATGTTGTATTTGCTACAAGTCTGACAAAACCTTCTGTAAAAGACGCAATAAAAAACCTCGGAATTAAAGTGTTTGCTTTTAAAAGTGCCACATCTTACGATGAGATATGCGAACAATTTATCCTAATCGGCAAATATGCCGGAAAGGAACCTCTTGCGAGAAAAATTGTTGAGTCACAGAAAAAACGGCTGGATAGTTTAGAAGCTTTAATCCCTAAAGGAAAAAGACCTAAAATATTTTTTGAGATAGGTGCTAAGCCTCTCTTTACGGCAGTTCCAAATACATTTATGAATGATTTCATAACAAAAGCCGGGGGAGTGAATATAGCAACGGATATAACTACCGGAACTATCACCAGAGAAAATGTACTTCTTAAGAATCCGGATGCAATAGTTATAGTAACAATGGGAATTGTGGGAATTGAGGAGAAGGCTACCTGGGAAAAATACACGACTCTCTCTGCTACAAAAAACGGAAAGATTTTTACGGTTGATCCTTATAAATCGTGCGGACCGAATCCCGTCACATTTGTAGATGTTGTTGAAGAACTTATAACAAAGCTTTATAAATGAGTTATTCCAGATATATTAAATGGGGACTTTGGCTCACTCTTTTTATCTTAGTTGTAATTGCAGCCGTTCTCTACTCTCTTTCAAGAGGTGAAATAGACATACCTCTTTCAAAAATCGCAGGAATACTTATAGAGGGAAAAGGAAGCATTGAGTATACCGTTCTCAGTGAAATTCGTCTTCCCAGAATAATCCTCGGGCTTTCGGTAGGAGGGGCATTAAGTCTTGCCGGGGTCATTCTTCAGGGTATATACAGGAACCCGCTGGTTGAACCCTATACTTTGGGAATATCAGGTGGTGCCGCTTTAGGAGTGGCATTTGCCATAGTAGCCGGTCTCAGTTACACAATCGGTTCGGTTATATTACCTGCAGCCGGTTTTATCGGAGCGTTGGCAACTGTTGTGTCAGTATATATGCTGAGCGTAAGAAAAGGCAAAATTCACACTCAGAATATGCTTCTCATAGGTGTCATGATAAGTTTCATAGCCTCCTCCGCCATGATGTTCCTAATGGCTACCACCACAAATGAAAACCTCCACAATATAGTATTTTGGGTCATGGGCTCCCTTGACGAAGCCAATGAAAACCTTATAAGAATTGCCGCCATCATTTCAGTATGCGGGCTTTTAGTCTCATATCTCTTTATTCACACGCTAAATGCACTGCGTTTGGGAGAAGAAAAGGCAAGACATTTGGGAATAAACACGGATATATCTATAAAGCTGCTGTTTATTATAGCCTCCATGCTCACCGGAATGTGTGTATCAGTGGCAGGAGTAATAGGATTCGTAGGACTGATAATTCCACAATTCATAAGGATTATTGTCGGTTCTGACTTCAGGATACTCCTTATAAGCTCATTCCTTACAGGTGGCGGGTTCATTGTATTCTGCGATACTCTGGCCAGAACTTTAATAGCACCCAACGAACTACCTATTGGTGTTATTACAGGCGTAATAGGCGGAATCTCTTTCATTTTTATACTTATCAACCTTGGAAAACGATCCAAATTAATCTAAAAAGCAATGAAATTCTTAGAAATAGAAAATATGTCATGCGGATATGAGAAAAAATTTCTCGTATCAGACATTGACATCTCTATATCAAAAGGAAGCTTTGTGGGAATAATCGGGCCTAATGGCTCCGGAAAGACAACGCTTTTCAAGGGAATCTCTGGAGATCTAAAGCTAAAAAGCGGGAAAATCTCTCTAGGCAACAAGAACCTTAAACTATTCTCTCATAAAGAGAGAGCCAGAAACCTTGCGGTAGTCACTCAGGATATTGAAAGTCCTGACATTACTGTTGAGGATTATGTGTTGATGGGACGACTACCCTACCATACAGGATTTCAGTTTTTTGAAAACGAAGAGGACCTGGAGATAGCTGAGAAATATATGAAGTTGACCGCAGTCACTAATATGAGAGATAAGTTTCTTTCACAGCTCAGCGGGGGAGAGAGACAGATGGTGGCGATTACAAAGGCTCTGGTACAGGAACCGGAGTTACTGCTTCTTGACGAACCCACTTCACACCTGGATATTGCGCTTCAGATTCAGATACTTAATCTCGTTCAACAACTAAATGATGAGTTAGGACTAACAGTCATGATGATAATCCATGATTTGAATCTTGCGGGAGAGTACTGTGACGAGCTTATTCTCATGAACAAGGGAAAAATTAAAGAAAAGGGCTTACCCGAATATGTCCTGACATATAGTAACATTGAAGAGGTATACGGAACGGTTGTCTTTACCCAGCCAAACCCTCTGTCAGGAAGACCGGCCATATTCCTTGTCTCAAAAAGAATTCTGAACAGCATCAGCAAAGAGAGGTAAAGTATGCTAAAAAGAGAGCTGGATATATTCTTTGCAACCCTTATGTTCTATACGCGCATTCCGGTACCGTACAGGACAGGCCATTCAGATGAAATCCTCAATAAAACGACAAGATACTTCACTCTTGTTGGTATTATTGTGGGGGCAATAGGAGGTTTGACTTTCTGGTCACTCAATCATATCCTGCCGGAAAATTTAGCTGTAGTTTTAAGTATGGTTGCAACAATATTCGTTACGGGAGCTTTTCACGAAGACGGGTTTGCAGATACATGCGACGGTTTCGGTGGAGGCTACACAAAAGAAAAAGTGCTGGAAATCATGAAAGACAGCAGAATCGGGACATATGGAACTGTAGGCCTTCTTTTGATACTGTTGACAAAATTTTACTGCTTGTCTTCCTCTCCGGTATATTTGATTCCAGCAATTTTGATCAGCGGGCACTCTTTCAGCCGTTTTTGCTCTGTATGCATGATATATCTGCAATCATATGTCCGCCCTGCGGACCAAAGCAAATCAAAACCTATAGGGCATAGAGCTTCGGGCGTTTCTTTAGTAATTGCCGCATTTTTCGGCATTACACCTCTTTTGTTGCTTCCATATAAATCATTGCTCTTTATCGTAAGTCTTTGCATGATTGTCTTCGTCTCTTTCTCTTCTTATACAAAACGCCGGATAGGAGGATATACGGGAGATGTACTAGGTGCAACACAGCAATTATGTGAGGTGACTTTTTATCTGGGATTTCTCATTTATAATTATTTCACTCCTTGAATCTCACAATCATACGCCACACGTCTGTCAAAGTTTCTGCAGGTACATGTTACGGCAGGTCAGATGTAGAATTGTCCGGGACCTATGATTCTGAAAGAAGAATCATAATTGAAAATATGAATGGTATATCTTATGACTTCATTTATACGAGTCCTCTTTCAAGATGCTATAAATTGGCTGCAGATATTTCCGGGGACCATGAGGTAACCTGTGACAGTCGTCTGTCGGAGCTTGACTTCGGAGACTGGGAGAACTGCCTTTGGGAAGATATTTACAAAACACAGAATGCAGTAAAATGGTTTGAAAATTGGACGGATACACCGTGCCCGAATGGAGAATCATTCTCGCAGATGGTGTCAAGGGTGAAAGATTTCATTCTGGAAAAATTTTCGGAACATAAGAATGATGATTTATTAATTGTAACTCATAGCGGGGTAATTAGAATTATTCTATTTTTATTGCAAAATTTAAATATTGATGAAATTTTTAAAATTCAACCCGATTTCGGTGAGATAATACAAATTTCTTTCAATCCTGACAATTTGTCCTTGGTATAGAATGTGTATCAGTCCGGTTAATAAAAATAATTTTCTCACAGACCTTTATGAAAGCCGACATATATATAAATCCTAAGTATAGCTCTCTCAGAAATTTTATTGAAAAAATTCCCGAGAACTTTGACGACCTTGGTGTTGCAACTCATCTTGGCAGGAATCATATACGCATTGCGGAGGTTGACGGGACTAAGCTTGTTATTAAATATTTCAAGAGAATTACCTCCGTAAACAGACTTATATATGGCAATCTCAGGAAAAGCAAGGCAAAAAGGTCATTTGAAAACTCATTGAGATTACTTGAAAACGGCATTGGAACTCCTGAACCTGTTGGTTTTATTGATATATACAGCCGCTGTTCACTTCAAAAGAGTTTTTATGTTTGCTTATATACAGACTACAAGGATATTAAAGAATTACTATCCAAGCCTTTATCCGAATCAGAGGATGGCATGAGAGCTTTCGCGAGGCTAACGAGTAAAATGCATCATGCAGGGATATATCATGGTGATTACAACCTTAGCAATGTTCTTTACAATTTTGACGGAAATCAATATGATTTTTGCCTTATTGACAACAACAGAATGAGATTCAGGTCTTTTTCCCCAAGAACCGGTGTTAAAAACCTTAAGAGGATGAAGCTTTCTGTCGAGCAAATGGCAATCATAGGTAGTGAATATGCCAATATTTCACATCTTGACAGCAATCATGTGGTTATCGGTATGATTTTTTTCAGGGAACACTTTACTTCAGCGGCAAATTTCAAGGTTTCGGCTAAAAAGTTCATAAAAAGAGTTTTTAAATAGCCCCTGACTTTCACAACATATTGATTATTTCCTTATTTTTGACAATACGTTCATCAAAAACAGATTGTCATGCCAAGATTCGCTGTACAATGTGTCATTGTAACTCTGGTTTTTGAGTTACTTTTCCCTGCAATTATTTTTTCTCAGGACGCCCGTGAAATAGTAAAGCGTGCCGATACCAAGTATAATGGTGAAAAGTCAAGTTATAGCGAGATGTCTATGACTATTGTCAGGCCTAAATACAAAAGAAGTATCGAATTTAAAGGTTGGGCCGTAACAGGAAAGGATGCCCTTACATTAATTACTGCTCCCGCAAAGGAGAAAGGGCAATCATTTCTCAAGAGCGGAAACAATCTTTGGAGCTGGAATCCGACAATTCAAAGATTAATCAAGCTTCCTCCGTCTATGATGTCTCAAGGATGGATGGGTTCAGACTATACAAATGATGATATATTGAAGGAGACATCTCTGATAAAGGATTATAACCCTAAAATTATCGGGAAAGAGGTGGTAAACGGACTTAAGTGTTACAAAATAGAGCTTATACCTCTTGAAAGTGCCGATGTGGTATGGGGAAAAATCATTATATGGATATCAGAGGATGAGTATTTTGAACTTAAAAGTGAATTCTATGATGAGGAGAATTATCTCGTAAAATCTCACATTGCTTCAGAGATTAAAACATTTGAAGATCGCAGACTCCCTTCTTTGATTGAAATAATACCGGCAGATGAACCAGGGAATAAAACCATTGTGACATTAATTTCCATGAAGTTCAACATCTCTTTTCCTCCGGACTTTTTCTCGCAGCAGAATATGAAAAGGATCAAATAGATGAAAGAGATAATTAAAATAGCCTGGAGAAACCTATGGAGGAATAAGAGGAGGACAATCATCACCGCCTCCTCTATCTTTTTCTCTATTTTCTGTGCCATTCTGATGAGATCGTTCCAGCTCGGCACTTATGACCACATGATAAGGCAAAGTATAGAATCTTATTCCGGTTATATTCAGATTCAAAACAGCGATTTTAAAGAGAACCCCACGCTTGACAATACAATTGATATCACTCCGCAAGAGCTCTCTGCAATCAAGTCTGATTACAATGTAAAAGTTGCAGTCCCGAGAATTGAAACCTTCTCTTTGGCTTCGACCGGAACTCTTTCAAAAGGGGTAATGGTGGCGGCCATATCTCCAGCCATTGAGAAGAGTATGACAAACCCCGAACACAACCTCGTCCATTATGTTTTTTCCGAAGTTGCTATTGATAGTTTGAGTAAGAACAAAGAGATACCCGAAAAGATAGCACAAAGAGCTGCAGAGCTTAAAGATCAGCCATTTACAAATAAGAAATTTTTAGCTGCAGAGCTTAAGCTAAAAGAGAGAGACTCCCTGCTAATCAATAAAATATCATCAATATGTTCAATAAAAGCCGGTTATTTAAGTGAGAATGATTCGGGGCTGCTTGTTTCATATAGATTGTCCCAATATCTGAAAGTAGGTGTAGGCGACTCTATAGTCCTTATGGGCCAGGGATATCAAGGCATGAGTGCTGCCGGGGTATTCCCTGTCAGAGGGATAATCAAGGTTCCCTCTCCGGATCTGGACAATAAATTGATTTACATGACTATTTCTAACGCAGAAGAGTACCTTTCCGCGTATGGAAAACTTACATCCATAGCCGTAAATCTCCATAACACAGATGAGATGAAAGCTACGCAGAAAAGAATCTCAGCAATTTTTAATGGCCAGGATGATATAGTGGTGAAAAACTGGGAAGAGATATCTCCGGTTCTCAAACAGCAGATTGAAGGTGATAGCAAAGGGGGTATCCTATTCATTATGATTCTCTATGTCATTATTTTCTTCGGAATTTTCGGAACCGTCCAGATGATGATCTCTGAGAGGAAGAGAGAGTTCGGGGTTATGATATCATTAGGGATGAAAAAAGAGAAGCTTTCCCTTATAATAATAACGGAGATGCTTCTTCTCGGAAGTCTTGGAATATTTTCAGGTATGGCAGCCTCAGCCCCGCTCATCATATATGGGCACATTCACCCAATACGAATTACGGGAGAATTGGCCAAAATGTATATAGATATGGGATTTGACCCTGTAATGCCGATGATGCTGTTCGAAAGTTATTTTTTCATCCAGGCAGCAGTTGTCTTCCTGATGGTTTTAGCTGCCACAATATTACCGGTAAGAAGCATTCTAAAAATCAACATAATAAAAGCTCTTCATGGATAGAATATTATCAGTTTCATGGAAGAACGTCTGGCGAAACAAGAAAAGAAGCCTGATTGTAATTACGGCTGTAATGCTTGGTACTGCTGCCGGTGTATTCACCTCCGGTCTTATGAACGGCTGGGTGGACCAAAGAATCAGGTCTGTGATTAACATTGAGCAGTCTCATATAAAGTTATATAATCCTGATTTTTTAAAGAATGAAGAGCTGACAAACTATATTAAAGGAGTTGCTCCATTAGAGAAATATCTGAAAGTAAACAATAAAATCAAAGGATTCAGCAAAAGGATTAAGATTATGGCCATGGCTGCCACTTCGAGGGGTAACACGGGACTTATGCTGCTAGGTGTGAATCCGGATGAAGAGATGGTTGTTTCTGAATTATATAAGGACATTGTACCTGATGGTGGTCAATATCTTGATAATAATAAACCGGGAGGTATTTTTATCAGCGATAAAACCGCAGAGACACTTCATACAAAAAACAAAGAAACGGGCAAATACAAACTTCGCTCAAAGATTGTGTTCACTTTTACAGGGAAAGAGGGGGAAATGATAAGTCAAAGCTATCGTGTATGCGGTATATTCAAGACAAGCAATACCGCTTTTGACCAGATGTGCGCCTTTGTTCTTGATAAAGACCTTCGTTCTGCCATACCCCTTAATGAAAATGAGATTCACGAAATTGCCGTAATTTTAAATGACAATAGTGACCTGAGTTCCGTAAAGGATGATATCAACAAAAGGTTTCCAAATATTTCCGCTCTTGATTGGAAGGAACTGGCACCTGATGCCGGTATGATGTCCGAATATATGTATATCTACTACATGATTATAATGGGATTCATCCTTTTTGCCCTGGCGTTCGGAATTATTAACACAATGCTTATGGCAATTCTCGAAAGAGGCAAGGAGATAGGAATGCTGATGGCCATTGGCATGAATAGATCAAAAGTTTTCAAAATGATAATGCTGGAGACAGTATTTCTTACAATGGTCGGCGCTATGGTGGGTATGGCTGTAGGATGGTTGCTGATAACAATAACCGGGAAAACCGGAATTGATTTCTCCTCTGTTGAAGAGGGATTTGAGGCGATTGGCTGGTCATCTGTTGTTTACCCAAATATCCCGGCGGGATTTTTCTTTGGAGTTACATTAATGGTCGTTTTAACCGGAATAGCAGCTTCATTGTTACCTGCCAGAAAAGCACTTAAAATGAATCCAGTAGAAGCTCTGAGAACTGATAACTAACGTATATATGAGTGTTATAGAAATAAGAGATCTTGTTAAGATCTACGATGGCTCGGCAGTTGAGGTTACAGCTATTGATAATGTAAACCTCAACATTGATGCTGGAGAATTTACAGCCATAGTAGGGCCTTCAGGCTCCGGCAAGACAACTTTACTCAACATGATAGGCGGGCTTGACAGCCCGACATCGGGAAGCATTATTATTGACAGTGTGGATATTACCAGGCTTAAATCGAAACAATTGATAGATTTCAGACTTAATAATATCGGCTTTGTCTTTCAGTCTTACAACCTGATTCCAGTACTAACTGCGGCAGAAAATACCTCTTTTGTAATGGAACTTCAGAAAAGGGAAAAAAGCCTCATCAACGAACGGACTAAATCAATACTCACAGATGTGGGATTAAGTGCAAAGATGAACAGCCGCCCCAATCAGATGTCGGGAGGAGAGCAGCAACGCGTAGCTGTTGCCAGGGCAATGGCTTCCGGCCCGAAATTCATCATTGCAGATGAGCCGACCGCTAACCTTGATACAAAAAATACAGAGAAGCTGCTCGACATGATGGAAGAGATGAATGAAAAGCGTGGCATTACTTTTATCTTTTCGACACATGACCAGAGAGTTATAAGCAAAGCACACAGAATAATTGTCCTGGAGGATGGCAGAATAATCAAAGATGAAAAAAAACAATGAGAAAACTCCTGCTTCTCATATCATTATGCTTTCTGACACTACAGGCTAAGGCGCAAGGAGTGTCATTAACAGGATATGTGAAGGATATGCAGGGTGTCTACTATCTTGAAAACGCCATACACCTGTCCAACGGGAATTCTCTTCAATGGACCACATACAATCAACTAAACAACCGGGTTAATATCGACTGGGAAATTACAGAGCCCTTTCACATAAATGTTGGTTTACGCAACAGGATCTTTTTTGGTAAGATGCTGGGCAGTATTCCGGAATATATTGATTTATTTGAAAAGGACAAGGGATTTTTAGATCTCAGTATTAACCTCATAGAAGGGAATAAGTGGTTTTTAAACAGCTCTCTGGACAGACTTTACATTGATTATACAATTGGCAAATGCCAACTGAAAGCAGGAAGACAGCGTATAAACTGGGGAATTGACCTAATCTGGAATCCAAATGATCTTTTCAATGCCTTCTCTTATATAGACTTTGATTATCAGGAGCGTTCGGGTAGTGATGCAATCCTTTTTACATGGTATACCTCAGATAATTCCTCTCTGGATATTGCCTGCAAGGTAGACCACAACAAAGAAAGCACAATTGCTGCCAGATATCTGTTTAATATAAAAGATTACGACATACAGTTCATTGCCGGAAAATACATGAAAGATCTTGCAGCTGGTATGGGGTGGTCTGGAAATATCGGTCCTCTCTCATTCAGAGGCGAAGGAACTGTTTTTACTCCATACAACAATGATAATACAGACTCTTCCGGTACTTCAGCTGCATTTACTTTTTCCTTTGATTACACCACAAAAAGCTCTCTTTATCTCCAGACGGCTTTTCTGTTTAACAGTGGCGGCACAAGAAAACAGACAACAGGAATATCACTGTTGGATCCGGACAGGAATCTTGATGCAAAACATCTCTCTCTCGGCAAGTACGAAATTTTCGGACAAATAAGCTACCCTGTCAACCCAGTTCTGACATTGGGTATATCCGGCATGTACAACCCTTCTGATAACTCCTGCTACATAGGACCATCCCTTACTCTGTCCCTGGGAGACAATTTTGATTTTATGCTTGACAGCCAATTACTAATTGGAAATGAGGGCAGTGAGTATGGAACATATGGTAAAACTTTCGCAGGATTCGGGAGAGTAAAGTGGAGTTTTTAGAAGTGTAAATTATTTCTATATTTGTATGTGTAAACAACCGTCATGTACGATGCACTCCGTTTTACGCACAGCTTTCCTCATCACACTATTGTTCTCGCTGAACAATAGCAATTTATCCGCACAAGACAATAATGAATCCGGCATAACTACAGAGGGAGGGGTGGATATTCTGAATAACTATATCTGGCGAGGTCAGGACTTTCTTCACAAAGGAAGCATACAGCCGTATATTTCAACCTCATGGAAAAATTTCACGTTAGGAATGTGGAGTGCTTTACGAATTAAAGGAGAAGGCACAGACGAGGTAGATCTCTATTTATCCAAGAGTATCGGACCTGTAACTCTTACCCTTTATGACTACTGGTCATACAGCAAGAGTTCACCCTCAAAATATTTCGATTTTAACTCCAATACAACTTCGCATATACTTGAGGCTCAGATTTTGCTTTCCGGAGGAGACAGGATCCCTTTCAACCTGCTGGGCAGCTATTTGTTTTACGGAGACGATCCATCAAGGAGTATATATCTGGAACTTCAATATGTACAGCCTGTTAAGGAGGCAGAACTAACCTTTTCTGTCGGATATCAGGCAAAGGGTGAGTATTATGCGGAAAAAGCCTCTTTTGTAAATACAAGCATAGGTTTTGTGCAACCGATAAGACTTTTTAATAAAATAGGAACCAGTCTGATATCTAATATCACGTATAACCCTTCTGCAGACAAGCTCTATTTTTCAATAGGATTCAGTTTTAATAATTTATGACAATACCATGGCAATAATTAGCACCCTTCAAAAACGTCTCCTTGCATTAATTGTTGCGACAGGATTACTCTTTATCGTTATCTTTCTTATTCTGTCTTTCATGCAACAAAAAGCATCCAAGATATTGTCAGATTCCGCACAATCCCAACTTGATACAGAGAGTGATGGTTTTTTAAAAATGAGCACTAGCCTGATTGACCAGGTTGCCTGGGATTACTCCTATTGGGATGAAATGGTTGAATCTATAAATACTGACGACAAAGAATGGTATGAAGAGAATATAACAACAATTATCTCCTCTTTCCATCTTGATTATGCAGCTGTGTATGACAAGGCCAGAAAAAAAGTTCATTATGCATGTTCCGGGTTAATGAAAGCGTCTCCAGAAATACCTGAGGGGGTATTTAAAGCACTGGAAAACAAGCCAAACATCTCATTTTTCCTTTCAACCCAAGCCGGTTTTTTAAAAATAAGCGGCTGTTCTGTTCATCCGACAAATGACCCGTCTCATACGACAACGCCCACAGAAGGTTACGTTTTCGTTGCAATACTCATGAGCCAATCGTATCTTCAGGAGCTTTCTGTTGTAAGCGGGGCAAAAGTTTATGCCAGCAATGCCGAGAATTCGTCAAAAAATAAGGGAAGTTATAATTTAGTATCTACAAAAAGGCTCAAAGGATGGGATGGAACTACTATAGGCTACCTCCGTTTTGACAGAATGTACGAAGGGCTGAGGATGCACAGGACAGCATCAATTCAGATATCTCTTTTTCTGATTGTTGCCATAATAACTATATGGTTTTCCTTACAATTTTCTCTTAAGCGATGGGTAATAAATCCCACCAGAATCGTAAGCGAGATTATTGAAACAGAAGATACAGGAAAATTGCATCTGTTAAACAATGCCTCGGACGAATTCAGAGAGGTAGGGAGATTGTTCCGAAAGCATGTTTTACAAAAAGCAGAACTTGTTAAAGCCAAGGAGAAGGCCGAAGAGTCTGATCGGCTTAAGTCTGCGTTCCTTGCAAACATGAGTCATGAAATAAGGACTCCGATGAACTCAATAATGGGATTTGCAGACCTCTTGAAAGAACCCGATCTTTCTGTCGATCAAAGGGATAAATACATCTCACTTATCGAAGAGGCCGGAGAGAGGATGCTTGATATAATAAGTGACCTGATTGCAATTTCAAGGATAGAGTCAGGACAGGAAGAGGTCAAGATATCATTGTTCAATCTAAATGAGTTGCTTGATTATCATTATATACTATTCAGAAAGAGTGCCATACATAAAGGGATTGAGCTTCGGGTTGATAAAAAGGAAGATACATCCATGGTTAATTTCAATTCCGACCGGGATAAGGTTTACACAATCCTTACAAATCTTCTCAGCAATGCCCTGAAATATACAGGCGAAGGAAGTGTGACTTTCGGTTATGAAATGGAAGACGATTATGTGAGATTCCATGTCAAAGATACAGGAATCGGTATTCCTGCCGACAAGATGGATAAGATTTTCAACCGCTTTGTACAGGCTGACCAGTCTTTCACAAAATCCTACGAAGGGAACGGGCTTGGATTGCCTATATCGAAAGCCTACACGGAAATGCTTGGCGGGAAAATTTGGGTTGAAAGCAAACCCGGCATAGGTTCTTGTTTTTATTTTACGATAAAAAATAATGCTGTATAACTACGAAATTATTATTAACTTGCACAGATAAATGAGCGAGAGGAGCCACAAGTCAAGTGGTGATTGGTGTAACATGTTGTTTTATATTTTGTTGTTTCGATTATAATTTAGCCTAATATTAACCCAAAATATATTCTAAAGTGAAAAAATTTCTTGTTCTAATGTTTTTATCCATTTGGATAATCTCTCCTCAATTGCTTGCCCAGGGGCAACAGAAGTATACTCTTGAGGGGAAAGTTACTCTCTATGGTACAGACGAACCTATCCCTTACGTAAATGTGCTCATAAAGGAGCTTAACGTTTGGGGTATTTCAGATGTAAATGGTGCATTCAAGATTACCGGCATAATACCGGGCACACACACACTTGAATCGAGTTCCCTCGGTTATCAGACTGTAAAGTATCCGATAACTGTCAACAGGAACATAACAGACTTCAAAATCCAACTGAAAGAAGAAAACCTTACCCTTGACGATGTTGTTGTTACAGCAGTCCGAGGAGGTAGCATGAACTCTTCTTCAAAGGTTGAGAAAGCTGCAATTGAACACGTTCAGGCATCCAGCCTTGCTGATGTGATGCAATTAATGCCTGGTAATATTATCGCAAATCCGACCTTGACTTCCAGCAATAGTGTTACCATAAGGTCAATAGGAGACGCAGGCAGTTTAAACGGCCGGGGAGTCGGCCTGATGATAAACGGAGCTCCTATTTCAAGCGATGCCTCAATGAGTCTTCCTGAGAATTCTACCGTTACTGCAAATACTATTGACTTTCGTAACTATTCAACTGATAATATTGAATCAGTAGAAGTTCTTAAAGGAGTTCTTTCGGCTGAATATGGCAATGTGACATCCGGAGCCATCCTTGTAACTACCAAGGCCGGTGTGACACCTTTCGATGTCAGAATCAAGGCTGATCCAAACACAAAAGCAATAGCCATAAGCAAAGGTTTTGCCGTAAGCGATAATGGAGGCAACATAAATATTGACCTTGACTACGCAAGAGCTTTCAAAAAATGGATATCTCCTGTCGATGTGTTTGACCGTACTACAATGGGGTTAACATATTCAAACACATTCAATAAAGAGAAGACACCGTTCAGATTTAATGCCCGTATAAGTGGATATTTATCAGGAAATAATGTTGACACAGACCCTGACATATCAAAACTTGACTATTCCAGGAATCGGACAAAGAACCTTACATTATCCCTATATGGTAACTGGCAGCTCAACAAATCTTGGATTTCTTCTTTAAACTACAATATTTCCGGAACGTATCAGAACAAAACAACTAAGAACTATACCGTTTCATCCAAGTTGCCTGTAGCAACCACAAATTCTTTAGTCGACGGCATTAGTGTGGGATATTTCACTGAAGCCTTTAACGAAGAGGATGAAAGAATTGAGGATATTCCAATATATTTTAATGCAAAACTTTCAGGAAATCTAAATAAAAAGATAGGTAATATTTTTTCCAAAACAGTATTGGGTACAGAGTTCAACACACAAGGCAACAAGGGCCGCGGATACTATTATCTGAGCGGGACACCACAGTTTTTCAGGGAAAGACACTATTCTGACGTTCCATTCCTATCTGATCTCAGTGCATTTCTTGAAGAAAAACTCACAATCCCGGTTTATAAGAAAACATCCCTGGAAGTTAGCGCAGGTGTGCGTGCAAACAAGATGATTATAGACGGGTATAACTATGATCCAACTATCGAACCTCGTTTTAATGGAAAATATGTAATTGTCCCTGAGAGAAGAAGTGGTTCACTCAGATCCTTTGCTCTCCGTGGCGGATGGGGAATTCTTAAAAAACTTCCTTCAATCGGACAATTGTATCCGGATCCTTTATACAAAGATGAAACTCTCTTCCAATACAGGAATACTGCAACCGGAGAAAGCCTTGCACTAATACAGACAACCGTAATAGACAGTAAGCTTGATTACAATCTTAAACCGGCCAAGACAACAAATATGGAATTAGGTTTTGACTTCAACCTCTTTGGAATAACCGGTGAAATCACCTACTTTAATGAGAATCTGACAGATGGAATTACATCTAATTCAACATTTTTGTCTGAATCTTATGATTATTATAATACCGTTACTTCGGCGACTGCTTCTCCAAAATATGAGAATGGAAGAGTGTATGTGAAGAATGCAAATGACGTTTATGAGGCCCTGGCATATTCTACAAAACGTCGTTTTAAATCTTATTCAAAACCGGACAATAGAGGACAAATAAAGAAATGGGGTGTTGAATATGACTTAAATTTAGGCAAGATTAAGGCAGTCAACACATCTGTATTAGTTAACGGCGCTTACATAAGAAGTAAATACTCAACTCCGGGACTTGAATATCATTACTCTGGGTATGTTGACCCGATAGATCCTACAATACTTGTTCCTTATGTAGCGATATATGAAAACGATGCGTCAGTTGAATTAGGTAGTGGAAATGAGAGGTTGTCGACAAATATAAACCTTGTGACAAACATCCCGTCAATCAGGATGGTTATTTCGCTCGTTACACAGTGTATCTGGCTTAATAACTCTTGGAACGAATTTGACGAAACCAAGATCTACAAACTTGATTCTAACGGCAAACCTGTATATGGCGATTATAATAATCAGACTAATACTGAGGTTCTTTACAGAGATCCGGTATCATACATGGATATGGATGGTGTTATAAGACCATTCAGTGATTACTGGACAACAAACGATCCAAACTTGAAAACTCGTCTTGCAACGCTGATTGAATCCCAGAACAGAAGCTACTGGTTCAAGAAAGCCGGTTATAAACCATATTTTATGGCAAATATCCGCGTCACAAAAGAGATTGGAAAACTAGCCTCACTCTCTTTTTATGCAAACAACTTTACTAACTCAAGGCCGATTATGAAGAATAAAGCCCGGCCGAATGCAACTGGAGGAAGAATGAATACTCCGATTTATTTTGGTGCAGAGTTAAAATTAACATTCTAATACTGAAGGAAAATGAAAAATATAAGAGTATTAACTCTTCTAATAATATCCCTCAATCTTTGGGGGTGTTTGAAGGATTCGAAAATGGATCAATTCTCAGATGATGCTATCAGCTCAACTATCGCAGTTGAGGTTACCATGCCGGATGGCTACGACTCATATGAGACATCAAACCTGCTTGTTACTCTGAACGATCCAAGTACCGGACTTAAGTTTTCCGGAGAAACAGATGCTAACGGCGTTGCAACCATAAAGGTCGCTCCGGGTTCTTATTTTGCAACTGCAGAAACAAAACATTCCACAGGTAAGGTCATGTATATATTCAACGGCACCTCTGATAAAATAAGAGTCACACCAAAAGATCCAAAACATGTAGAAGCAAAAGTCGCTCTTAATGTGTCAAAATCAGGTCAGTTGATAATTGCTGAGCTTTATTATGGAGGTTGCACCAATCCTGCTGACGGAAAATCTTACACAAGCAAAGATACATACATCAAAATATACAACAACTCTGAAGATGTTGCATACCTTGATTCCCTGTGTGTTGGTGTTGCAGATCCCTGGATAGCTCTTTCAAGTGGAAAGGCTTCTCCTTGGGTTAAAAACAATTCCAGTGAATTAAGGGACTCTGTTCCAAATTCTTTAATTGGCTGGATGTTTCCCGGCACAGGTACTGATCACCCGCTTCAACCGGGCGAATTTACAATAGTATGCCTGAATGGTATTAATCATACTCTGGTATGCTCAACTTCCATAAATTTAGCTGTTAATGGTTACTGGGCTATGTATGATCCAATCTTGACAAAATCCCAAACTGTTCCGGAGCCTGGAGTAAACCTTATGTACGGTTTTTGGAAATGCGGGACATCAACTGCATATATAGTAGCACCTCAAGGTCCGGCAGTGTTCTTGTACACTATGGGAGGCAAGACTCCGGCCCAATTCGTGGCAGACACTTATACATGGAAACCTGGTGCTTCTAATAGAAACTTTGACTGTCTAATGGTAGATAAAAATCTCGTAATTGATGGCGTTGAATGTCTTAGAAATACAACTGATACAAAGAGATTCAGACCTGAAATTGACAATGGATTCACAATGGTAGATGGAACCGGAACAGGACAAGCTGTACAGAGAAAGGTTGATGCAACAGCAACACTTGCAGCCGGAGGAAGAATTGTATACCAGGATACCAATAATTCATCAAATGACTTTGAGAAAAAGTCCGCACCATCACTGAAATAAACTGAGATAAGAGATGAAAAATAAAATAACATATTTGATAATAACTATTGTGGCAATAGGTATTCAATCCGGCTCTCTGTTGGCACAGAAAAAATCCTCTGACAAGTGTGTCTATACTTTTGAAAGGTTGGAGAAGAGAGCCCCTTGGATTGTGTCTGAAAACGGTGCCGGTCTTGTATTCAACAATGCACTGAACTACTCTACTGTAGGTGCTTATTACGGTCTCCAGGACGGTGACTACAGAAATTACAACGAAGCTGGAAAATATCAAACATTCGGACTCCAGACTAAATCATATGTAAAATCAAAGAAAGTCTATTTTTACGGCTCTTTTATCTATGATTACGGAGTAAAGAGTAATCAAGCCTGGCTTGGCACAATATATCCCGAGAGCACATTAAATCCAATCCTTGATTCTATTCCTGGAAAGGTTTTAAGAGAAGATTATATACTATCAGCCAAAGTCGGTTACCCAATTAACGATACTTGGTCTGTAGGAGGTGCGTTTGACTACCATACAGCAACCGGAGCCAAAAGAAGTGACGGTCGTAATGCAAACACATTTTCCCATTTTAAAGCTTCCCCGGGTATTACTTTCCATAAAGGAATTGTTACTTCCGGTCTTAATTTCAACTATCAACATGATGTTGAGGATGTGGTATACTCTTACATAGGAGAAACAACCGGTAAGTACATCAAGTATATGGAAGGGTTGTTCTTCATGACAAGCTCCGGAATATCAAGTACAACAACATTAGACAGGAAGTATAATACCGATATTTTCGGAGGTGCATTACAATTGGAAATCGGCGGAAAAAAACTCAGGTTATTTAATCAGATGAAAGTTGACTACAATAAAGAGAATGACTTTGAGGATGGCCTTATTAAAAGATATGCAACCGTTGACGGGCTTAAATATCAATATGACGGTCTCATCTCGTACAGAAGCAAGAAGATTGATCATACTCTGGCATTAAACTTCGTCAGCAATGAGCAGTTCTCTTATAATGTTTCCAATATCTACGAGGAGATTGAGAATGAACCTGGTTGGTGGGCATTTTTTGAATATGGCAAGACCCTTAGGTATATACAGACCATGCAACAATATGGAGCTGAATATAAAGGTTTTCTCAGAAGAGGTCACGGACTTGGCTGTTCTTTCGTTGGAACATTAGGCGTAAACTATATTACTGTTGAAAAAGATTTCAAGATTTACCCTGCCTCATATCATCAAGATTACACAAATACTGAAGTATATGCGAAGCTTGATAAAAACATCAGAGCTACAAAAAATGGATTTGTTGATGTCAATATTTCCGGGAACTATACAATTGGTGACGGCACAATGTTAGAATCAACAAACCCAATAGTTACCGGGTCTCTAAGGCTTAATGAAGAAATTCTAAAAAGGGATTTTGCATATAGGACAGCCGACAGAGCTAATGTCGGTTTCGGTGTAAAATACTCACATATCTTCAACCATGAAAAAGGACTCACTGCATACTTAGGTGCTAATTATGCTCATCAGTTCTTAGTAAATGACGGTGGTTTGGATGTTACTCTTGACGGAGTTCTTCCTGGAACATACAGGAACATGGTATCCGTTCAGATTGGTTTGAACTTCTAGCAGTTAACCTGTGATATATAAAAAGCATCTACGTTGATCCGTAGATGCTTTTTTATTTAAACGACAGAACGAAATTGTTATTTCGCTCCGAAATTTTTCATAAACTGAACTCTTTCGAACTTTCTGGGATCTTCAATATTCGAATAGTTAAGAATGCCTTTAAAGTCCTTTAGTGTTTTAAACCCGTGCTTTTCCATGAAAATATGGATATCCTGATTAACATCAACAATAGCCTCCGCTCCTTTTTTGTATAAAGCTGTACACATCTGGACGGTCGTTGCACCGGCAAGAATCTGCTTTATGGCAGTCTCTCCTGAATGAATCCCCGTACTTGATGAAAGATCTATGCCCGGAACAAGAGCAGATACAATTCCCATCCACCTCAACTCCCTCAATGCTTCCGACTCGTTTGAAAAAGCCTCTGCAGGTATAAGTTTTAACCTGGCAATATCTATATCAGGAGTGTAGAATCGGTTAAACATAACAACTCCTTTTGCTCCGTAGGCTTTAAGATTATTTACAAATCCCGGAAGGTTCGTTACATAGCCGGCTATCTTTACGGCTACAGGAATCTTTAACATCTTTGTTACTGTGCCTATAACGTCCAGATACTCTTTCTCCACATCAGACGAGCTTTTGTGAATATTTAAAGGCAAAGAGTAGATATTGAGCTCTATAGCATTTACACCCGTCTTTTCTATCTCCCTTGCATAAGAGACCCACTCGCCTTTTGAATAGCAGTTTATACTTGCTATAACCGGAATCGAAACCTTTGCCTTAATCTCTCTCAGAAGATTAAGATATTTCTCAATTGAATACTGACGCATATAGTGGTGAAGATAATCGGCCGACTCAGGATAATCATTGCTGCGGGAATTGAGAAAATCCGCCTCATCTACTATCTGTTCCTCAAAAAGAGACTTCACTACAATCGCTCCCACCCCGGCTCTTTCAAAGGATTCAATTTTATCCAGCTGCGTTGTCAGACCGGAACTTGCTGCTATTACAGGCGAGTTAAGGGTCAAACCCATATAATTAACCGAGATATTTGTCATGATTTCAATTTTTAGATTTTTTCCAGAACATTTCTAAATCCAACCTTGTCCCCTACTATTTGTTTCAGTTCAAAAACAGGGATACGTTCTTGTTTCATTGTGTCTCTGTATCTTATTGTCACACAGTTGTCTTCAAGGCTCTGATGATCAATTGTTATACAGAAAGGGGTACCAATCGCATCCTGGCGGCGGTATCTCTTACCGATACTGTCTTTCTCATCATATTGGCAATTAAAGTCAATCTTCAGATCCTTCATTATCTCTCTTGCCATCTCAGGAAGACCATCCTTTTTAACAAGAGGAAGAACGGCTAATTTGACAGGAGCAAGGAATGCCGGTAGTTTCAACACTACCCTATCCTCTCCGTCCTCAAGCTTCTCTTCACAGTAGCATGATGAGTAGATAGCCAGGAAGGTTCTGTCCAGACCAATTGAAGTCTCAATAACATACGGGATATAGCTCTCATTTGTCTCAGGATCGAAATATTGCATTTTCCTTCCCGAAAACTTCTGGTGTTGACTCAGGTCAAAGTCTGTACGAGAGTGTATACCTTCAAGCTCCTTAAACCCGAAAGGAAAATCAAACTCTATATCTGTCGCTGCGTTTGCATAGTGCGCAAGCTTTTCATGATCGTGGAAACGATATTTTTCCTCCCCAAGGCCTATTGCCTTATGCCATTTAAGGCGGGTCTCCTTCCATTTGCGGAACCATTCAAGCTCTTCTCCAGGTCTTACAAAAAACTGCATCTCCATCTGTTCGAACTCTCTCATTCTGAAAATAAACTGCCTTGCAACAATCTCATTTCTGAATGCCTTTCCGATTTGAGCTATACCGAACGGTATTTTTAGCCTTGATGTTTTCTGTACATTGAGGAAATTCACAAATATCCCCTGCGCTGTCTCCGGACGAAGATATATTGTGCCGGACTCGTCACTGACACTTCCAAGTTGCGTAGAAAACATGAGGTTAAACTGACGTACGTCGGTCCAGTTCCTGGTACCTGAGATAGGACAGACAATCTCACAATCTATAATCAACTGTTTTAGAGCATCCAGATCATTAGCCCTGAGAGCATCGTTCATCTTCTTTGAAACCTCTTCTGCTTTTGTCTTATTTCGTAGCACGTTAGGATTTGTGGCACGGAACTGAGCTTCATCAAAAGAGTCGCCGAATTTCTTTCGTCCCTTCTCGACCTCTTTGTCCATTTTTTCTTCCAGTTTTGCGATATAGTCTTCAAGAAGTACATCTGCACGGTATCTCTTCTTTGAATCCTTATTATCTATCAATGGGTCATTGAAAGCTCCGACATGGCCGGAAGCCTCCCAAATCTTAGGGTGCATGAAAATCGCAGAATCGATTCCCACAATGTTTTCATTTAAACGGACCATAGCATCCCACCAATACTTCTTGATATTGTTCTTCAACTCCGCTCCTAACTGTCCGTAATCATACACCGCGCTCAGACCGTCATAAATCTCGCTTGACTGGAAAATAAATCCATACTCTTTTGCATGAGCTATAAGGCTCTTAAATAACTCCTCCTGTGTCATCTCATTAATTTTGTAACAGGCAAAAATAGTGCATTTCTGGGGATTTTTAATAATTTTGTCTTCATCCCTAAAAATATTATCAATGAGACGATTCTTTCTCTCTGTAATTGCGATTTTCTCTTTCGCCCTTGCATCTGCACAAATCACGACTACCACATGGAGCTACGAACAGAGAGACAACGGTGATGGCACTGTCGATCTTATTCTAAAGGCCGAAATAATATCACCATGGTATATCTACAGCAGCGACTCTGTTCAGAAAGGGCCCCTGCCCACCACTCTTGAATTAAAGGGAATAAACGGATATGAAGCCATCGGGTCTCTCAGGGACGAGGGTGAAGCAGTTATAAAACATGACAAGGCTTTCAACACAGACGTAAAGGTTTTTCACAATAATGCAACCTTCATTCAGACAATAAAAAAACTTACCGACTCGACCATCAGAGTTGAAGGTGTTCTTTCCTGGCAAACATGTAACGGAGGTGAATGCCTCATGGATGAAACCGATGTAACATTTGAGATAAAGGGGCTGGAGGCGGCATCGTCTGCTCCGAAAGCAAAAAGAAGCGAGAGTCTTTTTATGTTTTTGCTTTTAGCTTTTGCTGCCGGGTTAGGGGGTGTTTTTACCCCTTGTGTATTTCCAATGATTCCTATGACTGTCGGTTTTTTTATCAGCGACTCCGGTAACCGCAGGCAAGGGATTATGAAAGGTTTGATATTCGGCCTTTCCGTTACATTAATTTATACTCTGGCCGGTATTCTGGTTGCCCTCTTTAAAAGCACTGATGCCACAGACACTCTCGGTTCACACTGGATTCCCAATGCAATCTTCGGAGTTCTCTTCATTGTCTTTGCAATATCATTCCTCGGGGCTTTTGAGATCACTCTGCCCGGCGGTCTTGCCAACAAAGCGGATTCAAAAGCAGACAAGGGTGGCCTGATAGCCTCATTCTTTGTAGCTCTTGCTATGGTAATAGTCTCATTCTCCTGCACAGGCCCTTTTGTCGGATCTATTCTGGCTGCTGCTGTTTCCGGAGGGGTTGCCGTAAAACCGGTACTTGGAATGTTGGTTTTCGGACTGGCTTTTTCATTACCATTTGTAATTTTTTCATTTTTCCCCGCTTTAATGAAAAAAATGCCGAAATCCGGCGGTTGGCTTAATATGGTAAAAGTTATATTTGCCTTCATCCTGCTTGCATTCAGCATGAAATACCTCTCAGCAGTAGATGTGTGGTTCGGCTGGGGAATTATCTCAAGGCCACTGGTTATAGCTGTCTGGATAGCGATTTCAATTTGTCTCGGCCTTTATCTTCTCAGAAAAATCAGGACTCCTCATGATGCCCCTGTTTCAGAAATCGGAGCAGGAAGAGTGATTTTTGCAATTGTATCGTTCTCTTTTGCAATATTTCTTATTCCCGGTTTATTCGGTGCACCTCTCTCCCGTTTTTCAGCTCTCCTGCCTCCGGCTTCAGAGACAACATACACTATTTTCAACAATGCTTCTGCTCCCAAACCTGAACAACCAGGCTCTTTTCAGCCCGCAAATACTCAAAGCAGTTCCTGTGCCCCCATTAAGTATGCAGATCCGAAGCACGCTGCGCCTTATGGTCTCGAGGCATATTACGACATCTCTCAAGCAGTGGAGTGCTCAAAATCGCTAAAAAAACCGGTTCTTCTTGCATTCAAATCAACCACCTGCAGCGGGTGCAAGCTTATGGAGGCGAATGTCTGGAGTGACGCCGGTGTTCAGGAGATATTAAGAAATCAAGTTGTTCTTGCAACTTTATATGTTGATGACAAAACTCTGCTCCCTGAAATTGAGCAGATTGTATCTACCCTTGACGGAAAGATAAAAAATACTCTGGGCAGGAAAAACAGGGACTATCAGATTTCCCGTTTCGGAGTTGCTTCACAACCTTACTATGTTTTGATTGACCAAAATGAGGTCTCTCTTGCAGAGCCTGTAGGAGAGTGTTCAAAGGATGAATTTTTGAAATTCCTGAAAAAGGGAATTCAAAAATTCACCTCTCAACCTGTCAGATAGTCTCAAAAAGCTCTTCTATCGGTTTCCTGACCTTTTTCAAGAACTGGTTTGCATCCTCTTCTGACCTGTAACCTACTGCACCTATACAGGCAGATGTCAGGTTCTTCTCTTTCAATCCCAATATCTCGTCAAACTTCTCCTTATCGAATCCTTCCATCGGACAGATATCAATTTTTTGCTCAGCCGCTGCTGAAATCAGAGCACCCAATCCGATATAGGCCTGCTTTGCTGTCCAGTTCGAGAGCTGAACCTTAGAAAGTGAAGATATCACTCCATTAATCATGTTCTTATAATTTTCAGACTTTTCAACGGGATAATTATTGATTTCCGCTCCCAATTTCAGGAATTCATCTACTTTTTCCGGACCGTACTCTGTAAAATTAACGAAGATGAAGAGCTGAGAAGCCTCTGTAATGGCAGGTTGCCCGTAAGCCGCCTCGCTCAGTCTTTTTCTTATCTCACTATCCTCCACAATCAACACTTTGTATGGTTGAAGTCCGTAAGAGGAAGGAATATAGTTAACCGCCTGCTTAAGATACTCTATCTGATCCTTATTTAGTTTCTTATTGACATCAAAACGCTTTGTGGCGTAGCGCCACTTTAATCCCTCTACAATATTCATTTAAAATAAAATTAGTTATTTATTAAAAGATAGTTATATCATATAACTCCTTCTAACTAGAATAACATAGTTCCTGAACATTTGTTCAGAGGTTAAAACCACAATCGTACATCCGATTTATCGGAACAACTTTTTAAAAGCTCTTTTACACTTTTGCCGAAACCCGGGAAATAATAATCAGGGACAATATCCGCGAGTGGTTCAAGTACAAATTTTCTTAAATGTGCTCTAGGGTGAGGTATTTTCAATCTCTCTTCATCCACAATAGAATCGCCGAACAGGATAATGTCAATATCAATCTCCCTGGAATCATATCCGACGGATTCCGGATCTCTTTTCCTGCCCAGATCACTCTCTATTTCCATCAGTTTATCAAGGAATTCAAGTGGAGGCAAATCTGTCTTAACAGATACTGCCATGTTTAGAAACCAAGTATTTGAATCAAACCCCCATGGTTCACTCTCAAAAATGTGAGATACCACAGGCGTTTGTAGAGAGATCCGGTCAATTCTGTCTAAAGCGAGATTAAGATAATTTAACCTGTCACCCTTGTTACTACCCAGTAATAGTAAAACCTCGCTCATCCTACAAAAAGCCCAGTTCAAGCAAAGCCTCTTCACTCATCCTGCTTTTGTCCCATGGCGGATCAAATACCAGTTCAATAGCAACGTCAGAAATATTTGGGACATCTGACACAGCATCATGTACATCCTGAAGCAACTCATCAACCATAGGACAATTTGGTGCTGTCAGAGTCATTTTTATATGGGCTTTTTTATTCTCATCCACCTTTATCTCATATACAAGACCAAGATCATATATGTTAACAGGTATTTCCGGATCATATACCTGTTTGAGAGCAAGAACAATATTTTTTTCTACTGTAACATCTGCCATAACTCAATTATTTATTGGCTGAAAAAGCCAGTGCATAGAATTTTATCTGTTTAATCATTGATACCAGACCATTTGACCTTGTCGGAGACAGATTGTCCTGTAACCCGATTTCCTTAATAAATCCAAGATCGGCATCAATTATCTCCTGCGGGGCTCTTCCCGAGAAGACTCTAATTAACAAAGAGATAATCCCTTTAGTTATAATAGCATCACTATCCGCTGTAAAATATATTTTCCCGTCTTTGTAATCGGCAGCAAGCCACACCTTTGACTGGCAACCCTTAATTAAATTAGTCTCGGATTTGCTGCTCTCCTTTATTATCGGCAATGATTTACCCAACTCAATCAGATACTCATACTTGTCCAACCAGTCAGTAAAAATTGAAAATTCCTCTATTATTTGATTTTCCGCCTCTTTAATAGTCATTGTGCTAGTAATTATGATAACATTTTAAGAACTCTTTTCAACGAATTTACAAAGTAATCTATCTCCTCCACAGTATTATAAACTGACAACGATGCACGCAACATACCCGATACCCCGAAATGTGACATCAACGGTTCTGCACACATCATCCCGGAACGTAGGGCAATCCCCATTTTGTCCATAAGCATAGCTACATCCGTAGGATGGACATTTCCGACATTGAAAGAGAAGAGAGAGATTTTTCTGTCAGATACTCCATATAATTTAAGTTTATCAACTGAAGCAAGCCCCTCAAGCATTCTTGCGACCAATATCTCCTCGTGTTCCTTTATAAAATTTTTATCAATTTTTGCTAAAAAGCCTATTGCTTCACCAAGCCCCGCCGCTCCTATAAAATTTGGGGTTCCTGCCTCAAATTTCAAAGGCAGGTCGGCGTATGTAGTCTTCTTAAAGGTAACTGTTCCGACCATATCTCCGCCACCCATCCATGGAGGCATTTTTTGTAAAAAAACCTTTTTTCCGTAAAGCACGCCAATTCCTGTCGGACCGTAAAGCTTATGACCGGAGAATACATAGAATTCACAGTCAAGCTTTTTTACATCAACACTTGAATGAATGATTCCTTGTGCTCCATCTATCATCACCGGAACGCCAAACCTGTGGCAGGCTTCAATTAGCTCCTCAATGGGATTAACTACTCCAAGGACATTCGAAATATGTGCAACTGAGGCTATTTTAACTTTTCCGTCTGAAAGTAAAGAATCGAGAAGTTCCATCTTCCAACATCCGTTTTCATCTACCGGAAGCACTCTGAGCTTTGCTCCGTGGCGTTCACAGGCCATTTGCCACGGTACAATATTCGAGTGATGCTCCCCCTCCGTCAGAAGTACCGCTTCTCCCTTTTTCAGAAAAGCCTGAGAAAAAGAATTTGCTACCAGATTAATAGAAGCTGTCGTTCCGGATGTAAAGACTATTTCCTCTCTAGAATCTGCATTGATAAAATTCCTCACACTCTCCCGGGCTCCCTCATAAAGTTCTGTTGTTCTTGCACTAAGTTCATGAACGGCTCTGTGAATATTGCCATTTATACCGGAGTTCATCTTATTAACCAACTCTATGACACAATCCGGTTTCTGGGCTGTTGCCCCATTGTCAAAATAGACAAGCGGTTTACCATTTACACTTTGGCTAAGCGCCGGAAAATGATGCCTTATGTCAGAAATATCTTTTATCAACTCCATATCTCTCTTTTGTTGCAAAAATAGTAAACAATGTTTCGATATCTGTTTTAAAAAACATATTTTTGTCATAATTGTTTATTTAAAAAGAGAATGTACGACTATATAAAGGGCACTATTGTAGAACTGAATCCTACGGAGACAGTTCTGGAAAACAGCAATATCGGATACCATATCCTGATTTCCCTCCAGACATATTCTCATTTATCACCGGGCACCGATGCTAAATTATTCCTGTACCACCACCTCCGGGAGGATTCCGAATTACTTTACGGTTTTTCTGATAAAGAGGAGAGGCATCTCTTCACCCTGTTGATTGATGTCAATGGCGTCGGCCCTAATACGGCAAGGATGATGCTCTCCTCACTATCAACAGAAGAGCTGAGGAATGCCATTATCGGCGGAGACATAAACAGGATAAAGGGTGTCAAAGGAATAGGTTTGAAAACTGCTCAACGGATTATCATTGACCTTAAAGATAAGATTGTCAAAGGAGCCCCATCAGGACAAACCGGTACTTTCACCCTTGGCACAAACTCGCAGATAAGAGAGGAGGCTTCAAGCGCCCTCATTCTGCTGGGCTTCTCAAAGCCAAATGTTGAGAAGGTTCTTGATTCTATTTTGAAAGAAAAACCGGACAATAAACTAGAGACTCTTATTAAAGAGGCATTAAAAAGACTCTAATCTGTTTTTTTTAGTACATTTGCCAAAATATTAAAACTTTTAGACACAATCATGAATATTCCTGCAAATCTAAAGTACAGCAACGACCACGAGTGGGTTAAAGTTGAAGGCAACATTGCAACGGTAGGTATTACCGATTTCGCTCAAGGTCAATTGGGAGACATTGTTTTCGTAGATATCCAGACTGAGGGTGAGACTCTTGCTTCCGGTGAAGTCTTCGGAGCTATCGAGGCCGTTAAGACTGTAGCTGATGCACTTATGCCTGTTTCAGGCAAGATAGTCGAAGTAAATCCTAATCTCGAAAACGCTCCTGAATCTGTTAATACAGATCCTTACGGAGATGGTTGGATGATTAGAATAGAGATGTCAGACCCGTCAGAAGCAGAGGCTCTTCTTGACGCAGAAGCTTACAAAGCTATTTTGTAATCCGGTTTAATTAAGAATACTAACCCGCAGATAATTCACTGCGGGTTTTTTATTATATTTACACCAATAAAAATCTAAGCTTTGACCCGGAGGAGATGATGTTACACAGTTTTGGAAGTGATAATCATTCAGGAGTAGCTCCTGAAATTATGGATGCAATTATAAATGCCAACAAAGATTTTGCAGAAGCGTACGGAGAAGATGAGACCACAAAACAAGCCATTTGTCTTTTTAAAAAGATTTTAGGTGAGACCGCTGAATCTTTTTTTGTTTTTAACGGAACCGGTGCAAATGTAGTTGCTCTGAAGACTCTTACACAAACACACAATTCCATCCTTTGCCCTGATACGGCCCATATCAATGTTGATGAGTGCGGCGCTCCTGAAAAAGCCACCGGGTGTAAACTTATCCCGCTAAAATCTAAAGATGGTAAAGTAACTCCGGAAGAGGTGAGAAAAGAGTTGAAGAATTTCGGGTTTCAACACCATTCCCAAGTCAAAGTACTGTCAATATCACAACCTACAGAATTAGGGACACTCTACACACCTCAGGAGATAAAAGATCTTGCTGATCTGATGCATGAATACAACTGCTATCTGCATGTGGACGGGTCAAGAATTTCAAATGCCTCGGCAGCTCTGGGCTTACCAATAAAAAATTTCACGGCAGATATTGGCGTTGATGCTCTCTCTTTCGGAGGAACTAAAAATGGGCTTTTAATCGGAGAGGCAGTTGTTTTTTTCAAAAAAGAGCTTTCAGAAGATTTCTTGTACATCAGGAAACAAAGTACACAGCTCTTTTCAAAAAACCGCTTCATAGCCGCACAGTTTATCGCCTATCTTAATGATGGTCTCAACATCAGACTTGCAGACCGGTCAAACAAAATGGCAAAATACCTGGAATCAAGGTTAAAAGAGATTAGTGAAATAAAGATAAGCCGCCCTGTTGAAACGAATGCCGTCTTTGCAATTATACCTGAATACATGTGCGAAGAATTACTAAAAAAGCATCTCTTTTATATTTGGGATGAAACCACCAATGAAGTTCGCTGGATGTGCTCATTCAACACGACAAAGGAGGAGATTGACATATTTGTAAATGATATTATTAAAATAGCAACAGCAACTAAAATATAAAGATATGAATGTCACACGCACTTTTGATCTTTTAGAAAGACTCGTTAAGCTCTACCCGAAAGATGACATACTCAGTAGAAAACAAAATGGTAAATGGATTAAGTTTTCTTCTGCCGAATATAAAGAGAAATCGCATACTCTGGCATATGCATTTCTTGCCATGGGGTTAGAAAAGTTCGATAAAGTAATCACAATCTGCAACAACAGGGAGGAGTGGAATTTTATCGATATGGGGCTTTCCCTTGCACATCTAGTACATGTCCCGGTGTACTCGACACTTGGGAATGAGGACTATAAACACATTTTCAAACATAGTGACGCGAAGATAATATTTGTTGGAGGAGAATCAATTTACAAGAAGATCCAGCATATCGTTTCAAAGATGGAAAATCCTCCTCTGATCTTTTCAATGGATGAGATAAATGGAGTAAGAAATCTTTCCGAACTCTTCACTCTCGGAAAAGAGAAAGAAAATGAGTTTACTGCAATAATTGAAGAGAATAAACGCACAATTGACGAGAATGATCTTGTCACAATCATCTATACATCAGGTACTACAGGCACTCCAAAAGGAGTAATGCTTTCACATAAAAACCTTGTGTTTACATTCATAGGTTCAGCAGTACAGCAGATAAAAGACCATAACCATAAGATGCTTAGTTTTTTACCCCTATGCCATATATATGAAAGAAGCATGAACTATGAGTATCAGTATTTGGGGATAAGTACTTATTACGCAGAAAGTCTGGCAACCATTGCTGCCGACCTTGCGGATTGTCATGCTGACGGCTTCTGTGCTGTACCAAGGGTACTTGAAATGATGTATAATAAATTTGAAGCTGCCGGCAAAGATCTTAAAGGAATAAAGAAAATTATATACAGTTGGGCTTTCAGAATTGCAAATAAGTATGATTATACAAAGAAAGGAGTACTTTATAATGCCATGTACGGTCTTGCGGACAAGTTGGTGTACAGTAAATGGCGTGAAAAGCTGGGTGGTAAAGAGATGCTTGTAGTTTCAGGAGGCTCTGCCATTCAGGCAAAAATAGTCAGATTATTTACTGCCGCCAAGATGTATATTTTCGAAGGCTACGGAATGACCGAAACCTCTCCTATTATAGCAGTAAATAATCCGAAAGAGATGATTATCAAAATCGGCACTGTGGGTAAAGCAACAGTAGGAACCGATTTAAAGATTGCCGAAGACGGCGAGATTCTTACCAGAGGCCCACATGTTATGTTAGGTTATTATAAAGATCCGGAATATACAAAGAGTGTAATTGATGATGAGGGGTATTTCCATACCGGAGATATAGGAACAATTGTAGATGGTATATTTTTAAAAATCACAGACAGGAAGAAAGAGATATTTAAACTCTCTGCCGGTAAGTATGTTGCTCCTCAGGTTATTGAGACTCTGATGAAAGAGTCCTCTTATATTGAAAACTGTATGGTTGTGGGAGAGAATCAAAAGTTTGCGTCAGCAATCATTATCCCTGCTTTCAGTCGTCTTCACTACTGGGCTGCCAAACATAAAATCCAGTTTGAAGACAATGACGATCTTATAAAGAATCCCGAAGTACAGAAAAAAATCAACAGCGAGATTGAACTTGTCAATGAGAAGCTTGCCGCACATGAACAGATTAAAAGAATTAAACTCATAAATGACGAGTGGACACCTCTTAACGACATGTTATCACCGACTCTTAAGCTAAAAAGAAACAAAATTAACGCTAAATACAGCTCTCTGATTAACGAGATATACAAACTCTGAAAACAATGATCTTCCGGGAAGCAAATAGTAATGATATTAACGGATTATTTGAAGTATGGAAGACCTGCTTTACTGATGATATTTCATACATTGACAACTATTTCAAGTTTTGCTTCCCATACACAAGAACTCTTGTTGCTGATACCGGTTCGGGAGAAATAGCTTCCAGCATAACCCTCATTCCGGCAACTGCTCCAATCAACAACGAAGCCATTAAAGGATATTACCTCTATGCCGTTGGCACCAAGCCGGAACACAGAGGCATTGCTTTATCCTCATCGCTTATTGATCTGGCTAAGCGAATTTGTCGCAACGAGAACCTTTCCTTTCTTATAACAAAACCAGCAAGCGAGAGTTTGTATGGGCTATACAAAAGGTATGGTTTTTTTAAGACTCTATATGAAGAACATATCTCAGAGCCTCTCCTTTTTCAGAAAAGCGCATCATATTCAGACAACCTCCAAACCTCCCCTCTCACCCTTTTTAATTTTGAGAAATTCAGGAACAATTCCGACAACAAATTTCTCTGGAGCAGAGAGGTTTTAAATTATATTTTGCTTGAAACCTCCGAGAGAAACGGATTCTGCATTCTTGTAGAAGGAAAGGACAATCCCTCAAAGGTTAATTACCTTATATCATATCCCATATCTGAAGATATTGAAACAATCCGGATTCTGGAAACTGATATGAAAGAATACAACCATTCAATTCTACACCGATTAATCTCACACATATATCCACATGCCACTACAATAGAGACTATCCGCCCCAATAGCTCTCGGGCACATATAAATAATTTGAAAAAAAGCGGACTTTTTCTCCCTTTAGAACAAGAAGCATCTGCAAACCTCGAAAATTTTTCCATCATGCTCCCCATGGAATAATTTGTTCCCCGTGGAACATTTGCATCCGACTTTTATCTGCCGAAATATATCAAAAGTACCGAGATGTCTGCCGGAGAGACACCCGGAATCCTGGAAGCCTGCGCAATAGTCTTTGGTCTGTGTCTTTCCAATTTTTGCCTTGACTCTATTGATATCGATTTTAATACAGAATAATCAAATTTTTCGGGAATCTTAACATCTTCAAGTCTCAAGATTTTATCAGCCAGTCTTTTTTCTCTTTCGATATAGCCCTTATACTTTATGGCTATCTCAGAAGCCGAAAGCAATTCTTTTGCATAAATTCTTAAAACATTTTCTTTTTCAATTGTTGGACTTTGATTATATGGAAGGCCACTATCCGAATCCGAGACATCAAAAGTTTCAGTCAATCTCTTTGCGAGAGAATCTACAAAATCACCCCCAACAGACAATGATATTGCCGCTTCTTTAATTGACTCAAGAATACCACAATCCTCATTCTCAGAATGATTCAAAAGATTTTCTATATAATTTTCAAATGTTCCACGGGGAACATTTTTTAATAACGATAATAAATCCGTTTCCGGTCTTGAAAGTATTTCTGAAAGAGTTTTTTTCTGTTGAATATCACTTGAGCCTATTGTGTTCAAATATGCATTTACATCTGATGGCTGAATAGATGCGTTTTGTATAAAATCGGAAATTTGCTTTATCTGAAAATATTTCTTCTTTTCAAGATCGAATCTCTGTTTAGAAGCAAGACCTATAAAATATGAAGCTTCCGTAAGTCGCCTGTCTGCATTGTCTTGCCTTAAAAGAATTCTGTACTCCGCTCTTGAAGTAAACATCCTGTATGGTTCATCAACACCTTTCGTAATCAGGTCATCTATTAAAACACCAATATATGCCTGATCTCTTTTTAACACGAACGGGTCTTTCCCGGAAATTTTAAGATGAGCGTTTATACCCGCCATCAATCCTTGTGCAGCAGCCTCTTCATATCCGGTTGTTCCGTTTACTTGTCCTGCAAAATACAGATTCTCTATATTTTTTAATTCAAGAGTATGATTTAATTGTGTCGGAGGAAAATAATCATACTCCACTGCATATGCCGGTCTGTATATTACTACGGATTCAAGCCCCGGAATCATTTTCAGTGCTGCATATTGTGTTTCCAGGGGCAATGATGAAGAGAAGCCTTGTAAATAATATTCGTTAGTATTCCATCCCTCCGGTTCAAGGAATAGCTGATGAGAATCTTTATCAGAAAAAGTTCGAAGTTTATCTTCAATACTCGGGCAATACCTTGGCCCTTTCCCGTGAATTTTCCCGGAAAAAAGAGGAGAGTCCTGAAACCCATCTTTTAGAATTTCGTGTACTACTTTATTTGTATGAACCATGTAACATGGCATCTGTTCAATATTCGACTGAATTGGAGATGGAATTGTCAGAAAAGAGAACTTTTCAGGAGAGGGATCTCCTTTCTGTATCTGTAACCTTGTCAGATCTACTGAACGAATATCCAAACGTGGCGGGGTTCCTGTTTTCATTCTGTCGACATCAATTCCCATATTTTTTATCTGATCTGATAAAAATAAAGAGGGCGGCTCCCCTATTCTTCCGCCTTCAGCAGTGTTATGGCCTATAAATAATTTTCCGTTTAAAAATGTACCAGAAGTAATGATTACTGATTTAGCCAGGAATTTTGCACCTAAAGATGTTTTTACGCCTATTACCCTCTTGCCTTCGAATATCAGCTCTGTAGCAGAGTCCTGCCATAGATTGAGATTTTGTGTGTGTTCAAGTACGTAGCGCCAGTTCATTGAAAAATGTTGTCTGTCACATTGCGCTCTCGGACTCCACATCGCCGGACCTTTTGACCTGTTCAACATTCTGAACTGAATAGTGCTTGCATCCGTAATAATGCCCATATACCCGCCTAAAGCATCAATCTCTCTTACAATCTGACCTTTTGCGATTCCTCCGACAGCTGGGTTACAGGACATTTGTGCAATTTTGCCCAAATCCATTGTCAAAAGCAAAACTTTTGATCCCATTTTTGCTCCTGCATGTGCCGCCTCGCAACCTGCATGCCCTGCACCGACAACAATTATATCATATTTGTCTGTTATCATTAAAACTATCTCTTTGCTAAATAATAATCCTCTCGGGATCTCATTAACTCCTGCTCACTTTTTTCCCCGTCATCATATCCGGAAAGATGTAAAACACCATGAATAATCACCCTATAAAGCTCATCTACAAACTGTTGACTATATATTTCGGCGTTTTCTCTTACTCTATCAACACTTATGAATATATCACCAGAAAAGTTGTTTCCTTCAGAATTGTCAAAAGTTATTACATCTGTGAAATAGTCATGTCCTAAATATTTTTTATTCATTTCTAAAAGGTAGTCATCTGAACAAAAAATAACAGACAATTCGTCCAGTTTTTTACTCTTTAAAATCCCCTCTTCTTCTAATGCAGACAGAATCCAGGTTTTGCAAGTTCTTTTATTTTTAAAAGTGAACCTGACATCTTCAGTAAAAAAATTAATCATTGTCTTGCGTATTATCAATGCCTTCCAATTCTTCCCAATAATCAAGGGCTCTCCTTGTATGAGGTATAACAATTGAACCTCCTACCAAATTAGCAACAGAAAAAATCTCGAAAAGTTGTTCTTTTGTTACTTTTAATTCGTAACATTTTTCAAGATGGTATTTTATACAGTCATCACATCTTAACACCATAGAAGTTGCCAATCCTAACATTTCCTTAGTCTGCGCAGATAAAGCCCCGTCTTCGTAAGTCCTGGTATCGAGATTAAAAAATCGTTTAAAAAATAATTTATCCTGATCCAGGATTTTTTTATTCATTTTGGCACGAAATGTGCGGAAATTATTTACTTGGTCCATACAAAAATATTTGTGCAAAACTACAAAAATATACTTATTTAAAACTTTTTTAAACCATGTCAAAAGTTAGTGTTATTGGTGCCGGAAATGTTGGTGCAACATGTGCTTACGCTATGTGTCTCATGCAGGTAGCATCTGAAATTGTTCTTCTAGATGTTAAACCTGGATTATCCGAAGGTAAGGCAATTGATATGATGCAAACAGCGAAGCATCTTAAATTTGAAACCAGAATTACCGGTGTTACAAATGATTATGAAGCTACATCAAACTCAGATGTTATCGTAATCACCTCAGGTATACCTCGTAAACCGGGTATGACCAGAGAAGAACTTATCGGAACAAATGCATCTATTGTAAATGATGTCGTTTCAAATTCACTCAAGTATTCACCAAATGCAATCATAGTAATAATATCTAACCCGATGGACACCATGACTTATCTTACTCTTAAGTCATCCGGCCTTCCAAAAAACAGGGTTATAGGTATGGGTGGCATGCTTGACAGCAGCCGATTTATCTATTACCTGAGCAAAGCTCTTGAAGCACCTGCAAGTGATGTTGCCGGTCTGGTAATTGGCGGACACGGTGATACTACAATGATTCCTCTTACAAGGTTTGCGAACCTCAGAGGTATTCCGGTATCTGAGTTAACTACCAAAGAGGTACTTGATCAGATTACTGAAGATACTATGAAAGGCGGTGCAACACTCACAAAGCTTATCGGCACTTCTGCATGGTATGCTCCCGGTGCAAATGCTGCAGCACTTGTAAGGGCAATCGTACACGACGAGAAAAAGGTGTACCCTTGCTGTGTATCTCTTGAGGGTGAGTATTATCAGAATGATGTATGCATAGGAGTTCCTTGCGTTATCGGTAAAAACGGATGGGAAAAGATCATTGAGCTTAACCTTAATCCGGAAGAGAGATCTCTCTTCCAAAAGAGTGTTGATGCTGTACGATCTACAAATGATGTGCTTAAAGAGCTGAAACTCGTATAGTATTAACTATTTGGAATAGTTTTTGCACATATAAAAGTGTGCAAAAACCCCCGGGGTATTAGCTCAGTTGGCTAGAGCGCTTGCATGGCATGCAAGAGGTCATCGGTTCGACTCCGATATGCTCCACAAAAAAGTTTTGAACAATTACATTAACTTTTAATGTTCTATTTTTGTTGATTTTAATATTATTTCCGAAAGTTTATCCACAATAACTTTTGTCAAATAATTATTTCTTATTACTTTTACAAACTCAAAAATCGCAGAGACAAAGTTATGGAAGTAAAGAAAACATCTAAAGCCAATCTTGAAAGCAAGAAATTTTTGTTCAGAGAGATAGGATTAATAATCGCTTTGGCAGTTTCACTGCTCGCTTTTGAATGGAAAAGCACTGATAAAAAGGAATCAACATTGACAACCGATGCGGCAGTTACTATCGAGGATGAGATGATTCCTATTACACAGGAGACCCCTCCGCCACCACAGACAATGGAGATTCCTATAGTATCTGATGAAATCCAGATTGTCGATGATGATATGAAAATTGAGTCTGATCTTGTTATTAACACAGAGGATGACAGCAAACTCGGAGTTGAGATTAAGAACTATGTAGCCGGTTCAGGTAAGGCCGAAGAGGTTGAGGAAGAGGAAATACCTTTCCAGATTGTAGAAGAGAAGCCTAAGTTCCAGGGCGGCGATGAAAACACTTTTACAAAATGGGTTTTTGAACGTCTTATCTATCCTGAAATGGCAAAGGAAAATGGTGTTCAGGGCCGCGTTATCCTTCAATTCCTTGTCAACACTGACGGAAGTGTAAGTGACGTTAAAGTTGTAAGGGGTGTAGATCCTTCTCTTGATAAAGAGGCAGCACGTGTAGTTGCATCTTCACCAAAATGGACACCGGGAAGACAAAGAAACAAACCGGTAAAGGTTCGTTACATTTTCCCTGTGATATTCCAGTTAAGATAGTTATTTAATAAAATATTAAGAAAAGGCTGCCTCCTTAAGATGCAGCCTTTTTTGGTAATTCTAAATAGATATATTTCTAAAATTTATGGAATTAGAAAAATGCGTCTTTGTCGGTGTAATTTCCCAGAATGATGAGGAAAATAAAGTTCTTGAATATCTCGATGAGCTGGAATTTCTTGCTGAGACAGCAGGGGCTGCCGGAGACAAGAAGTTTATTCAGAGACTGGAAAGACCTAACAATAAAACTTATGTCGGCTCTGGAAAGCTTGAGGAGATTAAGAATTATATTACAGAAAAGGAGATTAAGCTTGTAATATTTGACGACGAACTTACCCCTTCTCAGCTGAGAAATATAGAGAGGGAGCTAATGTGCAGAGTTCTTGACAGGACTAGCCTTATTCTAGATATTTTCGCCCAAAGGGCTAAGACTGCTTATGCCAAAACACAGGTAGAACTAGCACAGTATCAGTACCTTCTTCCAAGGCTTACCCGTATGTGGTCTCACCTTGAAAGACAAAGAGGCGGTATAGGAATGAGGGGACCAGGAGAGAGTCAGATAGAGACCGACCGAAGGATTATCCTGGATAAAATTAGTAAACTTAAGGAACAACTAAAGAAAATTGACCGTCAGATGTCTTCTCAACGTGGTAACAGGGGAAATCTGGTTCGAATAGCTCTTGTAGGATATACCAATGTAGGGAAGAGTACTTTGATGAATCTTCTTGCCAAAAGTGACGTTTTTGCTGAAAATAAACTCTTTGCAACTCTTGATACCACTGTCAGGAAAGTGGTTATAGAGAATGTTCCGTTTCTTCTTAGCGACACGGTTGGTTTTATTAGAAAACTGCCTCATCAGCTTGTCGAGTCATTTAAAAGTACTCTTGACGAGGTACGGGAGTCAGACATTCTAATGCATGTCGTAGATATATCCCATCCGGGCTTTGAGGAACAGATTAAAGTGGTAAACGAGACGCTCGCAGATATCGGCGCCAAAGAAAAGCCCCTTTTTCTCGTTTTTAACAAGATCGATCTTTACAGGTACACTCCACAGGACGAGTATGATTTCGGCCCTAAAAAGCAGGAAAATTACAGCCTTGACGAGCTTAAAAATTCATGGATGGGAAGAGAGCACAATCCGTGCATTTTTATATCAGCCAAAGAGAAGACACAGATTGATAAGTTACGCAACGATATTTATAAAATGGTTGCCGAAATACATGCCGGAAGATATCCTTTCAATAATTTTCTCTGGTAGGTAAGTTACTTTATAATCTTTTCTACGGGGAGTCTCTGTACTTCTTTGTTATTAATACCCTTTACCGTTTTTGCTGCAAATAAAGAGTTGAGTAATGCCTCCTCTGTTGCTTCAATTGTGGCCATAAAAAGAGGCGACATAGAGTCATTCTGCAGCTCTTTAGGAGTATAGAATGGCTTTGATTCGTCAAGAAGGTTTTCTGGAGCTACTGACATGGCAATGACATAATCCCCGCTGCCGTTTGAAGCTATTCCTCCGGTCCTGGCCATTCCCATAAATGCCCTTTTTGCTATTCTCTCAAGATTTCTTGAAGTAACCGGAGCATTTGTAATCACAACCATCATGCATGATCCATCGACATCCTGAAGTATATTTTTTCTGAAAGAGTAGTTTTCCAGTATTTCACCGGCTTTTATCCCGTCAACATCCAGAACTCCTCCGTAGTTTGACTGAACGATTACTCCGACAGTATATCCTCCAAGCGATTCCGGTAAAACTCTCGAAGATGTTCCTATACCTCCTTTAAAACCAAAACAGATTGTACCCGTTCCGGCTCCTACCCCGCCCTCTTCAACAGGTCCGCCTGCTGCTGATTCGATTGCTTTCAATACGTCTTCAGGCTTAACATATCTGGCCCTTATGTTGTTAAGACCACTGTCATTGGTCTCTCCTACAACTCCGTTAACAGATACCACATTTTCATTGCCCGGCTGTGATATAGTGTATGTAATCAGTGCATCAAGTGCGGCTGCCACACTCATGGTATTGGTAAGAATAACCGGAGTCTCTATATTTCCCAGCTCCATTATCTGAGTCACTCCTGCCAGCTTTCCGAAACCATTTCCTACGAATACCGCTGCCGGAACCTTGTTTCTGAATATATTGCCACCATGCGGTACAATTGCTGTTACTCCGGTTCTCATATCCTCCCCTTCAAACTTTGTTACATGACCAACCTTTACTCCGGGAACATCGGTAATGGCATTGAATTTACCGGTCTTAAACACGCCGGGCCTTATTCCAAAATCTCTTGCTCGGTTTTGTGCCCCTGCTGTTACTAACGTCAGGGTCACTGTCAACAAAACTAATGGTATTGCTTTTCTAATCATTTTTACAATTCTAGAAATTTTAATAACTCTTCTTTAACAATCTGCGGTTCTTCCAAAAAACCATTATGACCGGAATGTTGTAAAAATACACACTTCGCTTCCGGCAGCTCTTTTTGCAAATTCATCGCTTTCTCTACCGGGATATGATAATCGTCAGTTCCAAAGAAAATCAGCAAAGGGATATTACACTCTTTCAGATATTTAAGATTATTCTCACGGTTTTTCAGCCCGTTTATAGTCGCAACTATTCCCTCGGGATCATGTGTCTCCGAAATCTCTTCAATCTCTGCAATTTTCTCATCCATCCTTCTCAGATTCTCTTTTGCAAACATCTTAGGAATTCCCATCTTCACAATCATGTGTAATTTTGCTTTCCGTATAAGTTCTATTTCCCTCTCCCTGTCAATCTTCTTCTCATCCGTGTCTGCCCCCGGGCCGGAATGCATAAGGACTATTCCGGAAAACCTCTCCCTGTGCCTCTTAATCGCCTCAATTGCGACATATCCCCCCATAGAATGACCGACAACACATGCAGATTCAATTTTGCATAAATCAAGGACTGATTTTACCACATCAGCCATAAACGCTATTGAGTTCTCATCTTTGTTTGAGCCTGTCAGACCATGTCCGGGAAGATCTATAGAGACGATTCTCAAAGTTTCCGGAAGCAGTTTTATAAAATCATCCCATATATAGAGGGTTTCAAGATAACCGTGAAGAAGAACAATTGTCTTCTCTCCCTTTTTAGAGTCTGAAATATGAACGGGAATGCCGTTACAAGTAGCAAAAAATTCCATTATTCGATATTTGTTCAAATTTAAATGTTTTTAAACTAATTTTTATACATTTGTGAGATAACGAAGGCTTTTTAATATAATAGTCATAATTGCGTATATGAGACTGAACCGGTTTCTTTTTTTCACAGCAGTCATATTTATCACCCTGATGGTGTCCGGGTGTAATAAGACGGCAGACTCTGTCAGTTTTGTGGGAACATGGAATATTGACACCTCCAGTTTCCTTATAGTATATGATGAGGTGGTTTCCAAAACACACCCGGAAGCTATTATATATCTCAGAGATAATAAATCAAGGATTCTGCAGAATATTATGAAACCTGAGCAAATTACCTTTGACAAAAACTCTGTAAGTTTCATTTATAAATCATATAAACCCGAGCAGGTTTTCACAGGAACTTATACTACATACGAGATATACGCAACTATATACAACAGGGTCTTTGCCTCAGGCATCACTGCCGCATGTAATTCCCGCAAGATGGAGCTCTACTATACAAGGGAATATATGATGTCCATACTTGAAAATATGCTGACAGGAAAAGACCCCGATAAAACTGTCTTTGAAGATCTTATTGACAGTTTTGACGGGGTCGGAGTCTATTATAAAGCTGAATAACCCTACTTTAATCCTTTATTTTTGCCAGTAGGAACTCTCTGTTCATCCTTGCTATGTGTGCCACAGAAATGTTTTTAGGACACTCCATCTCGCATGCGCGTGTATTTGTACATGCCCCGAAACCGAGTTCATCCATCTTTGCAACCATTGCCTTAGCTCTTCTTGCACCCTCTACCCTACCTTGAGGAAGAAGAGCGAGAGAACTTACTCTTGCTGAAACAAAAAGCATTGCTGATCCATTCTTACAAGTTGCCACACATGCTCCGCAACCGATACATGCAGCGGCATCCATGCTCTCATCTGCCTTCTCCTTTGGTATAAGAATGGCATTAGCATCAGGGACACCACCTGTACTTGCAGATGTGTAACCTCCGGCCTGAAGGATCTGGTCAAAGGCATTCCTGTTTACTACAAGATCCTTTATTACAGGCATTGCTGCCGATCTCCATGGTTCTATGGTAATAGTATCGCCATCTTTAAATTTGCGCATATGGAGCTGACAGGTTGTGATTTCATTGTCTGGCCCGTGTGCCCTGCCATTTATATAGAGTGAACACATACCGCAAATTCCTTCACGGCAATCGTGGTCAAATGCGACAGGACCACTGCTCTTGCAGCCCTTGTTAACTGCGACAGGATCTATTCCTTCCCTTATAAGCTGGTCATTAAGAATATCCAGCATCTCAAGAAACGAAGAGTCAGGAGATATGTCATTTACCTTATATGTTTCAAAATGACCTTTATCTTTAGCGTTTTTCTGACGCCATACTTTTAATGTTAAATTCATAATGAAAAAGTTTCTTAATCTTTATAGTTCCTGGTTGCAAGTTTTACAAACTCATATTTAAGAGATTCCTTATGTAAATTAGGCTCTTTATCCTCTCCTGCGTATTCCCATGCACTAACATACATATAGTTCTGATCATCACGGAGTGTTTCTCCGTCTTCAGTCTGCATCTCCTCACGGAAGTGACCTCCGCAGGACTCTTTCCTGTTCAAAGCGTCAAGGGCCATAAGCTCTCCTATTTCCATGAAATCCGCAACCTTTAGGGCCTTTTCCAGCTCTTGATTGAACTCTGCCTTGTCTCCCGGAACATTTACATCTTTCCAGAACTCTTTACGAAGGGCCCTTATCTGCTCGATTGCCTTTTTAAGACCCTCTTCGTTTCTGGCCATTCCTACATATTCCCACATAATATGGCCCAGCTTCTTGTGATAATAGTCAACGGTCTGTTTTCCCTTTATTGCGAGGAGTTTCTCAACTCTGTCTTTTACTTTCTTTTCAGCTTCAGCAAAGGCAGGATCATTTATATCTGTCTTTGGAACCTGAATCTTTGATGCAAGAAAATCCCCGATTGTATATGGAAGGATAAAATATCCGTCTGCAAGACCCTGCATAAGCGCAGAGGCACCTAAACGGTTTCCTCCGTGGTCGCTGAAGTTAGCCTCTCCTATTGCATACAGGCCGGGAATGGTTGTCTGCAGATTGTAATCTACCCATATACCACCCATTGTATAGTGGATTGCAGGGAAAATCATCATTGGCTCTTTGTATGGGTTAACATCTGTTATTTTCTCATACATCTGGAACAGGTTGCCATATCTTTCTGTTATAACATGCTCGCCAAGTCTTTGAATTGCTGTTTTGAAATCAAGGAATACGGCAAGACCTGTCTCATTAACACCATAACCGGCGTCACATCTCTCTTTCGCAGCTCTTGAAGCCACGTCACGAGGTACAAGGTTACCAAAAGCAGGATACCTGCGTTCGAGATAGTAATCTCTGTCCTCTTCAGGTATCTGTGATGCCTTTATCTTTTTCTCCCTTAACTTCTTAACATCTTCCAGCTTCTTAGGAACCCATATCCTACCGTCATTTCTGAGAGATTCACTCATAAGAGTCAGCTTGCTCTGCTGATCTCCGTGTACCGGTATACATGTCGGGTGAATCTGCGCAAAAGCAGGGTTTGCAAAAAAAGCGCCCTTCTTATAACATTGCCATGCGGCAGAACCATTACTGTTCATAGCGTTGGTAGAAAGGAAGAATACATTTCCGTAACCTCCAGTTGCTAAAACAACTGCATGAGCTCCGTGTCTCTCTATCTCTCCTGTTTCCAGATTTCTTGCTATTATGCCTTTCGCCTCTCCGTTAATCATAACCAAATCCAACATCTCATGCCTGTTGTATGATTTAACTGTTCCAAGATGTATCTGACGGTTTAATGCGGCATACGCTCCTAACAGAAGTTGCTGACCGGTCTGCCCTCTCGCATAGAATGTCCTGCTCACCTGAGCTCCTCCGAATGAACGGTTGTCCAACATTCCGCTGTATTCTCTGGCAAATGGAACACCTTGAGCCACACACTGATCGATTATTAGGTTGCTTACCTCTGCAAGACGGTATACGTTTGCCTCTCTGCTCCTATAGTCTCCACCCTTTATGGTGTCATAAAACAGACGATATATAGAGTCGTTGTCATTAGGATAGTTCTTTGCTGCATTGATACCTCCCTGCGCTGCAATTGAGTGAGCTCTACGAGGTGAATCGCTCATGCAGTAAACA
>JALOCI010000010.1 GCA_023227835.1 Bacteroidales bacterium
TTACTCGTAGTTAACGGTAATCTTAAGGTCGGTGGTGTTTGTATATGTTCCTGCAACTGTGTTCGCCGGTATTGCAAGTGTGCCTCCAACAAGAATCACACTTGAACCTCCTGTTAGTACATTTCCTGTTGCTGATTTGTCATATACAAGACTTAGGTTAAGCTCGTTCGATCCGGATTTAAGCTTTATTGATGCCGGTGCATCCATGCTGTAAGTCTCGCTTGAGGCTCCTACAACTGTGAACTTTGCTGCTGTCGGGGTGACTCCGTCCAGTATTGCAACTCCTCCTGTGCGTGAGATAGCTCCTGCTGTTGTAAGTACTGCTGTTCCTGCCTCGTTGCTTGATGCTATGTTACCAAAGTTAAGGTCTATGTCCTTGGTGATTGACAGAGGAGTCAGAAGGGTGGCACTTGCATTGGCCGTTGCATTTGTTGCTGTTGACTGTGCAAAGGTTGCTGAACCGAATCCCAAGAGTGCAATTGCTAATGTGATGAATTTTGTTTTCATGATTTTTAACTTTTTTTTATTTTTTTGTTATTATTCTCTTTGTTTTTTAATTTTTCTCTCTCTTCTCTTTTCACTTTTCTCTCTCCACTTTTCTCTTTTCACTTTTCTCTTTTCACTTTTCTCTCTTCTCTCTCTCCGTGACGCTTCATCCGTGTGCCACGCTCTATATTAAGACAGAAAGTGTGCCATCGGCCTGTTAAAAGATATTAACAAAAAGATTAAACCACAAAAACAACCAACATATATTCCTGTATTACAAATACATACAAAACTAAAAAGTTTCAAGAAAAATTTATCTGTAAAAAATACGGATATATAACATGTAAATTTTTTTTTACAAAATGTAAAAAAATAATCATGCTAATTATTATAAAACCGTCCGATTAGACGTCTTGAAACATACCCGAAAAGAGATTACCTTAAAGGGGCCATGGTTAATGTTACGTTGATTTTTTCATCATCCAACGGAGATCCGGAATTCTTTACGGAACTTCCGGCCAGACTGAGAGTATACGTTCCTAAGGGATTTAAAAGATATCGTTCAAGAGCCTCTACATCCGTTATTTTCATTGGGACTACAAACTGATCTGAAGAGGATATATTTCTTGAATGGTTAAAGCTTACAGAGACATTTTCCTTGGGTGATATCTCAGCATCAACCGACTCCATATCACCGTACTCATTGCGTTGTTGCCTTTGTCTCTTGCCTGTTGCCGGGTATTTTGACGAGTTGAAGATTGCACGGGAATTACTTCCCGGCTTAATAGTAAGACAATAGCTTCTTGCAAGCGCTGGCAGGGAAGAACCATCTGATCCTTGATATGAAAGGGTGGAAATCTCAACAGTAATATCGCAACCGGCAGAGTTGATATTAGATATCTCTTTCTCGTCCAGACGCAACTTCCCTTCGTGTTTGTTATACAATGAAAACTCGGATGACTTTTGTATTTGATCGGGCTCTGATGTTATTATGTTCACATTATTTCCCGATGCAATGGAAAAATTACCCGTTTCTGATATAACCTTATTAAAATTTTCCATTTTCTGTTGGAGATATTCTATGCGTTCGGGAATAATCCTTAAATAAACCTGAGTTGAAAGCATACTTCTTTCTGTGCTTTTTTGTTCCGGGTTATCTCGTGTTCCAGATGTCACGCTTGTATTGCTGTATCTGACAGTCAACAATCCCGAAAGCTCTTTTACCGGTTTTTTGACCACTATCCGTGGAGACGGGTATAGAAGCAGTTGCTGATATTTTTCTCCCGGGGTCTCATAATTGGATACTCCTTTAATCTCATATTCCTGCTCTTCATCGGGAGCGGTATGGACAATGTAAGCAATCCCTTTGTAGTCCGTTTTTATTGTTGTCTGATGCACCTTCCCCTTATAACCGGAAAGCTCTATCTCCATACCCGTTATCGGTTCTCCATCGGCATCCTTTGCCTCTATCATAAGTTTCCTCACCTCTCCCGGTTTCAGTATGACAGGGTTCTTTAAATCCATCATTGACATCTCTGGGCATATAGGTTTATATTTCTCAGGGTCTTTCTTTCTCTCTTTCTTCTCATATTCGGTGATAACATCAATCAATGACTTTGATCCGCCATCGGTTGAACCAATGTTAAGAGCAGCCACCGATCCTCCGAATTGAGCCTGCTCTGCTCCTTCGAATATAGTCGAACCCTTTGCAATCAATATTCTTGTCTTTGGAGTTACCAGAAATAATTCTATTCTGAATCTGTTATCCCCGATTGATGTCATCTTGCCCCAAACTATATATTCATTAGGGCTGTCAGGTCCAAAATAAACTGGTTGCTCCCATGGTTCTGCAAGAATTCTGACAGGTTGTATTCCCACTTTGAAGAATTCGTTTTCCGCTACTGAATTCTGCAGCAACTGCTCAATATATCCCTTGCTGGCATAATAGAACCTTTTATCCGGATCAGGGAACTGAATCTGTATGTCGTAACAATGTACTATCCGAGTACATTTTTCTTTTGCTGTCAGAGGAATTATTAAGATGACGAAAAGGAAAACAGATAAAAGCTTTCTCATTGGTAATTTCATATTTATTTGGCCTTTAAAGATATGAAGAAATATCCTTAGATATGCATATAAAATAAGTAAGTGGAAGACCTGAAAAACAATTAAGCCCGTCTGACAATATCAGACGGGCTTTTGAGGTACCCAGCAGAATCGAACTGCTGTACACGGTTTTGCAGACCGTTGCCTAACCACTCGGCCAGGGTACCCTGTTGGGAGTGCAAAGATATTAAAAAATCCTTTCCTTCCAAAATTCAGAAGGCATAAAGGATTATGTGCTTTTGCCTGATATTTCTTTTCTGTTTCCAATATATATGCCTCCAATTACTAGGGCTAACCCTGCAATTGTCAATGGAGTTATAGCTTCCCCCAATATATAGTGAATAAAAATAAGTGACAGGAGTGGTGAAAGGTAGGTAATCTGAGTCAGGACGATTTTGTTCTCTGCAAGTCTGAGAGCTTTTGTCCAAAGAATGAATGTAAGGCCCATTTCAAAAATCCCCACGTATATACCTGCAAGCAATCCCTTTGTTGAAGGCCACTCCATAGGATAGAACACAGAGAGGATTGCAAGGTATATTGTCCCGAAAAGAAAATTATAGAATAACTCCACTACCGGATCAATTTCATTCTTTAACTTAGAAATCCAGTATGAAGCCCATATAACAGAACTCCCCAGAGCCAGAGAGATTCCTTCTACAGATAGACTCCCTGCCAAATCTGCTTTTCCGTTCAGTGAGAGAGAAACGACTCCTGCAAAGCAGATTAATACGCCTGATACTTGACTCAATTTAAGATGTCTTTTATAAAGTACAGACATCATCAGTATAAGCACAACCTGCCAGGAATAGTTTAGTGGTTGCGCAATTTGAGCCGGAAGGAGAGAATATGCCTTGAACAGCACAAGATAGTAAAGGAATGGTGTAAGCATTGCCTGGAACATGAGAAGCGGAAGCCTCTTTGCTCCATTATCAGTAACTGTACGTAATGCCATTCCTGCTTTAGCGGTCCTGAATAATTCAAAAGTACATACAATAAGTGCAGTTATTGAAGAAATGAGCAAAAGCTGAACATAACACATCTCCGCCAGTGCAATCTTAAATGCAGTGGCAACTGTTGCCCAGAATATGGCAACCAACCCTCCCATATAGAGTGAACGGTTCTGCTGGTTCATCTCTCTGATTCTGATAGATGGTCTGATTGCTGAAGAATTTTATTCCTAAGCATTGGCGGATATTTTTTATTCCGCTCCAAAAAAGTAGCAGTCACAGATGCAGCTTCACGTGAATGATGACCCGACAAGAGGGCTTTTAACCAATTAACAGGAAAAAAGATATCTCCGGTTCTCTGAACCTCTTCCACCATTTCTAATCCCGACATGATGTAATCTATCGATGAGGAGTCCCTTGTGTAATGGTTAAGATATCCCAGAGAGGCAATTGTCCATGGTTCGACAGAACGGTTTTTTTCCTCTTTAAAAGAGTTAAAGACAGAATCTCTCACCTCTTTTAATCCTGAAACAGAAGGGAAAATATATCGGAATTCCGCTAGTCTGTCAGTATTTGTCATTCTCTCAAGCTGCACCTTTTTTATTTCATCACATCTGTCAGGAAAGTGCAACGCAAGCAAATATGCCAGATTAATCAACTCTCTTTCTCCAAGCTTAAGCGGAGTAAAACTTCCGGGATTCCTCCATATAGAATAGAGTCTGTCTAATCCTTTCGAAGAATTTGTAATATTTGACAAAGCTCTGAAAGCCAAGGAACGATCCTGTACCTTTAAAGATTTCTCCGCAATTTGCATGAGGGTGCTCTCTAGCTTTTCCTGTAATTGAGAATTAACAGATTTAACATTATAAATACCAGAACAATATGCATCAGCAAGATAAGACAGCCCCCGGGAAAGAATCAGGGAATTTTCTTCATACGGAAGGTAACCGACAAGAGTACTACAGAAGGATTGAGGCTCCAGGTTTCCTCTCTTCATATTCTCGTATAACGTTATCATTAACGAGCATCTTGTTATATCGTCATTAATAACCGAAGAGTCGGAGCCGTTTTTAGTTCCGGTGTATTCGGAGAATGATTTGAGAATATAACCGGATGATTTCCTGTCAAGGAAAAAGTATCCATACCCTCTCCCATCTGTGTTTGGTATCGGAATACCGTTCTCCACTTTGTATGCCAAGGGCTGATCCCCTATATCATCTTTTCCAGATTTTGAAAACACCTCTGTAACCACAGTGTCTCCGGACAAAGAGGCGTGTATTTCAGCCATGCCCGGTTTATTAATCCATGAGTGGCTCCAGCTTTTTAAATCCTTTTCCGTATATTGATCCAGAATTCCGATTAAATCATCCCATGTTGCATTGCTGTATCCATATCTTTTCAAGTATTCCCGTATCCCTTTTTGAAAATTCTCTTCTCCTGTGAGAGCTACAAGCTTATCCATGACAATTGGGGCCTTGTTATATATAATATTACCATATACCAGGCCCGCATTATTGAGGTTGTCAAGCTCCTGTCTTACAGGTGTGGCTCCGGCTGTCCTGTCTTCAGAATATGCTGCAGGGAAGTATGAATTGAGAAAATTCAAACGATGATTCACTTCAGGAAAGAGCGGTTCAACCATCCTTTTTGCAAACCAGTTGGCAAAAACCTCTTTTGTCCATACCTCATCAAACCATTTCATAGTGACATAATCCCCGAACCACATATGGGCTGTCTCGTGTGCGATGAGCTCCGCCCTCGAAAGTCTGTCATTTAAAGTAGGATTCTCGCTCAAAAACATGGTTCTGTCAGAGTAAAGCGTCGCACCCATATGTTCCATCCCTCCATACTGAAAACCCGGTATTATTACAATGTCATATTTAGTAAAAGGGTATCCGACACCAGTATAATTTTCCAGCCACTCCAGGGATGTGTATATCTGCGAAAATATTTCATCACATTGAGATATTTTCCCCGGATCTGACTCTCTGTGATAAATCGTAATCTTCTTTCCGTTCTTTTCTTCTGAAACTTTATTCATCTTACCGGCGACAAAAGAAAAAAGATATGTCGGAATTGGTTCGGTCTCAGAAAAAAGTATGAACCTTCTTTCAGTCGGTTCAATAGTGTCGTTTTGCAAAACCTTCCCGTTGGCTACAGCTTCCCACTCCTTAGGAATTTCCAATGAAAGAGAGAAACGTCCCTTGATGTCCGGTTGGTCAAAGCAGGGGAAAAGAGTTCTGGCTCTGTCAGGAACCAGCAATGTGTACAGAAGATCCTCCCTTCTGTTTAGAGATTGATTGCCGGCATGAAACTGAATTGACAGCCGGTTTTCTCCTCTCAATGAAAATGATGCAGGAATTACTATATGCTCGTTCCTGAAAGTGTAACGTGCCTGTTTTCCATTTGCAGAAACAGCGATAAGAGATGTGTCAGATTGTACGAAATCCAGGACTATAGGTCTCCTCTCCTTCATTTTGAATGAGAGTGACACCATACCCTCAACATTGCAATTTATATCTGACGGTATTTCAAACAGAACGGAGTATTTTACATCCGAAATATTTTCAGCCCTTGATTCTGCCAGTTTTTTGCCTACTCCGGGAATCTCCGTTTCAGGAAGGCTGTTAACACACCCGGTAACCAGGGACCAGAGTACTGCCAAAATAATTACTGCAGGGTAAACATTTCCCCTTTTCATATTTACATTTCTGATTTGATGTTATCTAATATTCTCTCCAGAAACTCTCTGTCAGTATCATCGTATGAGCCTATCTCACTGCTGTCTATATCCAGCACTGCAATCACCTTTCCCTCCCGGATAAGAGGAACTACTATCTCTGACCGCGAAAGTGAACTGCAGGCTATATGACCCGGAAAAAGCTCTACATCCTGGACAATGATTGTTTTCATCTCTTTCCATGAAGTCCCGCAAACTCCTTTACCATAAGCAATTCTTGTGCAGGCAAGCGGACCTTGAAACGGGCCAAGTACAAGTGTTTCACCTGAAGGAGATGAGTCCGGACGAACTATATAAAATCCGGTCCATAGATTGTCGAAAGTATGGTGAATCGCAGAAGATATATTTGCCATATTGGCAATAATGTCATTTTCACCCTCTACTAATGATGCAATTTGTGGGAGAAGGGATTGGTATTTTTCTCTCTTGCTTCCTTTACAAACGTTGAGTGATTCCATCCTGTTATCAGAATTTATGTGATAATTACAAAGATATGCAATTACTCCACATAAAGGACAAGCCCCTTCAGGTATTCACCTTCCGGATGATATATATTGACAGGGTGATCTGCCGGTTGTGTCAGTCTGTGGAGTATTCTGACCCTCCTTCCTGTCTGGGCCGCAGCAGAAAACACTGCCTCCGCAAATGCAGTCTTGTCAACGGCTTGTGAGCAACTGAATGTAAAGACTATCCCTCCGGGAGAAACTTTATCTATTGCAGCAGCATTAAGCCTTTGATAAGCTCTCAAGGCGTTTGGTATTGCAGCCCTGTGCTTAGCAAATGCCGGGGGATCCACGATAATGACATCATATTGCCCTTTTTCGCTCTTTTTTAAATAATCTATTGCATCATCACATACAGAATTGTGAGTTGCATTTTTACTGACTATACCTGACGTTTTATTAAGCTCGATGTTTTTTTCAAGCATATCCATGGCAGTTCCGGAACTATCGACAGAAGTCACGGATTTGGCCCCGGATGCCAGCGCATACATGGAAAAACCTCCTGTATAACAGAATAGGTTTAGCAGATTCTTTCCCTTCGAATATTTTCCCACCAGTTCTCGGTTATCTCTCTGATCAAGAAAAAAACCGGTCTTCTGACCACTGCACCAATCTACAAAAAAACAAACCCCATTCTCTTTTATTGCAGCAGGATGGGTCTCTTGTCCGAAAATATAGCTGTCCGATAGTTGCAATCCTGCTTTGAATGGCGCTGTAGATGAGCTTTTATCGTAAACAGCCCTGAGTTTGTTCCCGTACACTACCTTTAGGGCAGCGGTAATCGCTTCCCTGGCAAGGAACATTCCGGCGGAATGAGCCTGAATTACAGCTGTATCGTTATAAATATCTATAATTAGACCCGGTAGCATATCTCCTTCACCATGTATCAGCCTGTAAGCAGTAGTGGAACCGTTTTCAGTCAGGCCCAAAACGCGTCTGCAGTTGTAAGCTGCTTCAATTCTCTTTTCCCAGAAATTACCGGAAAGAGAATCTGTCTGGAATTCCAACAGTCTGACAGCAATCGATCCTATCTGATAATGACCGACACCCAGAGCCTTACCATCTGAAGAGTAAACAGCAGCTAGTGCTCCGTCCACGGCAACCCCTTCGATTTTATGTATCGCCCCTGAAAAAATCCAAGGGTGAAAACGTTTCACAGACTCTTCTCTCGATCTTTTTAAATAGATTTTTATCATAATTCTGTTCCGTTCTCTTGTTCTGCAACCGCAAGCTTTGGAGTACTTAAAAGTTTAAGATACATTCTCTGGCACACCCAAGCGTCAGTGGCAGCGTACAAAACCTGTGCATGAGAGAGCATATCTGCCTCCCAATTTGAAAGTTGCTGCGATTTAGAGACCTTAATCCCGAGAATTATTGCCGCCATTTTCCGGACACTCTTCTCCTTTATACCCCAGTTGCTGCCTATTACCTGAAGATCGACAAAGCCTCTGGGGGTGAATTTTGCCAATCGTTGCAATCCGCGAATGTCATCATGTACCGCTGCTCCTATTTTAGCAATTCTCTTTGACCCAAGAATCCCACATAGATCTTCAGTTAAACCAAGTTTTATCAGCCTGAATATAAATGCTTGATCTCTTCCCGCCAATTGAAGGAGTGACACTCCGTTCCTCTTCACATTTGCCTGAAAAGTTGGTTTTGTTTCCGTATCAAACCCGATAATCCTTTGGGAAGACAGATACGAAATTGCTTTGTCATATTCTTCCCCAAGAGTGTCTATAACATGAATATCCCCGTCAAATGATGCCTGGGGAAGGATATCAAGCTCCTCATGAGTTATATTTGAAGAATAAGCCATATTCTAAATCATTTTATTTCCTTTTCAATCAGGCTCCAGGTTTGAGGAAGCCTCTCCCTTATTCTTTGCAGGTTATAGGGGTTAATGTTTTTTATTGAAAAAGGTACAATGTCAACACTTTGGTCCTCTTTACCCGCCTCTCTGCCATACTTGAAATCATAAGTAAAGTTACCATCCTTGTCAAGGTTTTTTGCATCTGAACCAGAAGCCGGAATTGATATATATGCATTAAGTCTGTCAGAGGCAGGTGAAGCAGAAAGTATACCCTGTTCCCGAAGTTTTGCATAAACCTCTTTTGCCGTATAAACTGAAGGGTCAATAAACTCCATATCCTCAGGAAGAACTTTTTCATATAACCTGACACCATTTTTTTCGTACTGTCTAAGTTCATCAACAACCTTTTTCAGAGTATCCAGCAAGAAAGGGTAATGAGTACATCCAAGTATAATATTTCTTAACGGTAAATCACCATTTTGCAACCTGTGTCTCTCTATAAGATTTACGAGATGCAACCTGGCGTAATTTGCCGCAGAGTTCAGCTGAATATTGGAATAATTTCCCCTCTCCTTTTGATATAAAACAGCATTTCCGGCAAAGTTGAATTTATAGCGGTCCAGTAATTTTGTATCAATAGAGAGAGAGTCATTACCTATTGATGGCCCTCTGTAGTTATCTCGTACGGCAGTTGCTTTCATGTCTGCAAAGTCACTCTCCATGTCTACAGCTTCCGCAAAACCCAAACCCGGCTGACATACAATGTCGATTTTTCCTTTATAACCTCTTTCAGCGGATGCGGATGCTATTGCTTTCTGATATCCGCCGGAAGATATGGTACCGACAGTGGCAAGAACACCTATCGCGGCATTTTCCTCGGGACCGATCATATCCATTGACGCCCTTGTTCCTGCTTCAATAACCCCTATTACTTTGACAGCAGGAATCCCTTTCGATAAAAGATCCCGCACATCATTAAGACCATACGCTGTTGCCGTGTTACATGCTATAACAACAATCTTTGAACGGTTAGGAATTTTCGTCAGAAAAAGTGCGTCTTTCACAACTAACTCCCTGAAAAAGTCCAATTTTCCGGCTGAGGCATAATTACCGTATGGCATATTTGCCTGATCAGCCAGGTATGTAAAGTGTTCTGAAGCGAAATCGGGAATACCGTCTGAACCTTCAGCTCCGGTAGTGTTATTGAAACAATCGGCCTTAAGTAAAGACTCAAGAACAGTAAGACCTCCGGTACCAGAATCAAAGACTCCTATAGGAAGTGCGGAAATCTCCTCCGGATATGTTTTATAATCAGCATAATATACAGAGGCGGTATCTTGCAGTGCCGTTTTAACTATCGGAATACTCTGGGATGAGACCTTGCTGCCATCCTTTGGCGAGCATGCAGTTAATAAGATTAAGGCAGCTATGATATCCAGACTCTTATTTCTCATATGTGAATTCTCCAAATTCAGTGATAAGATCTACCGATGCAACCTTTGCCGCTTCAACCCTCCCGACAACCCTGGCTTCAATTCCATAGCTTTCGGAAATCCTTCTGATCTCGTCCGCGGTATTTATGTCGGTATATATTTCAAACCTGTGTCCCATGTTAAATACCTTGTACATTTCGTACCACGGAGTTTTTGATTCAAACTGGATTGCACGAAATAGAGGAGGAACCGGAAACAGATTGTCTTTAACCACCCGGTGCTTATTTATAAAGTTCAGTATTTTTGTCTGAGCACCTCCTGAACAATGAACCATACCGTGAATTTTAGGTCTGTGTGCAGAAAGGATATCTTTCACAACAGGTGCATAAGTTCTTGTTGGTGACAAAAGCAACTTTCCGTAACTGACACCGGTCTCGGGTTCAATTTCATCAAGCCTTTTTGTTCCTGTATATGCAAGATCCTTGGGTATCTGATTATTGTATGTCTCCGGATACTTCTGACCGATGTAGGATGAAAACAAGTCATGTCTCGCAGAAGTCAGTCCGTTACTACCTGTACCTCCATTATACTCATCTTCGTATATAGCTTTGCCAAACGAGGCCAGACCGACTATCACATCACCTGGTTTAATATTGGAATTATCTATTACATCTGCTCTCTTCAATCTTGCACATACAGTACTGTCAACAATAATTGTCTTTACAAGATCTCCGACATCAGCCGTCTCACCACCTGTCAAAATGATGTTAATGCCATATTTGCTCATCTTATCTACAAATGAGCCGGAACCATCAATAACCGCAGAAATAACATCACCTCCTATACGGTGCTTGTTCCTTCCTATAGTGGAGGAAAGCAGAATATTATCACATGCACCGACGCAGATAAGGTCATCAGTGTTCATCACAATAGCGTCTTGTGCAATACCCTTCCAGACACTCATATCACCGGTTTCTTTCCAGTAGGCATAAGCGAGTGAAGATTTTGTACCTGCCCCATCAGCATGCATTACAATGCAGTAATCCGGATCATTTGTGAGAAAATCCGGAACTATCTTGCAGAAAGCATTTGGGAACAACCCCTTGTCAATATTTCTGATTGCACTGTGAACATCCTCCTTTGATGAGGATACGCCCCTTTGTGCATACCTTTGAGCCTCAGTATTAGTATCCATATTTATTATCTCCAGAATAGCAATTCTCTGTATTTAGGAAGCGGCCAAAGCTCATCATCAACCAACATCTCTAATTTGTCTGCTACTGTTCTTATGCTTGTCATTATCGGAAGAACTGTGTTGGAATATAGTACAGCTTTCTCTTCGCACTCCTCAATCTGATTCGCAACCTTCCTCGCCTCTATCAACTCCTTGGTCTCCTTTCTAAGAATCTCGATATAACCTGAGATTTTGCGAATTGTTATAAGTTGTCTTTCTGACATTGTCTTATATTCATCCTCCTCGAAGAGCTCCTTAATACCCCTTACATTATCGATTAATGTATTCTGAAATTTTATTGCAGTAGGTATTATGTGGTTGAGAGTAAGATCCCCGAGTACTCTGGCCTCAATCTGAAGTTTCTTTATAAAAGTCTCATTCATTACTTCATATCTCGCCTCAACCTCTCTTTCTGTCAAGACATTGGTCTCTTCAAAAAGTTTTATGCTATTCTCCTCCAAATATGTTTTGAACGCAGATGGCAGATCCTTTATTCCTCTCAGGCCTCTTCTTTCTGCCTCTTTATGCCATTCAGGGCTATATCCGTTACCCTCAAACATAATATTCCTGGATTCAATTATGAACTGTCTGATGACCTTCAGGAATGCCTCTTCTTTATCCACGCCCTCTTTCATGAGATTCTCCACCAATTCCTTGAATCTCTTTAGTTGTTGAGCTACTGCAGCATTTAAAGGATACAGGGCCGCCGAGACATTTGCAGAAGAACCAACGGCACGGAACTCAAATCTGTTACCTGTAAAGGCAAAAGGAGAGGTCCTGTTTCTGTCTGTGTTATCCGGGAGTATTTCAGGTATTTTATTGACAATATCAAGTTTGTGATGTGTCTGATCTTGTGAGGAAGCATCGTCTTCCGACATTTTCTCTATAGAGTCCAGAACTGATGTCAGGAGTTTTCCTGCAAAAACCGACATTACAGCAGGAGGCGCCTCATTGCCGCCAAGTCTGTACGAATTATTTAAAGTTGCCACTCCGGCCATTAAAAGCGGATGATGCTCATAAACAGCCCTTGTTACCGAAACGAAGAATGATAAGAACTGAAGGTTTGTTCTGGGAGTCTTCCCGGGAGACAACAGATTTACCCCATTGTTGGTAACCATAGACCAGTTGCAGTGCTTCCCTGACCCATTTACTCCTGCAAAAGGTTTCTCGTGAAATATTACTTTTAGTTTATGCTTCTTCGCAATCTTCCTCATAAGAATCATCATCATGAGGTTGTGGTCAACAGAAAGATTAGCTTCTGCAAAATAAGGAGCAAATTCAAACTGGTTTGGAGCCACCTCGTTGTGCCTTGTTTTAAGTACCACCCCAAGTTTGTATGCCTCTGTTTCAAAATCTTTCATAAAAGCCATGACTCTTGAAGGAATTGCACCGAAATAGTGGTCTTCAAGCTGCTGATCCTTGGCTGAGGTATGCCCTATAAGCGTCCTGTTGCACAGCATAAGGTCCGGTCTGGCCCTGTATAAAGCCTCATCTACAAGAAAATACTCTTGCTCTATACCCAGCATTACATTTACTCTGTTTGTCTTGTGATCAAAAAGCCGACACAGATCTGTTGCAGCTTTGTCCAGAGCCTGAAGTGATTTGAGATGCGGGGCTTTATGATCTAGAGCTTCTCCGGTATAAGAAACAAAAACCGTAGGAATGCACAGAGTCTGATCCATTATGAACGCCGGAGATGTAGGATCCCATGCGGTATACCCTCTGGCTTCAAAAGTATTTCTCAATCCTCCGTTAGGAAAACTGGACGCATCCGGTTCCTGCTGTACAAGTGCATCTCCCTTGAAATTTTCAAACACGCCGCCATTTTTTGACGGATCAACAAATGCCTCATGTTTTTCTGCGGTAGCATCTGTCAAAGGATGGAACCAGTGTGTGTAGTGTGTGGCGCCGTTTTCAACTGCCCACGACTTCATCCCGGATGCTATCTGATTGGCAATACTCCTGTCTATCTTCAATCCCTCTCCTATTGCCTGCTGGACTGCCTCAAATGCTTCTGCTGATAAATAACGTCTCATTTTTTCTACATCAAATACTTTCTGACCAAAGTACTCGGATACAGGTCTCTCCTCCACATAAAAACGTTCAGCTCTGTGGCTTGCGAATTCGTCCAGTGCTCTTTTTCTAAAACTACTCATCCTGATGAATTTTTTTTTTGAATTTAACGACTGGCAAATGTAGATAAAATTTCGTAATGCATTAATTAAAATTCTTACTTTTGCTTAAATAACCAACCTCGGAGAAATGAAAAACAAAGCCTCATTACTGCTGATTATCTTAACATTGGCAACATCTTACAATTCGTTAGCTAAGGACAGAAATATCCAAAGGCATGTAAATCAAATGAAAAAAGATACTTTGTTTGGTAATTCTGTCGTGGGGCTAATGGTTATGGACAGCAAGGGACGATGTGTGGCATCATGGAATCCTGACTCGCCACTGCTTACGGCTTCGACCATGAAAACCATATCGACAGGGCTAGCATTACATATTTTAGGTCCTGACTACAGGTTCAGGACAAGAATCGGTTATTCCGGAGTTATTTCAGACGGTGTATTAGATGGCGATTTATACATTATAGGAGGTGGTGATCCTACCCTCGGATCAAAGGATACGGTAGCAACACCAATTGAAAAAATATTTACAATATGGCATGAGGCATTAGAAGCCGCAGGAATCAAAAAAATCCGAGGCAGCATTATAGGAGATGACAGATTCTTTGAAAATGAGGCAATACCTGACAGCTGGTCCTGGAGTAATTTAGGTCCATACTACGGAAGCACGGCATCAGGACTATCTTTCTGCGAAAATCTCCAGTATTTCACATTTGTACCGGGTAAGACCCGTGGAGAGCCTGTTGAATTCAGCAGTGTATACCCTGAATTGCCAGGCATGGAATACAAGAATAAGATGACAACCGGGGGCGAAGGGACTGGTGACAGAAGCTCCTACTATATTTCAGATCTTTCAAAGGTAGGTGTTTTCAAAGGCAGCCTGGGTAGCGGCAGGGAGAGTTATACCCTGACAGGTTCGAGCAAATTTGCACCGCTGATGTGTGCCGAGGAGTTCAGACGGTTTCTTGCTTCCGCGGGCGTGGAGTGTCAGAATGGTGTAAGGGAGGTATCAGACATTACCCCCCTGCCGCAGGAACAGCTTGCAATTATATGCGAGACATACTCTCCGAGACTAATCTCTATCATTAACGTAACCAATAGAATAAGCAACAATTTTTACGCTGAGACTCTTTTCAAAATGATAGGCAAACAGATGACAGGCGTAGGTTCCTATGATTCTTCGATGGTTGCAGCCAAGAGACTGCTTGCCGGCATGGGATTATCACTCCGTGGATATACACAGGTTGACGGAAGTGGATTATCCAGACAGAATTATGTATCTGCAAGATTTTTCTGCAAATATTTCGCAAGGATGAAAGAAATGAATAACTTTGCTGAATTCGTCGGGTCCCTCCCGCAACCAGGAGGTCCCGGGACATTAAAAAACGTACTAAAGAATGTGGAGAATAGCACTAAATCGAAGATACACGCAAAAAGCGGATCACTCTCGAATGTCAGGTGCTACGCAGGTTATGTTGAGAAAAAAAGAGGAGAATACTATTACTTTGCAATTCTGACCAACAATTATCCTGCAAGAACAGCAGATATGCAAGTGGGTGTAGAGAGATTTTTAGGGACCCTTGTAAATGTAAAATTGAAAAAACAGTAACAACTTCATAAAAAATTATCAGTAATGCTTACATTATCCAAAAAGGCAGAGATCATGCCGGCTTCTCCTATAAGGAAGCTGGTGCCGTATGCTAACGAAGCTAAAAAGAGAGGAATCAAGGTTTATCACCTGAACATCGGTCAACCGGACATCGAATCACCAAAAGAGGCTCTTGAAGCGGTAAAAAACAACACCCTTGCACTTGTTGAATATCCTGATTCAAAAGGAAATGAATCATACAGGAAAGGTCTTGTAAAATACTATCAGAGCATCAACATTGACGTAACAGAGAAAGACATCAATATTACAACCGGTGGAAGCGAGGCTCTTCAAATCGCTCTAGCCGTAACCTGCAACCCTGAAGATGAGGTTATCGTAATTGAACCTTTCTACACAAACTACAACTCCTTCGCAGCTCAGAACAATGTAGTCCTGAAACCTATCTCAACAAGCATTAAGGATGGTTTTGCCCTTCCTGACCCTTCAGAATTTGAAAAGATGATAACCCCTAAGACAAAAGGCATCATCATTTGCAACCCGGGTAATCCTACAGGAACACTTTATTCAAAGGACTCCATGCTCAAATTGGGTGAAATTGCAAAGAAACATGAACTGTTCATATTTGCGGATGAGGTATACAGAGAATTCTGCTACACCGATCAGCCTCATTTCTCGGCAATGCATATTCCAGGATTAGAGAAAAATGTAATACTTATTGATTCCGTTTCCAAAAGATACAGTCTCTGCGGTGTGCGTATAGGCGCCATTGTCTCAAAAAACCCGGAAGTCATGAATGCTGTTCTCCGCTTCTCTCAGGCACGTCTTTGCTCTCCTGCATATGGCCAGATTGCCGCTGAGGGTGCTCTTGCAACTCCCCAATCATATTTTGACGCAGTTCGCGCTGAGTATATAAAGAGAAGGGATTTCCTCATTGAGGCACTAAACAAGATGGAGGGTGTATACACACCAAAGCCTATGGGAGCATTCTATACAATTGCCAGCTTACCGGTTGATGACAGTGACAAATTTGCCCAATGGCTGCTCGAAGATTTCCAATACGAAGGAAAGACTGTAATGGTTGCTCCTGCTGCCGGATTCTATGCAACAAAGGGAAGAGGCACAAATGAGGTACGTATAGCTTATGTATTAAAGATTGATGACCTCAAAGAGGCAATGAAATGTCTGGAAGTTGCACTTAAACAGTATCCGGGAAGAACCGTCAAATAAAGCAGACAACTCTGCTAAGTACTATAAAGATAGTCACAAGTAGAAAACTGCGTTTTCTCTTGTGGCTATCTTCACTTTCACCAGTTGATTCAACTATCAGAACAGCTGCAGGAACTGACACAATCTGCATAATCCATCCGCTTGATTCGGGGTAAAGTACAACTAAAGCCGCAAGGAACACAATCATTGTTGTAAATCTGACAAATGAAGCGCTTTTTACAATCTTAAAGCTGTTTATTCTTTTATATATATCCCTGAAAGAAGCAAGTAGCAATATTATAAACCCTATAAGGAAAAGGATGTTTGAGACACTTCTGATATTTGGCTCCAGAACTGTGCCAAATTTAAGATGTCCCAAGTACTCTTCCGCAAATATAAGTGCATCGTCAAAAAAAATGAATCGCAGAGAGATTATAAAAATGAATGGTATCAGGAATGCAAGCACTGTAAGGACAATCTTTCTCAAAGATACAGTCGTCTCCCTTATCGAGAAAAACATCACTACGGGGATTATGTATACAGCCAAAGGTTCAAACAAGGCTGATGATGTAGCAAGAAAAACGGAAAGGAATGAGTTCTGATCGTTTTTCTTAAGGGTAAGGGTTGTATAAAAAGACCACAAAAGGAAAAGAGTTGCCACCGATGTCCCTGAAAAAATCAAACTGAAAGGAGAAGAGAGAGCAAGGATCAAAAATACTAACGGTAAAGTCAGACTTACACGCCCGGTCATTATATACCTTTCATTGAATGCATACAAAGAGACTGATGTTGCTATCAGAAAAAGGGAAGCTATTATGTGAGAATCAAAGAGCGGGATATCCTCTATATCCACAAAGCCTGCCATAACGGGTATCCACCTGTTTATATTTTCAGCCGGCAATATCCATGCAGTTGCAGACATAAATGCAAGTAACAATATCAGATAAGGTATTGATATTGCAAAGTCGTATTTACGGTTGTGCTGCATTTACATAAGATTTCAATAGTTCAGAAGATCCAATCCAATATCCTTTCTGTAATATATACCATCGTATTTGACAGAAGAAATTTCTCTATACAAGATATTCCTGCAACTCTCTATGTCGGTGCTTAAAGCTGTAATGGCTAAAACCCTTCCCCCTGCCGTAACTGTTTTACCATCCAATGATTTTGTCCCGGCATGGAAAATATTGACCTCTTTCAATTCCTCCAGTCCATCAATTGTAAATCCCTTTCCATACTCTTCCGGATAACCTCCCGAAACAGTTACCAGGGTCATAGCCTGTCGTTTGTCCTTAATTATAACCTCTGCGCCAAGTTCACCTCTTGCAGCAGCGGTAAGATGAGCAAGCAAATCGCTCTCTATTCTCGGAAGTACCGCCTCCGTCTCAGGATCACCCATCCTTACATTGTACTCTATAACATAAGGTTCACCATCGCAGTTCATCAATCCCACAAAAATGAATCCGGTATACTTTATACCGTCACGCTTAAGGCCCTCAATTGTCGGTTTTACAATCCTCTCCTCTACTTTTTTCATGAATAACTCACCTGCAAATGGAACCGGGCTGACAGCCCCCATCCCGCCAGTATTCAAACCGGTGTCACCATCTCCTATCCTTTTGTAATCCTTCGCTTCAGGTAAAATAAGATAATCATTGCCATCTGTAAGTACAAAAACAGAAAGCTCTATACCGTGAAGATACTCTTCTATCACGACCTTATCTCCGGCTTTTCCGAACTTTCCTTCCAACATAGAATGCAACTCTCTCCTTGCGTTTTCAATATTATCGAGTATGACCACTCCTTTTCCCGCCGCCAGACCATCTGCCTTAAGTACATAAGGAGCCTTCAGCGTTTCAAGAAATTTTTCAGCCTCTCCGACTGAGGATTTATCAAAACTCCTGTAAGAAGCAGTGGGAATTGACCACTTTTGCATAAAGTTTTTTGCAAATTCCTTGCTTCCCTCGAGCTGTGCTCCCAATCTGTCAGGCCCCACAAAAAGGAGATTTTTGAGTTGATCGTCCTGTTTGAAAAAATCTCCCAAGCCATTAACAAGAGGTTCTTCAGGACCAACAATAACCAACCCTATTCTGTTTTCAAGGACTGCTTGTTTGATTGCATTAAAATCCTTTATGTCTATTTCCAGATTCTTTGCAAGTTTTGCTGTTCCGGGATTTCCCGGTGCACAACAGAGTGCTTCCAGCATGGGGCTTTTACTTATACTCCAGGCAAAAGCAGATTCTCTCCCCCCCGATCCTATTATTAAAACTCTCATTACGGCTATTTTTAATTTTCTCTTTTGATGCGGCAAAAATAATAATAATAAATTAACTTTGTCGACTGAAAAATATAGCAATGAGTCGTTTTTACCGTATAGTTCCTATACTTCTCATAGTTGCCGTTTCATGCAGCAAGAAGGATATTATTCCAAGAAGTGAACTTCCTCAGATACTGGCAGACATATATATGGCAGACAGATCTGTCATGAATGATCCATTGAAGATGTCAAAAACAGACAGTATACTTATATATGAACCAGTCCTTAAGAAACATGGTTACAGCACCAACGATCTTATAAATACTTTCAATTATTACCTGCCAACACCTTTAAAACTCAAGAGTTCTTTCATGTCAGCCAGAGTCATACTTGAAAGAAGGCTGGAGGAGGTTCGGAGGGAAATCTCAGCAAATCAGGAAAGGGACTCGGCATTTGCCCCGATCCGGAATCTTATCAGGGGGGCAGATTCACTGAAGTATATGGATTCCAGAGAGAGAGCACTTAGATGGATATTTGCACCTGATCTCTTTCCAAACAGGCGCATATATATGCCTGACTCATTGGCAACCAGATACGAACACCCAATGATGCTGATTTGGTGGCAAAATAATTTTAAGATAGAAGGAAAAAAATTTTATGAGTATGAGAAAAATCGCGGCACAATATCTGTTTCCAATAGACCGGAACCCAATCCGGAGAGGCTATCTTTGCCTGAACACTAACGGAGAAATTCTGGAAATCGGGCAACTCAAAGAGGGCGAGGAGAGTGAAAGCACCGAATTTTACAATGGAATTATCTGCCCCGGTTTTGTAAATTCTCACTGTCATATAGAACTTTCTCATCTCAAAGGTGCATTTGCTGAAGATACAGGCATGGCCGGCTTCATCCGTCAGATAAATGCCCTCAGGGAGAGTGTCGGGACAGAGGAGCGCGTAAATGCACTGGAGCGTGAAATGGACCAACTCTATGACAGTGGTGTATCAGCAATGGCAGATATCAGCAACTGTGACGAGAGTTTTTCTAAAAAATCGAAGTCTCCCATGTACACCCGCACATTTCTTGAGGTCTTCGGCTCAGAACCAAAGGATTGTGAAAATGTAATGCAAAATGTTGAGATACTACATCAAAGAGCCATAACCTTCGGAATTGATGCCGCACCAACACCACACTCATGTTACACAATGAGTCCTAATCTGAATAAAGCCTCAAGCAGAGAGGCTCTGAAGGAGGGATACCTCTCCTATCACAATCAGGAGAGCTGGGAGGAGGAAGAATTGATTAAAACAGGAACGGGCCCCCTTGCTGACGACTATAGGGGCAGAGGTCTGAGCACTCCGCCCGTGACAGGAAAAAGTGCCCTCACTTATTTTATGGACAATATCTCTGAAATTTGGAAGAGTGACAAAAGAAGGATTCAGGAACACATTCTGTTGGTGCATAATACGGCAACTAATGAAGAGAGCATAGACTACGCCATGGCTATAGCCGAGAACCTGTACTGGGCAATCTGTCCGCTATCCAATATGTTTATCCACAGATCCCTTCCGCCACTTGAACTTATGAGACGCAAAGGGTGCACTATCACCCTGGGTACAGACAGTCTCTCAAGTAATAAAGTTCTTTCTATGGTCGAAGAGATAAAACTACTGCATCGCTATTTTCCTACAATTCCTCTGAATGAAATACTTGGGTGGGCTACTTTAAACGGAGCAAAATTTCTTGGAAAAGACAACAATCTTGGCACTTTATCTGTTGGTAAAAAACCGGGGGTTGTCCTGATTGAGGGGATTGACTGGGAAAAGATGCAACTTAATAATAACAGCCGCTCAAAAAGGTTGGTTTAAATTGAGCTACTATGTCAACAATTTTGTTTAATGAAATAATATTCGGTCCGATAAAGAGCCGCCGGCTTGGAACATCCCTGGGAGTAAATTTACTTCCAAAAAACGGGAAATGGTGCAACTTTGATTGTCTGTATTGCGAATGCGGATTTAACAAAGATGGTAAAGATGACAGAAAATTACCAAAAAGGGAGGATGTCCGCATAAGTCTTGAAAGAGTTCTGGAACACTATTCCGCATCCGGAGAAAAAATTGACACCATAACATTTTCCGGAAACGGAGAACCCACCATGCATCCTGATTTTGCTGCCATTATAGAGGATACGCTGACCCTCCGGGACAAATTTGTTCCTGATGCAAAGGTGTCCGTTTTGTCAAATGGCAGCGGAATCTCTAAAAAGGAGACGTATGATGCTCTTTTAAAGGTGGATAATGCAATTCTTAAGGTAGACTCTGCATTTGACAGAACTACCATTCTGATAAACCGTCCGGCTTACGCATACTCTGTCAGAAAGCTCAAGAGAGAAATGGAGCCTCTCAAAGGCCGCTTTATACTTCAGACAATGTTTCTAAGGGGCGAGTTCGAAGGTGAGATTATAGACAACACAACACCTGAAGAGATTGCCGCATGGCAGTCTCTTGCGACAGAACTTAACCCGAGAGAGATAATGATATACACTATTGACAGGGAGACTCCTGCAAAGAATCTCAGTAAGGTTACAATTCAAGAGATGGAAAAAATAGCGGCACCACTCAGAGAGAAAGGCTATATGGTTAAAATAAGCGGTTAAGATATGAGACTTGTTATTCAGAGAGTAACAGAAGCGTCAGTTATGGTTGACGGCTCTTATACAGGGAAGATAGACGGAGGTCTGTTGGTTCTTGTCGGCTTTGAAGACAATGATAGTGAGTCTGACATAGCATACGCAGTAAAGAAGGTTGTAAATCTCCGTATTTTTGATGATGCAAAGGGAGTTATGAACCATTCGGTCATTGAAAGTGGGGGATCTATACTTTTGGTAAGCCAGTTTACTCTCTACGCCCAGACCAGAAAAGGCAACAGACCATCATATATAAAAGCGGCGAGACCGGAAAAAGCTATTCCTTTATATGAAAGCTTTAAGAAAGAGCTTGAATCTGCTCTCGGGAAAACAGTAGAAACAGGAATCTTCGGGGCTGAGATGAAGGTTTCCCTTTTAAATGACGGTCCGGTCACTATATGGATAGATACAAAAGCTGATTAACACAATAAAGTCATGAAAAATATCGGGAATGAATTATCAAGAATTAAGAAAAATCTTGAAAACAGAGACAGAATGTCTGAAATATACAAAACATGTTTTAGCTTGATTGATTTGACCACCCTCAACCCGACGGACACTCCCTCTAAGATTGCCGGCATGATTGAGAAAGTTAACGGATTCCGTAAAATTTATCCGTCATATCCATCTGTTGCCGCAGTCTGTGTATATCCGAACTTTGCCGGGCAGGTAAGATCTCAGCTTAACGCTGACGGTGTCAGGATTGCTGTTGTTGCCGGCGTGTTTCCATCTTCTCAAAGTTTTCCGGAGATAAAGGTGGCCGAATGTCGTATGGCTGTTGATAACGGAGCTGATGAGGTTGATATTGTGCTTGCATTGAATAAGTTTCTAGACAAAGACAAGGATGGTGCGTTTAATGAGATTAATAGTATAAAGGAAGCTATCGGGGAGAAGCATCTGAAGGTAATTCTGGAGACAGGAGCCCTGAAGGACTATGACATGATAGCCGAAGCATCGTCTCTTGCAATAGAAGCCGGTGCCGATTTTATTAAGACCTCAACAGGTAAAATGGAGCCGGCTGCTACTCCTGAAGCAGCATATATAATGTGCAGCAAGATTAAGGAGCATTACGAAAAAACAGGAAAGCGCATTGGATTCAAACCTGCAGGCGGTATTTCAACTCCGGGTGAAGCCACTCTTTACTATGCAATTGTGGAGGATATTCTTGGTAATGACTGGCTCAATCCCGAACTTTTCAGAATAGGTGCAAGCCGTTTGGCAAACAACTTGCTTACAGAAATTGAAGGAAAGACTATTAGTTACTTTTAAAACAACAAGAGATGAAAAGAATTTTAATTATAATTTCCGCACTCCTGATTACATTGAGTGCCAAAGGACAGGATTATGAAAGGGCTGTAAGCGCACGCCTCGGAACAAGCATAGGAGCATCTTACAAACAGTTTATAACAGCGGGTTCTGCATTTGAAGCTATGAGCTCAATAGATATTATCGGGAAGAATGACCGCAAGTTAACTCTCTCAGCGTATGGCGAGTACCATTACAATCTTGAAGTAGACGGCCTCTCTCTTTTCGGCGGTCCGGGTGCTTCTTTCGGCTTTTACATTGCGGGAGATTACAAAGACGGAGCTGTTTTTTCAATCGATTTGATCAGCGGTATTGAGTATAAACTTCCTGATTATCCTTTTATTTTGGCCTTTGACTGGAATCCCAAATTCCAAATGGTTACAAACGCGGGCATAAAACCGGCAAACTTCGGCCTAAGCTTCAGATATACATTTTAGCAAAACCTATCATGAAAAATTACATTAAAGAAAATAGCGAGCGCTTTCTCTCGGAATTGTTTGAATTACTGAGAATTCCATCTGTCAGCTCTATGGCAGACCACAACAGTGACATGCAACAAGCTGCTGAAAAGTATGTCCAGCTTCTTATTGCGGCTGGTGCAGATAGAGCATCAGTTTACAAGACAAAAGGGCATCCGGTGGTATTCGGAGAAAAGATTCTGGACAAGTCTCTTCCTACTATTTTGGTCTATGCCCATTATGATGTACAACCGGCAGACCCTATCGAAAAGTGGACAACTCCGCCATTTGAGCCACACATAAGAGATGGAGCCATATATGCCAGAGGTGCGAATGATGATAAGGGACAAGGATTTATGCATGTTAAAGCCCTTGAGTATCTTATAAAAACCAATCAACTTAAATGTAACGTAAAATTCATTATTGACGGAGAGGAGGAGATCGGTTCTCCAAGTCTTGCAGAATGGGCTGTTGAACACAAGGAACTTCTCTCCTGTGACGACATTCTGGTTTCTGACACAACAATGATTGATGAAAAAATACCATCACTGAATGTCGGCATGAGAGGACTGACATATATGGAGGTAGAAGTTACCGGCCCTAATAAAGACCTGCACTCCGGACATTATGGAGGAGCTATTCTAAATCCTATCAATACATTGTGCAGTATGATAGATAAGCTTATTGACAAAGACGGCAGAATTACTATCGACGGTTTTTATGATGACGTGGTGATACTCTCTGATCAGGAAAGGAAGATGTTAAACATGGCTCCTTTTGATATTGAGGAATATAAAAAGTTTCTTGACATAGACGAAGTAGCGGGGGAAAGCGGCTATACAACTATGGAAAGGACTGGGATAAGACCATGTCTGGATGTAAACGGCATCTGGGGCGGTTACACAGGTGAAGGAGCAAAAACCGTTATTCCGTCAAAGGCTTATGCAAAGATTTCCATGAGGCTTGTTCCTAACCAGGATAATAAAAAGATAGCCGAATTATTTCAGGCCTATTTTATGAAGCTTGCACCTAAGGGAGTCAAGGTTAAGGTTACATCTCATCATGGCGGGCAAGGATTCCTGTGCCCTATCTCTTCTAAAGTATACAAATCTGCATCCCGTGCAATAACTGAAGTATACGGAATTGAACCGGTTCCGAACCGCGGTGGAGGAAGTATTCCTGTTTTGGCCGATTTGCAGCAGATTCTTGGAGCTAATCCCCTTCTTATGGGCTTTGGTCTAGAAAGAGATGTCATTCACTCACCTAACGAAAGCTATCTCTTGAGTCAGTTCTACAAAGGAATCGAATCTATTGCTCTTTTTTACAAGTACTATACTGAATAAATTTAGAATTTACATCAAGCCAGGTATATACTGAACATAAATACAGCTGCAGATTTTTGGCAAAATTTGTCAACTTGGCATTTATGAACTTTATCAATGATATTCAATTCTCATTGTAATAAAGCATATTGTCTTTGATTAGACAAAAATATTGCTAAAGACAAAAATAAACATTAATGATTTCTTAAACTTTAGCATATCTTTACGCAATAAACGAAACTCTCACTTGATGAATCGTAGCGGAACATATAATGATAGCAAGTTGCTCACGCTGGTAGCGAACGGAAATGAAGCTGCTTTTCATCAACTATATAGGCTTCATCATCAGCGTGTTTATTCTTTTGCATTTTTTCTAACATCTTCTGATCTTCTTGCGGAAGAGGTAACTCAGGAAATATTTATAAAAATTTGGAATCATCGTGCAGAACTTTCTGAAATAAAAATATTTGATGCATGGGTTAAAACGTTGGTACGTAACCAATGTTACACTTTTTTAAATCGTCTTGCGAAAGAACGTCTTGTATTCCAGAATATTAATAATCAAGAAATTCAGGTATCAAGCAGTACTGAAGAAAAGTATATATCAGAAGAGTATATCACTCTTCTACGACAAGCAGTGAGCCACTTATCCGAGCAACAAAGAAAGGTCTTCTTGTTTAGTCGTATTGATGGAATGAGACTTGATGAAATAGCAATCAAAATGGGGCTAAGTATCAATACTGTAAAAAGTCACATTAAAGCTGCCATGAAAAATATCCGTCTCTCTTTGGGTAGCCAGGCCCTTATTATATTCACTGTTTTTGGTAAAAATTTGTTTAAGGAATAATTTTTTTAAACAACGACTCATCCTTTTTTCCTCTTCGTTAGTCTTATATAAAAAGAGATTATAGAAAAATAAAAAAGGAGATGGATTCCGACAGATTATACAGTTTATTAGATGCATATAAAATGCGATCTATAAACAAAGAAGAACAGAAAGAGCTTCTCCAAGCTTTGGCTGATCCTGCATATTCTGAGACAGTGAAACAATGGATCTCTGATTGTTGGGATAAGAGAAATTTGCCTGAGTTATTATCTATTGAACAGTCAGAACAAATTTACGGAGAGATCAGGGAGAAAATTCTTCCAGGCATTAAGAAAAATAGGTATTACACATTCGGTCGGGTAATAATTACAACAGCCGCTGCAATTGTGGCAGGGATTATTATTACAGTTTTCTGGATCAACAACGAGCACAAAACGTTGGAGGAAAATGTTGCTGAGGTTGTTAAAGTAATTAAAGATGTTCCGGCCCCAGACATGACCAAAGCGAGGATAACTTTAGCTGACGGGAAGGTTTTATATCTTGACAGTCTTGAGAATGGCAAATTATCCCGACAAAAAGGGATTGACATTATTAAATTAGATGATAACAGTCTTAAATATAAAGGATCATCGGCTATAGTAACCTATAATACATTAACTAATCCCAGGGGGAGCGATGTAGTTTCAATAACTTTAGCAGACGGGACAATTGTATCTTTAAACGCGGATTCTTACATTACATATCCTACGTCTTTCAATTCACAAGAGCGTAAAGTTATACTAAGTGGAGAGGCATATTTTGATGTTGCTAAGAATAAAGATGTACCATTTATTGTGAATATAAATAATAAGTTTGAAGTTAAAGTTTTTGGTACTGAATTTAACATTAATGCATATAAGGATGAATCTACAATCAGAACTACATTAGTAGAGGGCTCCGTACAAGTTTCACAAAACATAACAAATTCAAAGGAACACAGCTTTATGCTCTATCCTGGACAACAGGCCTCACTTTCAGACGAAGGAATTTTTTCTATACAAAACGTAGATATTTCAGAGTCAATTTCCTGGAAGGACGGTGTGTTTAACTTCACAGACATGAATTTAGAGTCGATAATGAAAAACCTTTCAAGGTGGTATGACGTAGATGTTGAGTTTAAAAATAGCGAGTTAAAAAAATTAATTTTCGGGGGAATAATATCCCGGAGATCTAACATATCAACAATTCTTAAATTTCTAGCCATGACAGAGACTGTAAATTTTGAAGTTAACGGTAGTAAAATAATAGTAAAAGAATTTCTGAACGAACAATAAAAATTAAAGGAGGACATTATGAATAGGTAACATTGTAAAAATGAGTTTCACCTATATAAAAACCCGGGCTCCGCTGGAGACGGATCCCGGGGAGATTAGGTGAAAAAAGAAAACGTAAGTATTCACCAAAACCAAAACAAAATTATGAAATTAAAATCACTCTGCAATGCTTCTGGTGAAATCGGAAGTAAGAGGTGTGCGTTCATCAGGAATTTGACAATTATGCAACTAATAATTATCATAAGTGTCATTTTTATTCAACCGTTACATGCCGAAGCTAATCCCCAAACTGTTACCCTTTCTTTTGACAAAGCTTCATTAAAAACAATCTTTAAAGAGATCCACAGACAGACTGGTTATGAATTTATTTACAATTCACAAATGCTTGACAAAGCTCATCCAGTCAGCGTGAAATTAGAAAAAGTAACCATCAATGAAGCTCTGGATATCTGTTTTAAAGGGCAACCTTTTAGCTATGTCATAGAGGGGAAGACGATTGTTGTAAAACCTATATATAAAAAGCAAGATATTACAATATCTGGTAAGATAGTAGATAAAAAAGGTGAGCCATTACCCGGGGCGAATATTCAGATAAAAGGCACAACAAAAGGTACTACTTCTGATCTGTCGGGAAATTATTCTATTATGGCACCAGAGAATGCAATTCTGGTAATTGGCTTTATAGGATATAAAAAACTTGAAGTATATGTTGCTGGAAACACAAACCTCAATATAACTATGACCGAAGAGGCTGCAGAGTTGCAGGAAGTTGCATTTATAAGTACTGGCTATCAGAAGATAAAGCCAGAGCAGAGCACCGGTAGCCTTACAACTATAAGAGCAAAGGAGTTTGATACAAGAGTAAATACTACAGACTTTTTAATTGGGCTACAGAATAAAGTTCCAGGACTTTTAATAAACAATGACGTTCAGTTCGAAGGGAACAGTCTTTTCCAAATTAGAGGTATCTCTACTATTAACGGTAACAAACAACCATTAATTGTTGTAGATGGATATCCTACTGAATTATCGCTTGATATGATCAATCCTAATGAAATAGAGTCAATAACTGTTTTGAAGGATGCGGCTGCCGCGACAGTTTATGGAGTACGAGCCTCCAACGGAGTGATTGTTATTGAGAGAAAAAAGGCCCGTATTGGTAAACCAATGGTTAATTTCCGAACTACTTTTGGGTTCACTCCTAAAGAAAATTATAATCGTTACCGCTGGGACAAGGATGGTTCAAATATAACTATAGATTATTCTAAAATCGTCCACAAAACCTTTACATCAGCATATTGGGGTTATGCAAAGGATCCAACTTTTGGATCATCCTATTCATATAGCAATTACACAACTCCGGATTTTATAAGAATGAGGCAAGCTGCAGGTGTAATTACATCTGATGAAGCTAACCGGGAATTAGTTGATTTAGGCTCATATAATAATACAAAGGATTACGGCAAGTTGTTTTTACGTACTGCTGCCACTCAAACCTATAATTTGGACATTTCAGGAGGTACTGATAATGCTTTGTACTATGTTACTGCTAACTATTTTAACAGCGACTTGTCAAAGATCAGAAATAACAATAACCAGTTCAAACTTTCAGGTCGCAGTACAATAACATTTTCCAGACGTTTATCAATGGATTTGACTACTGATTTCCAGAATAGAGAAGAGACTTCAGTACCTCTCCCAGATATAAGTAGTGTTTATCCTTATGAACATTTTCAGGACAGTGACGGAAATTATCTGCCTATTCAATATAAATCCCATGCAAATTCTTATTATAATGCTGCAATACAAGCTATTGGATTACTTGATAACATGTATTACCCATTGCAGGACATCTATGAGATAAAAAATCACAAAAATGTTGTCAGTAATAGTATTAATGCAAATTTTCGCTATAAAATTGGCGACGGAATTAATATAAATTTTGGCGGGGTCTATGAAAGATCCACTAGTGATACCAAACATCTTGCAAGTGAAAGTTCATCAGAAGCTCGTCAATACATCAATTATTATACTCAAATTAGTAATGGAGAGTTTGTCTATAATATTCCCAAAGGGAGTATTCTTCAGCAAAGTAAAGCTAGCACAAAATGCTATACTTTACGCGCACAGTTAAATTATGATAAGCAGCTCAACAGCGCACATTCAATTAATCTTATATTGGGGAGTGAAATCAGGGATGTGCTGAGTACGTCCAACTCTGCAACATATTTTGGATACAACGATCATACATTGTTGAGTCAACCTGTAGATTATACACTGTTAGCAACATACAGACCAAGCTATACGGCTAATAACTCATTGATTTATTATTCAAGTCTTTTCGGGCAATCATATAGCGAAAATCGTTATGTTTCAGCTTATTCCAATATTGTATATGCATATAAAGGAAAGTATTCTGTAACCGGAAGCATACGTATTGACCAATCCAACTTATTTGGTACCGATCCAAAATATAAATACAAACCTTTGTGGTCATTGGGGGCAGCATGGAATATTCATAAAGAGAGATTTATGCAAGATGTGAGTATTATTAAATCCTTAAAACTCAGAATGGCTTATGGACTTAACGGGAATGTTGCTAAAAATGTTTTGCCTCAAGTCATAGCTCAATATAGCACTCGAACCGTTATTCCTTCTGAACCTATAGAAACATTGAAACTTTTATCTTTTGCCAACAGTGGATTACGTTGGGAACAAACCAGTAATTTAAATGTTGGTCTTGATTTTGCTTTTTTAAAAAAGATTACAGGAAATATTGATTATTATGTAAAGAAGAGTACAGACGTCTTGGCAAATAATCAGATTGACGCTTCAAAGGGTGGGTCTTATGCGATTGTAAATCAGTCTTCTATTCGCAACTCTGGCTTGGAAGTAAATCTTTTAGCTGACTGGATTACAAACAAAAATTTTAACTGGAATACAGGTATTGTCTTTTCTCATAACAAAAGTAAAGTAATTGATGTATATAATAGTAACCTCACATCGACAAGTTCTGCTTCATATTACGTTAATGGCAGCTATGCCAATTATGTAAAAGGATACCCAATAGGGGCAATATTTAATTATCGCTATGCCGGATTAAACTCCACAAATGGTAATATTTTAATATATGACAAAGATGGTGTCGCTAAAAGTAATTTATATTCAACGAATAAGAGTGATGTAGATTATGTAGGTAGTTCAATCCCATCAATCAACATTGGCTTAAGTAACCGGTTTGATATAGGGAATTTTTATCTTTATTGTATGGTCAATTTTTATGGAGGATTTAAGGTCCGGGTTCCCGTTCCAGATCCATCAAGCATAAGGCCATTGAAAGGTGCCGCGAATTACTGGAAACAGAGCGGAGATGAAACGAACCCGAATATGTTGCCTAATCCTAATAATTTATATAGTTATACTATATTAGGATACACAGACAAATATACGGTAAACGGTGCATATCTTACAATCGGAGATCTTACAGCAACATATAGCTTCCGCAACAGTAGATTAGTAAAGAAAACTAAAATCAACAGTTTTGAAATAAGAGTACAGGCTTCTAATATTTACACTGTTGCTTTTAATAAATATAATTATAGCATGGCAACAAGCAGCTATGCAAAATCTTATATAACCCCAACTTACACTATGGGCCTTTATATTAATTTTTAATAATAAGATTAAAGACAATGAAGAAGTTTATATATAAATGTTTTATTCCGGCCCTATTTTTTGCAACTGTATTAATTTCCTGCGATAAATATCTCGATATTCAACCCAAAGGAGTTACGTTACTTAAAACTGTGGCAGATTATGATTTATGGATGAAAAGTCAGAATCTTTTGCTTTCATGCCCAATGATGGAACTGGATTATCTCGCAGATATTACAGATTATCCTACTCTTCAGCAGGTGCTTTCAACAAACAGCTATCAAAGGATTTATACGTGGCAGGCACAGTTCTCTGATGATGTTGCAACAATCCCTTTGTTTTGGAACACATATTACCAATCAATATATTATTATAATACTATTCTGGACGGTATTAACAGTACAAAAGATGGCACTGAGCAAGAGAAAAAAAGTTTAAGAGCCGAAGCCTTGCTTGGAAGGGCTTTTGAATATCTTTATCTTGTAAATCTATACGGTAAACCATATAACTCGAGTACAGCAAGCGAAGATTTAGCTATACCATTCGTGACATCAAATGATTTAACAGATCCTACTCCGGCAAGGAGTTCTGTGAAACAGATATATGATCACATAATAGCAGATATTTCTGAAGCTGTTCCTGATTTGCCGGAAGACAATAATAGTTATCGCAGCCGTGGCTGTGTAGCAGCAGCATATAGTGTACTTGCAAGAACATATCTGTATATGGCCGATTATACTAAAGCTGCACAGAATGCTCAACTGGCTTTGGATAATTGTACCGATACAATACTTGATTATTCTGTCATGTCAAGTTCAAGAGATATTCCCAATCTTCTTAAGAGACCAGACGAAATTTATGCTCGTTATGGCAATTCATTCAGTATAATGATGAATCCCTCTTTATCTTTTCTTCAATCTTTTGACATCAAGGATTTAAGGCTGAAATTCTATTATACAAAATCATATGTATCTCCTAATTTGGGAGATTACTCTTTCAATAAAAGAGGAGAGGTAATGTTTTTCTCTTCTGGTGCAGCTTCATCAAGCACAGGATATCTTAATTGCGGAACATCTGTAGCAGAGATGCATCTGATTCTTGCAGAAGCTGCCGCAAGAAGAAATGATCTTATTACTGCCTGCAACGAACTGGATGTACTTAGAAAAAAACGTTTCCCGGCCAATTATTATGTAAAATACGAATCTTCTGACCAAGAAAATGTGATAAATAAAGTTTTGGCTGAAAGATCCTTTGAGTTTTCCTTCAACGGTATGCGTTGGTTTGACATGCGGAGATTGGCTGCCGAAGGCCGTATGCAGACCATAAAAAGATATGATGCTTCTAATAATGTGTTATCCACTCTTTCTGCTGACAGTCCTAAATATACATTGCAAATACCATTGCAAGTACTCTATTTTAATTCGGACTGGCCGCAAAATTCCTGGGAAGAGTAAACAATACCAGAATTCTATTTAGGAAAATACCTGATAATTAATTTTCAGAGGCTGTCTACCACAGTCTTGACAGCCTCTGTTTGCAATTGACATGGCGTATTGGCCATATAATCTCTATGAAATTATAATATTTATGAAAGAATCTTTAGTAAGAGTTGAAAATTTATCCCATCGCTACAGTGTTCAATGGGCGGTTAAAGATATCAATTTTGAGATACCAGAGAATGGTATTTACGGGTTACTTGGCTCAAACGGAGCAGGGAAATCGACAACCATGAACATAATGAGTGGAGTCTTAAAGCAGACTCATGGTCATGTAGTAATTAATGGATTTGATACATCAAAAAATCCGATCGAAGCAAAAAAACAAATAGGTTTTCTGCCACAAGAACCACCATTGTATACAGATATGACTGTTGAAGAGTATCTTACCAATTGCGCATATTTACGCATGATAGATGAAAAAATAGTCAAATCTGCTGTTGATGAGGTACTGGAGAAGTGTGCCATATTAAATTTTAAAAAAAGGTTGATAAGAAATCTATCCGGGGGATACAGACAAAGAGTAGGCATTGCCCAGGCTATTATCCATAAACCGGCATTTATTATCCTTGACGAACCAACTAACGGGCTAGATCCAAATCAGATTCTTGAAATAAGGAAGCTTATCAATGATATTGCTTCAGAACGGGCAGTTTTACTTTCTACACATATACTGACAGAGGTAAATGCAATATGTGACCACATTATAATGATCGAACATGGCAAACTTGTCTTTTCCGGGAAGATTGAAGAATTTGATAACTATATAACTCCAAGCAGCATTTTTGTGCGTATGCTTGATATGCCTTCAGTAGAAGATTTGATGAAAAAAATTAAAGGCATTGACAATATTGAGGAACTTGGCGGACCTGATTATCGCTTTAATTTTAAAGATATTAACGGGGCCGCTGAGCTCATTGTTCAGGAAAGTGTAAAAAATAACTGGCGTATGGAAGAGATCCGTATTGAGAAAAGCTCTCTCAATGATATATTCTCAGCATTGTCAAAAGATTAAAAAATTAAAGGATGAAAATAACATTAAGAATAGCCAGAATGGAACTTCAGAAGATGTTCTATTCGCCGATAGCCTGGTTGATATTGATAATATTTACGTTTCAATCGAGCATGATAATAATGCAATTGGCCAAGGAGATGGTCACTATGTCTGCGATGTCCTTCACTACCTCCAATTTAACATATAAAATCTTTGTGAAGGGTTTTTTAAGTATTCAGTCAACAATATTCCTATATATACCGCTGCTTACAATGGGATTGTTAAGCAGGGAATTCAGTTCGGGATCTGTAAAATTGCTTTATTCGTCTCCGATTTCAAACGTACAAATTGTCTTAGGAAAATTCCTGACTATGATGGTTTTTGGTTTTGTAATGGCCTTTATACTTTTTCTTATATCGCTTTGTGGGTTTGTTGTAATCAAGGATTTTGACTTCCCCGTTGTGTTGACTGGAATTTTCGGTATTTTTTTACTAATCTGTGCTTTTTCTGCAGTAGGACTTTTTATGTCTTCACTCAGCTCTTATCAGATCGTTTCCGCTATCGGGACATTTGCCACTCTATTTGTACTACAGCAAATTGGTAATATCGGGCAAGGGATTGATTTTGTAAGAGATATTACATATTGGTTCTGCATATATGGCAGAGCGGATACATTTATAAATGGTATGATATGCAGTGAGGATGTTCTGTATTTTATACTTGTTCCGGCTTTATTTATCACATTTACTGTATTGAGGCTAAAAAGTGTTCGGGAAAAGAGTAGTGCTTTTGTTTCATTAGCCAGATATACATCTGTGTTTATAATTATTTCTATTCTCGGGTATGTAAGTACAATCCCTTTCTTAATGAAATATTATGACTCGACACGTACTAAGACAAATACCCTTACAGAAAACAGTCAGCATGTAATTTCAAAATTGAAAGGGAGGGTTGACTTTACCACCTATGTAAATATTTTTGATAGAAAAAATTTCACATATGGGTTGCCTGCTTTCAGAAAGCTTGATATTGACAGGTTCAGCCACTATAGCCGATTCCATCCGGATATTAAGTTCAGCTATAAATACTACTATGATGTACCTGTTGACATTAATGCTTTAAAGGTACACAAAGCCATATATGCTGGTATGACAGACGAAGATGCCGTAAACAAGATATGTGAAGTTAGAGATGTAAATCCTAATCTCTTTAAACCCGGTTGTTATTATCAGACTATAGATCTGAGAGCAGAGCTTAATAGAGTTGTAAGAGAGATACGTACTGAAGACGGTAAAACCTCGTATTTGCGTTATTATGAGGATGCTAACACATTTCCGGACGAATCACAAATTACTGCTGCATTTAAAAGGCTGGTCATGAAGCCTCCTTTGGTTGCTTTTGTTAAAGGACATGAAGAAAGAAGTGTAAATGATCCTGGTTTCCGAGGCTATTTTGGATTGGCTAAAGATAAGACATTCAGATACTCTATGATCAATAACGGTTTTGATTTTAAAGAGTGTGATTTATCCGCCCCTGTAGATACAACTATTGACATCCTTATAATTGCTGATGCAAAGATTGCATATACTAAGGAGGAGATTAACAATTTAAACGATTATATCGACAGGGGAGGCAACTTGGTTATAGCCTGTGATATTAAGCGGCAAAATGTCATGAATCCTCTTGTAGAGCATTTAGGTGTTAATTTTCTTCCCGGCCAGATCGTGGAATATAATAATGGTAATTCTATGGATTTGGTGACATCTGTATCAACAGAAGAAGGTAAAAGCCTGGCATATCAATTTAAATATATGAGAGAAGATCCTTTCAATGGGGTATTTGCCGTTACTATGCCGGGAGCAGTTGCTATTTCATATAAAAACAGAGATAATAAATTCAAATATATTCCTGTATTAGTGTCGGATTCAGTCAAAAATATAAACCAGCTGGACTCTATCGGTTCGTGGAATGAGTTGAATACTATAGATTTTATAGATTATGTGCCAAAATATGATTCGAATCTGGGTGAAATTCCAGGGGCATTTATTACAGCATTAGCTGTTACACGCAATATTGGGAATAGAGAGCAGCGTATTATGATATTAGGAGACGCAGATTGCTTTAGTAATGGCGAATTTAATACGCAAAGAATAAAAATAATGTCCCAAAATTTCGCAATGGTTAATGGTCTGTTCTTTTGGTTATCATACAATGAGCTTCCAATTGATGTTCGTCGGATCAATCCGCCTGACGATACAATACTGATTGAAAAGAGTAAGATGTCATTACTTAAGAATATGTACGAAATAGTAATACCGATAATATTGCTCATATGCTCACTTCTAATATTGCTACGTCGTAAAGGACGCTAAATAACATTTAAATTTATGGCATTTAAGACCGACAGTCAGACACTAAATGATCTCAGGATTATAGTTGACAACAAGAGTAATGATATATATAGCCTTTTCAACAAGACAGTAACTAGAGGTGGTGCAAATCTGCTTAAAGAAATGTTTCTATACCCATTATCACAGGAAGATGAGATTCTTAAGAGGACTAAAACAATTAAGTACTTTAGAGATAACAATATTGCCTTTCCTTTCAAGACTCATATTTTTGATTCTATTGAATATTACTTGAGCAACACGGATGAACGCACCAGACTTGTTGCACATGACAATACGTTACAAAGAAAGATAAATAGTCTTATAGGATCGGATACGGATTATAAACAGATAAAAAAAGGGGTTACAGGTATCTTGCAACTTCTGATTGATTTTAATGAGTTTATAAATAAAACAAAGGATGTATTCAGAGATGTAGATTTTCATAAAGATATTTTAGTAATATTGAACATATTAGACAAGGAAGAGATCTCTTTTTTTAAAAAGTTAGAAATTACAAATTTGTCATATAGCCAGATAGCGAAATATGATCAACTATTTCGGTTCACTATTCATAAGGATATTCTTACTATACTTCGATGTGCATATTCTATAGATGTATTTGTAACAGTAGCACAAGTATCCAAAGAGTTAGATTTTTCATTTGCAGAGGTTATTGAAGGAGAAGATAACAGGATAGAGATGTATTCTGTCTGGCATCCATTAGTCCAGAAAGCAGTTCCCAACGACATCACTATCACAGAGGAAAATAATATGATTTTTTTAACCGGAGCTAACATGGCAGGCAAGTCAACCTTTATGAAAACATTCAGTATTGCTCTTTATCTTGCACATACTGGCTTCCCGGTTCCTGCTAAAGCGATGAGATTCAGTGTACAGAATGGTATGTATACGACAATAAACCTTTCAGATAATATCAATTTAGGTTTTAGCCATTTTTATGCAGAGGTATTAAGGGTAAAAAAGGTCGCTGAGAGTGTTCATAACAGTGAACGCTTGGTCGTGGTTTTTGACGAGCTTTTCCGAGGAACAAATGTAAAGGATGCATATGAGGCAACAGTTGCAGTGGCTAATGCCTTTGCAGGTAAGAGTAAGTGTAGCTTTATCATCTCATCACATATAATCGAGGCAGGTGAGTCACTTAAAACTCTTAGAAACAATATTAGATTTCTCTATCTTCCTACAGTTATGAAGGGTAATACACCTGAATACACTTATAAACTTCAAGAAGGAATTACTAACGACCGTCATGGTATGCTAATAATTCGTAATGAGAAGATTCTCGATATTTTAAAGGACAGTTGAGGTGTCAAATAATTAAATATGATTTAAGAATGGAATTTACAACAGATAAACAGACTCTGGATGATTTAAACATTTTAGGAAGATATAAGGCGAACTCAATTTTCGGTTTGTTTAATCATACTGTAACCAATGGTGGCAGTAGGTTACTGGAAAAAATGTTTAACACACCCCTGTGTGAAATAGAGTCAATTAACAGACGTTCTGCCACTTTTGCCTTATTTGAAAAGATCACAGTTACCCTTCCTTTTAATAAAGAGGAATTTGAAATAGTTGAGAACTATACTCAGAATTTTGGTTACAGCAGCAGATTTGAAGCATTATGTAATGTCGCTAAACTAAGGTGTTTACATTATTTACTCAACGACAAAGGCTATTCTAAACTACGAGAGGAGGTTGAAAAAACCGTTATGGTATTCTCCAGGGTTAAAGAATTCGTTAATAAAATATCAGAAGAGTCATATAATACAGTTTTTCATAGAAAGATATCGGAGATATGTAATATATTTAATGATATCTCTTTTGAAACCGTATGGGGGTATGTGCAAAATTATCCCTTATCTTTTTATAGTGTATTAAAACTGGATTATATTTTCAGAAAACTTATTAAAGATAAGATTAGTAGAATTATAAAAGAGATATATGATTTAGATGTTTACATTACTGTTTCAAATGTTTCCCGTGAAAAAGGATTTGTCTATGCTACAGCTGTTGACAGGAGTGATATGTATATAGATATACAAGGGGTTTATCACCCATGCATTCCTCATGCTGTTGCCAATGATATATATATTGGAAAGCAGAAGCATCTATTATTCCTGACAGGGGCAAATATGGCAGGCAAATCTACTTTTATGAAATCATTTGCCATATCTGTATACCTTGGGCACATGGGTTTCCCAATCGCAGCTAAAGGTATGACGTTCTCACTTCACGATGGTATATATACTTCGATAAATGTATCAGATGATTTGACGATGGGATACAGCCATTTCTACGCAGAGGTATTAAGAGTAAAACATGTTGCACAAGAGATTGCCACTGGAAAACAGCTTGTTGTCATATTTGACGAGCTGTTTAAAGGGACAAATGTAAAAGATGCTTATGACGGGACAGTTGCTATAGTAGAAGCTCTTTCTCACAGAAACGGCAGCTATATTATATCTACTCACATCATGGAGGCTGGCGAGGTATTGAGAAAGAGCAGCAAAAAAATGTTTTTCAAATATTTACCAACTATTATGAATGGTCATATCCCCACATATCCGTATAAACTGGAAGATGGGATTACTGACGATCACCACGGAATGATTATTATTAGAAATGAAAAAATACTTGAAACTATAAATAGTTAATATATGAAACGGGTACAAAATAAAAAGTTATTAAAAATAATAGTATTTGTAGTGCTTATAATATTAATTGTTATAGCAATACTGACAGACCATCCTTTTGTCTTCAAACAGCAAAAGACACAAATTCCAATTGATTTAAAAGTCAAAATCGGTAAATTAAGCAACGGACTTACTTACTATATACGACATAACGAATTACCTTCTAAACGTGCTGATTTTTATATTGTACAAAAAGTGGGTTCAATACTTGAAGATGAAAACCAACGCGGATTGGCGCATTTTCTGGAACACATGTGTTTCAACGGAACTAAGAATTTCCCAGGGAATTCACTTGTTAAAGAGCTGGAAAAAAAAGGCATCAAGTTTGGCGAAAATGTAAATGCCTTTACAGCTATGGATGAGACTATTTACAATTTATCTAACATCCCCGTTTTAAATGATGGAATTATAGATTCTGCGTTATTGGTTCTTCATGACTGGTCTGGATTTGTCTCTCTGAATGATAAGGATATTGATGATGAACGAGGTGTAATAAGTGAGGAGTGGCGTACCACTAATACAGGCGACAGCCGGGTGCTGGAGAAGACTTATAAAAATGTGTTTCCAGGCTCACGTTATGCAGAACGCATGCCTATTGGTCTGATAGATGTTATAAAAACGTTTCCTTATCAGAGAATACGGGATTATTATAAAAAATGGTATCGACCAGATTTGCAGGCTATCATTGTTGTTGGAGATATTGAGGTAGATGACATTGAAGCAAAAATTAAAAAGTTGTTTGCAGATATTCCTGCTCCTGTGAATCCGGCTAAAAGAGAAGAATTTATTGTTCCCGATAATAAAGAACCAATTGTGTCTATCGTTAGCGACCCGGAAGCCCAGACATCAGGAATTTCTGTGTTATTTAAAAAGAGTACTGTACCGAGTTCTCTGAAGATCTGGACTGATTTTTATTCCGATAGAATTCGTACAAACTTGATTGGGATGATGTTCACACAACGTATGTATGAACTCAGACAGAAACCGGACGCTCCATTTTCTTCTGTCAGTGGAGGAATCTCAACATTCTTTAAAGCAAGAACAATGGATTCTTGGTCAATAGGTGTTACCCCAATAGATAATAAACAAACAGAGAAAGCACTACGTATCCTGTTATTGGAAAATGAGCGTATGAGAAGGTATGGATTCACAAAGGCAGAATTAGAAAGGGCAAAAGCCAATATTATACGTAGTGCTGAATCTGTTTACAATGAAAGAGATAACAAGCAGAATTCCGGTTATATACAATCTTATATAGCTAATTTTCTCATCAATGAACCCATTCCAGGTATTGGATGGGAATATGACTATATTAAAAATTATTTACCACGTATAACATTAAAGAGTATCAATCAAAAGGCAAAAGAGCTTGTTTCCGACACTAATGTCGTTTTTGTTATTACCGGCCCCCAAAAAGAGAATATGCCGCTTCCTGACAAGGAATGTGTTCTTAATATGTGGAATGATATTATCAAATCTGATATTCAGCCTAATTTGGAGAAGTGGAAAGAAAAACAAATTATTAACGAGAAACCAGCCGGTGGAAAAATAGTAAAGACTGACCAAAAATCGTTTGGATATAAACAGTGGACACTTTCAAACGGTGTAAAAGTTCTGTTTAAAAATACTGATTACAAAAAAGATCAAGTAATTATTACAGCATATAGTCCTGGAGGGTTTTCTCTAATTAGTGATATTGATCTTCCGTCTGCATTGGCAATAAATGATCTCGTACCACTTGGCGGGATTGGTGAACTAAGTCAAGTAGACCTTACAAGGGCACTTACCGGAAAAGTAGTGCAAATTTCACCCTTTGTAAATTCACTTAGTGAAGGAATAAATGGAATGGCTTCTCCTGATGATTTTGAAACATTTTTACAACTTACCTACTTATTTTTCACTAAGCCAAGAATGGATAGTGAACTCTTTAATAACTGGAAAAATAAAGTTGCAGTTGATCTCGAAAAAAAGAAATTGGATCCGATGAATGATTTGCAGGATACACTAAACAGGATTATCACTATGAATAACCCCAGAGGTATGATATTTAATAGTGATATGCTTGACAAAGTTGATTATAGAAAGGCAATAAAACTATATAAAGAACGTTTTGCTGATGCGGAAGACTTTACCTTTTTTATAACAGGCAATATTAAAGAAAATAATGTTAAAAAATTGGTGGCAAGGTACCTGGGAGGGTTACCTACTACCGGATATCACGAAACAATTAAAGATTGTGGTGTTTATCCTCCAAAAGGTGTTATTAAAAACCATTTTAAGAAAAAAATGTTGACACCAAAATCAACTGTTTATATAGTATACACAGGGAAAGTTCAAGCCACACTGCAAAATATGATATTGATGGATTATATTAAGAACATTCTTAACATACTTTATACTGAGAGTATCAGAGAGAAAGAAGGTGGCACATATGGTGTCTCTGTAAGAGGTGCTATCAATAAAATTCCTGATGAACGTTTTAATTTGCAGATACAGTTTGATACAGATCCCGCCAAGAAAAGCAAATTGATAGAAATAGTCTATAATGAAATCAACAATTTATTATCCAAATCTCCCAGTATTGAAAATGTAAATAAAGTCAAGGAATTTTTACTTAAGAAACATCAGGAACAATTAATTAATAATGGATATTGGTCACACATGATTTTAGCTCTGGAATCTAATGGACTTGATTTTCATACTAATTATGACAAAATTGTATCAGATGTGACACCGACGATGATTCAAGATTTTGCAAAAAAGCTATTTACACAAGGGAATACAATTGAAGTATGTATGGATCCGGAATAACCAATATCAGTAACTCTTCCGGTATAATATTCGAAGTGTAAATGTATAAGTAATATTAAATAGTGAAAACAAAGTTAAAGACTAAAAATTGTATATTTACCGCCAGTGTTCACCAAGATTTTTGAGCACAGTTAAATTTAATAATTAATCAATCATGATTCAAAAGAATCATTTCGTTCATTGAAATTATTGAAGTTAGATATATTAAGGGACTATTTCATAGATACTGTGTCTGCTAACGAGAAACTCGGATTTTTGAGTAATTATTAGATGAAATAATTATATCTCATACGAAGCATAACTATTGCAAATGGTTAAGATACGGTGTTTCAGTTAAGTAAAATAATTAGCCATATGAAAAAAACGAAAATATAAGATGTACCTTGATTCGTTTAACTTAATTATCTAATTTCAATATTTCAAAGGTTTTATTTAGATTAAAAAAAGTGGATAAAAAACATTAAAAACAGGTATGAAAGTAGGGATAATCGGTTTTGGCAGCATGGGCAGTATGCTGATGCACAAATTCTTAGAAGCAGGAACAGTTTTAGAGGAAGATCTTTTTATTTCAAATCGCACCCAAGAGAAGTTGGTCGAAATATTTCAAAAATACCCCAAGGTCAATATTTGTAACAATAATGCGGATGTTGTCTCTTCTTCAGATATAATCTTCTATTGTGTAAAACCGTCAGACATGCGGGAGGTGGCTGAATCCACAAAGAAATTTGTAAGAAAAGGGCAACATATATGTGCCGTTAATGCTTGTATTAGATTTAACCAGCTCAACTCTCTTTTCCCGGACCTCTCTTGCTCAATAGTTATTCCAAGTGTTACCGGCGAGGTGAATAAATCAGTAACATTGGCAGCCTTCAATCAACAATCTACGGAGAAGGAGATAGCATGTATAAAAACACTCATGGACTCATTCAGTTCTGTTACAATTATTCCGGAGAATGAGCTGGGAATCTGCACAGATCTGACCAGTTGTATGCCAGGATTCATTGCGTCCATTTTCAGCATCATTGTTGAAGAGGCATTGTCTCGTTCAAATTTAAGCAAAGAGGAGATTCACAACATGATTATAACCACTATTCTGGGAACGTCCAAACTTTGTGTTGACCAAAAGATGCCTTTTGACCAAATAGTAGAAAGGGTAGCTACCAAAGGAGGAATCACAGAAGAGGGCACAAAAGTCATCCGGTCCGACTTTCCTCAGATAGTAAAAACGCTATTCCAGCACACCAAGGAGAGAAGAGAAAGAACAATGTTGAACTGGGCAGGTTATTTTAGTAAAAAAAATGAATAATGTCCTTAAGGTTGGTATATCTTTGCCGATCGAAATTTAATTATTCAATAACCATGAAACAATTATTCATCACACTGTTACTGGTCGTTATCGCTATACCTGCAACATCACAGATATGCAAGAGAGGGCTCTCCTTAAACAAAGATGTGGTCACTCTGACAATTGACAGAAACACCACGGCTGAAACCATCGGACTTTATCAAAAAGAGTTAAAGAGATTTAATATTGAAATAAAACTATTTGAACCAAAGTTCACCTCTGATGGCAAACTTTCATCTGCGACACTGTTTGTTGATTGCAATGACGGTTTTTCCGGCTCTCAGACAGGCACTTTTCAAACTTCAAAGGATTTCATTGGATTTTACAGGATATACACTAAAGGAACTAAATACTCCTTCGGGATGATAAAACCTTGCCCTCCTGAAAAACCAGTTTCCGCCTCCATGATGAAACAGGTTGAAAAGATGCAGGAACCTACTGTAGGCGGCGGAACTCCGATTGTTGACAATGATGAAGTAAAAAATGACACAACAGGAGCCGGCGGATCTAAATAAGTGACAGGCAATCGCTATTAGGTAACAGATTGATATTCTATAGTGATAATATAGCAATATATTTGTATATTTGATTTATTATGGAAAGTCAAAATCTGTCACATCGATGGTCTTCAGTATATAAGACCGGAGGAATAGCCGCATATATTTGTGCAATAATTATTATAGCCGAAATTGTCATTAACATGACAATAACCCTAAACGGAACGGCTCCTGTCACCCAGAGTGCCACCGGAGCATTCGGAGAACTCAAAACAGACATTTTACTGGGATTGTATAATCTGGGATTATTAGACTTAATACTACAGATTATGCTAATCCCGGTTTTTTTTGCTTTGTATTCTGTTCACAGACATTCAAAAGTGGGTGGAGACTCATTTTTGGCTCTCGTGTTTTTCATTATAGGCACTTCGGTATTTATTTCACAAAACCCGGCATTACCTTTTTTAGAATTAAACGCCAAGTATGCCGGTGTAATCAATGAGCCAGGCAGATTGTCATACATTGCGGCAGGTGAGGCATTACTTGCAAAAGGAGGAACCGGAGCCGCCGGTGTATTTACTTCATATTTCCTGATATGTTCCGCAGGGGTGCTTATCTCAATAACTATGTTCAAAGGAAAGGTTTTCAACAAATCTGTATCTGTGCTTGGAATCATTGGTAATATTTTGCTAATATGCTATTTTGTCGGCATATCATTCTTTTCACATTTTTCTTTGATTATTTTTTCGATTGCAGCGCCGGCAATTTTTTTTATACTTATTTGGATTTTAGTGTCGGGTTTGAAATTAATAAAACTAACCATACATAATTAACCCCTATCTGTTTCTTTTTTTATAAATAAATTTTGCAATAGAAATATTTTATTTAGATTTGTCTGACAATTAATATTAATAATACGATTAATCTAATCTAAATTTATATGAATATTACAAAACACCTGAAATACATTGTTTTCACAATAACTATTCAGGTTTGTGCACTCCAGTTAATGGGACAGTCAATTTCTGTCTCAGGAATTGTCCTGGATGATAAAGAGAAAACTCCGGTAATAGGAGCAGCAATCTCGGTTAAAGGTGAGAAAGGCGGCGTTACGACCGATATTAACGGGCAATTCAGAATTCAGACAACAGCCGCATCGATTCTTGTTTGCCAAAGCCTTGGCTATGAAACCGCAGAAATTAAAGTCAATGGAAGAAAGGAGATACAAATTACTCTTTCTGAAAAGGCTCAGCATCTTGATGAGGTTGTTGTAACCGCCCTTGGGATGAAGAGAGAAGAGAAAGCTCTTGGATATGCGATTTCTAAAGTCAGTAATGAAGAGATCTCAAACGCCATTAGTGGAAACTGGCTCAATGGTATGGCAGGTAAGGTAGCCGGTTTAAATTTCGACCAGGCTTCAACCGGGCCTGGCGGTTCTATAAGAGTTACACTTCGCGGGGAGTCTTCAATTAATCTTAATAACAACAGTGCTCTTTTTGTTGTAGACGGAATCCCGATATTCAGCGGAATGACTGCAATCGGGGGAAATGCATATAACAACGGTGATGCTCCGATTGATTATGGGAATGGAGCATCCGATATCAACCCGGAAGATGTTGAGAGTGTTACTGTACTAAAGGGCCCGTCTGCAACTGCACTATACGGATCAAGGGCTGCTAATGGAGCCATAATTATAACCACAAAAACCGGTATGAAGGTTAAAGGATTAGGAATTTCTTTTAACTCGGGCATATCCTTTGAAAAAGCCGGCTTCTGGCCTGATTTCCAAACTACTTATGGCCCCGGCAACAATAATCAGGAGGTTTATTCTTTTTATAATGTCACAGCTGATGAGTCCACAAGCGGCGAATCAGCAAAGAGATATTACAGTCGCTTTACATGGGGCCCTAAATATAACGGCCAAATGTTTTACCAGTATGCATCTAAAAATTTTGAAACAGGGATGTATACAAAATTACCATTTGTATCCCGCGATTGGTATAAAGGGTTCTTTGAGACAGGAGTAACAAAGACCAACTCTGTTACTATATCCGGAAATAACGGTAAAGGAAGTTCAATAAGGGCTTCCTTTACGAATATGGACAATGACTGGATTGTCCCAAATACCGGTTACAATCGGAAGTCCTTCTCTGTAGCTTTTAATCAGGAAATAAACAAGTATATAGAACTCTCTACTAAAGTAAATTATTATAGTAAAGAAAGCGACAACCTGCCAATGACAGGTTACAGCACGTCATCTCCCACATATACACTTATGTGGAGCAGGAACAATGTAGACATAGATTGGTATTACGATGAATGGAAGGATAACAGGCACGGACAGTCAATGAGTCTTAACGCGCTTTCCGACAACCCATACATGCAGGCTTACGAACAATTAAACTCTTTGGACAGAAACAGAGTTTTCGGAAATTTCAATATTACAGCAAAGATAACTAAGGACCTTTCACTTATTATACGTTCCGGAATCGATCTAAACAAGGAATTCAGGACACAACAAAAGCCTAAAGGTTCACTTCTTGCGCAAGAGGGATTTTACAGAGAACAGACAGTATATGATTATGAGAATAACACGGATTTTCTTTTTAATTACAATAAAAAAATCAAGAATTTTTCAGTAGAGGCATCTTTCGGAGGTAACAATATGTTGAGGAAATCAAATTCTTCAACTATAACTGCGGAACAATTGCAAGCCGACAATGTATATAATCTTCAGAATGCAAAATTCGGACATATTGCCAGATCATACAGATCCACAAAAGCTATAAACAGTCTATACGGACGTTTCCAGGTAGGATACAGGAATTATCTCTTCCTGGACATTACAGGCAGGAATGACTGGTCCAGCACACTCGCTCCGGAAAATTGCTCCTATTTTTACCCATCTATAAGTGCAAGTGCTTCATTGGCTGAAATTTTAAAATTTGAAAATAGTATCCCATGGTTCAACTTTCTCAAGGTAAGGGCTTCCTGGGCCAATGTGGGCAATGACACAAAAGCATACCAACTTCTGAACTATTATGGTATAACTGACTTTACAAGTGGATCTGTGTATCCGACAACATGGGCGACATACAATCTCAAGCCGGAGAATACTTCTAGCTATGAGGTTGGATTCGATGCAAGAGTGTTAAAGAACAGGATAAAGATTGATTTTGCTTTTTATAATTCCAACACAACAGATCAGATTATTGAGGCTCCTGTTGATTATAGCACGGGAGTGAGCGCAAAATATATAAATGCAGGTAAGATAAATAACAAAGGAATTGAGATAGGTGCAGAGTTGATTCCGTTTAAGAGTAAAAGGGGTCTTAACTGGGAAATCGGTCTCACTTGGTCAAAAAACTGGAATAAAGTTGTAGAACTGGCTCCCGGAGTTGACACATGGCTTATTTCATCAGGTCCGCGAGGAGAGGTCAGGGCTACTGTTGGCGGTACGCTTGGCGATTTCTATGGTAACGGATATGAGTTGGCCCCTAAGGGATCCTATATTCTTGACAATAACGGGAACAAGGTTGACGTATCAGGTCAGACAGTTATCGATTCTCATGGCTATCCGATTCTTTCTACAGAGTATTACAAGATGGGAAATACACAACCTGACTGGAGAGCCGGCATGACTCACTCAATATCTTTCAGAAATTTCAAGCTGAACATGTCCTTTTCCGCACAATGGGGAGGCCTGGCATACTCCTTGACCCATGCACAGTTAGCTTCTCAGGGAAAACTTAAAAACACAATTTACGGAAGATATGATGGTCTTATACACGAAGGGGTCGTACTATCAGGCATAGACTCTGAGGGCAACAGTGTCTATACCAGAAACAACACGGTAACAGAGTCTATTATAAGATATTACAACGAAAGGGTATACTCAATGAATAATGCATTGAACAATACTTTTGACACATCATTCCTGAAGTTCAAAGAGATCAGGTTAGAGTATTCAATACCTAAATTCATTTTGCAAAGAAGTAAAGTACTTCAAGGTGCAACATTAGCCCTTTTCGCAACAAACCTGTTTTGTATTACAAATTTCCCGCAATATGACCCTGAGATTGCAACAATGAACGGCTCCTCAATTACAAGAGGATTCGAAACAGCTGCCTATCCCATGACAAGGACATTCGGCCTTGATCTTAAATTACAGTTCTAAAGACATATACCATCATGAAAAATATATCAAGAATTATATTTACAGTACTCGTCTCAATATTACTTGCAAGCTCGTGCACAAAGAATTTCAAAGAGTACAACACTGACCCGAACAGATATGAGCTATGGAATGTTGATCCCTCCAACCTTTTGGAACAATTGATTTTCGGTGGTTCATGGAATATTCAGCAAAGATCCTGGAGAATCAACAATGATTTGATGCAGTATACCGTTGAAACAGGTGCCTCTACTAAGTTTTACAGATATATATTTACAACTGCCGATTATCAGGCACCCTGGGATTATTATCAGAAATGGGCTGCAAATGCAAACCACATGGCTGAATTGGCCGACAAATGCAATGATGACAACGCAAAAGCAATAGCATTGACACTCAAATCCCTTTTCGTCTCACTTCTTACTGACCTGTACGGGGATATTCCTTATAGCGAAGCCTGGAGAATAGATGACAATATTACCCAACCAAAATTCGACACACAAAAAGAGGTTTACGAAGCCATGCTTTCTGACCTGGATAGTGCAAACACATTGTATGACGAGACAAAAAGTATTAGTAACAGTAATAAAGACCTTTTGTATGGCGGCGACATGACAAAATGGAGAAAATTCACCAATTCGCTTCACCTCAGGCTTTTAATGAGACTGAGTAATAGACCTGAAATGGGCATCCAGGAAAAAATTCAGGAAATTGTGAGCAATCCTGCAATTTATCCGATATTCCAAAGTAACGCAGATAATGCAAAAATACAATTCTCCGGTTCTGCTCCGTTTGTAAATCAATTCGCTGATATGACAGATGCTTCATTTACGACAGCTTCAAGAAAAATGGGAGAGTTTTTCCTGGAAATCATGAGAAGGACACAAGATCCGAGAATTTCCATCTTTTGCAAGAAACCAAGTACTGCAGATGACTATTATGGCGTCATAAGTGGAGTTATAGATGCAGATGCCTCTGACAAGGCATATATGAATGTCTCGGTTTTAAAGACATATACTTCCCCGTTTTGGTTTATGACATTTTCAGAAGTTCAGTTTATACTTGCCGAAGCTGCTGAAAGAGGTATGATTGGCGGAGATGCGAAACAATACTATGAAAACGCTGTCACAGCCTCTATCCAGCAATGGAATCCCGATTATACCACTGACAGGATTCAGATATTCATAAACGGTCCCTCTTCAGGTGTTGCATACAACGGCTCGCTTAAAAGAATTATTGAACAGAAATATATATCTCTATTCTTTATGGGATTTGAATCATGGTGTGATTACAGACGCACCGGGTATCCGGAGCTGCCTATAGGTATCGACTGTGATAATGAAAGGGTTCTTCCTACCAGATTTCTATATCCACAGACGATTATAAGTACAAACAAGGCTAACTACGATGAACAGGTCACAAAGATGAGACTTGCATATCCGACTGTCAGTTCCATCTCTACCGGAGGAGACAATATGAAGACTCCTGTATGGTGGAGTAAGAGAGCTGTTGAGCTTGAAGGTATCCAGTAATAAATTATGAAAAAGCAGAAAAGATGAAAATAGTCAAAACAACGTTATTTTTATTACTAACTACATTAATGGCATGTACCAAAAACGACAAGCCGGAAGAGGGATACATGACTTTCAAGGATGGAGAGAATCTATTCACTTGCAATGCTGCCGGAGGGAGCAAGACAATAACAATCTTTTCCAATATAACAGATTGGAAGTTAGTACCTGAAGACACCACCCAGAACTGGGTGAAAATATGGCCTTTGGATGGCGATGACGACGGAAATGTAACCTTTACAGTTGGTTCATATGACAGTGCCTATCCAAGAAGTTGCATTATTAACCTTGTTGCAGACAATAAAGTTATAACTACATATACAGTTAAACAGACCGGCAAACCGGCCTATATAATCCCTACACTAACAAGTTTGAATCAGAATGTTCCTATGGAAGCTGGGAACATGACTATAAAAATACGGTCTAATGTAATATGGGCAACTTCAGTGACAGGAAATGAAGGAGAAGATATTTCCTGGATTACTCTTGGTGAGAAGACAGATACAACTCAGTACATTTCATTCTCGGATAATTCCGGCAGTCCGTTAAGCCGCAAGGCTAAGATAAGATTCAGCATGGTTGGCGGTGACGAAGAGTATTATGTTGACGTTAATATAAAGCAGATGGGAGCCACCACTTATGAAACCTCAAGGAACATTGGCATATCCTCCCTACTCTCTTCACTGACTTTTGATGCGGAAGGAATTGCAGAGATTGAGGAAAATTACAGAATAGATGCATGGATTACAAGTAATATGGAAAAGGGAAATTTCCCAGACACCTCCCTGTATATTCAAGATGCAAGTGGAAGAGGTTTATTAATTGACTTTAAAGACTCTGATCAGTTAAAAAATCCTTCAGAGGCCGGTTTCTATGATTGCGGAAAAAAACTCTCAATTCACGCAATAGGTCTTAAATTCAAAAAAAATGAAGATGGAGCACTAAGAATAATTGATTTTACATCGGCATCTGTCAAGTCAAGCACCTCAGTTGTACCATCCGCTGGACTGGCAGTAAACATATCTTCTCTTGCCGATCTGAATAATTATGAAAACACGCTGGTAAATATAAGTCCGGTAGAATTCATAATACCTGTAGGTACATATGTAAATATAAGCGATCAAAGCAAAGCTCTGACAGGGACAACAACTTCAGCAGACAAACGGTGGATTTCAGCATCGGATGATTATAAAAAACTCAATAACCACTATTATCTCTATACTCACATTGTACGTGACAAATTAGGTAACAGTATTGGTATGAATTTCAATTACAGCTTCACACAGAAATGGAGTTCGCTTGTACCTGAAGGGTCTGGTACAATCACAGCCGTAGTAACCAAATCCAAAAACAACAACACACTGGTTATAAGGGATCTTAATGACATTCAAATAAGTAACTCTTACCTGTCTCGTATTACAAACACATTGGTAAAATTCGGTCCTTATCTCAATTCCGAAAGCAGTCCTTACTATATTGCAAGAGACATTACAGCAACTGTTGGCAATGGATCAATCATATACTCTGTCCCGAACAGTAACGGCTCGTTCACATGTGGGATAAGTTCAAGCGGCTATTATATGTATTGGTTATACGGGGTACGTGTATTTGCAGAAGAGCCCGCCAGTACAATCGCCAAAGGATATGGTGCTATAAACGCAAAAAGCTGGTACGGGTCAGCTAACACCAATTCGTTGGTATCAACGTCAGAAAATCCGTATGAGGCATTTATCCTTACAACTCAATCTCTGAAAAATGCAAAAGGTGGCGATCTGTATATATCTTTTACAACTGCAAGTTCACTGGGAGGGCCTGCTCACATGTACCTTGAATGGGCTGAGGATGAATCATCAACCAACTGGCAAACTATTGCCGATTACAATTCAACCGGATACGAAATAAGTGCGCAATACAGACAGGTCAATATAAAACTACCTGCAGCAATGAAGGGTAAGGAGAAAGTTGTAATAAGATTCCGGGCAAAGAATAAAGAAAATGCCAACTTCAATGGAAATGACCTCACATCAGGAGGAACAAACAGACTTGGGACGGTAGAGATTTGCGAAATCAAGTAAGATTAAAAAGATGAAAGTTTTGAATAATGAGTTAGTACACTTATGGTTGTTAATGACTGCACTCTGCATTATGGCAGGGTGCAGCAAGGACAATGGGAACGGCAATAATACCGGCTCATCCGACCGTTTTATTTCCTCCGTTGTGATAGGAAGTGGCTATTCATTATCCAGAGGAGATTCCCTTATAATAAAAGGGGTTGGGTTCAATACCGGTGATGAAATTGTTTTCAGGCAAAAGGATAACGAGACTGAATCCTGTAAGGGAAACACGCTTTCATTTAACAAAAACAGTATATCCGTAACGATTCCTCAATCCATGTTTTCAGGGAATTGGAACATACTGTGCGTCAGAGATAAAAAAGAACAACTGCTCGGGTGGGCGCGATTTACTATCGACACACTTCCTGAGGGTATAAATATTTACGGCTTTGTTAAATCCCGGGGAATTGGCATTGCCGGAGTTTATGTATCAGACGGTGACAAAATAGCAAAAACTGATCAGAGTGGCCTTTATACTATTTCATCGTCAAGAACATCCGGATATGTATTCATAATAATCCCTTCCGGGTATGAAGTCCCGGTTGAGAAATCCCTGCCACAATTCTGGAAATCACTCAGGGAAGGAGTGAAAGAGTATAATTTCACCCTGAATAAAACGGACAATAGTAAATACATTCTGATTGTATCCGCCGACATACAAGTAGGGAATTCAACTCCGGGTACAATAACTCCGAGAAAAAGAACCTCTGTACTTTGTAAGGAGAGCTTTCTGGCAGATATAGATTCTATTATACCAACCATGACCGGATATAGTGTATATTCCCTCTCTTTGGGAGATATGACACATGATACCTGGTGGTATGAAACTGCCACACAATGGGGTATTCCCCAATATAAAGATATGATTTCCGATTTCGGATGTCCGGTTTTCCATGTAATGGGAAACCATGATAACGACCCTTATATAGCCGGCGATTTTGATGCAGAGTCAACATACAGAAAGGAACTCGGGCCGACATATTATTCATTTAATATAGGATCCACGCACTATATTGTAATGGACGATATAAAATACATCAATACTGGCGGGGCTATTGGAAACGAAGGTGCTATGGACTACAGCTGCGGAGTTACCTCATCTCAGCTCGATTGGGTAAGAAGGGATCTTGCTACTTTAAAAGATCCGAATACACCGATAATCGTTGCCATACATGCGCCTCTTACTTCAGGTTCATCGCTCACTCCGGTTAAAAACAGCGAGGTGAGCAATGCAGACGAGGTTGCGGCTCTGTTTGACAAGTTCAGTAATGTGACAATATTATCAGGACACCTGCATACGAACCATAACTCTCAGTATCCGGGCAGGAGTAACATCATGGAGCATAACTGCGCCGCTGTCTCCGGCTCTTTGTGGTACAATATTAAAGGATATAACGGAACCGGGAGCTTTGGAGCATGCAGGGACGGCTCACCTATGGGTTATTCGATATATGAATTCAATGGAACCAGTATGGTTTGGCATTATAAGGGATCTGGGCTCAGGTCAGATATACAATTTAAGGCATTTGACATGAACAGCCTTGATTCTCGTTATAAAGACAAAAGTGTAACCAACGAGATTCTTGTAAATGTATGGAATTGGGATCCGATGTGGGATGTAAAAGTTTATGAAGACAACACATCCTTAAATGTAACAAGAGAGGTAAGGAAAGATCCAGACTATGTTAAATTTGCCAAAGATGTATACCTGCCTACAGGAGCAACTGGAAGCTCAGGAACTGCTGCAACATCGGAACATTTTTTCTCAGCAGTTACCAAATCCGCCGTATCATCAGTTAAGATTGAAGTGACTGATCGTTTTGGCAAAAAATACTCAAAACAAATACGATGAGGCAATGATTTTCTGATTCTTAAATATTACTATCTTTATCAGACAAATATTACAAAATAAAAAAATGGACTCACTTAAAATAAATTCTCAAAAAGTCACACTTGTAGATCAGGTAGAGGAGAAACTCATTCTCTATTTCAAAGAAAAAGGGCTAAGGCCGGGAAGTCCCATACCCAACGAAATGGAACTATCTTCAGCCCTGGGTGTAGCTCGCTCTGTCCTGAGAGAAGCCCTCAGTCGCTTTAAAATGAGCGGCATGATTGAAACTCGGACAAAAAGGGGGATGATAATGGCAGAACCATCTATCCTCGGAGGGATGAAACGAAGTGTAAATCCCCTGTTGATGAACGAATCTACAATATTTGACATTCTGGAGTTCAGGATTGCCCTGGAAATCGGCATAACAGGGAACATTATGAGAAATATCACTGATGAGAATATCACGGAACTTGAGAGTATAGTGAATATGGGAATTGCTTTAGGAAACAATAAATATGCTCCTATCAGTGAATACCAGTTTCATACTAAACTATACGAGATAACAGGTAATAAGACAATCATGGAGTTTCAGGAGATTATCCATCCAGTTCTGAATTTTATAAAAGACAAGCACAAAGCTCTTTTTGAACCGATAAGCGAACAATTGGTAAAAAATAATGAGGTTGTAACACATCATGACCTTTTGGAATTTATAAAAAGAAGAGACGAAGAGGGATACCTTGACGCAATAAAAAAACACTTCAAACTCTACACTATATATCTAGAATCCAGAAAATAAAGGAGTAGCGATAAATGAGAAAACCCTTCCTATTGTTATTAACGCTGATATACAGTGTAATCTCACTTTACGCCATACCCGGCGACACAACCCGTCTTACAAACTGGGATTATGTAATATTTAACAAAGCAGCCGTACTTCCTCCCGCCAGACAAGGAGATACAGCCAATATCGGTCTTGCCGGAGTCTTCTCTGGTAAAGTCGACGGTAAATTTATTGTGGCCGGGGGGGCAAATTTTCCTGAAGGGCTTCCTGCAGCAGGAGGGAAAAAGGTTTGGTGGGATGATATTTATACATTTGACAATATCAATGGTTGGAAAATTTTTAAAGGCGCTCTCAGAAGGAATATTGCCTATGGCGTTTCAATAGAGACAAAGGATGGGTTGCTTTGTATCGGAGGATGCGATTCTTCGGAATGTCTGAATGAGGCATTTATTATTTCATTGAATGATGGAAGTCCTGTAATACGGATGCTTCCTTCTCTCCCTGTGCCGCTTTCAAATTCAGCAGGAGCCATGATAGGCAGCAAAGTATATATTGCTGGTGGTCAAGAATCTATGGCCACACCTATGGCAAGTAAAAACTTTCTTGTTATTGATCTGGCAAATCTTTCTGCGGGATGGAGAAGGTTAAAAAGCTGGGAGGGACCGGCAAGAAGCTTTGCCGTTGCTACAGCGCAGAGTAATGGATATGACAACTGTTTCTACCTCTTCAGCGGTCGCTATTACAAAGGAAATTCACCGTGGAATGTGCTTTCAGATGGTTGGTGCTACAATCCGCGAATTGATAGATGGAAAAGAATTGACAATAGTTTTCCCGTAATGGCAGGTGCAGCTCTTCCGTTTGGAGCAAATCACATACTTTTTATTGGAGGACATTCAAAAGCTCCCGAATATAACGGAAACAGATTGAGGTTGTATCATACTGTAACGAACACAATTATCGATGAGGAGGCAGTAAATATCACCATACCAGTTACATCGTGTGCGGTTAAGGACGACAAAGGGTTTATGGTTATAAGTGGAGAGGTTAGTCCGGGTGTAAGGACTCCTGACCTTACACAAGGCGACATAAGTAGTGAGATAAAACGCTTAACTCCTCTGGATATAATTATAATCGTCCTGTATTTCATGGTTTTATCCCTCATTGGATGGCACTTTTCAAAAAAACAAAAGAGTACTGAGGATTATTTCAAGGGTGGTGGCAGGATTCCGTGGATAATTATAGGGCTAAGCATTTTTGGTACAAGTCTAAGTGCCATAACATTTATGTCAATACCGGCAAAAGCCTACGCTACAGACTGGAGCTATATGCTCTTCAATGCCGGAATCATAATGGTTGTGCCAATTATAACACTCCTGTTCATCCCATTTTATAGAAAACTTAATGTTACCACAGCTTATGAGTACTTGGAAAAAAGATTCAATCCCCTCATAAGAGTAATATGCAGTATGGCATTTATTCTTTTTCAGATTGGAAGAATGGGGGTTGTCCTGCTTCTGCCTTCAATTGCGCTGAACGTTGTCACCGGTTTTGACATATTCCTCTGCATATCATTGATGGGTGTTCTGAGTCTCGTTTATACGATGATGGGGGGAATTGAGGCAGTTGCATGGACAGATGCCATGCAGGTTGTAGTACTTCTAGGTGCTGCAATCGCAGTCGTATATATGATTTGTGGCCAGCTTCCTGACGGAATTGAAAGTATATTATCAACAGCTGCTTCTAACCACAAGTTCAACCTTGGATCAACTGCGTTTGATCTGCGACAGCCTGCATTATGGACTGTTCTTATAGCGACCTTCTTCACTAATATCACAACTTACGGGACAGACCAGACTATTGTCCAGAGGTATATCAGCACCGAAACAGAGAAACAAGCCAGAAAAGGTGTCTACACCAATGCTCTGTTGACAATTCCTTCAACTGTTATATTTTTCTTCCTTGGAACTGCAATATATGTGTTTTATAAATTTAATCCGGCCGAACTTAGTCTATCTATTTCCGACGGTGATGCTATACTACCCTGGTATGTAAGCACACAGATGCCTTCTGGTATCCTGGGACTGGTAATTTCAGGAATCTTTGCTGCTGCCATGTCTACTTTAAGCAGTAGCATGAACTCGGCTGCCACAGCATATTTTGTTGACATTCATTCCAAGATATTTTCCAATAAAGAGAAAAACAGTTTAAAAAGCGCACGGGTGGCAACCATGGTGATAGGGGTAACGGGAATTTTGTTTGCACTTCTTATGGCTACATGGGATATTAAGTCCTTATGGGACGAATTCTCAAAGATACTCGGAATTTTACTGGGAGGTTTAGGGGGGCTGTTTCTTCTGGGATTAATAACTAAGAGAGCGAATAGTACGGGAGCACTCTGTGGAATAATTGCCAGTATTGCAGTCCAGATGATTGTTATCAATACTCAGGCCGTCAATCTCCTGCTCTATTCCTCCACCGGATTTGTCACATGTTTCATCGTAGGGTATCTCTGCAGTGTCATTACCGGAGGCAATAAACAAAAAGAGATCCGACACCTGACAATTTACAGAAAACAGATTTAAAATATATAAAATGAGTACGAATAAAAGATTAAGTGGGTTAATCGCTGCTCCATTCACACCGATGGATAAGGATGGAGCGGTCAGGATTGAGGTTGTTGAACAATATGCGTCATTGCTTATACGCTCAGGTGTTCAGGGTGTTTTTATATGCGGGACAACCGGTGAAGGGGCATCATTGACAATAAATGAGAGAAAGAGTCTGGCTGAAAAATGGGTTAAAGAGGCGAAAGGGCGGCTTAAAGTCATTGTTCATGTAGGATCAACATGTCAAAAAGATAGTATCGAGCTCTCCATTCATGCTCAATCGACAGGTGCTGATGCAATAGCATCTATCGCCCCATATTTCTTCAAACCTGCCAATGTTGATGATTTGGTAAGATTCTTTTCTCCAATAGCCAATAGTGCCCCGGAATTACCGTTCTATTACTACAATATGCCTTCAATGACAGGTGTTGATCTTCCTGTTGACAAATTTCTACTTGAAGGTAAAAAAGAGATACCTTCCCTTGCCGGGGTAAAATTCACTCATAACAACCTTATGGAGATGAACCAATGCATAGCTCTTAATAATGGTGAATTCGAAGTGTTACACGGGTATGATGAGATTCTGATATGTGGTCTTGCCCTTGGCGCGACTGCCGCTGTCGGTAGTACATACAACTATGCAGCCCCGGTCTACAACGAGCTCGTCGACGCATTCATGAAGGGAGATCTCATTAGAGCACGCGAATTGCAGCAATACTCGGTAGAGATCGTAAAAGTTATTATAAAACATGGCGGCGGAGTACGAGGAGGAAAGGCCATAATGAAAACAATCGGTATTAACTGCGGTGACTGCCGTTCTCCTATCACTCCGTTTACACAGGAAGAGTATAATCAGATAAAAGAAGAACTCAGGGAAATAAATTTTTTTAAACGAATTGATATCAAATGACAAAAGGAATCATCTCTGTATTGGCAATTTGCTTTTCATTCATCTCTTCAATCTCGGCACAGGAAGAAAATAGTATCCCTTTTTGTAAAGGGTATATGGGATATAGTTATTACCGGATACCAGCAATTATACGTGCTCCGGATAATGCACTGCTGGCATTCTGTGAGGCAAGAAAAGAGAGTCGGGCTGACAGTGGAGACATAGATCTGGTAATGAGACGATCAACTGATTCCGGCAAGAGTTGGGAAGAGATGAAAATAATATGGGATGATTCATTGAACACTTGCGGAAATCCCACTCCCGTTACAGACGAAATAAGCGGGAGAATTTTTCTTTTTGTCTGCTGGAACAGAGGTGATGTACCGGAAAAAGGGACAGCAGCAGGTGTCGGAGAAAATTCCAGACGAGTTTTCGTTCTCACTTCAAATGACAATGGAGATACATGGAGTAAACCGGAAGAGCTCACTTCGAGACTTAAACTCCGGGAGTGGACATGGTATGCAACCGGGCCTTGTCACGGAATCCAGAAAAAAGAGGCTCCGTACAAAGGGAGGCTGATAATACCTGCAAATCACAGGGATATTGACGGAAAAACTTACTCTCATGTTATTTTTTCGGATGACCACGGGAAAAATTGGAATCTTGGCGATTCCAATATTCCTGACGGAAATGAGAGTTGTGTGTCTGAACTTGCCGGAGGTAAAATAGTTCAAAACATGAGAAATTATAACAGACGACAAGACTCTTGCCGGACTTATGCAATCAGCTCAGACGGGGGAAATACTTTTGGCAAAAAAAGATATGCCAGGCAACTGGTTGAACCGTTATGTCAAGGAAGCATCATTAATTTTTCAAAAAACGGGCAAATTTCCGACACAATTCTTTTTTCCAACCCCCACAGTAAAACTAAAAGGGTTAACCTGACAATCAGCATAAGTTCAAACAATGGAAAAAGTTGGAAAAAACTAACAACTATCCACAAGGGAAAAGCCGCATACTCTGATATGGTCCTCCTTGATGACGGCTATGTCGGAATACTCTTTGAGAATGGGGAAAAAGAGATATATGAGAGAATCAGTTTCAAGAAAATAAGGGTGGACAAGTCCAGGTAGGCGGGAACAATAGTGAATCGTTACTTTATATCCTTATCATAATATTTACCGAAATAACTCTTAAAGGCATGGGATAATACTGGGTTGATTCATAGTATGCATTGAAAATGTTATCAATCCGTAACTTTGGTGCTATTTTAAAACCTTTTTTTACTAATTCACACTTCAGTTCCACGTCATGTGTTGTATAGGCCTTAGTACTATATGACTCATCAGCAGAGGTATACCTTTTTCCGGTATAGCATGCATGATACGTCAGGGATATCCCGCCCCGGTTAATGGATAATCTCAGATTTGATTTATTGATCGGCACATACGGTAATTGTTTGTAATATGTATCATCTTCTTCAAAATTTCTTTCTCTGTTTACCGATGGTGAATATGTATAGTTAAAAGCAAGTTTCGCACTGAATTTATCACAAACCACGCTACATTCAGTAAACGATTCAACACCATAAGAAAGTACATTCTGAACGTTACGTGGCTCCCAATACCAGTTCATGGTAGGCAGCCACATTATCCAATCGTCTATGTTCATCATGTATGCCGTAAACTCGGTTTTAAAAAAGGTTTTATTCCCTATTCTTTGTTTATACAGAAGTGTCGCATCGTAAGAAAAGCCATGTTCCGGAACAAGATTTTTATTTCCGCCAGGTTGCCAGTAGAGGTCATTTAAGGTTGGAAACCGGTAATTATAAGAGATTGCGGTTTTAGCGTCAAGATACCCGGCAATCAGAGAAGAGTTAATCCCTGCGGAGAATGTCGGAGCGACTTTCCCATCATTGAATTCAACCATGGAATGCAGGTCAGCATTAAGCCAATTTACAACATTCCACAAACATACAGTCTGGAGAGAAATCACATTTCTGTTTACAGAATTTTCAGAATAGTTACCGGCTTTAACCCAGTCATGTGTATATCTGGCAGAACCGCTTAGTTTCACGTTTTTGAAGATATCTGTACAATAGTCTGCTGTCATGTGTATTGACTGGGCCAGATTTCTGCTGTTTTCAGCCGGGAAATAATCACTGTCAAACCACTTATCGTAATCCAGAGAATTTGCAAGATATGCAGCTTTAAGAGATATTTCGGACCTCTTTTTCTCTTCCTGATACTCGATAAATGATTTCACACTGTACTCATTCTGCTTCTCATGTTGGGTCACGTTAACTATTATGGGCTGTGGCAGTCGTCTGGTTCCGCCTTGACACCACAATACCGCTGAGAGAGATGCTCCTGATGGAAGTTTAAGATAACCCTCCTGCATAAAACCCGCTATAGAATAGTTTGCCTCTTTTCTACGTTCATAAAAATCTTCAAGTTTTAAAACTTTATTAAGGTATCTGTAATCATTATCAGATTCTTGATAATAAAGCCTTGTTTTGCAGACAGCATTTCGCCCTCTCACAGATACAGATGCCGCGGCTGTATATGTATCATAAGATGCACACTCTAAAAAAGCGTCTATCCGGCTGGTATCCCGCCAATCCATTTTATTGCCGATATTGATGCTCCCTCCAAGTGCTCCAGTCCCTCCCTTAAGGTATCCGCTGCCATGATAGAGTGACACCTGATCTGTGAAAAATACCGGTATCTGAGAAAAGTCAAAACTTCCGGACATTACCGGATTGATATTTATACCATTCCAATTAACCTGAGTGTGACCGGAACTCGTTCCTCTGAAAGAAGAGGTTGCAAGTGCGCCCTGCCCAAGGCTTTTTATATATACCATAGAGTTATCGGAGAGCAACTCTGCAAGAGACTTAGTCTGGGTTCCCTGTAATACGGCTGAACTGATTAAACTTACTCGCGTCCCAACTGTAACTTCATCTATCTTATTCCGCATCTTCTCTTTTACGACAACGGAATCCAGACTATATCCCCTTACAGTACCCTCATTCTGTGCAAATGATCTGTTAAAGAAGATCAAAAGCAGAAAAAAGGCTACAGCTTTTTGCATAGGAATTATTTATCGTACTCTGTAAAGTGCACCATTCTTGGGTAAATTCCGACCCTTTGACTAACCACATTACCATCAGCCCGGTACTCTCTCAAGAAACCACGCTGGGCAGTATAATCAAGGCAGTCACATAAAAAGACATCACCATCCGGAGATATATTCATTCCATACATCATACCTAAGCCTGGCAATTCACGATACGGAGATAACGAAATGGCATCTGCGTCAACATCAAGAGTATAAATTGCGCCTATTGATGTTTTTCTTGTCGGATTAACCAGCATTGTCATATAGAAATACAGCTTACCTTTGGTTCTGTCGGTATCCATTCTTGTATAACCCGAAGTACCTGTTATTGCCCCCTCCACATATCCATCTGTTCCACTTACTGCATAGGGAATCTCTATAGTTTTAACAACCTTCTCCGTTGCAGGGTCAATGCAATTCAGTACAGACATTCCGCTCGCAGTTGCAAAAGCCCATATCTTACCATTCTTATCAACAATCAATTTCGCTGTTGTTATGATTCTTCCGCTAAAACCACTTACCAATCTTATTGATCCGGGATTGATATTATCTGTGTCAAATACTGCCACTCCTTTCGAAGAGCAGGCTCCGAAAACCTTATTCCCTACTCTGATGAGCTTTTCCAGACTTGGAGCAGAAGATCCGGTAAGTGATATGTGCTCAATAACCTTGTATGTCTTATAATTTATTCTGGTTAACTGTGACATCAAATCCGAAACTATTGCCTCTGTAGAGCTAATTGGAACCATAAAACGCGGGCTTGCAGCCTGTTCATAATCTACTGTTCCTAAAAGCCTGAATGTTTGTGGCTCTATGACTTTTATCTGTTTCGAATTGTTAAGGACAACAAAGTATTTACCGTCAAGATAAGTTAGACTTTGTGCAACATCTCCAAGAGGTTTCTTATTTACATCCTGAAAAACATCCCAAACGGCATTTCCGTTATATGTCACAGATGTAAGAGTTGCTGTCCCCTTGGTAAACTGACCTTCACTAACCACAACCATCCTGACTTTTTCGCCTCTTCCACTCTGTATTACAGATAGTATTACCTTGTCAACACCGCTGTTAATAGTCACATAGGCAGTTCTGTCTTCGTTCCCCTGATATGCCTTCACATTAATAACCAGTCTGTTTTTCTTGTCCTTGCTCTGAGATTTCTCAATCACCTCAACCTCACACCACTCTTTTGAGCCATAATCAACTTCAGCACTCAACTTAGCAGTAACACCCTCCAGTATAACGGTAGAGTCCTTTGTTTCATCACTTGTAAGTTTGAGTTCATTCCCTGAGACTCCGTCAAGCTTCAGCTGACCGGGAGTAACCACATCATCTTTGCTACACGCTGCAATAAAGAGCAGTAACAACACAAAAAAAAGATTTTTCTTCATTTTATAAAAGTTTAAAATTGATAAAATGAATAAAAAGTAAATAAGGATAGAATCTGGAATAGTGCGACGTCAACACCTCTGAAGCTGTCCATTTTTGCTTTTTACCCGAAGCATTACATAAACTTGAATAAATGGCAGGTCTTCTGGCTCGCCTCTTGTCCAACGGTCTTCCCATCATATAATCTGACAGTGACTTAAGAGTTGTCGGACATTTTTGTAAGGCATACAGCTGCGGGAACAGCTCCGGAATTAATTACATGAATCTTACCGGATTCCCTATTATGACATTACCGTTTCGTACGGATTTGTCACCACCTATTCTGACAGGGCAAATATATTGCGATTTTTTTGAGAAAAAAAATATTTACCTTTGTGCGACTTTGTTCCATAATGAAAACTTCATGCGGATTAAAAGGGAATCGGGTGAAAATCCCGGACAGAGACAAACTGCTGTAAGCCTCAATTGTCGTTCCGAGCATTCTGAGCCACTGTCTTTATTTAGATGGGAAGGCGCACGGTAACGGAGGTAAGTCAGAAGACCTGCAAAGAACATATTCATTTGTTATGCACAGAAATATGCACCCTCTCATGTTCGCAGGAACAGGGAGTGACGTGGGTAAAAGCGTCATTACAGCCGCCTTTTGCAGAATATTAATGCAGGAAGGTTTTTCTCCGGCTCCTTTTAAGGCCCAGAATATGGCCCTCAACTCATATGTAACACCGGATGGTCTTGAAATTGGCCGGGCGCAAGCTGTTCAGGCATGGGCTGCAGGTCTGGAATGTCATTCAGACATGAATCCAGTTCTCTTGAAGCCTAGTGGTGATTCCACCTCTCAAATAGTGCTGAACGGTAAAGTTTACGGTAACATTGATGCCAAAACTTATTATGAATTCCCGGCAAGAGAAAAGCTCATACAAGAGGTCCGGAATGCATACGACAGGCTCAGCAGGCAACACTCACCCATACTTCTTGAGGGAGCCGGAAGCATAAGCGAAATTAATCTTAAAGAGAGAGATTTTATAAATCTGAAAATGGCTGAGTATGCAGGAGCTGACGTTATATTAATTGGGGATATAGACAGGGGCGGCATTTTTGCCTCTCTTTATGGAACGATGATGCTTCTTGAGCAAGACGAGAGACAGATGATAAAGGGTATAATTATAAACAAGTTCAGAGGAGATCTTGCACTGTTTGAACCCGGAATAAAAAAAATTGAGGAGTTATGCGGCGTTCCGGTATTAGGTGTTATTCCGTTTTTCAACGATATTGATATTGAAGAGGAAGACTCCGTGTCACTTAAAAGAAAGCGTAAAGTATCAGACGCAGGAAAGGTTAATATTGCAGTTATTCTTCTGCCGCACATATCTAATTTCACCGACTTTGACACCCTTGAGAGACTTCAGGAGATTAATCTCTTTTACAGCAACAATACGGAGGAAATAAGCAAGGCAGATATAATAATAATTCCGGGGAGCAAGAATACAATAGCAGATCTTAAAACAATAAAAGAGAGTGGTGTTGCAGAAACAATAGTCAGTGCATATAAAAAAGGCAAATCAGTCCTGGGTGTTTGTGGCGGATATCAAATGATGGGTGAATTTATTTATGATCCGACTCATATTGAAGGAGATACCGATGAGCAGAAAGGACTGGGCATTCTTCCGGTAACATCTGTAATAGAAACAGAAAAAGTCACCAAAGAGGTTCGTTTTAAATTTTTGAACCACTCTGAAATATGCCAGGGTTATGAGATTCATATGGGCAGAAGCACATATTCAGACGAATCTAACACAGAGCCGCTTATAACCATGGAAGATGGAACTGTTGAGGGATTTCACAATTCTGTAAAATGTATGGGCAGCTATATACATGGTATTTTTGACAATCCGGTTGTAATAGACTACATTCTTTCTCCGTATTTATCACAAAAAAATATAACTCCGGTTTGTGTTAAAAGCCATCGCGAAGAGCAGTTTGACAAACTTGCAGACCATGTAAGGAGGCACTCCGATATAGACAGAATCTTAAAAATGCTTTTGAGATGATACAAGGACACGGAGATGATATATATATCAATGAGAGAGTTATTAAGGCCAATTTCAGCTCTAATGTTTACAGGCATATCAATCATTCCGGTTTATTCAGACATCTTCAGGACTCATTTCCAAAAATAAATTCATATCCGGAACCTGATAGTGGTACTCTGGCTAATCTGATAGCAGAAAAAAAAGGGATAAATAGAGAGAGTATAATTGTTACAAACGGAGCAACAGAGGCTATTTATCTGATTGCATCCACATTCAGGGGAAAACAGAGTGCAATCCTCTCCCCCACTTTTTCCGAATACAATGATGCATGCAATCTTTATGATCACAAAATCAGGATAATTAGCTCGCTGTCTGGAATTACGGAAGATGATGAAATATTATGGATATGCAATCCTAACAACCCGACCGGTAATGTTATACCGTTAACTGATCTGCATAACCTGATCTGCAATATGACCGACAAGATTTTTATCATAGATCAGTCATACGGGGAGCTTACAAAAGAGGAAACTTTACCTGTATCTGCTGTAAACGCAGATAATAATCTGGTTATAATCAAATCCCTGACAAAGGAGTATGGGATACCAGGGTTAAGAGTTGGATACATAGCCTCTTGCAAGAGAATGTCCTCAATTATTAATAAACATTGCTTACCATGGTCGGTAAATATTTTGGCGTCTGATGCAGCCAGATATCTTATAGCTGAAGGAGATCCCGGATTTAACATTGATGCCCTGCTTGAAGAGGCACAAAGATTTATGGGTGAAATTGCAAACATCCCGGGTTTTTTAACATACGATACCAAAACCAATTTTTTTCTATGTAGACACGATTCCACAAAAGCATCCGAGCTGAAAGAGTGGTTATTAGCCGAACATGGACTTCTGATAAGGGACGCATCAAATTTCAGGGGCCTTGATGATAAATATTTCCGAATAGCGGCACAACTCCCTGAAGAGAATAATTTATTAATAAATGCACTCAAATGTTGGAAGGCTGTCAATATTTAATAATACCTCTTATAACAGGCTGGCTTCTTGACAGATTGGCCGGAGATCCTGAATGGATGCTTCATCCGGTGGTTATTTTCGGAAAAGCAATATCGTTTGCAGAAAAGAATTTAAACAGAGGGAGAGCCAGGCTATTGAAAGGTTCCGTGGTTTCCGTCATTCTTATTTCAGCCACATATTTTGCAGCTAAATACTTACTTCTTTACAGCGGTTCCCTTTCTCCTGTAATGGCTGCAATCATTGTTTTTTTTTCACTTTCAGGGAAGAGCCTGATAAAAGAGGTCAGGCTCGTATTTAAGAGTGTTGGGAGTTCAATTGATGACGGCAGAGTGCAATTATCAAGAATTGTCGGCCGTGACACTGATAACTTATCTGCCAATCAAATAAAAAAAGCAGCTCTTGAGACTCTTTCCGAAAATCTTAATGACGGAGTAATAGCTCCTCTTTTCTGGTACATGCTTCTCGGTGCTGCCGGGATGTTGGCTTATAAAATGGTTAATACACTGGATTCAATGATTGGATACAAGAATGAAAGATATTTGTTATTCGGCAAGTTAGCAGCGAGAATTGACGATATGGCCAATTTTATACCTTCCAGGCTTTGTGCATTTATTATGATTATGGTTTCAGGAAAAATTAAAAAAATCTCTTTCCTTTTTAAATATGGCAAATGCCATAGTAGTCCTAACTCAGGTTACCCTGAAGCCGCACTCGCTGCTATACTGGATTGCAGATTCGGCGGCCCCTCCAGCTACTCAGGTCAGATAATAGAAAAGCCGTTTATTGGAGACAAAGATCGGGAGTTCAATAATATAGATCTCTCCAAGGCTGTAAGGGTCAATATCATGTCGGAACTCTTTATGTTGGTTTTTATTTCAACAATAATTTTCATAATATGTCCAGAATTATCTTAATAACCGGCGGACAAAGATCCGGCAAAAGTACATATGCCCAAAAATTAGCTCTTTCACAAGATACATCACCTGTATATATTGCTACATCAAGAATATGGGATGATGAATTCAGGTCCAGGGTAGAGAGGCACAGAAGAGAGAGAGGATCAATGTGGATTAACATTGAAGAAGAAAAATATCTGAGCACACATAAGGTTGAGGGCAGGGTTGCAGTGATTGACTGTGTGACTTTGTGGGCTACCAATTTTTTCTATGACAATGACTCAGACATAGAAAAATCACTAAAGCAGATAAAAAATGAGTTTGATCTCCTGACTTCTCAGGATGCCACTTTTTTGTTTGTTACAAACGAAATCGGACTTGGAGGAGTATCCGAAAACACTATACAAAGAAAATTTACAGACCTGCTTGGGTGGCTCAATCAATTTCTGGCAGAAAAAGCAGACGAAATATATTTGATGATTTCAGGTATTCCTTTAAAAATAAAATAAATTAAAAATGATAGAATTTCACATAAATAAACCAGACCACTCAATAAAGAGTCTTTTAGAAGCTAAGATTGATAACCTGACAAAACCGAAGGGTTCTTTGGGGGTATTGGAAGAGTTGGCTATCAGAGCCGGAATCATCCAACAAAGTCTTGAACCGGGTCTTTCGTCTCCATATAATGTAATATTTGCTGCTGATCACGGAATCGCAGCAGAGGGTGTCAGCCTCTCTCCGCAAGAGGTAACTTTCCAGATGATTTCCAACTTTCTTTGTGGAGGTGCCGGAATAAACTTTCTTGCCAGACAGCACAACTTTAAACTCAAGGTTGTTGATTCAGGCGTGAATTATGATTTTCCTCCTACACCAGGCCTTATTAACCTAAAAATCAGAAAAGGAACCCGAAATTTCCTGTATGAGGCAGCAATGACCTTGCCGGAGATGGAACTTGCAATGAGCCGTGGTGCCGGAGTTGTTTCTGAGTGCTTTAGTGAAGGATGTAATGTGATAAGCTTTGGTGAAATGGGAATTGCCAACACCTCTGCATCGGCAATGTGGATGAGTACAATAGCCGGAATTTCTCTTAAAAAATGTGTGGGAGCCGGCTGTGGTCTTGATGAAGCAGGGATTTCCCACAAATTTGATATTCTTAGCAGAGCATTGAAAAATTACAGAGGAGATTTCTCCACTTTCGACATTATGAGGCACTTCGGAGGATATGAAATGGTAATGGCTGTAGGAGGTATGTTACGTGCAGCTGAACTTGGCATGATTATACTCGTAGATGGCTTTATCATGACAAATTGTATGCTTGCAGCCATCTCCTTATATCCGGATGTAAAAGAGTATGCCATATTCGGACATCAGGGAGATGAATCCGGTCACAAAATACTCCTTGATTATATGAATGTAAAGGCTCTGCTAAACCTTAACCTAAGACTGGGAGAGGGTACCGGAGCGGTTTGCGCTTACCCGATTTTGGAATCAGCCGTAAGAATGATAAATGAAATGAATTCTTTCAATAAGATTGAAGTGACAAAATATTTCTAGCATAAGATGAAAAGCATAATACTTGTCAGACATGGTGAAAGTTGGTGGAACAGGGAAGGACGGCTGACGGGATGGACAAATATTGGATTAACTCCTGAAGGTGAAATGGAGGCAATTTCAGCAGCCACTAAACTTATCAATAATGGCTACATTCCTGAAAAAGCATTCTGCTCGTACCTGGACAGAAGTTACAGAACCCTTGAGATAATGCTAGGCGCCCTCAGTCTTAAAAACATTCCCGTTGAGAGATATTGGCAGCTTAATGAAAACCATTACGGACAACTTCAGGGAATGCTAAAAGAAGATGTATATCGGATCCACGGCAAAGAGATGGCAGAGCTCTGGTTTTCCTCCTATGAGATTGCTCCTCCGCCCATAGAGCCTCACGATGTAAGAAACCCATGTTATAATCATGTTTACTCTAATATCGCTACAGAGAATCTGCCTATCGGAGAATCATACTCAGAACTGGCAACGAGAGTAATATCTTGCTGGAAAGAGAACATTCTCCCGGCTCTTAATTTCTATGATTGTATAATGGTGGTTGCTCACGGCAACTCATTAAGGGAGATAATAAAAGAGTGGTGCCAAATTGATAAGAATATGATTTTCAAAATCAATCTGGCATCCGCATCTCCGGTTATCCTACATATTGACTAGCAGGTTTCTGTTATTTAACATCGATATTATGAAGTGCATAGCAATATGCTCCTATTGCAATTGCCTTACTTGCACCCAGTTTGGAAATCATGACACCGGTTCTCTTCTCCGGATCATAGATTACCTTTTTATCGCTGCCATATACATTAAGTTCCCGGCTTTCTCCCTTGGCAAATATTTCAAACTCTTCCTTTGAGTCCAGATTATAGACATTCATCTGAAGACGGCCGACACTCTCCCCTCCGAGAGTCTTCAACTCACTCCTCATCTCTTTTAACATTGAAGGCATGATAAACTTGCTTGCCGCTGTTATTCCTCCTCCAATCACAACGATTCCGTCTATGAGGGAGGTAGCAGTAGCTATTGCATCTCCGGCAATCTCACCAAACAATTCGAATGCTTTGACGGCAGCCTCTTTATCTCCTTCCATCGCACCGGTTGCTACTCGGTAGATATCTACAGGTTCGAGATTGTGATCTGTATGGTTTGAAAATTCGCCATAAGCTCTTTTAATTGCCCTTACAGAGACACCGTCTTCCACAATAATCCCCGGTAATAATTTATGTTTAAGACAAAAAGTTTCTGTGCACGAATTATCCCCAATATGGAGCTTGCCATTTATTGATAAGCCGTATCCAAAACCTGTACCCCATGTATAACCTATTAGGTTGTTATATTGCTTATGGCTGCCGGCCTCTCTCAATCGCTGGTTTATTTCAGGCAGGGCTCCTGCCAGAGCCTCACCATATGTGAAAAGATCAGCATCATTATTAATGTATACAGGCAGACCGAACTTATCCTCAAGAAACGGACCTAAAGCGACTCCATCCCTGAAAGATGGAAAATTTGGAAGATAGCCGCCAATAATTCCGTTTTTATAATCAGCAGGACCAGGGAAGGCAAAGCTTATTGCAACAGGGCTGTTTCCCAACGATTTGATTATAGCCTCAAAACCTTTTACCAAAGTTGCAAGGCAATTATCAAGATCCGAAGCGTTTGAGGGAAGAGTTATTGGTCTTACAATATATTCGTTACCCTGAATAGCACTGAAAACGAAATTTGTTCCTCCGGCATCCAGTGTAACTACAATTCTGTTGTCTTTAGTATACATTTTTATATTTATTAGCTGTTAATTTATATGTGTTAACAAATATATAAAAAAGAGTAGTAAAATGCTCTAAAAAGCTAATAATATAACATAAAACAGAGAGTTTAACCTTTCATGATAACTACATCAAGAGAAATTGCTCCGTGCGCACCATAAACCAGACTCTGTTCTATATCCGCAGTTTTCGAGGGGCCTGATATAAAAACTCCGTACCCGGACAGAGTACCACTTATAGCAGCATACGCCTCATGCATGTCTGAAACAATCTTATCTTCGCCGATGAGTAAAATCAGTTTCCCGGCAATAAAGGGAAGTAATCTCTCCGGAAAACAAGTGTCATCAACCCATATAGCTCCATTTTCTGCAACACCTATTTTCCCAGATATCACCACACACTCTGCCCTGTTTGCAAGTTCAGATGGTTGCAGACCTTTGTAATCCTCCCATATATTCTTGTTTCTAAGGTCGATAGCCCCTGGAAATTTTTCACTTATATATGTATCTATATCACAGATATTTAGTACAGCTATTTCTGCACCGGCCATTTTGAGCGATTCCGTGAATCTGTTGTAAGAGGTCTCATTAGCTTCACTTTTTGTACCAACCAATGGTTGTTGGGACAAACCATCATTGATGCCGCCGGTAAGTGTTGCCCTTCTTATTTTTTCGAATATTATTTGTCTGCTTCTGTTAATTGCTTCCATTTTGTCTGTACCACTCTTTAAATGATTGTGTCGGAACCGCCGGTAATTCCCTCTCCAAGCCCCATGTGTTTACGCGACTGTATATCAAAAATCTGGGAACAATTTTCAATGCTATCCTTACCATTTTTCCAGAAATATCGTATAAGACAGGTTTTGCAAAAACAAACCCTGATATCTTTAAAATCGCTCTTTTGACGAACGAGCCGTATCCCTTTCGAATCAACTCCTGCCTTAGTTTATATATCTGTTCGTGAATTCCAATTTTTACCGGGCAAACATTTGAACATGACATACATAATGAAGATGCCGCCGGAAGGTCTTTGTACAAAATCTTACCGGGAACCGAATGCGGAGCCAGTATTGTTCCTATAGGACCCGGTATTGTAAAACCATAGCTATGACCTCCGCTCCTTCTGTAAACCGGGCAAGTATTCATGCACGCCCCGCAACGGATACATTTGAGAGCATCCCTGTAATCAATGCTTGCCAACCTTTCGGTACGTCCATTATCGACTATTATAATATGCAACTCACCATTCTCCTTTGGAGTCCTGTAATGAGAAGTGTATGTGGTGACAGGCTGTCCCGTGGCATTTCTTGCCAAAAGTCTTGTAAATACTGCAAGGTGCTCCATTTTAGGAATTATCTTCTCTATTCCCATACAGTGAATCTGTACCGGTGCGGAATGGACACCCATGTCTGCATTGCCCTCGTTTGTACAAACCACAACTGTACCATTTTCGGCAATGGCAAAGTTTACTCCCGTGAGGGCAACATGCGCATTAAGAAATTTCTCTCTCAGGTGAACCCTGGCTGCTCTGGTAAGATACTGCGGGTCTGTTGCTCCTCTGTCGGTACCCAATTTTAAATGGAACAACTCTCCGATATCCTCTTTTTTTAAATGTATTGCCGGAAGTACGATGTGACTTGGCGGCTCATTCCTGAACTGAATTATGCGTTCCCCCAGGTCTGTGTCGACAATATCAACTCCATGATCTTGCAGAAAATGATTCAATCCGCACTCTTCTGTCAGCATTGATTTGCTCTTGACTATATTTCGCGCATTCTTGCTTTTTATAATTTCAAGCACAACCCTGTTGAACTCATCTGCGTCTGCAGCCCAATGGACAACTGCCCCGTTTAAAGTTGCATTTCGTTCAAATTCAGTCAGGAGCCCGGCTAAATCCGAAAGCACATACTCTTTCAGCTTTGAGGCTTTTTCTCTCAGATTTTCCCACTCTTTTACCGATGCCGCAGCCCTGTCTCTTTTTTTTCTCACAATCCAGAGTGTTTCATCGTGCCAGGAAACCCTATCAGGGTCTTTGAGAAAAGCGGCAGCTCTTTCTGAATGGCTTGTCATAAACTATTACTGTTTAATATTTCAGCGATATGGACGACCTTGATGTTTTTATTGTTTCTTTTGATTATCCCCTCCATGTGCATCAGGCAGGACATATCTGTTGCCGTAATCACTTCAGCGTTATTCCTCAAATGGTCATCAACTCTGTCTCGTCCCATTCTGGCAGAGACAGCAGGCTCAAATATTGAGAACGTACCACCGAAACCGCAGCACTCATCCTCCCTGTCAAGTTTTATCAGCTCTATTCCATCAGCCTTCTCCAGCAAAGAGATAACCTTTGAATAGCTTGCTGATATAAGTTCCGAAGGGTTGCCGAGCTTAAGGCCCCTCAAGCCGTGACAGCTCTGATGGACACCTACCCTGTGAGGATAGTTTATCTTAAGATCGTCAACCTTCAGAACATCGGCGATAAATTCACACAACTCATAAGTACATCGCCTGACTTTAACTACATCTTCACTCTGTTCCAGAATATCATAATGCTCTTTTACATGATAGGCACAACTCCCGGAGGGTGTGACTACATAATCGAATTCAGAGAAATTCCGAACAAAATTTTTGTACACCTCCTTTGCATCATCCTCTGCCCCGCTGTTTGCAAGCGGCTGCCCGCAACATGTCTGCTTAAGAGGATAGTGGACATCCTGATCAAGTTTTCTGAGTAATTCAAGTGTTGCAATACCCACCTGAGGATAAAACTGATCTATGTAACAGGGTATAAAAAGCCCTATCTTAAATTTTCCTGCCGGTTTCACTTTTCTGCTCTTATTTCATACATTTTATACCCCACTTTCCTGATATTATCAATTGTTTCAGGATAAGGATTGTCACAAACATCCGTGAACCCGACCTGGAAATTCTCACCGTCAAATCTTCCGGTTGTTGCCTGGTCTGAAAACTGATGCCAGTGTGTTCCTATTATATTCGGATGACGGAGAGCTGATTCAACATACACTCTGTATGCCTCTCCTCTTTTCTGCTGATTGGCTGTCTCCACAAGGCCCGGATGGAAAAGTCCTCTGTCAAGTGCTCCGAAATGAAACTCGCCTATCATTACCGGTTTGTCTACGCCTTCAGGAAGGGTAAATGAGGCAAGTGAGCGGGTATATATGTTATAACTGAGAACATCACAATACTTTGCGGCAATTCTAAGAACAACCTGGTTTGAACGGGCAAAACGACAACCTAGATATAGTTTGTTTGGTGCGACTTTTTTAAACTCCTCTCTTACAAATTTGAAATAGGCCTCCGTTATAACCTCTGTAAATTTTTTGCAATCATCCGAAGCTTCCTCTGGAAGTTGCCCCTGAAATTTAAGTAGTTCATCCCATCCTGTCTGATTGGTTTTCCATGCAGCGTTGAGTTTTTCTATTGATCCATACTTTTTCTTCAGAAATTTTATCATCTCTATTTTCGCGGGCTGTGTCGCTGGTGACTGCATTGTCCATTCAGCCAATGCAGTAGAGCTTCCCCAGGCAATTTCATTGTCCACAAAAAATCCAAAACACCACGGATCATCCAGCTCTTTTTTCCTTTCAAGCAGCTGCCTTCTGAAATCCTTTCTGAATTCAGGATGGAAAGGATCCTTGAACTTCCACCAATCCTGTCTGCTTCCCTCAATATCAGGTGATTTTAGCTCAATCCTGTCTGTATACGGGGTTTTATCCATCATGCAGATAGCCTTATCCGAACTGTTTGCTATTGTGTTAAGGCCCCAGCTCTTAAGCCGGATATGTGCAATTTTTGCAAATTCTTCCCGCCAGCTCTCTCCGTACTTTCTCTTAATATTCGCAGCAGAAAAATCATAGGTCCTTTTTATACCTCGGGCTACATAATATGGGTAGAGAAGTTCATCGTGCGTTTTATAAAATTCTGCAAAAGGGTCGTTTTCTTTAGGGAGATCTGTAAAATATATATCCCTGCCGTCCAAAGGTGTCACGCCTGTTGACGGAGTTACTCTTACAACACCATGAGACCAGAAAAGATACCCCTCCGGATCTACCATCCACCATTTGCCGTCAATTTTCTTTACGTAGAAATGACCGGTTGCCTTCTCCTTCGGACCATTTTTCCAGCCGCCGAATTTACTTCTGTCCTCAGGTCCTTGATGTGCTGCTAGGTCAATTAACTCTCTCTTGTACGATTCCAATAGATCCTCATCATTTTTCGTTTTACCAGGCCACTCCTTATGTATGAATTGACCGTACTTGTCAATAAACGGGAAGAACTTATCTGCCGGGAGGTTCATCCATGAAACCAGTTTCTCCGGTTCACCCTTCGTTGCAGAGATGCTTTTCACAGCCCACTCCCAGTCATTTTTTGGTTTTCTAAGATAAACAGTTATAGCACTAACCTTACTTTTATCAAGATCCTCTACAAGTCCAGACAGTTTGTATGGAGTATATCTCATTCCGAAAAGTTTCTCTTTAACATCCGGATAGGGAGGCTTCGGAGGTATCGGAAATGTAAGGCTTTTGGCTGCACCTCCGGCTATAGTAACTCTGTCCAAAAGTATTCCCTTCTCCTTGTCAGGATCAGAATTGATATTCTCAAGTCTAACCATCACAGGAAGGGATGACTGAGTAAAATTTACCAGCTCTATTTCAATCTGATTATAGTCCGATATGTCCCAATTTCCCTCAATACGAACTGCAGGATACTCGTTGTTCCCGACAGTACTGATTTTTAACAAACCGTCGTTCAGCTTGAAAGATGCTCCGTTTGTTGCCGAAACAGGTCCGTATATGGATTGAGAAGCATCAAACAAGACCAGTTTAGGGCTATTCTGAGCCTGGGCAAAAAGTATATTACACATTGCGAAACCGATTAAAGAGAGAACTATTCTATTTTTCATACGCTTTCATTATTTTCTATCAGTTGAAGTGCTCCCCACAGTGGTGCATTCTCAATGCTCCTTACTACGGAAATATTTTTCAGAGCTTTCATATCTTTAAGTTCCTCACGGACTTTTGATTCCATACAGTGAAACGATCTGGAAATCTGACCGCCAAACAACAGGCACTCTATTTCCAGCTCTTTGAGCAGTGGCTTCAGTGATTGAGCAAGTATCACACCAACCTCCTCAAAAACACGCTGAGATACAGGATCTCCCTCCGAAGCCCATTTACCTATGTCAGAGACCTCTACCCCATCAATTGACTCCTTTCCGCTCAGATTTTTATAGAGCGACAGGAATCCTCGCTTAGAGGTATAATCTTCCAATATTCCATCATTGTATGGTATACGGAAAATAGTAATAAGTGGGCCACCTATCTCATTCTGCTGCACAACGCCACCGCGAGAGAACGCAAAACCCAGACCAGTCCCAAGAGTAACTGCTGCGGCATTTCTGTATCCGACAGCATTTCCTCTCCACAACTCACCTGCCAGTAAAGAGTTTGCATCATGCCTGAAAACGACAGGAACCTCTTCTCCAACCTCAGGCATTTTTGATATGCACTCTTTTAAATCAATGTTCTTAAGTTCTCTGAATTTATGCTCCATCAAAGATACTCCCTTGTAATAGTTAAAGGGTCCCGGAAATGTCATTGCAATGCCGGAAAGTTTTGCGTTATTCTGCTCCAGTATCCGTTTCTCCTTGATAATTGCATCTCTCATGGCATCCAGTATCTCCTCCCTTGATCCCTCTGAATGAGCTTCCGTCATACTAGAGGAACCGGGGAAGAGATCTCCGTCCGGACTCATTACTGCGGTTTTGAGGTAGGTACCGCCAACATCCGCAACTATATATGCCTTTTTATCAGTCATTTACAAAGCCATCTTTTAACATTGTCTTGTGAATGCAAACTGGTTGGTTTCCAAGATTTTTAACCACATATTTACCGACATTTGCAGGTATTACGACAACATCAAGGTAATTCTGATAGTAGCAGAGATCCGGATTCTCAAGAGACTGAATGCAAACCTTTTCTCCGTCAACCAATGTCAGGACATGGAACTTTCCTTCTGTGTCTCCGTATGCCTCTTTTTCAAATTCCAATCTTCTGAGTGTGAAGTATAGAAGATCGTGCTCCCCGACTATATATTCTGTCCAACTTTCACCTTTTTCCGCAACTCTTGGCTTCTGAACTATATTATCGTTTACCCAATTTGTTTTTCTTTCAAGGGCAAGCACATTCTCACCGTGATATGTATGAATAGGTCTTGGTTTACCGTCCAGGTCCGCCCTCAGATAGTCATACATCTTGTATGTATATGACCCGACAGTAAGGCTGCCAATCTCAAGAATAAGCTGGTTACGTCCTGACGAGTGGATTGTCCCTGCAGGAAGCATAACCTGTACTCCCGGTTTTGAGTCAACATAGTTGATATATTTCTCATAATCAATCTCGGTATGTTGTTTCTCTGAAATCTTTGCCTCCTTGATGAATTCCTTTGGATCTGCTGTTTCAGTAAAACCCACATAAGTTTTGGCATTATGTGCAGTCTCTACGATATAGTAGCTCTCGTCCTGCCTTCCGTACTCCCCGAAATTTTTGATATTGTAATCATGGCCTGAGTGTACCTGTATAGACATATTCCCGGAGCTGTGATATGTGTCGTCATAATTAAACCTTATAGGAAAATATCCGCCGTACTTTTTAAGGCAGTCATTGCCCATAAGAGACTCGCCCTCTTTCTGGACAAAAGTGAAGTAAGGAAACTCTATTGTATGACCGGCTGTTTCTACGACAACGCTTACCTCAAGAGGAATAAGATCAAATACCCATGCGCAGTTTTTCATGCTTTTTGGCAGATTCCTGAGCTTAGTCACATAGTGGCCCCCCCAGACACCCTCTATATAAACAGGTCTGCAACGGAAAGGCTGCTTGACCAAACCTGACATAATCCTGTTGAATGCCCCTCTTGGCAACATCTTTACTGCTTCAGGATCATCACTTGCAACATAGAAGTCAATAAGGTCCTTTTTGAGCAGTTCCCAACGAAGATGGCCTGCAACCTCAAAGTCCACATAATAGCATCTTCTCAACATAGCCTTTACAGGTCTTGCAGATTTATCTCCTATATTGGTGTACTCTCCGGCCTTTGCTCTTAGAATTGCCCTTTTAGGTGTAACATCAAGATAGACCAATGTATCATAATAGGCTCTCAATCTTTGTATTGCAGCACCACAACCGGCTACTATCACTACCTCTGCCTTATCAGAACTCATTGCATTTTTCAGACAATCCTCAATTTCAGACAATTTTTCAGCATCAAGCAGATCCTCATAACTGCCTTTGAAGAGCTTTCCGAAAAGCTGTACAGGATCCTTCTCCTTGTCAATCGCAAGGTTGTCAGCCAGCAATGCATCCAGTTCCTGGGATGTTTTATAACATGAGGCAATATCTATGACCTTTACGGTAACAGAATTTAAACCCATATTTTGTGATATCAGGTTGACAAATTGATTGAACTTAGCTCCTACATAACCGTCAAAAGCTATAATTACACTCTTTTGAGGTTCCCTCTCCAGCTTTTTTAAAACCAACTCACTGATATGACCTGCAGACTCTTTGGTGCCTGTTATAATTGAATCTGCAACATCCTTCTCCACTTTCAACTTGTTAATTGCATTAGGATCGTCATAAGGGTGTGGGTTAAACATGAAACTCATTTGTAAATCTCCTTTATTTTATGTTAATTAATCTCTAAATATTCAAAATTCATAATCTGCGACAGGTCAGCAAGTTCTCTCCTGTAATCACCGTCAACAAGAGCAAAATGCTGCGTTGTCCCTATCTTTAAAATCTTTTCGAAAAGATCCTTTACCGGCATCATAGGCTTAAAGATTCCGTGTGAATAGCTTGCAAAGATGTGGTCTCCATCTATTGCATCCACTAATGTGCAGACAACCTTATATTTTCCGTTCTCTTCTATAAACTGAGCCATGGTTTTTCTCCCTGCCGGAATCCTGTACCATGCAAACGGAGCCCCGGCATATTTGTACTTGGTTTTGGCAAAACGGACATCTCTTGCAATCTTCACATTTCCGACATGTTCAGGATCGGTGTGATCATTGGGACCAGCATGTCCTGCGGCGAAAGTATTGTCAGCTGATTCAATGTGGAAAGGTTCTATAAAATTGACATGCTTTCCGCTTATAAGCTTTAGTATAAACGTCATGGTACCGGCACCCATATCGGCCTCAGGAACCATAACCGAAAGATTCTGGCCGAACGACGGGTGATAGAATCCAGGACGAAGACCTATCTGTTGAAACATTGCAGGATCGACATCATTATATATCATTGCATCAATCCCCATCTTTTCTGCCAGTCGGGCAGTAGCTAAAGAGGCTCTGACTGAAGCCATGAACTTATCATCTTCAACATCATCCGTTACATGATACTTGGATTTCAGATCATCAAGATACTCCTTGCATTCCGACTCCGAAAGCGAATCGATCTCGTCCTGTAGTGTGGAATATGCGATAAATCTTATCTCGGGACCAATCTTTGTGAACATATTGTACGGATCCATATATGTTGACCACATCAATTCATTGTAACTTGCCAGAATTCCGAATGTGGACTCTCTCAGGACACTCCTAACCTTTGCAGCCTTGGAGAATGAGATAATCTCCGATGTCACCTCATCACGGCTGCCCATAACAATCTTAAGATTTTTCCTGCCCAACCTTGTTATAGAGCCTGATGCCTCCAAAGATCCGACAAGTGTTCCATTACAGAGAAACTCCACAAAATCATTCTCCTCAAGAGTTTTTTCAAAAGTCATCCTCTCCTTCACATTATTCACAAAAATCACAGGCATATCGGGCATATCCCTAAGAAACCTCACCCAGGCAAAATCCTCGGCCCATGAGAGAAACTCGGCTATCACAAAGTCTACTTTACCAGAAGAGAACATATCCATCGCTTTTGACAGATCCTCCCTTTCATATACAATTCCCGGATTTACCAGGTCAATCGTTTTGCCCAGACTATTCTCGATAGCTTCTACTACAGATCTCTTTCTGCTATCATAAGAACCCTCTTCAAGCTCGGCTCCCATATTCCGGAATCTGGGCGAAGCTATAAGTAAAAGTCCCGCTTTTGCTTTCTGGAATTTTTTTAACTCTTTCATCACTTTCCAATTTTTATTTTTTCTATCTCCTCTAAAAAATCATCTTTTAAATTATAGAGTCTAAACGATAACGATATTTCACCTTTTACGGCATTCCATGATTCATCAACCGTAATATCGATTATCACAGGTGAAAGCGGAGATACCTCCGTTTCGAACAAGACTCTGTTTTTTATATTTTTTGTCTCAGTCTCCTGATCCGTAACCATGCGGAGAAATCCTTGATTAAAGAAACCAAACTCTCCCTTGATATGTAATCCGTCTGACATTTGCTCAGTATGAATCCGCGATACAGTAACACCATATTTGGATGCAGACTTGACAGACATACCGCGCTCTATTGTACAAGCCGAGATATAATATCTGAAATCATAACTCGCCCCGGGAGTCAGCATAACCACCGGAGAGAGAATCTCCATCTCTATATATGGCGGGTTCACCTTTCTATCAGGTTTATGAATATTAACCCTGCCTCTCGAATATGTCGCACCTTCACCCTGAGTCCACACCTGAATAGATGTATTGTCGGGATACTCTGCACCATCGGCAACATCAAAATTCATTACCAGTACCTTGCCACTGCTCCTGTTTACATAAGCAATCCATCCATCTGCAGAATCCGTCCCAACCTTACCGACTATATATCTGTATGTAACCACAAGGTTACCGGCTTCATCGCACTGATATTGCGGGTTATTGGCCAACCCGTGTAATACTTTATATTGAGCGTTGCCTTTATAATCTTTTTTTGCAGGACACACTATCTGAGATTGGTCAACAGCCTGTTCATCGACAGCAACCTGGCAAACCGGCCAGACCGACCATCGTATTTCCTTGTCAATTTTATTGGTAAATGTGGCAGTAATATCTATAGTAGCCTCATCAGGGTTAACTTTAAATTTCCTTTGTATCTGCAAGCCTGTTCTTTTGTCCACAGGACTTATAAGAGTAATCGGGTTGTTTTCAGTATTGCACTC
>JALOCI010000068.1 GCA_023227835.1 Bacteroidales bacterium
AAGGCAAGAGTTCCTCTGGCAGAGCTTCACAAGTATTCAACAACTCTAAGTTCTCTTACTTCAGGAAGAGCAACCTTTACCATGGTATTTGCCGATTATCAGCAAGTGCCGGCAGAGGTTCAGGACAAGCTGCTTAAGGAGTACGAGGCTAGCGAGAAAGACGAGTAATAAACGGATGATCCGTGCAGAAAATATTAAAAAATCTTTCGGTAACCTTCAGGTATTAAAGGGCATTACTCTTGAAACCAAAGAGGCCGAAGTTTTAAGTATTGTTGGAGCAAGCGGGGCTGGAAAGTCCACCTTGCTCCAAATACTTGGAAGCCTTTCCATGCCTGATTCCGGTAAAGTCTATATTGACGGGACCGATGTCTTTTCTCTCGGTTCCAACGCCATTTCTGATTTTAGAAATAAGAGGATTGGTTTTGTATTTCAATTTCATCATCTGCTTCCTGAATTTACCTCCCTTGAAAATGTCATAATACCGGCTGTAATTGCAAAGGAGAGCATACGCTCAGCAAAGGACAGGGCTAAGGATCTGCTCTCTTCCCTGGGTCTTGGTGACCGTCTGTCGCACAAACCCGGAGAGTTGAGCGGAGGTGAACAACAGAGAGTCGCAATTGCCAGAGCCCTGATTAATCGTCCATCTGTGATTTTTGCCGATGAACCTTCAGGTAATCTGGACACAGTAACTAAAAAAGAGATACATACTCTTTTTTTTGATTTGAGAGAAAAATACAATCAAACTATAATAATTGTAACTCACGACCGGGAGCTTGCAGCAATGAGTGACAGGACTTTTGAGATGCGAGACGGAGAGTTTGTCTGATGGCTTCTCATTTCAACTTTAAAAAGTTTACTGTCAGGCAGGAGAGTTCTGCTATGAAAGTCAATACTGATGCTGTTATGTTGGGGGCATGGGCACGAATCACTACAGAAAAGGATACGGTTACCATGTTGGATGTCGGTACAGGAACGGGAGTAATAGCACTGATGCTGGCACAAAGGCTCAATGATGCCGGATATAAATTCAACATAACAGGAATTGATCCCGACCATGCATCATATATGGAATCAGTCGTAAACTTTGAAAACTCTCCATGGCGGGATAAATTAAATGCTAAGGAGATTACCTTACAGAGCCTTGCGAAAGAGGAACCAAAAGAGAAATATGATATGATTGTCTCTAACCCTCCCTTTTTTACGGCTTCACTAAAAGCTCCGGCTATACGCAGAACATTGTCGAGGCATAATGACACACTTCCTTTCAGGGATATAATAGTTGCATCAAGGACCCTGCTAAGAACCGGGGGACATCTTTCGCTTATTTTGCCGACAGAAGAGGCTGCACAATTCATGAGAGACGTGAAAGGATTGGCAACGGTAAAGGAATCTGCACTTTTCCTGACAAGAATATGTTCCGTCAGGACAATGGCTCATAAACCTGTAAAAAGGGTTCTGATGGAATTTGAAAAATTGCCGGAGGAGGTCAGCCTGACAGACATTGGCGGATGCATAGAGGAGGCGTTTTCAATATATGAAGCCGATGGAGTAACAAAAAGCTGGAAGTATCGGAATCTTACCGGGGATTTCTATTTAGATACCCTTTTTTCTCCTCCTTTGCGTAACTCATAAATGAGCCTTATTCTGAAATCCTCTTCAGCCTTATAAAAGGCTGCCACCTTCTCGACTGGAAGCACTTTTTGGAATTCTTCAAAATATTTTCTGTTTATAACACCATCAATAGATAGGCTGGTTATATACGCATCCAGGATTCTTCTGAGATTATCCTCGTAATTAGGTTTTTTCTCTTTCAATATCATCATCAAAACCCTCATGTTACGCTGAACTCTCTTGTGGGCAATCTCCTTCTCTTCCCAATACTGATTATATACCGGCCAGAAAGCTGCTGCTTCCTGAGGGGTGAGATTCATCTCCGATGTATAGAAGGCAATTTTTGCACTCAGAAGCTGTTCATGTTTTGATGTCGGACCTTGTTGCGGATAATCAGGCATTTGTGCATGACTTACCGAATGAAGGCACAGAATAATTATAAAAACAAACAATCTTTTCATAATGCATTAATTATTCAAGAGATGCAAGGTAAACCAATGATGCATCTGCATTAAGATATTCTACAATCTGATCAGGATCAATTCCTTTTGTTTGTGAGAGAGAATCGGAGCTCTTATCTGTTATACCTTCTTCGGAATTGAATGTCCGGTTAAACTCTGATATTTGATTAACAGGAATAGGATCTGTTTTCTTGGCCTCCGGGGTAAAAAGTGTCACTGCGCCATACCCCATAAGGAGAACAATGCCAAAAGCAGAAGCAAGCGCAAGTTGTGGTTTTAAAACTGACCACCAACTTGGTTTAGGCGCTACATGCGAAATCCTTCCGCTGATTTCATCTTCGAGTTTCTCGAAGTATCTGTCCGGAACGGAGAAAGGATTCTCTTTCAATTTTGGTTGGTCTATATTAATTTTTTCTTTCATACCTCTTTGACTATAGAAATTTAAAAAGGATTAAATAAGTTCCTGAATTGACTCTTCAATTTTTTTTGCAGCATGATGATATGATGCTTTCAGCGCGCCGACAGAGGTCCCTAAAATTTCTGAAATCTCCTCGTATTTTAGTTCGTCAAAATATCGCATGTTAAATACTATTCTCTGTTTTTCCGGCAGTTTCAGTATGGCCTTTTGCAAGGCTTTCTGAGTTTTGTCTCCGTTAAAGTAAACATCAGATTCAAGTACATTTTCCAACTGCCTGGAGTAATCGGTCAGGGAGAGGAAAGATCTGAGCTGTCTCTTTTTCAGGAATGTAAGAACTTCATTTGTGGCAATCCGGTATAACCAGGTGAAAAGTCTGGACTCTTCCCTGAATTCGGGAAGAGCGTTCCAGGCTTTAATCAGTGTGTTTTGAAGAAGGTCATTTGCATCATCATGTGAAATCACCATCTTCTTTATATGCCAGTACAGTCTCTCGCTGTATTTTCTGACGATAAGGTTAAAAGCGTAATTCTCTTTTCCCTCCTCTCTGAAGAGTATCAGAATATCCTTATCGTCCATAATCCCTATTTTCTTCCTGTGACTCTCTTAACAGCCTCAATAATACTTGAAGCGTCAAGTCCGTATTTATGCATTAACTCACTCGGAGAACCGCTTTGACCGAACAAATCATCAACAGCCACAAACTCAACAGGAAGCGGATTCTCTTTTGCAAGAACCCCGGAAATAAGCTCTCCGAGCCCGCCGGCAATAAGATGCTCTTCTGCAACTACTACCGCCTTTGTTTTTGAGGCTGATTCTATGACTGCTTTTTTATCCAAAGGTTTAATAGTGTGAATGTTTATTACCTCTGCAGAGATGCCTGCTTTTTCAAGTTCCTGAGCTGCAATGATTGATTCCCAGACTAAATGACCGGTAGCAAATATTGAAACATCCGACCCCTCTATGAGCTTTAAGGCTTTACCTATTTCGAACTTTTGGTCTGCAGGAGTGAAATTGGGAACAGAAGGCCGGCCAAAACGGAGGTAGACAGGTCCGACATGATCCGCTATGGCGATTGTGGCAGCTTTTGTCTGGTTGTAGTCACAAGGGTTGATTACTGTAAGGTTGGGTAACATCCTCATAAGCCCGAGATCCTCCATTATCTGGTGTGTGGCACCATCTTCGCCGAGAGTTATCCCTGCATGTGAGGCACAAATTTTTACATTTGTGTTTGAGTAGGCAACGGCTTGTCTGACCTGATCATATACCCTTCCGGTAACAAAATTGGCAAATGAGCCGGCGTAAGGAATCTTGCCGCTCAAGGCCAGGCCGGATGCCACTCCTATCATATTTGCCTCTGCAATGCCTGTCTGGAAAAATCTCTCCGGGAACTCTGCCGCAAAAGCATCCATCTTAAGTGATCCTGTAAGGTCTGCACAAAGAGCAACAACATCACCGTTCTTTTTTCCGACCTCATGAAGCCCTGCTCCAAAGCCGGATCTTGTATCTTTATTTCCTGTATTTGTAAAAATCTCTTTCATTATGGAATAGTTTGCAGGTTAAAAATCTCCCAGTGTCTCTTTCAACTGGCTAAGAGCCTTCTCTGTCTGTTCGGCGTTAGGGGCTTTGCCGTGCCAGTGATGGGTTCCCTCCATGAAGTCCACCCCTTTTCCCATTACTGTCTTTACGAGCAAAATCTTTGGTTTGCCATTTCCGACAAGCGATTTAGCCCAAGTGAAACCCTTCTCTATCTCTTCCATGTTATGTCCGTCAACAACCAGACAGTCCCAGCCGAAAGCCTCCCATTTTGCCTTTAGATTGCCAAGGCTCATTACAGAATCCACTGGCCCGTCAATCTGCTGACCATTCCAGTCGGTCATAGCTATCAACCTGTCAACCTTTTGTTGTGCTCCAAAGAGAGCTGCTTCCCAAATCTGCCCCTCCTCACACTCTCCGTCTCCGGTAAGTACATATACGAAATTTTCCTCTTTGCGGATTCTCTTTGCAAGAGCAGCACCTATTGCAACAGAAAGCCCCTGTCCTAAAGAGCCGGATGCAACGTGAACTCCCGGAAGCCCTCTTTCAACTGACGGGTGACCCTGAAGCCTTGATCCCAATTTCCGGATTTCTGCAAGCTCTTTTACGGGGATGTAACCTGTACGGGCAAGTTGGCTGTATAGGGCCGGAGCAAGATGGCCGGCAGAAAGAAAGAACATATCGGAGCCAACGCCGTCACGACGCCAGTTTTTCGGATCATGTTTCATCTCTTTATGGAACAATACTGTCATGAGATCGGTGCAACCGAGAGACCCTCCCGGATGTCCGGAACCTGCCATAGAGACCATGCGTATTATGTCTCTTCTGACTTGCGAGGCTATCTCATTTAAATTTGTGATAGTTAACATTATTATTGATAATATTGATTTCTGAATTTTACAAAGATAACACCTATAAAACGAATTTGTTAATTATTTTTATCTTTGCAGCCAACGAATACCCTTGAAATATTTTATGAGGCACATTAGAAACTTTTGTATAATAGCACATATTGACCACGGAAAAAGCACACTGGCCGACCGTCTTCTTGAGCAGACAAATACACTTAATGCGAGAGAAATGGAGGCACAAGTGCTCGATTCCATGGATCTTGAAAAAGAGAAGGGTATTACTATCAAGAGCCATGCAATACAGATGGATTATATCCATGATGGCGATAAATATACTCTTAACCTGATTGACACTCCCGGCCATGTGGATTTCTCGTATGAGGTGTCAAGGGCAATTGCCTCATGTGAAGGCGCATTGCTTGTCGTTGACGCGACACAGGGAATACAGGCCCAAACTATTTCAAACCTCTACTTAGCCCTGAATCATGATCTGGAGATCATACCGGTTCTCAACAAGATCGATATGGATGCGGCTATGGTTGAGACGGTCAAAGATCAGATTATTGATCTCATCGGTTGCAAAGATGAGGATATCCTTCTTGCCAGCGGCAAGACAGGCGTTGGTGTGCCTGAAATTCTCGAGGCTATAGTGAAACGTGTCCCACCGCCAAAGGGTGAGGAGGATGCTCCATTGCAGGCACTCATATTTGACTCGGTATTCAACTCATTCAGGGGTATTATTGCCTATTTCAAGGTTGAGAACGGAATAATCAGGAAAGGGGATAAGGTTAAATTCTTCAATACCGGCAAGGAGTATGAAGCTGACGAGGTCGGTATCCTCAGGATGAAGATGATACCAACCGGTGAGGTTAGGACGGGTGATGTAGGGTATATTATATCCGGCATAAAGACTGCAAGTGAGGTAAAGGTCGGTGATACAATTACACACAGAGAAAGGCCTTGCACCACTTCCATAGCCGGATTCGAGGAGGTGAAACCGATGGTGTTTGCCGGCTTGTATCCCGTGGAGGCTGACGAATACGAGGATCTGAGAGCATCTCTTGAAAAACTTCAGCTTAATGATGCTTCCCTGGTTTTTGACCCGGAGTCATCACTCGCTCTCGGGTTTGGATTCAGAGGCGGATTTCTCGGGCTTCTTCACATGGAGATTATACAAGAGAGGCTTTACCGAGAGTTCGACATGGATGTAATCACGACAGTCCCGAACGTTTCATATAAAGTATACACAACACAGGGTGAGGTGATGGATGTCCATAATCCTTCAGGATTGCCGGCACCGACATTGATTGACTATATTGAGGAACCGTATATCAGGGCTCAGGTTATATCTAAATCGGATTACTTTGGTGTGATTATGAAGCTCTGCCTTGACAAGAGAGGAGTTCTTGTCAGCCAGCATTTTCTTACCAGTGAGAGGGTCGAGCTCAATTTTGAGATGCCGTTGGCTGAGATCGTCTTTGATTTCTATGATAAACTTAAGTCGGTATCCAAGGGCTATGCCTCGTTTGACTACCATGTTATCGGATATAAGCAGGCTGAGCTTGTTAAGCTTGACATACTGCTGAACTCTGAGCCGGTGGATGCTCTTTCGAGCCTTATACATAAAGATCACGCATATGATTTTGGCCGCAAGATGTGTGAAAAACTTAAAGAGCTGATACCAAGGCAACAATTCGACATTGCCATTCAGGCAGCCATAGGAGCCAAGATTATAGCAAGAGAGACTGTAAAGGCTGTCAGAAAGGATGTTACTGCTAAATGTTATGGCGGTGATATCTCCAGAAAGAGGAAACTCCTTGAGAAGCAGAAGAAGGGTAAGAAGAGAATGCGTCAGGTAGGAAACGTCGAGGTGCCTCAGAGTGCCTTTATGGCTGTTTTGAAGCTGGATTAGAAATACCGGAGACTCTTATTTCTCCATCAAAATTAATAGGTCTTCCATCAATTGTCAGCCCTTGTGCCGATATTAAAAATCCACGACTCCTGTCATTTGTATAGAATATAATTTTTGCTAAGCCATCATTGTCCGTCTTTACAAATGGAGCCCAAAAAATTGTATTTCTGAAATCTTTATACGGAGTTTTAAGACTTTCCGGAGTATCATATTTCGGTGAATAAAACTGTGTCTCTTTTTGATAACCCAGCGGAGTGAAATCAACAACATTAGATGCTTTATAGTTTACTCCTCCCTCACCTCTTCTAGTTGTTATGAGTATTACTCCATCGGTTGTATTAAATGCAGAACCTTCCAGCCCTTTCAAAAAGGCTACGTTTTCTATATCCATGACTAAATATCCATAATCATCAAGCAGTTTTGTGCTATTCCATCTAAGTCCGTCAACGTATAGTTGTGGTTGCTGAGGTCCGTCGAAGTTTGTTGCCCGGCCAGATGCAATAACTCCATTATTTTTATATAGATTGGGAAATGTGCTGCATATATATGAAGTAAGAGGCATTTCATCAAAATCGGCTAATTCTTCTCTTTCCCTTATTTGATGCCTTGTAAAAGTATGCATCAATGGAGAAGGATTGTATTTCGGTTTATATCTTTCCTTTGCTTGGGCCTCAACCACCAGTCCTTCAATCTGGATCTCCATATCGGCAGGTGAAATCACGCCCTTAGAAATAAGTGAAATCTGTATGTCTTCATCTCTTTTACCCATAATAGAGGTAATATATTCTTCTTTGATTTCAGGAAACATCTCTTTATTAATGTGTATTCCATATAGTTGTCCCCCGTGTTTCCCTGAAGTACCGAAAAGGAATTTAGTCCCCTCAGGAAAATCCAGATTCTCTATTATAAAATTGTTTTGTTTATTCAGTTGATATGCTTGTAGTAGATTAATAGCAGGAGCAAATAACATAAGATTACTATTCTTGCTCTTTTTATTCAGCAATCCGGATGTAAAACCAGAAATAGTCTGCCCGTATTCTCTTGTGAAGCTATTGGTGCCATACGTATGAAATCTCCACCCCTGAGTCATCATTAGTATATCAAGATTCCTCTCTCGGTTTTTGTCTAAATCATTAAAATAATATTCCGGATCTTCCACATATCCATTTAGTTCACTTACAAGATTGTAGTATTCTACGATAGAAACTTTGTCAAACTTATTCGTATTAAGCGATTTGTCGATTACTGATATGGAAAATTCTCCAATTAACGGATTTCCTGTAGAATCCTTCAGGCTATATGTCAACTCGACACAATCTCTGGTATAATATTTACTTTTATTGCAATTCATAGTAAGAATTGGTATAGAGTTGTCTTTAACATAAAATAGCCTTTCAGCAAGAATGTCTCCTGAAACTGAATGGATTTCAGCGGAAATTACACCAGCGGCAAGGGATTTTGTATAAAAAAGATTGATTGTCTCATCTTTTACAGGCACAGAATAAAGAACTTCTGAACCATTTCGAATAATTAGTGAACAAGAATCAATCTCTTTTGAAATATATGTTTTTACAATTATTTTTTCTCCGGAGTTATTCAAGGTTATCATGGCTCCTTGAATAGACGGCTTTGGGAGAGAGAATTTTTTTATATACCCATATGTTGTTGTCGCAACAGCCTTATATCCACTTGTATCTACATTATAAAGACTTATAAACCCCATCCCTTTGTGAACTGTCTTGTATTCTCCAATCAGAGAGTCTTTCGTGTTATATAGTTTAATATTAACTTCTTCTGATAAACCGTCAGTGCCGATTGCCTTGAATGCAATTTTTGCCGGTTTACCGGAAAGATAGCGACCACTTTCAGGTAAAAACTGAAGATCAAAATCTTCCGGGTTATTGTCTAAAGATTTTCCGGTAAAAGAGGAATTATTCCCGGGAATGCTCTTTCCGACAATGGTAACAGGCTTTAGAAACATATACTTTTCTGGAAAATTCTGCATATTTCGGGTATATGATCTTAATGTATATGTTCCTGAAGGAATATTACTACTTAGTGGTATATATCCGGAAAACCCTTTTCCGTTATCCCTGATTTTAATTCTTTTAATAAGAGTATCTCCGAAGAGCTCAGCGTAAATATATTTACTGATATCTTTCCGATTAGTGTAACAAGTATTCTGGAGATAACCTTTAATCCAGATAGTATCTTTCTGAATATAAACATCTCTGTCTGTGTGAAGGTATATCTTTTCAGATTCATTATAACGATTGTCTGTTTGTGCATTAACCACTATATTGCATAAAATAAAGATGAGCATGCAATACAGCATATACATTTTCTTCATGGTTATTTCTCTATATTCGGATGTTCTTTCTTAATCTCTACTGTACTAGTTTCTGATATAGCTTCTCCCTTTGATGTGAGACCTTCAATGGTTACGGTTAGATTTTCTTTTGTGTCTGATGTGTAGAAATCAATACAGGCGCTTCCATTTTTATTGCTTCTAATACATGGATTCCAGTACACGGTTTTTCTAAGATCCTTTATACCGGAGTTTTTCTTTGCTTCGGTGTCGTATTTTGGAGAGTAGAATTTTACCTGTTTTTGATATCCTAAAGGGTTGATCTTAATAACATTTGAATTTGCCTTTTTATCTTTATCGTTAAGCCAGTGTCTGGTAGTGATCAAAATAGCACCGCTTGCAGAAGTATTATAGAGGAATGCATCGTTCCCTCTCAGATATACAACGTTTTCAACATCTGTAGTCGTGAGTGCCTCAATTTGAGAAGAATCGCCTGGCAAGCAATCGATATATATAACAGGGGATAAATTTACTCCGGTGAACATATTAAAAGCCCTTCCAGAAACTATCCTCCCGTTCTGCATATATAGATTTGGGAATGATGTAATAATATAACTTACCAGAGACATGCCGTCATACTTGTCAAGTTCTTCTCTCTCTCTTATCTGGTTTCTTGAAAAGGATTGGTTGAATGGAGACGGATTGAATTTGGGCCTTACTATATTATTTGCAGGAGCACTTACTACAATTTCACTCAACTTTCTGTTCATGTCTGCAACTGTCTGCTTTTCGACAGTTGTTACATTTTGTGAAACTGGTTCTGGACTTACTTTAATTTGTGGCTGATAAAAATATCTTTTTTCAAAATTAGGAAAACGGTCTTTATTGACATAAATAGAATAAAGTTGTCCGTCGTGCCGTCCGGATACGCCAAGGATAAAGTATGTGCTATCCGGAAAATCAAGATTCTCAATTGTGAAAGTGTTCTGCTTATCAAGGATATATGCTTGTAACAATTTGATTTTCGGAGCGTATATCATTAAATTGGGATTCTTTGGGATTTTATTAAAAAGACCTCGGGTCTCTCCCGATATTTCCTGATGATACTCTCTTTTATATGTATTGATACCTGAAATGTGGTATCTCCAACCCTGTGTCATCATTAACAGATCAAGGTTGCGATCTCTGTCAGGAATATTTTCAGCAAAGTAATAACCAGGATCTTCAATATTTCCAGAAAGCTCTCCGGTTAACCACATGTAACTAACCATATTGTCGTTTTCCGGAATTTTTTCATGTGTCTCTTTTTCTGTAACGGATACAGAAAACTCCCCAAATACAGGATTTCCAGAAGTGTCTTTTACGGAAAACACAAGTCCTACTTTTTCCCTGTTATTATATCTGTCCTTGTCACAATTTATTGTTGTTACGGGGTTGTCAGTATTTTTTACAAAAAAAAGTCTTTCGGCCAGGATTTCACCTTTTGCATTTATAATAGCCATGGAATTGACCCCCTTAGGAAGTGATATGTCCAATAAGATGCTGTTAAATTCATATCCACCTGAAGCACATGATGCTTTCGGGAGACTTTTTGTATATATTACTTCTGAATTGTTTTTTATTACAAGTATGCAACTATCTTGACCCTTGTCAGCGAAAGCACTGAAGATAATTTTCCCATTGTTTCTCGATAGAGAAATCATTGCGCCGCTTGTGTCCGGATCCGGCAGTTCCACTTTTAATTCTTTTCCCCTTTCCCCTTTTATCAACGCATAATAACCACAAGAATCGACACAGAATAAATTTATTATTCCCATACCTTTGTGTCTTGGGTTATAAACACCTATTAACGAATCTTTCCGATTGTATAATTTTATCTCTGCATTTCTTGAAAAGCCATCCCTGCCTATAATTTTATAAGCAATTTTGGCTGGTCTGCCTGCAATGTATCTACCGCTTTCCGGGAGAAATTGAATGTCTATATCTTCGGAGAGATCACTTTCCAATAAATTTTTATTATCAATGATATTTTCATTATTCTTGGAATATACATCTATCCATTTAGTGAAGAATAGTCTTGATGGATAGTTTTGCATATTGAGAGTATATGCTCTAAGAGTATATCTTTTTGGTTCTATATCGTAATTAAGACTGAGATATCCGGAGAATCCATCCTCACCATACTTTAGTTTTACTCTCTTTATGACAGTATCCTCGCACAATTCCACATAAATATATCTACTGAGATCCTCAGTTGAAATATATGATCTGTTCTGTAGGTAACCCTTCATCCATATTGTGTCATTCTGCAGATAAAGTTCTCTATCTGTGTGAATGTATAGTATTTCTGATTCTCCATACGACTGTGCTCCAGCCTCTCTCCCGGAAAACAGGAGAAATACTACGCTCAGAATGAAAACTAAATTTTTTTTTATCATATTAAGATTATGTAGTTATCTCACATTTTTTCGGGTTAAAATTAAGGATATAATTTAAAATATGTTTAGAGCTAACTACTTATAGCAGAAAGTAATATCGATAAGGTTTGTAAAACACACATAATCAATGACTAAAAAGTATGATGTAGCGAAAAATACTGCTATACAATATTTATGTCTACTCTTGGATATCTCTATGCTCTTCCGGAGCAGGCATAATTAAAAACCCCCGAAAGCAAAGTGTAGCTTTCGGTTTTTTTTATCACAATGAAGGCCACAAAGCATTAAAGACGCCGCTTTTTATACTAGAGATATGCCTAATGCAAAAGTGGCTTAGAAGCCATTTAAAAAAACCAGCATCTTTGAACTGTACCTCAAAAGATTGGCAACAACTACTCAACCTTTGTCAGAGCTATATCATTCCACTTTAGTAAGAATCATTTCCATTGGCAGATTCGTGCCTCGCGGGAACCTCTCTTCAATTGGTGTGAAGATGTATTCCTGTTCTGTAACAACGAGCTTCCATTTAATTGTTGCGGGAGACAGGGTGTTAAATTCAAGGCTGCTTGGTTCGTAAATCATTTTAAATTTTGATTTACTATTTGTCATTGTATAATCAATAACTCCCAATCCTAATTTAATATTTAATCCGTCGTTACTGGAAAAGACACATATAGGATATGATACAGGATTAATATTATCATAGAATCTGTTTTATATTATCGATCAGCAATTGATTATTTTTTTTATAACTGTAGACACCTACAAGACACTCCTCTGTCCCTCCACCAAAGACTGCCTGTATTTCTCGTTGTGTCTTTCTTAGCTTTATGATGAAT